>NZ_QYTU02000004.1 GCF_003605365.2 Siminovitchia fortis
ATGAATTAATTAATGCAACGCTAGTGAAATCGCCTATATTCACCAACAGGGCGCCTTAGTGATGACAACGATTGGAACCAGTCAGGAAGGGGCAGATGAACAAACCATCCGGCAAATTGCCCTTCACGCCAAAATGGCCGGGGCAGATGTGCATCATCTTGGCGATGCCGGTTATCATGGGGTTGCCGTGCCTGAAAACATTTTTGCCTACTCCATCGCCATCCGGGGAAAAAGGCATACGTTCAGGCGCATGGCAGCTTCACCCTTACGGTAATCAGGCTGTTCAACAAGAAAGGAGTCAGAACATGCTAAAGAACTTGTTTAAAACAAAAAAAGAACTAGAGGTAAAAGCGCCATTGGAAGGAAAGGTGATTCCCCTGGCGGAAGTTCCCGATCCTGTGTTCGCGGAAAAGATGATGGGAGATGGCCTGGCCATTATTCCTGCCGGCGGAAAAGTTGTTTCCCCGGTGGATGGAGAGCTGGTCCAAATTTTTCCTACTAAACATGCCTTGGGATTTCGTACCAGACAGGGGGTTGAACTCCTGCTTCACATCGGCTTGGATACGGTCATGATGAAAGGAGAAGGCTTCCGGGTATATGTAGAGGAAGGGACCAAAGTTGAGGCCGGACAACTGCTGCTTGAGTTTTCACTGGAACTGGTTGAGGAAAAAGCAAAAAGTCCGATCACTCCACTTGTGATCACAAACGGTGAAGCGGTGGAGGAGCTGGAGCTGCACCTTGCTGAGCAAGCTATTCCTGGGGAAACAGTACTTATGAACGTACGGGGAAAATAGGGGACAACGATGAGTCGGCATATAAGGGATGCCGTGTTAACCCTGATTGGATCGACGTGCTGTTTGCTCCTGTTTCAACTGTGATGGGTGCCTTCATTTTGCACAGCATGAGGACCTTGGATTGGGTGCATAAACTGGGAGAAGCAGGAAAGGACAGGGACATCAATGGAGAAATACTTGCTGAAAAATGGAGAGTTTGTCATTGAAGGCCGTGTGCTCCCGGGAGACCTCTATATTCGTGATGGCTTGATCGAGCGCTTTGCCGTCAGAGGGGAACAGGGAGACGTACCATCTGACAGCACGTCTTATACCGTGCTTGATTGTAAAGGAGCCTTGGTGGGGCCTGGATTTATTGATCTGCATGTACATGGCGGGGGCGGGGCCGATGTGATGGATGCTTCCTGTGAAGCATTTGAGAAAATGGCTGCCACTCATGCCAACTATGGCACGACCCGTTTTCTGTTAACGACCGTAACCGCCTCCCATGAAGAGATTCTGGAAGTTTGCCACAAATATACGGAGTGGAAGAAAAAGTTGCCATTCATTCAAGAGCAGACGGCTATACACGGAATAGCAGATTTTGTAAAGTCAGACTCTGTCAGCGGAGCATTGCCCCTCGGCATTCATTTGGAAGGGCCTTATATTGCGGTGGAGCGAAAAGGGGCCCAAAACGAAGCCCATATCCGCCCTTTTTCGATGAAAGAGTTTACCGCTTACCAGCAGGCCGCCACTGGCGGCATTAAGATGATTACCTTGGCTCCGGAAAAATTGACTCACCCCGAGATGATTACCCGGCTGTGCCGGCAGGGCGTGCTGGTCAGCATCGGACATACCGAAGCTAACTATGAACAAACCCGGGAAGCTTTTCGCCTGGGAGCCTCTCATGTGACCCACTTGTGTAATGCGATGAACACCATTCATCATCGCGAGCCGGGACCTATCGTGTTTGCCTTGGAAACGGATGGTATCAGCACCGAGTTTATCGCCGATGGCATCCACGTCCATCCGGCGATGATCAGGCTGGCCTTGCGGGCGAAGCGAAATCAGGAAATCGCTGTGATCACGGATGCGATCAGCGCTACTGATTTAGGCAATGGCGATTATCACTTGGGAGGACTCCCTATAGTGGTAAAAAATAACACTGCCGTTTTGGCGGATGGGACGTTGGCGGGAAGTTGTCTTACGATGGAGCGGGCATACCGCTTTTTACATGAGCATATTACGTCCGATCCGGCGCTGCTGTTTCAAATGATGAGCACAACCCCGGCCCGGATATTAGGGATCCAGCAGTATTTTGGCAGTATTGCGGCCGGCAAAGTGGCCGATTTGGTCATTTTCCGCGGCAATCGGGTAACCGGGGTAATGGTGGCCGGCTGCTGGGTAAAGGGCGGCACCAGGAACTCCGCGAATTGAGCAAAATATCCTGAAGCAGCTGGTTTCGAGCAGCGGAATGTAGGCTCTTATATATAATCAGCATAGAAACGAGCCAACGAAGAGATTCGTTGCTTATCATTTGGCGGCTTTTTGAACAACTTCTACAAATGAAAAAGAAACAGGGAGATTGATTTCTATGGCAGAAAAAACATTTAAAGTAATGGCAGAGACCGGCATTCATGCACGTCCGGCAACGGTATTAGTACAAACTGCAACAAAATTTAAATCCGATGTGAATCTTGTGTATAAAGGGAAAAGTGTAAACCTAAAATCTATTATGGGTGTAATGTCCCTTGGTATTCCAACCGGCGCTGAAATCACAATTGTTGCCTCTGGCCCGGATGAAAATGAGGTGCTTGCTGTTCTAGCTGAAACAATGAAAGATCAGGGGTTAGGTGAATAATGATTCACAAGTTAACAGGTATAGGAGCATCAGAGGGTATTGCTATTGCAAAGGCCTATCTCCTGGAAGAGCCGGTATTAAAAATAGAAAAAATAGGTGCAGCAGATAAGGAAGCAGAAGTAAAGCGTTTTGAGGAAGCGATTAATCGGGCAAAATCCGAGCTGGAACAAATAAAAGAGCATGCAAATCGGAAATTAGGTGCTGATAAGGCAGAAATTTTTGCGGCACATTTGCTTGTTCTGGCGGATCCTGAGTTGATACAGCCTGTTAAGGTAAAAATCTGTGATGAGGGCATAAATGCTGAAGCTGCTTTAAAAGAGATCGCAGATATGTTTGTGTCCATGTTCGAATCTATGGACAATGAATATATGAGAGAACGCGCAGCTGATATTCGGGATGTAACCAAACGTGTCATGGCCCACCTGTTAGGTGTACAAATTCCCAATCCAAGTATGATTTCTGAAGAAATGATTATTATTGCCAAGGATTTAACACCTTCCGATACAGCACAATTAAATCGTCAATATGTAAAAGGGTTTGTGACAGATATGGGGGGCCGTACATCGCACTCCGCCATTATGGCCCGTTCCATGGAAATCCCGGCGGTCGTCGGTACAAAAACAGCATTGGCTGAAATCCAAGATGGTGCATTAGTCATCCTGGACGGTACAGATGGAAAGGTCATTGTCAATCCTGATGCTGATACAGTGAGAGAATACGAAGCGAAAAAGGCAGCTCATGAAGCGAAAAAAACGGAGTGGGCAAAGCTTTTACATGCACGTACAGTTTCAGCGGATGGATGCCATGTAAAACTTGCTGCCAATATTGGGACCCCTGAGGATGTAAAAGGTGTGCTGGAAAACGGTGGTGAAGGCATTGGCTTATTCCGCACGGAGTTTTTATATATGGGCCGTAACCAGCTTCCGACAGAAGAGGAACAATTTGATGCATTTAAAACGGTATTAGAAGATATGGAAGAAAAGCCTGTAGTAATTCGCACTCTTGATATTGGCGGAGATAAAGAACTGCCGTATTTAAACCTGCCTGAGGAAATGAATCCGTTCCTGGGATTTCGGGCGATTCGTTTATGCTTGGAACTCCCGGATTTGTTCCGTACTCAGCTACGTGCCTTGCTTCGGGCAAGCGTTTATGGAAATTTAAAAATCATGTTTCCCATGATTGCCACACTTGATGAGTTCCGGTCGGCAAAAGCACTTCTTGAAGAAGAAACGCAAAAACTTTTGTCTGAAGGCCAACGGGTAGCAGAAAAAATCGAGCTTGGGATTATGGTAGAAACTCCTTCTGCTGCTATTTTAGCTGATCAATTTGCCAAAGAAGTGGATTTTTTCAGCATTGGGACAAATGATCTAATCCAATATACAATGGCTGCAGATCGTATGAACCAGCGTGTTTCCTATCTGTATCAGCCATACAGCCCGTCGATTTTAAGAATGGTTAAAATGGTAATTGATGCCGCACATGCTGAAGGTAAATGGGCAGGCATGTGCGGTGAAATGGCAGGGGATGAGAGAGCAATTCCACTTCTCTTAGGCCTTGGACTTGATGAATTCTCAATGAGTGCAACATCGATCCTAAAAGCACGTTCCCAAATTCTTCTTCTTTCCAAAACCGAAATGAAGAGTTTAGCAGAAAAAGCCTTGCAAATGAAAACAACAAATGAAGTAATCGAAGCTGTAAAGGAAATTTTTAAATAGGGGACAGTCTCGCAAATGTGATAAGATCAAGCTCTCTGAAGGGGTAACAGTGCCTGAAACTTCGTCTACTAGAGAACGGAAGAGGTACCCCCTTAAAGGTGCACGCAGGGCTCCGCAATTTTCAAAACTTTAAAGGTTCTGTTCTGAGGTAATTTTGCTAGAGGGTTTGCCACGAGCTCGCTTCAAAGCAGACTACCAGTTTGGAAACATATTGTAGGAGCTCCTATTCCTAAGTCGGGAGCAGAGCAAGTGTTGGTTTATATTAGTGATAATGGCGGCGAAACGTGGGATGGGAAAGCTTTGTTTACGTTACAGTCAGGTAGTGTGAATCCTGACTGTAACGTAATTTGTTGAGAATTTTTGGGATGTTGTTCGTGAACTTTTTTCAAAATGACGTAGATCCCCGTAAAAGTTAACTAAGAGCGCTGTTTTTTGCTTAAGTGGTTCAAAAGAATCAACAAATGTATGTTCTCTTCGTTGCTCTCTCCATCACTAGTGCGCCCAGCATGGGCGCAGTCTATAGGGGGCAAGTCCCGAGCCGTGAAGGCAGAAGTAACGGTTAGCCTAACGCAAGGGTGTCCGCGGCGACGCGGAATCTGAAGGAAGCGGGCGGTGAACGCCCGTTCCCTTTTTAATATTTATCTTCCAGTTTTTCTATTAATTTATTTAACTCTTTTTCATTTTCCGTAAATGTCGGCTTTTCATTTATTGCATCAAAAACAGCTTTATTCGCAAATACTCGATCGTCACTCATTGCTGAATCGATGATTGTATAGATGTCTTCGGTATTAATCGTTTTATCATTGTAGGATGTTACTTCAAGTTCATAATAATACACATCATCTGACCAATAGAAATAACGATCATCCTCCCCGTTGTCTGAATACTCGATGACGCTATATCCATCAGCTGTCTGTTCCTCGCCTATCTTTTTATACAGGTCATCATTCACCCATAAACTTTCCTTATCTTTGATCCTGTAGGAAAGCTGATCTTCATCGCCAGTCAGGTAGGTAATGGTAGCACTGGAACCTAATGTATTATCAACCTCTACGACGGCAGCATAGATATCTGAACGATTTTTATTTACTTTTGGAAATTTAAGTTTGTCTATATCCAATGAAAACATATGATAAAAAGGATCGTATGCACCTTCCTCTTCTGTTTTCATTGATTTGCCCATAAGCTTCATCATCTCATTTGTATATCCTTCATCTGAATGGCCAGCTTTCACGATATAACTTGTACCGTTTTTATCTTCACCGGTAATGTAGTACGTATCTTCACCCGAAAACTCATAAGCGCCATACAATGCATCCAATGAGTCGTGATCAAGTTTTTCTCCGTTGGAGGTATCGATATGCCCATTATCGGATGTTAGATTAGTCGTTCCACCTTCAAAGAAAATGGAAGAAATGATATGAGGGTACGTGTAGCTTGCTCCGTATGAAAACTCATCATCCAAAGGATAATAACCGACACCTACTCGGCCATTTCGATAATCATCCGTTATGAAGCTTAATTTTAACACGTCTCTTTGACGATTCATTGCTTCTTCCAACATTGCTCGTTCATTTAATGGATTATTTTCATCGATAAGCGGTGCAGAGTTATCTTTTTCTTCAGCTGCTGTTACTTTTTTTTCTCGGTTTTCTGCTTGTGCTGATGATTCCTCGGATGTAGTTGATTCCTTCGATTCATTGCTACATCCAATAACGACCAATGCAGTGATAAGTAAAATGACTAACCATAAATTTTTCATATGTATCGCTCCAATTTGCGTTTTTTTTTGCCATGACATAGTGTTAGACTCAGCCCCCTATTTCGTTTCGTTTACATCTTTTAATAAAATACAGGAAGTGAAGTAAAGTATGGCAGGAATTAACGGGATAATGGCTTGGGGCTTTAAGATTAGTTCCCCAGTGGTGGCATAGACATACGCATGTGAAATGCTGTTTAAGACGATGACAGAGCAGGCGATATTCAATAAGCCTAGCACAAAAAAATAAACAAGCCATTTTTTCTTTAAGAACGAGTAATTTGGATGAAGCCAATCCAGTTGAGGGTGACTATACCTAAAAAAATGGCAACTATGATAATGATGGCTAGTTGGAATGGGTTGCCCCCCAATCTGCCAATGCAAGGATAAGAAAAGCAGCAGCGATTCCTATAAACGAATTTATGAGATTGGCAAGAAATAAACATATAGCCCCAATTTTCTTTTTCTGCTTCATAACCCCTCACTCATTTCAATAGATTTAATGGCGTCCTATAAATCTTACCATGAAACGGCTGTTCCCTAAAGGGCTTGGTTTTAAGCTACGGTGGCGGCGTTTTAGAAGTTTTGCCCGCGAAGTTGAAAAAATTCAGCCCCCAGATCTGCAATCGTTGGAGTAAAAGGTGATAAAAGATTTTCCAAGTAAGATTGAACCAAATCCTAAAAAACTCAAAAATTAAGAATCCGGTTATATCAGCATTTTTGAACAGAAAAAGGGCTTCCAAAAGTCGAAAAATTGACTTTTCGGACAGCCCGAGAATGATTTTACTGCTCCATTTGCTTAAACCCTTTAGGCAAGATATACAAAAACAACATTAAAAAGAGAGCCACCACAACACCACCCAGTGCCCAAGGGAGCCAAGCGGCGGATGAATCATCATTGTTAGGTGTCTGTTGCGGCAAAGGATTTTCTGTATCAAACAGTCCAATATGACTTGCTATCATTTCAGTTGTGACTTTATCTTCTCCTGTGAAAGAGAGGGTATGAATCATTTCATCGTATTCTTGTTCTCGTGGTTGATCGAATTGTAACTTACGCACTTCTTCAGGTACCGGCTCTTGTGCCTCTTCTGAAGTGAAATCTTTTCGTAAATTGGACCGGATTTCATGCTCTTGGTACTCAGCGGGATCCGTACGCGCAGGTTCTTCCGCCCCAAAAGAGACGGAAGAAAATCCTATAAGGAACACTGCTGCTACACCACAACAAACAGTCAAACGTTTAAACTTCATATTCCTCTTCCTCTGCTGAATGACGTAATTGTTGATTTTTGTAAATGTGTTTAGCTACCATTATTGCGATCGAAAAGCAGGTGATGGCGACTAGTACCGCAGCACCTGGCAAGAATAGGCTTTTTTCTTGATGTTGAATGGATATGAATAGTTCGGCGATCGGGTTATTGGAACTAAAGTTTGGCAACGCCATATCAAGGAGCGGAGTGGTAAATAGGAAAATGATTAAAGTGCTCCCGAGTGCTCCTATCCATGGTCCGATCATGAGCATTAAGCACATCACCCCTGATGTAGCCAGAACAAGCAGTACCGTAATAATGGACCATTGAATGGCTTGTGCCTCCGACATTTTATAGATATTAAGCCCGTATATGCCAATGATTAATCCAAGAGCAACAGATAAAATGACATATAGTGATAGATGCACAGGGATAGGCAAATTCCTATAATGGTGGGCCAAATATCCAATCAGCAGGCTGACAAGCAAAATAATCACAAGCATGACAACCGGTGGCGTATTCGGTTCGGCAGGTCCTTCCACTTGTTCTCCGGCAACGTTGACCGGGTTGGATAAGTGTTTGTAAACGTAGTCGTTGTAATAGCCATCGTTAATCGCATTATGAAGGATGTCATTCAAATTGTCGTGTACAAGTTTTGTTGTATCCACACTTTTTTTCCATCGGGTATTTAGATCATCAGATTTGCTTTGGACACTTGAGACTTGTCCAAACATTTCTTCCGTTGACCCAATCAAATCGTCTTGGTGCTTGCTAAGAGAGGATACTGCATCGCCAAGTTGTTTGACCTCCATTAGAGAAGCTTGATAACTCACCTGCACAAGGTGGCCGTCAAGGCCCTCGATTGGCCCAGCTTCAATTTCGATTGGTTTGCGGTTACTCTTTATTTGCTCTAAAGCGTTGCCCGCGTGTACATGCGTTTCATTAACCAATGATAAAATATGCTGTTGTTCTTCTTTTATTTTAGCACTTAGATCATTGAGCAGGGTATTCGTATCTTCAAGAAGAGTATCCATTTCGGTACGTGCATCTGTAGAGAATTTCTGGAATTGTTTAATATCCTTGGTTAAGAACATAAAGGATGTCACGTTTTCTTGTGACTCAAGGATTTGCTCTCTTAACTCTCCCATACGAGCAAATTGCATAATCGCCGCATCTGCATGTTCCCGATTTAAAGTGCTGCTAGAACGATAGTTTTGCAGGGTTAGTTCAAGCTCGGAAAGTAATCCGTAATAATCCATCAGTAAGTCAGGATCACGATTTTGGATAGAGTCCCTAAAGCGAGACGCAAATTCATCTGCAGGTTTAGATGATAAAATCTGCTGTTCGCGCTGCTGAATTTTGTCTATCAATAAGCTCGGCAGCGCCTCTGTACTTTCTTCTAATTGATCCACGTAGCGCTGCAGTTTTTCTAAATAGTCGACATAACTAGATACGAGATCGTGATTGTTTTTGATGTTTGTCTTTTGGCTGTTCAATTCATTTTCTAGCTGATCAATAAGAGCAATTGCTTCTTCCCAGGTCGTATACGGAGAACGGCCATCTGGTTGCTGTGGTTCTTCTGGCTGTTCAGGCTGTTTTTCTGAATCCCTTTTATTGTCTTGGTCATTATCTTCGGACTGCCCTAATGTGTCTTCTTGTCCGGGATCGTCGTCCGGTTCACCCGGTGATCCAGGTTTAGTTTCTGGCTCTGGCACTGGATCAGGCTTAGGCTTCTCTTTTTCCGGTTCAAGCTTGGTAAGCAATTCTTTTATGGATTCGATTTTCCTCTGTACCTCGTCAAGCGTACTTGGTTGCAGCCCATTCAATTCATCTTGTGGTGCACTTGGCCGCTGTTGCTCACCGGGAGTTTTTTGAGTCAGGTCCTTACGTTTAACGAGAGTTGATTCCATTTTAGTTAAAAAGGCATTCAAATCGTCTTGCTGATTGTAATTTGTAATGACATCTATGTATGACTGCGGCAGGAGGTCAACTTCCTGATTTAATGCCTGAAAAGAGGTGCTCATATTCGCTTCAAAGCCTTGCATTTGTTGATCAAGAGTGCCTAGCCCAACACGAATTGTTTTCAAATAGTCGTATACGCTGTTCCCTTCATTTTCTAATTGTGGCTGAAAGGGCTCTTGGCCTTCTCTGACCCGTTTCTCACCATCTTCTAATAATGTGTTGAACTCGACGGATGCTTCATTTATCAGCTGTTCATTATGAAGATCGATTAATTGTAAGGAATCTGCCGCATCTGCTTGATAAGCCAGGTACGTGTCGATATTATTCGTGAGCGTTTCAAAAGCTTTTTCTGCTTCCGTCAAGCTGGTTTGTGAATTTCCTGCAATACCTGCCGCTTCTTTCGAGTTGAAAAATAGCTGCCTTAAGCGCTCACGCTGGCGATCAATTTCTTTCCCAAGTTCTTGTGAGCTAGGCGCGTAAAACGAATACATTTCATTTAAGAAATCGATCTCTTTGTCTAGTATTTTACCAAAGTTCGTTTGAACTTCGTTAATTTCTTCACTCACATAACGCCAATACATGGCTGTAACTTGCCCGTTCAGCTTTTGTTGGGCGGCTTCCAGCTCTTTTTGGACACGTTCTTGGTTTTTCGCGTTTAGGTGTGGCGATATCTCAAAGCGAATATTGGTGATTCTCGGTACTTCCTCCTTAAATGACATAATGTCACGTGAAAATGAGGAAGGAATATAGATGATAGCATCGTATTCCTTGTTTTTTAGCCCTGATTGAGCGGCGGGCCGGCTGACAACAGGCCATTCGTACTCAGAATCACCGCCTTCAATCGTTTGAATCGCATCTTGTCCTAGCGTGACGAGGTCATCTTTTGCTTGAAGAAAACCATCATCTTCGTTAACTATTGCGATTTGCTCTGTCGTGTTTTTTGGACGAAACATTGGTTCAGGCCCAATGTAATTAAAAAAGCCGATGGGTATCGCAGCGATGATTAGAATGGCGATGAGTAGGCTGATGACACCGTTTTTCTTGCTTCTCACAGTCTACAAATCCTCCTTCTTTATATGATTATCACGACTGTATGTCACGATTTCCTTATTATCGTAACAGAAACAACAATTGATAAAAACATCATTTTGTGTGAAAGTATAAATAAATGGAAAATATTAAGAGGTTAATCATGATTATGAGAGTGGCAGCGAAGCAAAATATTGGAGTTTTAGGGACCATATCGGCTAGATTGGGGAAAGATTAGATCCGAGATTCCTGAATATACCCAAAAAAGGTTGACACCGCAATAATTCCACTCTTACAATAATTATGTATTTATAGAAAAACCGAAATTTTTAGGAGGGG
The DNA here is from genome assembly GCF_003605365.2 of Siminovitchia fortis. Taxonomy (GTDB): domain Bacteria; phylum Bacillota; class Bacilli; order Bacillales; family Bacillaceae_C; genus Siminovitchia; species Siminovitchia fortis. Next base: position 10,683 of record NZ_QYTU02000004.1, read on the forward strand.
TTTTTTCATGGCACAAATTCGTATGACACCAGATGAATTACGCACCGAGGCAAATGAGACTCGTGCGGATGCAGCATCGTACCAAGAGCTACTTCAAAGAGGAGATGCACGTATTATGAAGCTGGGCTCTACTTGGGAAGGGGAGGCATTCCAAGGATTTGCCGAACAGTGGCAAGACAAACGGAAGCATGTAGAAGAGCTTATCCAGTTGTACGAAGAGCTGGGAGCACAAACGGATGATATTGCGAACGTTGTGGAAACAACAGACCAAGAAATCCGTAGCCGCATTGGATACTAATTCATTTTACGAAAGCGCAATCGCGATTCATGTTATTGTGGATTGTGATTGCTCTTTCTTTTGAGAGAGGTGTTTTTGTGTACATAAAAGTAACGGTTGACTTGCGTAATTATTCAGAAAAGGAAATTGATTTGCGTCTATCCGACCAATACACTGTGCGCAAGTTCATCGACATTGTGTGGGAAGTTGAAAAGCTGAATCAACAGCGGCGAGAGGGGGATTATATCCGGATTGAAAACAAAGCGCGGATACTTGCGGGAGATCAGATCCTGGGAGACCATGGTGTCACAAATGGTGACCGTTTAGTGATACTGTGAACATCGGCCATAGGAGAGGGGCAGAGTTGGAAAAATGAGTGAGAGAAAACGACTTTATTTAGAAGAACGACTAGGTATGCGGTTAGGGAAAGATGAAAACGGCTATTATACTATTACATTTCAAAATGAAGAGATTCAATTAAATGATACGTTAGAAGCAAGGGTACTAGACGGTTGTGACCCGCTCACTACGAGAGAAATCGAACAAAATGAAGACGACTTTGTCATTAAAGTACGACCAGTGGTCCCTTTGAGGCCGTTTGGTACGCTTAAAAACAAAGAAGAAAGTGTGAAACTCTTTGTTGCCCACGCATTGATCCAAAAAGTCATCCAACATGATAATGATAGACTTCATTTGATTGTCAGCCCGGAGAACGTGCTTGTCAGTGATGGGTTGGAGGTGACATTTATCCATTACGGTGTGAAAGACAGCATCCCCCCATATGAAAAAACCCCCGACAGATTATTTCTTGAATTACGCACGACATTACTAGTACTTTTGGATGGGAACTATAGATTCAATGAATATATGAATCATCATGATACATTAAAATTATCACAAAGAGCAACAGCTCTTAGTCAACAAACAACGTTAGAAGGATTACGTGAACTTGTTTGTGATTGGATTCGGGAACAGGAGCAACAAGAGAAGCAATTACATAAAGTACCGAAAAAAAGGTGGACCCTACAAAAGTGGATAGGCATCGGGCTCATTTCCGCGCTTGTGCCAGCGATCGTGTATATTGTGTACGTCCTTGTCTTTTTACAGCCACGCCAAGAAGCATTCACCGCTAGCCATGCCGCTTTCTTAAATGAAAACTATAGTGAAATCATTGATACCCTTGAACCGTATTCGCCAAGCAGCATGCCCCGCGTTGTAAAATATGAACTCGCGCAATCTTACGTCGCAGTAGAACCACTGCAAGACTATCATCGGGAAAACCTTAAAAATGTGCTTGTACTACAGGCTGCAGAGCCTTATTTCGATTACTGGATTGCGATTGGACGGGGCGAGAATGAAGAAGCCATTGATATTGCCCGCGGGCTTCAAGATAAAGAGTGGCTCGTATATGCCAATTTGAAGCGTCGAGAAGAAGTCAAAAATGATAATAAGCTGTCAGGAAAAGAGCGGGAAGACTTGCTCAAGGAGATTGAAGCGGAGATCGATAATTATATGCATGAACTTGAGGAATTAGCGGAGGAAGAGGAACCACTCCAGCCGAATGATGAAGGTAATCCAGGCAACCGGGAAGGAAAAGACGAGGGGCAAAAGGATCATAAGAAGGAAAAGGATGGTGGTGACAAATAATGTCCTCGACATTGTGGGTTTATTACGATCAGTATGTGCAAAGGGCAGCGGTAGATGGGCTCCCTGCTGTTATTGGCCAAGGGGAACAAGCGAAGGTGCGTATTTCTTGTTTGCAAAAAGACATACAAGTCCGTGATCAAGACGGTCAGTGCTTGATTACGTGTGCAGAGGAAGAGCTTTATACCCTTTCTTCTGGTGAATCATGCAACTTGGACATAGACGGTCAACCGTATTCTTTTCTATATATAAAAGAGGCTCCGAGTAAAAAAAGATATTACATGGGTCATACGAATCTTGTGACCATTTCCAATAAGTCTGCTGCAAATGTTGTTTTACCGTTAGATATTCAGGTGGATTGCACGTTGCTCTGTGAAGGGAAGAAATGGACGCTCTATCCGAAAGAAGGGACGCAAGCTCCATATGTGAATGGAGTGAAAGTGTCCACACCGACCCGTATATTAGACGGTGATGAACTTCTTTTTGGTCGCGTGCTTTTGAAAATTTTAGATGGGGATATTTTGGCAGTTGAAAGCAGTGAACCTTATGAAACGACATTGACCCAGGTAGAAACGCCAACGTCCCTTATGCAGCAACAGTATCCTATTTACCGTCGTACGCCGCGTATGATCTATGAACAACCGACGGAAAAAGTGGATTTCTCTATGCCGTCTGAAGAAGTGGATGATCCGACTCGGCCACTGTGGTTGGTTTTGCTGCCGCCGGTTGCGATTATCGTGATCATGGTCACAATTTCGATTACATTGAAACGTACGTGGATGTTGTTCATGTCTGTCCCGATTATGACGGTAATGGCGTTTGTGGCGACAATGATGTTTTTTCGCGAGAAGAAAAAACGGAAGCAAAAAGAAGAAAAGCGTAAGCGTGTGTACACTCGCTATTTAGAGATGAAGCGGGATGAATTGCAGGCGCTGGCGGAAGCGCAAAGGCACGCGCTTTCGTATCATTTGCCGACGTTTGAACAGATGAAGGATATGACACTTCGTGTCAGCAGCCGTATTTGGGAGAGGACCATTGATAACGCCGACTTTTTAGATGTTCGAATTGGACGCTCGTCTGTACCCGCCAGCTTTGAATTAAATCAACCGGGTGATGAGTTATCGAATCGTGATCGGGATGAGCTGATGGAGGATTTTGAGCGGTTACGTGACAAGTATTCGCACCTAGAGGATGCCCCGCTTCGTTTAAGTGTTGCCCGCGGTGCGCTCGGATATGTCGGAAAGCCTTCCATTGTGGAACGTGAAGTATCGCAAATCATTGGGCAACTCGCTTTTGCCCACAGTTATCATGACTTAAGGTTTGTCGCGGTTTTACATGAAGAACAGCGCAGGAAATGGGAGTGGATGCGCTGGTTACCACATTTTCAATTGCCTGGTTCAGAGGCAAAAGGCTTCATTTATGATGAAAAGGCGTGCGAATACATTTTAAATCCATTGTATCACATGCTGCGTGAGCGAGACTTGGCGCAAAAAGAAGAATTTGAGAAGAAGAAAGAAGGAAAAAAATTCCTTCCGCACATCGTTTTCTTTGTCGCAAACCGTTCACTGATTGCGGAACACGGCATTATGGAATATTTGGAAGGGAAAGATAAACAGCTCGGCTTCACCGTCATTTTTTTAACAGATGTGGCTCAAAACTTAAATGAACATGTACATACAATTGTGAAAGCAGTAAACCGAAACGAAGGGGAAATTGTTCTGCTAAGGAATATTTCGATTCATAAACGCTTCCAGTTTGATCCGTACGATCCGTCGAACGAAAACTATGCCCGCATGCTTGCCTCTTTGCATCATCAACAGGGTATGAGGCGTTCAATCCCTGACATGGTGTCCTTTATGGAAATGTTTCCAGCGGTTAAGCAGGCGAAAGATTTAAAAATCAATAAACGCTGGCAACTGAATGACAGCACTAAATCCCTTGCAGTGCCAATCGGCTTTAAAGCAAAAGATGAGGTGCTTGAGCTGGATGCACATGAAAAGATGCATGGTCCCCACGGATTGCTTGCAGGAACAACGGGATCAGGGAAATCAGAGTTCTTACAAACCTATATTTTGTCTTTAGCCGTCAACTACCACCCCCATGAAGTTGCCTTCTTGCTTATTGACTACAAAGGGGGCGGAATGGCGCAGCCATTTAAAGGGATGCCGCATCTCCTAGGTGTGATCACCAATATTGCAGAGAGTGAAAACTTTAGTTTGCGCGCCCTAGCCTCCATTCGATCAGAACTAAAGAAGCGGCAACGCTTATTTGATGAACATACCGTTAACCATATTAACGACTATACGGAACTGTATAAATCAGGTGTCGCTAAAGAGCCGATGCCGCACCTCTTTATTATTTCCGATGAATTTGCGGAGCTAAAAAATGAGGAGCCGGAATTTATTAAAGAGCTTGTATCTGCGGCGCGCATTGGGCGCTCGCTTGGTGTACATCTTCTCCTGGCGACACAAAAGCCGAGTGGAGTTGTGGACGGACAAATCTGGAGTAACTCCCGTTTTCGGATCGCTTTGAAAGTACAAAATGCCACGGATTCAAGAGAAATTTTGAAAAATGAGGATGCCGCATATATTAAAGAAACGGGACGGGGCTATTTGCAAATTGGTAGTAACGAGCAATACGATTTGTTCCAAAGCGCATGGAGCGGTGCACAGTACATGCGGTCAGCACACGAGGGGGAAGAGGAGATTGCTTATGTGACAGATCTCGGTTTAAAGCTTGTTTCACGAGCGGAGATGGAAGAGGACAGTAAACTTGAAAGCATCACCGAGATTGAGGCGATTGTCGAAGAAATTGTAACAACAACAGACCAATTGGGGATTGTTCCAGCGAAAAGCCCATGGCTTGACCCATTGGAAGAACGGATCTTCTATGATGCTAAAAGTGACGAAGAAGATGATTCGCAAGCATTCCCGTTTGCCCTTGCCGATGACCCGGAAAATCAACGACAATTCCCCATTAGTTACGATTGGGGCAAGAGCGGCAATTTAATGATCTTTGGCATGAGCGGATACGGAAAATCGATGACGCTCATGACGTTACTCTTGGCATTTGCGGAAAAACGGTCGCCTGAGCAAGTTAACTATTATTTGCTCGACTTCGGGAACGGCGCTCTTCTGCCATTGCGCCAGCTTCGTCATACCGGGGATTATATTAAATTGGATGAAGGACGTAAGTTAGAAAAGCTCATTGACTACATTGAAAAAGAAATGGAGCGTCGCGGTGAGCTGTTTATGGAGAAAGAAGTGAGCAGCATCTCCGTTTACAATGAGGTGAGTGACGAGCCATTGCCATCGATTTTCATTGTCATCGATAACTATGACATCTTGCCGGAAGAGTATCCAGACCTAGTCCCGGCCTTCACTCGGTTCGCCCGAGATGGTCAATCACGCGGGATTTACGTCTTTGTAACCGTAACTGCAAGAAACGCAGTGAAGCCTGTGCTGTTAAACAGCATGAATATGAAGATTTGTCATTATATGATTGATAGAACCGATGTCACATCGTTACTTGGAAGGGTTCCATTTGCGATTGAGTCTGTCCCGGGTCGAATGATTGTCGCAAAAGGCAAAAACTGGCTTGCCCATACGTACTTGCCAGCAGAAGGGGAAACGGACTTTGAAGTAATTGAAAACGTGAAAGCACGTATCCAAACGATCAATAGCCGCTATGAAGGTTCGGCACTGCCAAAATCGATGGTCATGTTGCCGAATACCTTGACACTTGCCGGGTTTCGGCAACGCTTGGAAGAAGATTCTCAACCAGGAATCCCACTCGGCCTGAACGAAGAGACTGTGCAGCCGGTCTATATGGCTGAGGATGCAGGGGCGCACACATTGGTTGTTGGTGAACCACAGCGTGGAAAGTCAAATATGTTGAAAGTCATGCTTTCGTTCTATCTTGAGTACGATAACATAGAAAAGATTGTCGTATTTGATGGGGTCGATCGCCCGTTATTTGATTTCAATCGCCATGAAAGAGTGTCCTATGTAATGGCGCCGGAAGTATTGAATCAAGAGATGGAAGAAGCGATGCGAGTGATGGAATCACGAAAGGCTCAATATGAAGAGGCATTAAGTCAGGGGATGGAATTTCCTGCTTTCTCTCCTTATCTCTTTGTTATTGATAATGTTGCAGACTTTAAACAGGCACTGGGCATGACGAAAGAAACTGCTTTTGCGGATATGATGAAAACGTTTGGGCATTTACAGTTCCAAGTCATAGCCGCAGCAAATCATCGAGAAATCAGTTTGGGGCGCAGTCCAGTTATTGAACAATTAAAGACTGTCCGACAACATATACTTCTAATGAAAAAATCAGGGCAGAGCGTGATAAGCTTTACGATGGATCGCAAAGAGACAATGGGAGAGGGATTTGGTTACCATATCGTCAATGGGCAAGATGTGAAAATCAAAATCCCGGAAGTGGTAAAAGAAGATCTGCTTGTCCTTGTATAATATGTTAATCAGTCATCGCTGTTTTTGGTTTTGTCGTCTGGCGAGGGCTAAATGAAACTTGACAGTAAGGATGGGGTTTTATTCAGTGAAGAAGGATGAAACTGTGTGATAAAAACGAAGAAGGGTGTATAGGTGATGAGCTATTATTTAAATCAAATTAATATGCTGAATCATGAGATCCGAACGATTAGGAAAGGAATGGATATAGCAGGAGAGCATCGTCAGGAGCTGCTGGATGTCAGAAGTAAGTTAGTAACTGAAAAAAGCACGTTAGTATCAGATAAAAGTCATATCGATAATCCGGAATTAGGAAATGACGCAGCGCGTGGGACCATTGCATCTGACTTCGAAAAGACAGAGCGAGATATGCTTAAACAGGAGCATGTGAAGTTACCAGAGCAAGTCCAAGAAATGATCGATGCCATCGATAGTGAGCGAGATCGACTCCATGAAAAAATGGAGAGTGGAAGACTACAAATTCAATACCGAAATGATCGAATTAACCATTTGAGAAAGCTAGATAAGCTAGCAAGGGAAAAGAAGGGGTGATAGATGATGGAAATTAAAGTAAACGTAGAGGAAGCCCTAGTAATCCTTCAAGCAGTCGGAGAGCTTGCTGGTAGTTTTCAAAAAGAAGCGGTTGATTCAACTGAGGGGCTAGACATGTTGCTAGCTGAAACCGGAGAAGTAGAAGAAATAGAGGATAAATTAAGCATGTATTTTCAGGCGTTGAGTCAAATGGAACAGCAATTCCAAACCTTAGTGCAAGAATATGAGAATGTGGACCATGAACTTGCAGGGAAAATGAGGTGAAAATAATGAAAATCTTAGATGTCAGTCAAGCGATCGCGAAGCTTGATAAAGACATAGATCAATTGCAACGTCGCTTGGATTTTTTGGATTTGATGGATGTAGGAATTGAAAGAGTACTGAATATGGACGGCGCATTCACTGGAGAAGGTGGGGAAGCAATAATCTTGAATCATGCTGAGTTACAGCTCCCAACGATCCGGGCATTTCGCGCCCACATCACCACTACGATTGAAAAAATCAAAAAAATGAAGGCATATATCCTTGAATTTGAGCCCTCTGAAAATGGGGTAGTGACCGAAGATTTTTGGGATACGCAAATGACTCGAGGGCTAGATAAAGTTGAGGAGTCAACGGAGCAGTCTAAACAAAAAGTGGATGAGTATGCCGCTTCGGTTAACCATATTATGAATCTTGGAAAGCTAGACATAAGCCAAGTATTAAACTGCATCGATAGTTCGCGAAAATTCGCAAGTGAAGTCGTTGATGATTTGTATATGCTTGATAATGACGGAGTCGATTTAATGGATGACGTACAAGCGAGCCGTACCGAACTAGACACCATTGTGCAAAAAGCGGTAGAGTGGACCAATGCAGGCGGACCTCTTTTAAAAGGGGTGAATATTCAAGACGTAAGGTCACATTTCGAAGAGATGACGTTACATAAGGAAGCGCCGGACGTGAATATGGGTCGCTTGGATCGTGGAGATGACCGTTCGTTAGTACAGGGAGTAGTGAATTTCTTAGGAACAGATGTAAAAACGATTCAGAATTGGGGACTGGTCGGTGTTGATGTTGCGCGTGGTGCAGCGACGACAATAATGTTTACAACGGGCATGTTGAAATTCGTGGACAATGGAAACGGTACTGTTAAATTGGTGGCCGATAAGAAATGGACAAAGCAAAAAGGAAAGTACGATTCAAAACTGGCTTCTAAAATACATGAGTTGATGAAACACCCAAAAGGGAAATATATTGTTCAACGTTATGGATATATGCCTAGCAATCTTCCAAAAGAAATAGCCGGATTAAGAAATCTACCTAACGTAGGAGTTGGAGGACTGTTGAACAGAGCTTCAGGTCCAACGGTGATCTATAAAAATGGACAGCGGTTTGTAAATTACTTCCGGCGTGGGGATGGTATTATAGGGAATTCTATAAACTTATTGAAAAATTTGCGTAACAATTTCTTACCAACAATAAAGAGCGTTGATGTGAAAAAATCACTTAAAAATATAAAACCAGGTGGCGGCGGTTGGCAAAAGAATCTCGCCCGCGCAGGAAATGTATTGGCGGTGGGACTCAACTTTATGGAAGCATTTTCGGATGCACATAAAGATAAAAGTACGGCACAAAGAACGGGTCGCGCGCTTGCAGGAACAGCTTTGGATATTGGTGCTGCATATGCGGGTGCAACCGGAGGGGCGGCTATAGGTACGATGATTTTCCCTGGCGTCGGTACGGTTGTTGGTGGATTTGTTGGCGCAGCAATTGGCGGTTTCGCAGCGAACACATTTTTAGGAGAGCCTGTACGGCAAGTTGGAGAGAAAATTGGAGCTGCAGCTGAAAAAGGTTGGAATGCCGCAGTAGATGCAGGAAAAGCTGCTTGGAATGCAGCAAGTGATTTTGGAAATGAGGTCAAAGAAGGAGCGAAGAATTTACTATCAAGCGGCGCCAAAGCGCTTGGTAGCCTGTTTGGTTAATGTAGGTGATAGGGGGATCTCCCCTTCCCTTATTTACTACTAGGGTTTTTATATTGTGTTGAAATGGGGATCTGAGGTGGGGCTGTAAGAAACATCGATTCTTTTTCTGATAAAAGTGAGGAGAAGGAAAGGTACCGATCAATTTTAAGCCTTTATCTCTTGGGTGGGGTGTTTGTTTATCTTTATAGCATTCCAAATATCTTTTTTGTGTATATTGATGATATATGGCGTTTGTTTGATGTTTTACTCTGTTTAAGTTATTTTGTGGTTAGTGCAGTTGCTGCATTTATTGTTTACCGCTTACCAAGTTATGAGCGACTCGAGACAAACTTGCTTGGTTTCACGGTTTGCTTATGGTCAATGGTGGAGAGCAATTTATATGGGATACAGGCGCTAGTGGATCAACCATTCTATCAAGAGCTTTATATCGATCTTCTATTGATCCAATTATTTTTAATTTTATTTTCATTGATCAAGTGGATCCCAGTTCGTACACGAGAAAGGATAGCCCGTATCGTAACCATTATACTTGGCTCTTTTTTTATATTTCATTTGTTAGGGATTTTTGCTTCCACCAAAGGCATGGGTATTTATGTGTTTTTGTTCGGTAAAGAGGTAGCAGTAGCTCTCATATGGCCAGGCATAGCTCTATTTTTCTCTGGATTTTGGACACATGTGACCATGGCCGGAGGTATAGACTTAGGTGTTACTCCAAAAGAGCGAGCGCGAATGATCGGAGAAGAGAAAGCTATTTGGAACAAGCGATTGGATACAGACGTATAGTCCCGTACTTTGTAGAGGTTCCGAGTGATATTGATGAGTCCAAGATTGACAGGGATGAATAAAATATATTTTTGAAAAAGCTATAAGCTGTTGTAGAGAATAATTTGGTACGATAAAAAACGGCTTTAGGAGAGCCTGTGTGACAAGTTGTAGAGAAAATTGTTGCTGCAGCTGCGGAATTGAGGTGCAAAATTGTGATAAATGTTAATCCTTCTACTCATACATACGAAAAAAAGGAAAGTTTTCTCTTTATTTATAGTGGGTATCATTTTTTTTTCGGGGTGTTGGTTCATCTCTATAGTATTCCCAATATCTTTTTTGTTTACCTAAATGACACATCACGTTTGTTTGCCATTTTGCTGTGGGGAAGTTATTTTATTGTGAGTGCCATTTCTGCATATGTACACTATCGTTTTTCAGACAATATTCGATTGGCAACTTATTCGTTTGTATTCACTGCAGGTCTATGGTCAATGGTGGCCATTAATTTATATGGAATACAGGCGCTGGTGGATCAACCATTTTACCAAGAGCTCTATATTAATCTTCTGTGGATTCAATTGTTGTTTATTTTATTTTCATGGATCAAGTGGATCCCAGTTCGTACACGAGAAAGGATAGCCCGTATCGTAACCATTATACTTGGCGCTTTTTTTATATTTCATTTGTTGGGGAGTTTTGCTTCCACCAAAGGCATGGGGATTAATGCATTTTTGTTTGGTAAAGAAGTAGCGGTAGCCCTCATATGGCCAGGCATCGCCCTTTTTCTCACTGGATTTTGGACACGTTTGATTATGGCTGCAGGCATAGACTTAGACATTACGCCAGAAGAGCGGGCCCGAAGGATGGCTGAAGAGAAAGCACGCGAAGAGGCGCAGAAAAGAAAACCATCAGAAGAAATGCTGTCAAGTGGACGTTACTTGGAGTATGGAGAGTTGGATTATTACATTGCAGAGGGAATAAGCAGTTATCGGGAAAAGGGATCGAAGACATTTGAAGATGTGGAGTTTTTATATGTAGAGAATGGCGTCCGTTATTTTAATCGCTTGGATTGGACTCCAACAAAAGAAATGATTTTGTACAAAGAGAACGGGCAATGGTACTGTCAGACAACAGGGCAAGAACCTGAACGAGTGTTGTTGCCAGAGCATCTAGAAGAGGAAAAGCAAGAATTTGAAGTCGATAAACGTGAATATTTGGAACAAGCAATTGAATACAGACGTATAGTCCCGTACTTTGTAGCGATTCCGAGTGACATTGATGAGTCCGAGATTGACAGGGGATGAATAAACTATTCAAAACTGGCTTCTAAAATACATGAGTTGATGAAACACCCAAAAGGGAAATATATTGTTCAACGTTATGGATATATGCCTAGCAATCTTCCAAAAGAAATAGCCGGATTAAGAAATCTGCTTAGAGTAGGAGTTGGAGGTCTGTTGAACAGAGCTTCAGGTCCAATGGTGATCTATTATAAAAATGGTCAGAGGTTTAAATTACCACCGGCGTGAAGCTGGTCGGAGTAATGCCGTGAACTTGTTCAAGAATGTAAGGAACAATTTCATACCAACAATAAAGGGCGTTGATGTAAAAATTCACTTAAAAATATAAAACCAGGTGGTAGCGGTTGGCTTGCCGGAACAGCGTTGGATATTGTGGCTGCGTATACCGGTACAACTGGAGGGGCGGCTTAGGTACGATGATTTTCCTTGGCGTCGGTACGGTTGTTTATGGATTTGAGGTGTGGCTGTGGGAAGTACCGAATCTTTTTTTGATCAAAGAGAGGAGAAGGAAAGTTACGGATCAAATTTAGGCTTCTATCTTGTGTTTGGGCTGTTTGTTCATCTTTACAGTATTCCAAATATCTTTTTTGTTTACATAAACGATACTTGGCGCTTGTTTGCGATTGTCCTCTACGTGAGTTATCTCATTATTAGCGTAGGTTTTGCGTATGTTGTCAGTTACCACCTTTCAAGTTATGAGCGACTCAAAACGTATCTTCAAGGTATTCCAGCATGTTTATGGTCAATGGCGGCAATTAACTTGTATGGAATCCAGGCGCTAATCGATCATCCATTTTATCAAGAGGTCTATATCAATCTTCTATGGATCCAAATCTTTTTAATTGTATTCACGTGGATCAAATGGATTCCCTTTCGTATACGTGAGCTTGCAGGAAAGGCAGTGACGATTGCGCTAGGAGCCTTTTTCATGTTCCATCTGGCAGGGGCCTTTAATTCGACGAAAGGCGCGGGCATTTATGTGTTTTTATTTGGGGAGGATGCTGCGGTGGCTCTTATCTGGCCAGGCTGGGCTCTTTTCTTTTCCTTGTTTTGGACACGTGTGATGATGGTAGCGGGTATCGATTTATATATTACCCCAGAAGAACGAGCGCAAATGATGGCAGAAGAAAAAGCACGCGAAGAGGCGTCAATACGAAAAGTATCAGAGGAAATGCTGTCAAGTGGGCGTTATTTGGAATATGGTGAGCTAGAATATCCGGATGAGAGTTACCGAGAAAAAGGATCGAAGACATTTGAAAATGTGCTATTTTTATATGTGGAAAATGGTGTGCGTCATTTTAGTCGAATGAAATTTGATCCGCCAAAAGAAATGATTTTGTACAAAGAGCATGGTCAATGGTATTGTCAAACATCTGGACAAGAACCAGAACCAGTATTGCTGCCGGAATGGACGATTCAAAGAGAAGAGGTATTACATGAATTTGAAGACGATAAACGTGCATATTTAAAGCGAGCGATCAGAGATCGTCTACAAGTCCCATATTTTGTGGAATTGCCAGATGACATTGACGAATCTAGGATTGATAGGTATGAATAGTAAGAGTTTTAGGAAACGAGGGTTCGTATATAAGAGTATTGATGCTCTTATTTCATTGTCATAAAAAATAGTTTGAAGGAGGAATCTCAGGTGAGTGAAACAAATCGAACACAAGTCAGTAAAGAAAGTATGATTGTTTACCCAGGGAAAGGGAGAATGTTGATGCTTTCGATCCTGTCATTGGCGTTTGTGGCCGTGCTCGTGTGGGCGGCGTTTAATCGAGGGGAAATTGCAGAGGATGCCCAAGGGATCACCACTGTCATCGCACCCATTCTCCCCTTCATCTTGGTGGTAGGCATCCCGTTCTGTAGCATTTGTACGGTGTATTTATTGTATCGTTTTGTAAAACCGAAGCCATCGCTGCGTATTGATAAAGATGGGATTGATGAAAATGCTTCTTTTGTTGGTGTAGGCCAGATCCGTTGGGATGAAATTGAACGGATTGTGATGTATTCGATGATGGGCCAAAAAATGATTGGCATCATTCCAAAAGACTTTGAGCCATTCCTGGAGCGACAAAGTGGTGTGAAACGTGCCCTTTTAAGTATGAACAAGAAAAAAGAGATTCCGATCAGTATCCCGCAAAATGCAAGTGATGTTCCGTTAGAGGCAGTGTTGGAATTTGTTGGGCAGTTTATTGATCATGAGAAAATTGGATAGGCACATTCAGTTGTACCTCTGATTGCGATAATGAACAAACCTGAGTGGAGGGATGGACAATGATTCAGGAGAAAAAAGCATTTTCGTTATCGACAGAAGAACTAAGCGTAGCGATGCTGTTGTGTGGATACGAGCAGGCGGCGGCTGATGCGTTAAAGAACACGCGGGATTGGAAAAGTGACGAACAACTGCAAGAAGTTGTCGGAGAAGCGGAGTTGTTATTATGGCGTCGCGGCTATCAAAATGAAAAAGGTGAAATAGATCATGGACTCGAAAGTTTGATTCATCTGTTGATGAGAGCAGAGAAAAAAGTACGTTGCGTGCACGATAAAACGGTGATGCTTTTACATAACATGGGGTCTCGGAAAGTGCTTGTGCAAAAATGTGAAGATGGCATGCATAGCTTTTACTACATAGATATGACAAAGAATAAACAAGGTGAAGATACAATACAAGACTTTTATCAGTTTCCCTCCGAAGAACCGATCGACATGGAGCCCTTTATAATGTCGAGTGAGATGTTCCAGTCCTTTTCAGTTGCAAAGACCGCAAAACAAATCAACGAATTGCTTTCTGAAGGAGAACATCCTCCAGCTATGCAGGCATTCATGGAATCGTTTGTGAAGAGTGGATGTTTCCTCAATAATTTTTCATTGATCAAGTCTGACTACATCACAGATGAGAATGAGATTCCGGAAATACATTTGTTTTTACCGTCAAAATCATGCATTTGGTATATCGATTACACGGAAGTAGATACGCAAGGTCAAGTATACTTCTATCCTATAGAAGCATCTTCATTAATTCAGATGATCATGACACGGATAAAAATGTGGTTTGGTTTTTAAAAAAGAGCGGATGTGCCTATGGAGGGATGGATGATGAACTTGTTAAAAGAAAAGAGGATCGCCTTATCGACAGATGAATTTATTGGAGTGCTCGCCTTGTGCGGTTATGAGGATGTGGCACGTGAAGCCTCATTGCTAAAGCGGGATATGACAGAGGAACAGCTAGGCGCTTTCGCGCATCACGTAGAAAGGCTGTTAAAGCATCGCGGTTATTGGGATGAAACCCGTTCAACACAACTAGTCCAAGAAGTAGAAGACCTGATTCATGCTGTGATAAAGGCGCCAAAAAAGGTTCGTTGCGTATATGGACAGTATGCATTAATATTTCATCATCTGGCAGATGGAGGCAGGATTGTCCAACGTTTCGAAGGTATGGATCATATGTTTACGATGATTAGTGGTAATCTTGATTATGTAGAGCATCTGATCGACTTTTATGGTTTACCTGAGGAAGAGCCAAAAGAGGGGGTCGCACCATTTAAGATCGAAAGAGAACTGTTTGATTCCATGGGTACATATACAGATGAAGAAATAGACGCAATTTGTGAGGATGAGGATCATCCAATCTCTTTCCGCTCCTTTTTAAGAGACTTTCAAGAACGTCATGCTGCTTTTGATTCAATTACGTTTATGTTCGGGGAAGAAGAGGAAGAGGAGCAGCGCGATGAGCCAGTATATCTATTTTTAAGAGGAAAGTCGTGTGTGTGGTTTCTAGATTATAGCTTCGTAATGGAAGCAGATGAAATAGATGTATATCCTGTGGAAATGAAGGAATATATGAAACTGATTGCAGAGGAAGAGCTTCCAGCTTGGTTGGAACGGAATTAACATCACAGAAGTATACTTTTCTTGGTGGCGAGCTTTCTAAAGGAGCTCGTCATCTTACTATGCGATCAAGAGTGATCTCCAATGGAATTTCCATATAAAAATAAAGATTGCTACGTGTTTACATTGAAGATACTGAAAATGTAAAATTTGTCAGCCCTAATATAACTGATTTTATTAATGAATTAAAAAGCCAACCTGGCAAAAAAATTTGGATCGTTGGTGAAGGAGAACTGTTACATTCTTTTATACAAGAGAATTTAATTGATGAACTTATCGTAACAGTTGCACCAACCATAATCGGCAAAGGAATTCCTTTATTTAAAGAGGGGGATTATCAATTAGACCTTTCATTGAAAGGAACAAGGAACTTTAATCAATTTGTTGAATTGCATTATGAGGTTAAGAGGTAAAACGTCTGACAAATAAAAAAATATGCAAGTAAAAGCTCTCCTTATTATAGCTGTTTTAAAAAAACGCACGTTCGAAAAGTAAGGAATATTTGTGATTTAAAATAATAGACCGTTTTTTAATGAAGAAAGCTAGTCACAAAAGTGATTAGCTTAGGTTGAATAATTCATTGGTATTTATCTTAAATTCTTTAAAATGGTTTGAGGTAACAATTTCCCCTAGATTAACCAGAGTGAATTGAATCTCTCCATCTTGATCCAGGAAATAAACCATTATACGATTTTCCATAGGGTCTACTATCCAGTATTCTTTAACACCGAAATTCATGTATAAATTCAGCTTTGTAATCATATCGTGCGATTTATTTGAAGGACTCAATATTTCAATAATAAAATCAGGAGCTCCGATGTATTCATTTTCAGTGAAGTTACCTTGGTTACAAACTACAAATAGATCGGGGACAACTGTCTTTTTTTCATCTTTACTTTCGTTATTAAAGACGACGTCAGTTGGTGCAGCGAATACCTTGCATTTACTCCCCTTCAATAAATTGTATAACTCACCGTGCAAATAAGATGATATCTCTTGATGTTTGATGCTTGGAGATGGAGTCATATATATAACACCATCGATAAATTCTAACCTTTTATCTGTTTTCTTCCGTTCAGATTCAAATTCTTCATAGGTGCTATACCTTTCATTTAATAAACTCAAAGCAATCACCACCCTAAGTCAATTATACTCGAATTAATAACCAAAAAGAAATAATGATGCGCGACACCCTCGCATTTGATTCGGAGGGGGATATACACTTCTATGAGGAATTGGGATTACTTATTCCGCCGAGCGCAATTAATAATATCCTCTGATATACCTTTCGATGAAATTGTGTCAATTCAATGAAATCGTTTTCTGGAAAATGGATAAGATCAAGTTCTCTCTAAAGGGGTAACAGTGCCTTAAAGAAGGTGCGCGTAGACCTCCGCAATTTTCAATACTTTAATATCGGCGTTATATCAACGTTTACAGGTTATCTCATTTATGATGGGGCAGCCTGTTTTTGTTTAAAAAAAGATAAGTGAACCCTGATAGAGGGCGTTTATTATATCCTTTATCCTTGTTTAAACCAATGCCGGGATATGAGATAATATAGTAATACACCAGATCAGGGAACAACTCCGTTTATTGTATGTTTTCGTGTGTTTTTTAAAAAATTAAGATACGATATTTATAGCCAGATTTAAATAGGAGGTACGGAAAAAGAATGAGTGGATTTCCGAAAGATGCTATGCGTATGCTGAAAGAGACGAGTCGTACATTTTATATTCCGATTACTTTTTTGCAAAAGGAGTTAAAGTATTCGGTTGCAGCTGCTTATTTAGTATTTCGGGCAATTGATGAAATTGAAGACCATGAAGAATTGGACAATGATGTAAAATGCACGATCTTAATGAAAGTAAGCGAATTATTTAAACAACCATTTGATAACCAAGAGTATTTAAGAATTCTTGGACGGACAAAAGATCAAATGCCCGAAGTTACACTTCGTTTAGAAGAATGGCTGCAAGCTTGTCCAAAAGATGCCCTGCCAATCGTTACGAACGCTGCTTCTGAAATGGCATTTGGTATGGCAAAATGGGCAAAAGCAAACTGGGATATCCGCACATGTGAAGATTTGGATGACTACACATATTACGTTGCAGGACTTGTTGGAGTCATGCTGTCGGACCTTTGGGAGCATTATGGCGAAGAAAAAACAGACCGGGAACTTGCCATTGGTTATGGGCGCGGGCTTCAGGCCGTAAACATTTTGCGCAATGAAAAGGAAGATTGGGATGAACGTGGTGTAAGCTTCGTACCCGACGGCTGGAATCGTGCAAAGCTATTTGAATATGCAGAGGTAAACTTGGCAAAGGCAGATGAATATATGAAGTTTCTAAAAAAGAAAAGCATTTTATTATTCTGCCGTCTGCCGCTTGCCCTGGCTCAGAAAACGTTAAAAGCGATGAAAGAGGGACGGGAAAAAATCACACGTGCAGAAGTAGAACAAACGGTAGAAGAAGTTCAAATCAGTTAATTCCATGTTTCAGGTGCAGAGAACGCTTTAGATTTATTAATCCCCGTCTCCCCTATGGAGCGGCTGCGAAATCTGTAAGAATATTGATGATAAGGCAGGTGTTGGCGTTGGCCAACTCAATCGAGCAAAGGAAATCTGAGCATATTCAAATCACTTTGAATGAAAAGGTTACAGGGGAGTCGATTTCCACAGGATTAGAGTCGTTTACGTTCATCCACAATGCGCTCCCCGAAATCGCTTTTGACGAAATCTCCATTGAAACCACATTCCTCGGCTTTGAATGCAAAACGCCGTTTCTCATCAGTTCCATGACGGGCGGGACAGCCCTTGCCGAGACGATTAACCGGAACTTGGCCGCAGCGGCCGAAGAACGGGGGTGGGTGCTTGCGCTCGGATCCACCCGGGCACTGCTCGACAGCGACGGACATTCCTCCTCTTTCATGATGAGGAAGTACGCACCGAGTGTCCCTGTTATTGCAAACCTTGGTGCTGTTCAGCTCAATTACGGATACGGTGTCGAAGAATGCAGGAAAATTATCGGGATGACTGAGGCGGATATGCTCGTCCTTCATTTGAACAGCATCCAAGAAGTGATTCAGGAAAAGGGAGATACGAATTTTAAAGGGTTATTAAAGAAGATTGAACAATTGTGCAGCACGCTGGAGGTTCCGGTCGGAATCAAGGAAGTTGGATGGGGCATCGATGGCCAGACAGCCAAAAAGTTAGCTGAGGCCGGTGTGGCGTTTATCGACGTGGCCGGAGCTGGAGGCACATCCTGGAGCCAGGTGGAAAAGTTCCGTGCCAAAGATCCCATCCGGCGGGCTGCCGCGCAAAGCTTCAGCGAATGGGGGATTCCGACGGTGGAATCGATCAAGCTGGTCCGCGGAGAAATTGGGGACCGTCCGCTGATTGCCAGCGGCGGGATGCAGACGGGGCTGGATGGCGCCAAGACTATCGCGTTGGGTGCCGACCTGGTCGGATTCGGGCGATCCATTCTGAAAGAAGCGACCCAAAGCCCGGAAGATGTTATTGAAGTAATGAAAATCCGCGAAATGGAACTTCGGATGTCGATGTTCGGAATCGGAGCGTCGACAATTCAAGAATTGAAAGGAACTCCCCGCCTGAAAGAACGATGATAGTGGTATGAGGGCCTCGAAAATTGATGCATATTGCTCTATTTGGAGGGTTGCAAATTGAATCGCATTTTCATGAACGGAAAATTTTTTACAGCGGATCAGAAAAACAAAGAGGCCAATGCTATGATCGTCAGTAATGGAATTGTTACTTGGGTTGGAAAAGAGGAGGATATGCCTCCTGTTCAGGGAGAGAAGTATGATTTGGAAGGTCGCCGCGTACTTCCCGGGTTCATTGATGCCCATCTTCATCCGTTGCTGCTTGCGGAAACATCGAAGCAGCTTGCATGCACGCCGCCGGGAGTGACATCCATTTCAGGCATGGTTCAAGCGTTGAAGAAGCGGCTCAAAGGGCAAGGACCTGATTCATGGATAGAAGGCTGGGGGTATGATGAAGGCAAATTGGATGAAGGCAGGGCGCCGAACAGGCATGACTTGGACCAGGCGGCCAGTGATATCCCGATTGTTTTGACACGGACATGCACCCATATTCTTACCGTGAACAGCAAAGCTTTGGAAATTGCCGGAATAACAAGGGATACGCCAGATCCTCCAGGCGGAAAAATTGATCGTGATAAACTGGGAGAGCCGACAGGTGTACTGCGTGAAAGTGCAGCCGATTTAGTGAAAAGTAAAATGCCTGTAAAAAGCCTTGAACAAAAGGCCGCATTGCTGGCGGAATACAGTGACACATTTCTTGCCAAGGGTGTTACTGGCATTACAGAGATGATGGGAGAGCATAACCCTATCGATTATTATGATTTATATAAAGCTGCAAGGAAAAAAGGGCTGAAGCAAAGGGCGGCCCTCTATTACAATTGGGATGCGTTCCAGCAGTTTGACCTGCATGAGCCGGCCATTTTTGACAGGGAACAGCCTGTTTATATCGCTGGAATTAAATTATTTGCCGACGGCAGTATTTCCGGCCAGACAGCTTGGGTAAACCCCGCATTTCTGGGAGACGGTGAAAATTTCGGGATTTCTACAACCTGTCAAGAGGAGCTGCTGGCAGCAGGGGAAGCGGCAAAAAAATACGGTATCCAATTGGCCGTTCACGCAATGGGGGAACAGGCCATTGACCAGGTCGTTGATACGTTTTACAAAAAAGCCGATTGGCTGGATGGGGCCCCATCTGTTCGAATCGAACATGTGTCGCTGCCGACGGAGCAGGCACTCCGGCGTGCAGCTGAGTCCGGAATCGCCTTTGTGACCCAGCCCATTTTTTTATATGCCGAAATAGAAAGCTACCTGAACAATTTAGGTGAAGAACGTTCGAGAAAATCTTACCCGGTCAAAGCCATTCTGGAAAAAGGAATTCAAGTGGCTTTTTCATCAGATGCGCCTGCCACTGCATGGGATGATCCCGTGAATCCATTTGTCGGACTGGAAGCGGCCGTGAACAGGAAGGCTTACAACGGGACAGATATTGGACAGGAGCAGGGCATTCCGCTTGAAACAGCGGTCGAGCTTTATACGAAAGCGGCACAGGAAGTTACCCGGATTCCTTTCGTTGGCAGGCTTGCTCCGGGATACCATGCTGACTTCATCGTTCTTGAAAAAGATATCTTTAAGGCGGACAAAGCCGAAATTAGCAGCATGAACGTAGAAGAAACGTATATGGGCGGAGAAATGGTATATCAGAAGACGAGGGTCTGAAGGGAAAGGGTCCTTGTTGCTGCTGTCATGTAACCAAAAAAATACTTGAGTTCGTGTTATCAAGGCCTAAATCGTAGAAAGTCAAAAAAATAAAGGGCAATACATATTAGTCATGTAAAATATGTATTGCCCTTTTATCTTTTGCTCAACAAATCACGCCCGATTGCAGCTTAGTCAAATCAAAGTTTTTATAGAAAAACTTAGTGAGACATGTGGGAATCGACTGGCTTCCATTGGAACTGATTAAAGCAACTGCACTTATTCTTCATTTCACTTGCAGCAGACGAGGTGCTGTTGTGGTAAGCAATGCAATCACAATAAAGCAAGCTAAGGAAGAGGCAATGCAAGAAGTGCCGTTTGCGATGAGTGAGTAAAGAAAAGCAGATTGGCCTGGAGGTGCGTACTGCCCCCAGAAAATGATTCCGGCGATGAAGTGCCAAATATATCTTGCAGCGCCGCCAATCAATACAGCACTTAATAATAACAAGACTAGCATGACTTTTCCTTCAGATTTCAAAACATTTTTTATAGCAGGTGCAAGCAATCCTGCTGCACCAATAAAACTGAATGCAATAAAATATTCAATTAATCCTTGAAGAGGCGTCAAAATTTGTCCGGCAGCATCCCCTGTTACAATTTGCAGCAGGCCCCACAAAAATCCTGAAGCAAACCCGGCCTTTATTCCCCAGCGAAGCGACACGATAAAAATGGGTACCATGGAAACTGAAAACTTAATTGCCGGCGTTATTTGAACGGATGGGATCATATCAAGCATCATTGCAAATGCCGCAAAAATCGATACCTCCATCAGTGCACGTAATGACATCTTTTCTCTTCCCATAAAAAAACCCCCTATGATATGATGACCGACCGTAACCATAGGGGAACAACGGCAATGATAATCTTATTGCCGTTTATATACCATCCCTGCGCTAGCATTATCTAACAGGTTCAAAGGGTCCGGAACGAGTCCGCTCTCAGCAAAAAGCTCCCCTTGGTACGCCGATTCAAATTTCTACCTTTATTGTAGTATATTTTGAATAAAATGCAATCTCTGTTATTGAGAGGAGATTCACTCGAACTAGGAATGGAGATAAAGAGGGCCGTTATCTGCCATCAGATTTTCTTTTAAACCGGCTCCCGGTATTCATATACACAATGGCAAAAATAACGATGATAATAAATAAAATAAGACCCAAAATGAACAGTAACTGGTTTTCCAAAGCTTCACTTAATCCCCACAGCAAGATACTAAAACAAATGCCGTACATTATTTTGCCCATAAATTTACACAACGCCGTTTCGTCATATTGGGCTTTTTCACTGTCAGACTTCGTATTGTAGCCGGCAATCAAAAATGCGCCTTTCCCTTTTGACAGTATGACGGCGAAAATGAGGAATGGAATGAGAATGATAATATTTATAATGAATCCGGTCATAGCAGCAGCCTCTCTCGTATAAATTTCATGCTCCTGATTATTATACCAACTGCGGCACAAGGTTTGGCCGATAAAAAAGTAAATCAAAAGAAAACAAAGTTAAATTGGGGTTATTCCAAAGAATAATCATTTTACAGTTCTTACCTTTTCAAACCTTTGGTATTATTAGAGTAATTAAATTAAAAAATGGGGAGTGGTTTGTTTGTTATCCGGTCCAGTTAGTACAGGTAGTATCGTTGGTGTCGTGATCATTCTTCTAACCTTACTTCTAAATAAAAAGTCAGCAGTTTTAGCAAAAATTCCATCTTATTTAGGTTTATTGGCATCAATCATCATATTCATCATAAGTTTTGAGATTAGAGGTTTTGAAGGTGCCGCATATGGTATTTGTGCGTTTACAATCCTTATTTTTACCATCTTGTCCTTTTATATATCTATAAAAATATCAAAAGTAAAAAAACATTAAACTCTAAAAATAACCCCTTGATTTATTTTAGGGGCTTTTTAGACAGCCCCCTTAAAAACTCTCCACTTCCTTTACGGCGTCCGCCGCTTTTCCATCTTGTTTATTCGGATTTAAAATCATAAGCAATATAAAGACGCAGCACACGAGCGCACTGGAAATCAAATAAATCGATTGATAACCGTTTGCTGCGGTAATGATCCCGAAAATATATGAACCAAGCGCAATTCCGCCATCGAAGAAAGTGTAAAAAGTGGCGGTGGCATACCCGCTTCGCTCGATACTCGTGGATTGAATGGCAAGCGTCTGCATACTCGGCACTAAAGATCCGTATCCAAGCCCGATCAATGCACCGGCGGTCAAAAATGTGGCGGCCGAGCTTGTATATGCCAGCATAATCAGCCCGGCGATGAATAAAACCAATCCGGGGTACAGGACGTATTGAGGTCCTTTCAGATCAAACAACCTGCCTGTGAACGGTCTTGCAAGAAGCATGACAGCGGCAAAGACGAGGAAAAAGGTACTTGTCATGCTCAGCAGATTTTTTCCTTGGGCATAGATGGATAAATAAGATAGAATGCTTGCATATGAAAGGCCTGTCAGACAAGCGAGAAAGCCGACAGGTATTGCCTTTTTCTCAAAAAAGTCGAAGAATTGGCAATTAGCAAAAAGTCCCCTTCGGATAAAGCATATCCAAAGGAGGCAAAAAAAGTGTAACTATTAATAAACGGTACTTTTTTCAAATCACATTTCTCTCATTTTTCAAATGCAGTGGCTATCTTCAGTGCATCCATCGGGTTGGTCACTTGGTCGATGGCGTAGACTACCTGACCGTCCTGCCACAGGATCCGGGTGCTCTTTCCTTCCGCGTCAAGAAAGGCATGTCCATGCGGTTTTGGAACAGGAAGTGTGTGGTCCTCCAAAAATTGTACGGCATCCCGGGCGAGAGCTGTCCCTTCTTCACCATTATTGGTAAATGCGTGTGATGAAAGAGCCCAGCGTCCTTCATTCCAGCTTGTCCATACAGAACCGGCACCTGCATCTTGGTAACCCGTTATATGATGCCCCAGGTCAGTTGGTTGTCCGCCAGTTTCACTGAAATTCTCAAATGCTATTTCCTCATCTGCAGCTTCTTGGCTTTCGTATTTTTTTACTTCTATCCGCGCTATCCGGTCAGCTGCACCACTGTCATTGACCAGTTCTTCATTATTGATTGGTATCGGCTCATCACTTTGAAAAAAAACAACCGAGTAACGATTTTCATCCGATTTGGTTGTTGCCGTCAGGTGCTTGCCATTATCCAGGGGCAGTTCATGTGGAAGCTTGATCGTTAAGTTTGTATGGATTTGGTCTTTCACAGCCTCGATGACTTCTGCTTGTGTCATACTGTGGTTCGAGCTGCTGTCCACCTCGTCTGTAGCTTCTTTGGCCTCACCTTCAACTGCTTTTTCCGTTTGGTTCTGATCAGCGGCAGGTTTTTTGCCAGGTGTCGTAGCATTATTAGAACAGGCGGCCGCCAGTAAAATAAGAGACAATAGAAGACCGGTTTGCAACGCTTTTTTCATCAGTGCACTCCTCCTTGAAGCCAAGTAAGTACATCTGGTTTACTTTTCCCTTGATGAATGGAATGAAACAACTTCGAGGTATACAGATATTGTTGGGGTAAAGGATACTGATGAAAGGAGAGGGTTTGATTTTGGAAGAAATCCATACAAAAAACAGACAGCGAGAGTTCAAATCGTCGCTGTCTGTTTTAATGAAAAAGGGAGTTAAAGTACCCTTTTTGCACCCGCATATTTGGATTTCCAATAATAAGGATCATTGATGGAGGTAATGGATACACCTTTTCCTGCAGAGTGGATAAATTTATTGTTCCCTATGTAAATTCCGACGTGTGAAATTTTTTTCTTGGAAGTTGTTTTAAAGAATACGAGATCTCCGGATTTCAAGTTCTTTTTGCTGACAGATTTTCCTTTTTTATATTGCTCAGCTGCCGTTCTTGGAAGCTTGACATTCTTTTTCTTAAAGGTATAGGAAGTGAAGCCTGAACAGTCGAAGCCTTTTGGAGTCGTTCCGCCATACTTGTATCGGACGCCCAAGTACTTTTTACCTTCTTTCACAATGGCCGATCCTGTTGGTTTGCTTGCTGCACTTGCGGTATTTATAGGTTGAGTGATCACTGCTGCGAATGTGATAACGGCGAATAAAGAAACCAAAGCTTTTTTTAACATCGTCATTCTAGCACTTTCCCCCTGAAACTCCAGCATTTTCTTGTTTATGTTAGATATAGCATAACACGACAAATTGTGACTTTGTTTTTCAGTTATGTAACAAATGTATTACGAATTCGCCGGAATGGAAAAAGCATATATGGAGGCAAGTCTTGTTAATTTTATTTAGAGTAGGACTATTTACATTAATAATTTAATTCAAGTAGATTATACATTAAAAATATATTGACTATTTGTTAATTAGTGTTAATATGTTGTTAACAACAAACATTTTATATCAAAAGTATGTGTGCATTTGTGTATGTTTGAAAAGGTTTTGTTGCTTTTGGATACGCTTCCATGCAAAAGGGGGTTATTGATAGTCAAAAAGTTTAGTAATTGCTGTGAGGAAAATAAAAAGTATTAATTCAGGGGGTTATCTAGTTGAGAAAATGTTTCTTGTTGTTTTTATTGTTGTTGCTGGTAATAGCAGGCTGCGGGAGTAAAGAAAGTACCCAATCCAAACCAAGAGAAAAAATTGAAGGTGTACCGGAGAGTGTTCAGGGAGACGTTAAAGTTGCTGTAATCAGGAATCTCCCTTCGGATGACCATACGAAGCAATTTTTAGATGGAGCCAGAAGTGAAGGAGAAGGCTTAGGCTTTAAAGTAGACACATTTATTTCGGATGGGGATGATGCAAAGTTCCAAAACCTTGTATCACAAGCTATTCAGAAAAATTATGATGGACTTGTTATTTCTCATGGCAAGGAATCGTATTCATACGATATGATTAAGCCGGCCTTAGATAAGGGAATAAAGGTTGTAACGTTTGATACCGTCGCTGTTAAAAACGGCGAAAAATTGGAAGGGGTTACATATACTGCCCAAAACGACCATAAATTGGCCGAGCTTAGCCTCGATGAAGTTGCCAGTTACACAAAAGGTGGGGAGCCTGTTAATGTCATTAAATTATGGTTTGGAGGATTACCGCCACTTGATAGCAGGGAAGAGATTTATAAAAAATATGAAAAAGAAGGCAAGATTAAAACGTTAGAAACGATTGGGCCGTCCAATATGCAAAATGTTCAAGGGGATATTGCCTCAGGTGTTAGCTCAATCTTAAGCAAGTATCCGGAAGGAAAAGTGGATGTTATTTGGGGATCTTGGGATGAAATGGCTAAAGGAGGATTCAAAGCGCTTAAAGATAATAAACGGCCTGATATTAAATTGGTCTCAATTGATATCTCCAATCAGGATATTAACATGATGTTGGAAGAGGGGAGCACATGGGAATCTACAGCAGCTGTTGATCCCTACTTAATCGGTGTAATGAATATGCGTTTGTTAGCAAAGAAGATTGCAGGTGAAGATACACCGGAAACATATGCGCTTGAACCGAAATTGATTAAAAAAGAAGATTTGTCGTCTGAAACGACGATGGATAGTTTGGCAGAAGTAGTCGAAGGTTGGGGAGAGTCCGATGATTTCAACGAAGACTGGATGAAAAAGCTCAGAGAAAATTAATCAATGGAAAAGGAAGAATGACCAATTCTTCCTTTTCTACAATCTGGTAATCAAAACTTAAATAGGTGAGCGTATGGAAAAATCTGAAAAAACACTACTAAAAATGGAAAATATCAATATTGAATTTCCAGGAGTAAAGGCACTGACAGATGTCCACTTTGAAATGGAAACAGGCTCCATCCGCGCATTAATCGGAGCGAACGGAGCAGGTAAATCAACCTTAATGAAAGTCTTGTCAGGTGCTTATAATCATTACACTGGGAAAATCTCCTTTAATAATGAAGAAGTTATTATTAAAACCCCAAAAGACGGGAAAGATCTAGGGATTGATATTGTTTACCAGGAAGTAGATACAGCTCTTATTCCCCATTTAACAGTCGGCGAAAATATCATGTTAGACATGATCGTTAATGATATGGGCAAAAGACAAATAATAAATTGGAGAAACATACATTATGAGGCCAATAAGGTTTTGGAAAGGCTAAATATTAAGATTGATACGAAAAAAATCGTATCTCAATTGGATTTAGCGGATAAGCAAATGATTTTGATTGCAAGATCTATTGTTAAAGAAAGGAAGTTTTTAATTCTTGATGAGCCGACAGCTCCTTTAAGTAATAGGGAAACAAAAGAACTTTTTAGAATTATAAAGGATTTGGCAGGAAATCAGAATATTGGTGTAATATTCATCTCTCACAGGCTTCCCGAGCTTTTTGAAATCTGTGAAGACATCACCATTATGAAAGATGGAAAGGTTGTGACAAGCCAGCCTATTAGCGATTTAACGACCCAGCAAGTTGTTGAACTGATGTTGGGTAAGACATTCGAAGAAGAATTCACCAGGGCTGACAGACAAATAGGAAATGAGACTA
Source organism: Siminovitchia fortis (assembly GCF_003605365.2). Taxonomy (GTDB): domain Bacteria; phylum Bacillota; class Bacilli; order Bacillales; family Bacillaceae_C; genus Siminovitchia; species Siminovitchia fortis. The sequence continues at coordinate 37,334 of NZ_QYTU02000004.1, forward strand.
TATTTGAGATAAATAGCTTAAATGATAAAGAAGGAAAAGTAAATGACGTAAGTCTCCATGTAAGGAAAGGTGAAATTGTAGGGATCGCTGGTCTAGTAGGCGCCGGAAAAACGGAGCTATGCAAAACAATTTTTGGTGCCCATCAAATAGACTCCGGAGCTGTTAAGCTGTATGGCAAGTCTTTGAACATAAGATCACCTCACCATGCCGTAATACAAGGCTTGGCATTGGTTCCAGAAGAGCGGCGAAAGGAAGGGGTCCTTGTGGATGAGTCCGTCTACATGAATCTCACCGCGGCAAGCCTGAACAAATATACAACGGCCACGGGTGTTTTACAACCGAAGTTAGAAAGAAACACGGCTCGGAAAATGATTGGATCTCTAGGTATTAAAACCCCGAATGAGAGACAGAAAGTATCTTTGCTGTCCGGAGGGAATCAGCAAAAGGTTGCTGTCGGCAAGTGGTTGTTATCGAATGCAGAAATCTATATTTTTGATGAACCGACAAAAGGGGTCGATGTGGGCGCTAAAAAAGAGATTTTTGATTTGATTGGTGACCTGGCAAATGATCAAAAGGGAGTTATATATGCTTCTAGTGAACTATCAGAAATAATGGCCATTACAGACAGAATCTATGTCATGTATGATAACCGTGTCGTTAAGGAGTTAGTAACAAGGGAAACGACTGAAGAAGAAGTTATGTATTTTTCAACTGGGGGAAATTAATCAATGGAAAAAAGTTTAAAAAAGAGACCCCTTTCCGTTCTTCAATCCATAAATAAATGGGGTACTATCATTGCCATTGTAGTTTTACTTGCCTTTTTTACGGTAATTATGCCGGATATATTTTTAACGAGTTCTAACATTATCAATATATTAAGAAGCATTTCTATCGTAACTATTATTGCGATCGGCTTGACCGTGTCATTATCAGTTGATGGTTTCGATCTATCGATAGGGTCGACTGCCACACTCTCCAGTTCCTTGATTGTTTCATTTTTTGTATGGTACAACTTACCGGCAGGTATTGCTATTCCTCTAGCCATTGTTCTTACATTGATCGTTGCACTGATTAATGTGTTGTTGATTGTAAAAATAAAAATTCCAGATCTGTTCGCTACATTGTCGACAATGTTCATTTTTGAAGGCGTTGCCATGACATATACTGGCGGCGGTTCCATCAGTGAGGGGATGCCAAGGCTGGATGGCTCCCCAACGGAAGGGAAGCTTCCGGTTGTTTTTGACAAGATGGGCGAGACTCCGTGGATAATAATGATCATGATTTTGGTCGTCATAATTGTTCATGTGTTTTTGAACCATACAAAGCACGGACGCTATATGTATATGATTGGAGGAAATATAGAAGCTGCACGATTATCCGGAATTCCGGTTAATCGGTATAAAACCTTCGCATATGTTATCTCGACTTTATTTGCAGCTCTTGGAGGAATTATTTTAGCTTCCTATCTTGGATCTGCACAAATTAACTCCGGGGCTGGGTACTTGATGCCAGCAGTTGCTGCTGCATTTATTGGATCCTCTTTCGCCGGGAACGGGAAACCAAATGCTATTGGTACTTTTATAGGTGCTGCTTTGGTAGGGATTCTTGAAAATGGACTTGTTATGATGTCAGTCCCATATTATTCCCTCAACATAGTAAAAGGCATGGTGTTGGCTCTTGCTCTTGCTTCAACTTATTACAACCGTAAATAAAACGAAGGGGAGGAAATGTGAGGATGTCCCGGTTCAATCAATATTTCTTAATGAAGGAAAAAGATGTAGTGGATTATGTTTTAGAGAAAGTTGATTTTTTCGATAAAAAAAGTTATTTAACGTGTGATGAAATTGGAGACGGGAACCTAAATTATGTGTATCGCGTCTCAGACAAACAATCAGATAAATCATTGATAGTAAAGCAGGCAGGGCGTACAGCCCGCATCTCGGAAGACATCACACTTTCGACAAATAGGAACAAGATAGAATCAAATGCCCTTATTATCCATGGAAAGTATGCTCCCGGACTTGTTCCGAAAGTATACCTGCTTGATGAAGTGATGAGCTGCTGTGTAATGGAAGATTTGTCCGATCATCTCATTTTAAGAGAGGGCTTTTTAAAGCATGAAATATATCCATTATTTGCCGAGCATATTACCTCATATATGGTAAAGACACTTCTGCCCACAACTGATGTTGTCATGGAACATAAGGAGAAGAAACAGCTGGTAAAGGAATTTATTAATCCGGAACTATGCGAAATTTCCGAAGATCTTGTTTATACAGAGCCGTTTAATGATTATAATCATCGAAATGAAATCATAAACGAGAACAAAGATTGGATTATCCGGGAAATCTATCAAGATGATCAATTGCGCGTTGAGGCTGCTAAACTGAAATTTGAGTTCATGAACCATGCTCAAGCTCTGATTCACGGAGATCTCCATACCGGGTCGATTTTTGCAAAAAAGGACTCCACTAAAGTGATTGACCCTGAATTTGCCTTTTTTGGTCCCATTGGATATGACACTGGTAATGTCGTTGCGCACCTGATTTTTGCATATATCAATGGAGATACATATAAAAAAGGGGAATTTGTTGACTGGGTGGAAGGGACTATTAAAGAAGTAGTTAATTTGTTCAAAGAAAAATTCAACTTAGAGTGGGATCGTTCGGCAACTGAAATACTTGCCAAGGAAAAAGGGTTTAAGGAATGGTATCTGGACCATATTTTATCAGATACAGCCGGAGTTGCCGGACTTGAAATCATAAGGAGGATAGTGGGGCTAGCCAAGGTAAAGGATATCACTTCAATTGAAAATACGGACAGCAGAGTGCGGGCCGAACGCATTTGTTTAACTTTAGCAAAAAATTTAATAAAGAGAAGAAATGAATTTAAAGAAGGCAAAGACTATACTGAAGCATTGCATCAGGCCATTGACGAGGTGAAGGTGAAAAATGAGTGATCAGCTGTTAACAATTGAATGGAAAAATAATAAACTTGTTCTTTTAGATCAAACTGTTTTACCTAATGAAATCATATATAAGGAGTATGATTCAGCAGAAAGTGTCTGGGAAGCCATTCGGACAATGGTGGTCAGGGGTGCTCCGGCAATTGGCGTAACTGCAGCCTATGGGTTATACCTGGGGATTAAAGATGCGCCTGAATCCTCTTTTGAGGATTTCCGGAAGACCCTAAAGGAAAAATCCGAACTATTGGCTACTTCAAGACCCACAGCTGTAAACTTGTTTTGGGCCCTTGAACGAATGGAGAATATCGCAGAAACAAACAAAGGTTTACCTGTAGCCGCGCTTAAAGAGACCCTGCTTAAAGAAGCGAAAGCCATTCATAAAGAGGATGAAGAAATCAATAGAAAAATTGGAGAAAACCTTCTATCTTTACTAGAGGATGGCATGGGAATTCTAACACATTGCAATGCAGGTTCTTTGGCTACAACTAAATATGGAACAGCAACGGCTCCCATCTATTTAGCTAAGGAAAGAGGATGGAACTTTAAAGTATATTCAGATGAAACTCGGCCAAGGCTCCAAGGATCTACCTTAACAGCATTGGAACTCCAAAAGGCCGGAATTGATGTTACAATAATTACGGATAGTATGGCAGGTGTAGTAATGTCCCAAAATAAAATTGATGCCATTATTGTTGGGGCGGACAGGGTTGCTGCAAATGGAGATGTAGCAAATAAAGTCGGAACATTGGGAGTCTCAATTCTTGCCAAATATTATAATATTCCATTTTATGTAGCAGTGCCAACTCCAACCATTGATTTAAAAACTAAATCAGGAAAAGATATTCCAATTGAGGAACGGGATCCCGAGGAAGTCATCAATTTATTTGGAAAGTGGACAGCATTAAAAGACAGTAAAGTATATAACCCTGCTTTTGATATCACTCCTGCGGAAAATATTACTGCCATTGTCACCGAAAAAGGAATTGTGAGAGCTCCTTATAGGGAGAACTTGTTAAAAATATTTAATGATTTTTATTGATTATCTAACCAAGATAGGATGAGCAATAGAAAATGGTAACTTTACCTAGTGCGCGCAGAGACGAGATTGTAAACATATTAAAATCAAAAGATTATGCAGAGATATCCTACTTAAGTCAAAAATTCTCTGTTTCAGAAATGACTATTCGTAGGGATATAGATAAATTGGAGAAGGAAGGAAAAGTATTAAAAGTTTATGGCGGGGTTCGGCTGAAAGAAATCCGGGAAAAAGAATATGAAGGATCCATTGAGGAGAGGAAAGGCCGAAATAGTTTTGAGAAAAAGCTCATCGCTTTGGAGGCAGTAAAATTCATAGAAGATGGAGACGTCATTGCTTTTGATGCGAGCACAACCGCTTTGGAATTGAGCCGTCATATCAAATTCAAGAAAAAGGTGACGGTAGTTACGAACAATATCAATATAGCGGTTGAGTTATCCAGTGATCCGGATATAACAATCATATTACTCGGAGGGTTTCTAAGAAGGACATCCCTTTCAGTGTTCGGCTCTTCAATCTCCAAGTATTTGGAATCTATATACATTGATAAGGCATTCATCTCCTGCAAATCTTTAAATTTTAATGATGGAGTTACAGACAGCCTCATTGATGAAGGGGAAGCGAAGCAAGCCATTATTATGCGCTCCACCTATCTATATTTATTGGCGGACCATACTAAAATAAATACAATTGCTTTCTTTAAAATTTGCCCGGCAGAAAGTGTAAATACGTTAATTACAGATGAAGTTGTTCCTTTTAACAAGGAACAGCAAAAATGTCTAGAACAATACCGGGAAAATGGTACAAACGTAATCATAGCAAAACAATCCAATTAAATATTTGTATAGGGAGGCCGCCCAATTGATTATGGAACAAGAGAGGCGGGACATCGTCGAATACTGTAACAGACTGTTGTCCAGCGGTCTAACAAAAGGTACAGGAGGTAACATCAGTATCTTTAATCGACAGAAGCAATTGATGGCTATTAGTCCCAGTGGAATTGAGTATAACACGATGAGGCCTGAAGATGTTGTGGTTCTTGACCTGGAGAATCGGATCATTGATAGTCAACGAAAGCCCTCAAGTGAGTTAGAGATGCATTCGATCTTTTATAGAAAGCGTACAGATATAAATGCTGTTGTACATACACATTCTGTATTTGCCAAAACTCTTTCTGCGCTGAGATGGAGTCTTCCCGCAGTGTCATATCTTGTGGCTTATGCTGGAAAAAATGTCAGGTGTGCCGAATACGCCAGCTTTGGAACAAAAGAACTTGCAGAGAATGCCTTTAAAGCAATGGATAACAGAAAAGCGGTTCTTTTGGCAAATCATGGCCTATTGACCGGAGCACATGACATTAAGAATGCTTTTAATATTGCGGAGGAAATTGAATTTTGCGCAGAAGTATACTATCGTGCCAAATCAATCGGGGACCCCGTAATATTGGAGGATGAAGAGATGATGCATATGGAAGAAAAATTTAAAACATATGGCCAAAAGTAAATAGCTGTGTATTAAAGACCGTAGAAGAACTATGTTTCCTTTACGGTTTTTAATATGTTTATTGAACTATATATTTACGCTTCGCTCGGGAATTATACAGGCGTACCTCGGATTTTGGATAAATCACAAGCATTATAACCCTAAAAAGCCATGAATTGCCCCAAAAGACAGATAATCCTGTAATTTGATGAATATAAGAACTTTTCTAAAAAGATAATCTTTGTTATAGTTAGCATAATCATGAAAACACTTGCAAATTGAAGAGGGGGAGTCTGATTCGTGGGAGTAAAGAAAAGAAGTCTTTGGGGAATTTTGTTGCTTGCTTTGATGTTTGTGCTGGCTGCTTGCGGCGGTGGAGGGTCTAAAAGTACAGGCGGCGGTTCTGACAGCGCCGGCAATGAAAGCGGAAGCAGCGGAGACGGAGGTTTGAAAGATACATATACAGTTGCAAGCGATACTTCTTTCGTACCTTTTGAGTTTAAAGAAAAAGGCGAGTATGTCGGATTTGATATCGACTTGATCAATGCGATTGCTGATGAAGTCGGCTTTGAAATCAAGCTGGAAACGACAAACTTTGATGGTATCATCCCTGGTTTGCAGACTGGGTCTTTTGATATTGCCATTGCAGGAATCACGATTACGGATGAGCGTAAGAAGACGGTTGATTTCAGTGACCCATATTATGATGCAGGGCTCAGGATCGGTGTTGCCGTTGACAATGATGATATTAACAGTATTGAAGACTTGAAGGGAAAAACGGTTGCAACGAGGCTCGGATCTACAAGTGCCGATTATATTAAAGAGAATATTGAGGGAGCGAAAGCCAGCCAGTTTGAGCAATTGGATCAGGCGTATCTGGCTGTTGAAAATGGAAGTGCCGACGCCATCCTCTATGACTCTCCGAATGTAGCTTACTATATTCAGACCAAAGGGAAAGACAGCCTGAAGATGGTCGGCGAGCTGTATCAGGCTGAGCAATACGGCATTGCCTTCGCTAAAGGCCAGGATGAACTTGTGAGCAAGGTCAACGAAGCCTTGTCCACGTTAAAAGAGAATGGAAAATATGATGAAATCTATGAAAAATGGTTTGGTGAAAAACCTGAATAAGCTGTGAGCCTGCAAGGAAAGGGTGTAACCGACTTTTGTTACACCCTTTTATTCATAGAAATACAGAACGAATAAAAAAGACTAAGTTTTTGAATTATGGCTAGGCGCCATCGGCTCGAGATCACAAGTCAAATTGCTGTGGTGGCTGAGGAACTGCCTCCTCGCAATTCGCCTTGTGCTTGTCGCCTAAAGCTGCGCGCCTTACGCTTTTCTAATAAGAGGTGAAGCAATGATTGGGAGATTTGATTGGGCAGGTGTCATCGAATTCCTGCCGGATTTGACAAAAGGATTGTATTACACACTGCTCATTTCAGTTGTCGGGCTTTTAATCGGTTTTGCTTTGGGAGCCCTCTTCGGCATTGGACGAGTAGCCAAGAATAAGATTTTTTATATGATCTCCACTGTATACGTTGAGGTCATCCGCGGTACTCCTGTGCTTGTCCAGGCGATCTGGATATTCTTTGCTCTTCCTTTGATCATCGGAAAAAACCTTGATTCCATTACAGCAGGGATTATCGTGATCGCGGTTAATTCAGGAGCGTATATTGCCGAGATCGTCCGGGGTGCGGTTCAATCGATCGATAAAGGCCAGATGGAGGCCGGACGGTCTCTTGGGCTGAACCATCAGCAGACGATGCTCCATATCATTTGGCCGCAGGCATTTAAAAGGATGATCCCGCCGCTCGGAAACCAATTCATCATCAGTATCAAGGACACGTCCTTACTGTCTGTCATTCTCGTGCCCGAACTGATTTTCCAAGGGCGCTTAATTGCAGCCAACCACTTTAATGCGGTGGAAATTTATACGACGGTGGCACTCTTTTATTTAGTCATCACCTTCAGTTTATCGATGATTTTACGCTTTTTTGAAAGAAGGTTGGAAACGTAAATGATACAAGTCAACAATTTGCATAAAAAATTCGGAGAGCTTGAGGTGTTAAGGGGAATTACGTGTAAGGTCGAGCCGCAGGAAGTGGTCTGCGTCATCGGGCCGAGCGGATCCGGTAAAAGCACCTTTCTCCGCTGTTTGAACATGCTGGAGGAAATGACAGACGGAGATGTTGTGATCAATGGTCATCACTTGAACGACCCGAAAACAAATATTAATGTGGTTCGTACGGAAGTGGGAATGGTTTTTCAGCAGTTTAACCTTTTTCCCCATAAGACGGTTTTGGAAAACATCACGTTGGCGCCGAAAAAAATACGGAAAATCAATAATGAGGAAGCAAAAGCACTCGGCGTGGAACTGCTGGAAAAAGTCGGGCTTTCAGATAAGGCAAACAGTTACCCGAGGCAATTGTCAGGGGGACAGCAGCAGCGGGTGGCAATTGCCCGTGCCCTCGCAATGCAGCCGAAAGTCATGCTGTTCGATGAGCCGACTTCGGCTCTTGACCCAGAACTCGTTGGGGAAGTGCTTGAAGTCATGAAGCAGCTGGCTCTTGAAGGCATGACAATGGTGGTTGTCACCCATGAAATGGGATTCGCCAGGGAAGTGGCGGACCGCGTCATATTTATGGATGGCGGTGTCATTGTCGAAGAAGATGTTCCGTCCCAAATTTTTACGGATCCCAAATCAGATCGAACCAAGGCGTTTTTAAATAAAGTTTTGTAGGAGAAGCTCCTGCTTATTCGTTCCTGTTAAAAAAAGTATAAAATTTGGATGAAGCATCTATATGGAATGATGATGTGATATGTCTAGCTTCAGGCGCCAAAGGCGAAACGATCAAGCCAGCAAGGAAGCTTATTCAGGAGGAATGTGCTCCTACGGCACACCTACTCGAGGAAGCTAAGTTCACCTCGTCGCAAAGCTGCATGAAGCCTCTCAGGGATGCTTTACACGATGTGATTTAATTTAGCTGCTTTGCTGTGGTGGCTGAAAAGCTGCCTCATCAAAATTCGGCTTGTGCTTGTCGCCTAAGGCTGCACGCCTTGCGCTTTTCTTAAAAACTTTTATTTCCAGGAAAAGCAGCCCTTTGCATGGTATTGAAAAAACTGAAATGACCAGGCCGGCAGCGGTTGCTTCTGGCCTTTTCCTTATTTAGGAAATTATAAAGCGCTTAAGTAGTTGATAACTCATTATCTTTTTGTGCTACGTCCGGCTCCAGCGCCTATCGACTAGCAGACTTCACGCTTCTTCCTACGATAAGTCAACATCGCGCCGCTGTGCTGCGCGTGTTTCCTTTATCTCGTCAGAAGCGCTCCAGTCTGTACGTCGCTAAACAGGCGCTTGCGCCTTTGTTCTTATTTGACGAGATTGTGAATGGAACTCCTCTTTTTAATACCTAGGGACTAGGAAGAAGTGTCCGGTTTCCGCCTGTCGTGCTATGATGTATGTATCGAAATAGACAATGAAGGAAGTTTTATATAGAGATTCATCAAGTGTGGAGGAGGAGAAGAATATGGGTAAGGCGGGCTTGGCGGTTGAAGAGGTGTCGAAGCTTCATCTTCATAATTTTGAATTGGCCGATCAGACAGATTTGGAGCAAGTTTTGAAGGAATTGGCCGATATCAAATATGCATTGGACCAGTCTTCGATTGTTGCAATCACTGATCAGAAGGGAAAAATACTTTATGTCAACGACTTATTTTGTAAAATATCAAAATACAGCCGCGATGAGTTGGTCGGGCAGGATCACCGGATTCTCAATTCCCATTATCATTCAAAGGAATTTTTCAAGGAAATGTGGGCGACCATTGGCAATGGTCATGTCTGGGAAGGGGAAATCCGCAATAGGGCAAAGGATGGTTCGTTTTATTGGGTGGATACGACGATTGTCCCTTTTTTAAATGAAAAAGGGAAACCTTACCGTTATATTGCGATTCGGAATGATATCACCGCGCGGAAAGAAATGGAAGAGGAAATCAGAAGAAGTGAAGAAAGATACCGTATGATCACCGAAAATTCTTCTGACCTCATATCGACATTAGATGCGGGAGGGTGCTTTCAGTACATATCCCCATCCCATGAATCATTGCTGGGATATAGCTTGGAAGACATAAAAAGCGGAACTTTTTTTGATTTGATTCATGAAGCCGACCGGAATGAACTGAAGGAAGAAATAGAACAGCTTTGGGAAAAGAAGAAAATTGCTTCCCAGCTTGAGTTTCGTTTGAAAACCAGTTCCGGAAAATATATTTACGCAGAAGCCAAGATGAATTCGATTTTGAATGAGATGGGGCATGTGAGAAAGGTCATGCTTGTCACAAGGGATATAACCGAACGAAAAAAATCGGAACAGAAAATATATCATCTGGCGTTCCATGACACGCTGACAGATCTGCCAAACCGGCGATTGTTTATGAACGAGCTGCAAAAAACGATTGCAAAGGCAAAGAAATCTTCGAAAGTGGCCGCTATGTTTATTGATTTGGACCGCTTCAAATATGTGAATGATTCCTGGGGCCACGATACAGGCGATTATATTCTCATGGAAGCGGCACACCGTATCAAACAATCACTCCGCGCAACAGACTTTGTCGCAAGACTTGGCGGAGATGAATTTACGGTTCTTCTTGGCAATATCGAAAATGAAGCGGATGTAGAATCGCTGGCAGAAAGAATTCAAAAGGGCTTTAAAGAGCCGGTTCACATTCCAGGGAAAGAAATTTTCCTTTCCTGCAGCATAGGGATCGCGATATACCCTGATCATGGAAAAAGTGCCGATGAATTATTAAAACGGGCCGACACCGCCCTTTATGCGGTGAAAGAACGTGGAAGAAGCGGCTACGCCCTCTTTAACGCCGATATGGAAGAGAAATCCTTAGAGCGAATCTTGCTGGAAATTGAATTGAGAAAAGCCGTGGAGCTTGAGCAGTTTTATTTGGACTACCAGCCGAAGCTTGACTTCTCCAAAGGGGCGCTGATCGGCATGGAGGCGCTCGTCCGCTGGCATCACCCTGCTCTTGGCAGGATACCGCCAAACAAATTCATTCCGATTGCGGAAGAAACGGGCTTGATCATTCCGATTGGAGAGTGGGTGCTTCGCGAAGCCTGCAAACAGAATAGAAAATGGCAGGAAATGGGTTTCCCGCCTGTATCAGTATCTGTAAATGTTTCAGTCCGGCAACTTGAACAAGCGGATATGCTCCGGCAGGTGATTGAAGTGTTGAACGAAACTGGCCTTGACCCGAAATGGCTGGAGCTCGAGGTTACCGAAAGCGTCTTTGCCGATCTTGAAAACGCCGCGGCCATTTTGGAGGATATCCGGGGCTTTGGCGTTCAGATTTCCGTGGATGATTTCGGAACCGGCTATAGTACATTCAGCTATGTTAAACACCTGCCCGTTGATACGATCAAAATCGACTCTTCTTTCATAAGGGATATCCATAAAAACGTCGAAAGCAAAGCGATTGTCAATGCGATTTTGACCCTTGCCGAAACTTTGGATATCAATGTGATCGCTGAAGGGGTTGAAACTTCTGAACAGCTTGAACTTCTGAACAGCGGTGGCTGTATTCAGGGACAGGGCTATCTGTTCAGCAAGCCGGTATCCAATGAACTGTTTGAAAAGTATTTTCACAATACCGATTTGCTGTTACCGCAGGAAGTCTCCTGATAAAGGAAAGTGCGATTTGATGCACTTTCCTTTTTTAGTTGATTTTTCCTTTGTTTTTTCGTGGAAAAAAAGTGTATCTTCCCCTTCCCTGTTTGTAGCTTTTTCGCAGCCTTGCCGGCTTTATTTTGTTCTAAATTCATATCTTGTCCCATATTCTATTGTAGGAAAGCATGGCAAAGGGGAAGATCGCATGCGAAAAAAGACGAAAGTCACTTTTTTTATCATCGGCACCACACTCATATTTTTGATTGTCCAATATCAATTCATTCCGCGGGATTCATTTGATACATGGAATCTGCCATTGACCGGAAAAATAATATACCTGGACCCAGGGCACGGCGGCCCCGATGGTGGGGCCGGCGACAGCGAAGCGCTTGAGAAGGATATCGCCCTTGAAGTAGCCATGAAGCTGCGGGATTATCTGCAGAGCCAAGGGGCGCTCGTTTTGATGACAAGGGAAGCCGACAAAGATTTGGCAGATCCGGAGATAAAGGGGCTCAGCAGGAGGAAAACGGCCGATTTGAAGAAACGTCTGGAATTGGTCAATGAATCAGAAGCGGATCTATTCATAAGCATCCATTTGAATTCAATCCCTTCCCCGAGGTGGAGAGGTGCGCAGACCTTCTATTCACCCCATTTGGCGGAAAATAAGCGTGCGGCGAAATTGATCCAGGAAGAACTGGTCGTAAGCCTTGAGAATACGGATCGAAAAGCCAAAATCATCGAAAATATATATTTAATCAAGCACTCCAAGAAGCCGGGCGCCTTAGTTGAAATCGGCTTTTTATCGAACCCGGGAGAGCGTGCCTCTTTAATGGAAGAAGACTATCAGGAAAAAGTGGCAGCGGCCATCTACCGGGGGGTCATGAGGTATTTTACGAAGGAAAAATTAAAAGACTAAGGGTAATGCCTTGGGCAAATCAAATGTTATAGCAGAGCGTCTTTTCCTAGAAAACAACTTGAATATGTTATACTGGATCATAGGTGCAAATCGATAAAAGGGGTGCAAAAATGTTTACTGAACAACAGGCGTTCGACATTCTTAAAGAATTAAAGGATCCGCTTTTACATAAGACGTTAGAGGAAACGAATGGAGTTGCAGAAATTAAGGTCAAGGAGGAAAAGGAGCACGTAAGTGTAAAAATCGCTTTGGCCAAGACCGGAACCCCGGAACAGATGCAGCTCCAATCCCAAATTGTGCAGCTTTTAAAAGAGGCAGGCGCTGCTACGGTCGGAATCCGATTCACAGAGCTGCCGGAAGAAGAGCTGGAGAAACACCGTGCAGCCGGCGATCTTCCGGATGAGACGGCGGGAGGCCTTCTTTCACCCGACAGCAAAACAACGTTCATCGCGATTGCCAGCGGAAAAGGCGGCGTAGGAAAATCAACCGTTTCCGTCAACCTGGCTGTTGCTTTGGCACGCCTTGGCAAAAAGGTCGGGCTTGTCGATGCGGACATTTACGGATTCAGTGTTCCGGATATGATGGGAATTACGGAGCGTCCGGTTGTCAGAGGGAAAAAGATCCTGCCGGTGGACCGGTTTGGCGTGAAGGTCATTTCCATGGCGTTCTTCGTGGAAGACAATGCCCCGGTGATCTGGCGCGGGCCGATGCTGGGAAAAATGCTCAACAACTTCTTTACGGAAGTGGAATGGGGAGATTTGGACTTCCTGCTGCTTGACCTCCCTCCGGGAACGGGAGATGTAGCGCTTGATGTCCATACAATGCTGCCGAGCACAAAGGAAATCATCGTGACGACACCGCATCCGACCGCAGCTTTTGTTGCAGCACGTGCCGGGGCGATGGCCCTTCGCACGAATCATGAAATTTTGGGCGTCATTGAAAATATGTCTTATTTTGAAAGCAAGCTGACAGGCGAGAAGGAATATGTTTTTGGACAAGGCGGAGGGGAGAAGCTTGCCGAAGAGCTTCGCACAGAGCTGCTTGGAAAGCTGCCGCTTCAGCAGCCTGATTGGAATGAAGAGGATTTCGCGCCGTCCATTTACGATGAATCACATAAGCTGGGGCAGATTTATCAAAGTATTGCAGAAAAAGTTGTTCGTGCGTTGGAAAAATAAATTAGAGTTTTAGCGGGTGGCAATTGTTTGATGGATGGGTAGCATAACAACCATGAATAAAAGCAGGATTCCAAACCATGAAAATATGCGCTCAGTTGTTCTGCCACCTTTTATATATTAATAAAAGCAGGTGGAGTCAAATTTATTCCACCTGCTTCGTTTAATATTTAGGCTACTTGGAGTCTGGAAATAATATGCATGGATATCTAAATTGGTAAAATTACCTTTCTCGGCAAATCCGGCTTCCAAGCTTATTCATTCTTCTTTTCGTCCATTTCTTCTATTTTCTTCAATCCTTCTTCTTCAAACTTTTTATACTGTTCAACGCCGCTGTCTGTGCTTTCTCTGAAGGCCTTGCTTCCTTCTTCCGATGCATATGTGTATTTGGCGCTTCCATATTCCGAAATAAGGGAATAGACTTCTGAAATGGGATGGCTGACTTCATCGAACCTCTGCTTTAAATAGAGCTGTGCCTTCTCCATTCTTTGTTTTTCCCGGATCACCTTGTCTACGATGCTATTTTTTGTATCAATGGCGAGCTGTTCCTTTTCCTGTCGCGTTTGGATCGACTGCTGTTTTCCTTCTTCTCTCCATTTAATCCATTCCTTCTTAATCTCTTCGTATTGGGTTCTCATATATTCTTTCAGGTCACGCTCGGAGTGAACATACGTAAACTCCCCATTGCCTGCACTGGCCACTTCTTTCAGCAGCTTTTGGCCTTCATTGTCCACATCAAAGCCAATAATATTCACAACGGTTTCGATTTCATCGGACACCAAATCTTTGGCGGCTTTGACAGGGTCTCCGCCGCATGTTTCGATGCCGTCGCTCACGACGTAAACGACCACATCATCGGCATCTTCGGGGATGTCTCCCTTTACTTTTTCAAGGGCAAGCCCAATCGGCGTCCAGCCGGCAGGCTTCACCTGCTCAAGAGCTGAGCGGAATTTCCCGCCGTCAAAAGTATCGTTATAAAAAGTTTCCGAACTGCTGCATGACAACTTCTTGTCCGCATCGCTTCCTGAACCTTTATGGCCATACACCCGCATGGATATGGTTGCTTCTTCCGGAACCTGTTCCGCGAACTCAAGCACAGCCTCTTTGGCGGCTTCCATACGTGTTTTATTTCCCGCTGTTGCCTTCATGCTTCCGCTGGCATCAATCAAAATGGCAAAATGTGCCTTCCTTAATGCAGGGGCGTCCACAGATTCATCAGGCCGGTCAATACTCACTTCAACATTGGGATCAAAGTGAAGGAGGGTTTCCAGCTCTTTGTGATAGTCTTCTGTAAAAAGATATTTAAGTTCGTCTGCATATTGTTCCGGCGTCAAATTGTCCGGCAACTGGTCAAGAGTTTCTTTTACTTTGTCTTCATCGTATTTGTCGCCGCTGTAAATACCCGGGTAGCGAAGCAGCTCTTTTTCCAGGTCAGTCAGTTCCCGGCCTGGATCTTTAATATCATAATACTTCACTTCTTTTGGCTGATATTCTTCCTCAGGCTGGGCGGATGTTTCTGCTTTTTCTGCCTGTTTTTCAGGCGCTGCCGATTGTTTTTCCTCTTTTTCAGCCGAACTGCATCCTCCGAGCAGAAAAGCTAAAACGAACAATGCAAACCAATATCTCTTCATCAAATTCAACTCTCTTTTTTAGTATCTCATCAAATGATATATGAAGACTTTGCCGAACATCAATAAAACACGGGCAGAATAGTGCTTTTTTCACAGATATCTGGGAGGGTACAGGGAGAATATTAATTCATTGCCGAAAAAAATGTATAATTGTATAACGAAAAATGGTTCCAACCATCAAAATTCCGATGATTGGAACCATTTTTTATCGTTTTCTGCCAGAAGACTCCCTCTTCAGTCGTGTGATTGGCGTAGTCTACGATAAGAGGGGCTTACTTTTCCTCATCCCCGCCGCCTTTATCACCTTTTTTTTCGGAGGCGGCTTTTTTGGCTATTTCTTCCAGCCTGGCTTTGTAAAGCGGGCTTTCAAGTGTATCCGTTACCACTTCGCGTATTTGCTCCCTGAACTCCTTGCTTTTGAGGGCTTGCGACAAATCTTTTTGAAAGACGGGGTCTTTCAAAATATCCATGACCATTCCTTGGTATTCGGGGTCTTTCATTAATGATTTCAATAGTTCTTCATTTTCCTTTTTCATGCTTTTGGCCATAGTTTCGGCAAACTTCGGGTCTTCAAGAGATCTCTTCCAGAAATCTTGCCCTTTTTCCGATATAAGTGTTTTTTCGACTGTATCTTTGACAACGGCTTGATCCATAACGAGCTGTTGTTTGATTTCTTCATCTGCCATAATGTCTTTGACAGCTTTTTTTCCTTCATCTGATTTTAAAATATCCACCATCATTTTTTTCGTCTGGTCATAGTCGGGCTGTCCGGCATCAATATCTTTTCCGCCGCATGCGGCAATCAGCAATGAGCAGACGAGGAGCAGCAGGAGGATTCCCTTCTTCATAAAAAACGCTCCTTTCCTAATGTTTCACCTAATTTTAATATGGGACTTTGTGAAGAATTTATGCACATTTACACGGGCAATGGCTTTTTTGAAGAAAGGTTGATAAAATCGGGTAGACAAGAATAATAATTGGAGGATTAGGTCAGTGACAATCCGGAATTGGCTGCGTTTTTTCTTTTCGACACTTTTTCTGGGCGGAATCATTACCGGTATTTTTGGGTTTTTGATCCGGTGGAGTGAATTCCAGCCATATTTTACAGAAATGAATATAGGAGCCATTATTTCAACATTTATTTGGCTTGCAGGTGTAGGGTTTACATTCAGCGTTGTAAGCCAGGTCGGCTTTTTCGCCTATTTATTTATCCATCAGTTTGGTCTTGGGGTTTTCCGTTCCCTTTCTTTATGGAATGCCGTTCAGATCTTTATTACAATCGTTGTTCTTTTTGATTTGGTTTACCTTCGCTTTCAAAACTTTGCAGGTGAAGGGGAGAGCATTCTTCCTTATATCGGGCTTGCCATTTTCATTTTGATTGCAGGCTTGATCACCGCCTTTTTCAAAGCAAAGACGACATCGAGAACAACCTTTGTTTCTGCCTTGTTTTTCATGGTAGTCATGACGATTTTGGAATGGCTGCCGGTTTTGGCAACAAACGAGGAGAGCTGGCTTTTCTTGGTGATTTTCCCTCTGATTGCCTGCAATGCATACCAGATATTGGTGCTTCCGAAATATAACCGTTTATCGGAGGAAGACAGGGCCCGCAGGCTTGAGGCCCAAAAGAATAGGCCGAAAAAAACCGGAAAAACAAAGGCGAACCGCACGTAGGGTTCGCTTTTTCTATGGTATTAAAGTTGTTTTTACCTTTCCGTTTGAGATCATATAAGAAACGGTTACCATCTCGTCTTTGTTTTTGATAATGGCCAATACCTCAGGCAAAGCCTTGGCTGTCTGGGTGGCGGCATCTGACGCATGCATTAAAATAATATCCCCTTTCTTCACCTTGCTGACATTTTTGACGATCGCTTTGACACCGGGGTTTTTCCAGTCCTGCGAATTCAAACTCCAATGGATGACGGTCAAGCCCATGTCATCGGCTATTTTGAGCGTGCGTTTGTCAAAATGGCCTGTCGGGGAGCGAAGCAGCTCCACTTCCTGGATATCCAGCTTTTTAAAAACTTCAAGGGACCGGTCTATGTCCCGCCTTACTTGCTCATCTTCAAGTTCGGTATAATCTTCGTAAGCATAACCGAGACTTCCGATTTCAAATCCCATCTCTTTTATTTTTTCAACAACTTCAGGATGTCTTTCCGCCCAGGCGCCGGATAAGAAGAACGTTGCCGACCGGATTTTCTTTTCTTCCAGAATTTTTAAAATAGGCTCCGCCTGAACATCTCCCCATCCAATATTAAACGTAAGAGCGACTCCTTTTTCCCCTTTATAAATCGCTTTCGGCTCGTCTTTCGCAGATAAGACAGGAAACTGCACAATGGATTGGGAAAAATAAAAGAGCGCGGTAAAAAACGAAATAATTACAATAAGGATTCCTTGTTTAATCCTTCTGCCGCTTACTGTAACAAAAAAATTCATCTTATCACCTTCATTCTTCCATCCTTGTACAATCTATGCGCAAACCTGGCTCGTATGCCTAAAAGGCCCAAACGAAATGACGTATGAACCCATTCAATTTGGGGATAGCTATGAATACTAAAATCTTCAACGAGGTGTAGTCATGTACGGGATGCTGATTACAGAGCAGGAGAAAGAGGAGATCGTTTACCTGCTGAAACGTGAAATGGACGAAATTTTATTCGATTTAAAAAACGAGCATATTGAGCACATTGTAAAACATGCGATGGAAGAAAGGTACAAAATACTTTTTTCTCTGTTTAAGCGCGTTGCGGACCATAGGGACTGTATGAAATATATACTCCCAGCCGGGGGAGTGGGAAGAAAATCATAAAAATATATTGACATGCACTGAGCGGGATTGTTATATTTACCTCATCCATTTTTTTATAAAGAACTCTTGAATATTTTTATAAAATGATTATAATAAGAGTTGGCTTATCCATTACAAATATTCCGCAGTAGCTCAGTGGTAGAGCTATCGGCTGTTAACCGATCGGTCGTAGGTTCGAATCCTACCTGCGGAGCCATGCTTCCATAGCTCAGTTGGTAGAGTGCATCCATGGTAAGGATGAGGTCGCCGGTTCAAGCCCGGCTGGAAGCTTAGTTATATTGGCGCTTTTGCCTGTTGTTTCTGTTTAACGAACCTTTAAAAGAAGTCCTCCACTTCAAGCGGCGATAGCCGGTAAGTGGGGGGCTTCTTTTAGTTTGAGGGAACCCAAAAGGGATTTGCTATAGGAACACTCGTTTCCTAGTGAGATAAAAGATATAATAGAAATAATCCTTGAAAAATGAAAGCGTTTGTATTAATATAAGTTATACCTTCGATCTAGTGACGGACGTTTGCATGTCACCCATGTGAATGCCCCGCACTTTATCCGAACGGCAGGAGGATCATAAGTGTTTCCTAAAGAAGCGATTTATGTGGTTGGTGACAGTAAGACAGCATCCAACAACCCTATTATGCAGCAATATAATGCATATTTCATTGGTTTGGTTGTCGACACCAGGAATCATGAAATATTAGAAGTGGAATGTTCTTCTACTATTCCACTTACTTCCAAGTTTGTTAAATCATTATTTACCGGCAGGTTTATGCATGAGCAGGAGGAAATTATTTCAGAAATCGAAAGCCGGTACTTTGGTTCCTCGCAAAAAGCGCTGATTGTCGCTTTCAAAAATGCTCTTATTAAATATAATCAGCTTATTTCAGGTTAGCTGCTTCATTTGTTATTCGCAAGTGAAATCCAGCTGTTAGAGAATTTTCTGTCTCTAATGGCTGGATTTTTTTATTTATTAACAAACAGAAATCTCGGAAATAAATTAAATCATTTATGTCAAACGCAATAGCGATATTGAAAACTGTCTGTTCCATCAGCTGCAAACCTTCTGCTACCTGGATCACCGTTTTGTGGACGGCCTGCATGCCATCACCGCCTGCATTTACCTGCAGATGGTCGCCTTTAACTTGTGGCAGCTGTATCTATTCAGATATTTACGGAAATATGATCAGATGAAGGACCCGCAAGTGGCCGTGGCTGAAAGAATGAGGATAGAATGTGAATTTGATCCGTGGATAATTTTTCTTATTTTGGGAGTATATTGAATAATTTGTTTATTTATTTTATAATAAAATAATATTTTAAAAGGAGAGAGACTATGAACCTTTATATCTCTGTCGACATGGAGGGCATCACAGGCCTCGTCGACCACACCCACGTGGATTCGGACAAGCACAATTATGAACGAAGCCGGATCATGATGACGGATGAAGCCAACCATGTGATTGCGACCGCGTTTGACCAAGGGGCGAAGGAAGTCGTCGTCAATGATAGTCATTCAAAGATGAATAATCTTTTAATCGAAAGGCTTCACCCGGAAACTCAATTAATTACCGGTGATGTGAAACCGTTTTCAATGGTTCAAGGACTTGATGAGACGTTTGCCGGTGCCATTTTTACCGGCTACCATGCCCGTGCAGCCCAGCCCGGAGTGATGACCCACTCGATGATTTTTGGTGTTCGCAACATGTTTATTAATGATGTGGCCGTTGGCGAGTTGGGGTTCAATGCCTATGTCGCTGGTTATTACGGTGTTCCTGTGATTATGGTTTCCGGAGATGATCAGGCAGCACTTGAAGCAGAACAGTTAATCCCAAATGTGACGACCGCAGTGGTCAAGGAAGCCATTTCCCGTTCTGCAGCCAAATCATTAACACCGGCTAAAGCAGAGGAGCTGCTAAAAGAAAAAACGGCACAAGCGATTAAGAACCGCCATCACGTTAAACCGCTGACCCCGCCTGATAAACCGTTGTTAAGCATCGAATTTACCAATTATGGTGAAGCGGAGTGGGCGAATTTAATGCCGGGGACGGAGATGGTGCCAGGAACAGCGATTGTCCGTTTTCAAGCCAAAGATATTCTTGAAGCCTACCAAGCGATGCTTGTCATGACGGAACTTGCGATGCGAACAACATTCTGTTAGGGAAGTGGTCATCATGAATACATATTTTATAAAACGTTTTGTGGCCATGATTATTACGTTATGGCTGATTATTACCGGAACATTTTTCTTAATGCATTCTGTTCCGGGATCGCCTTTTAACGAAGAGAGAACAACGAATGAAGCCATACAAAAAAACCTTGAATCTTACTATCAATTGGATAAGCCGCTCATTGTGCAGTACGGCAATTATTTAGTATCACTTGTTCAGGGTGACCTTGGACCATCTATCAAAAAACCCGGCCAAACAGTAAATGGTCTGCTTGGCAGAGGGTTTCCCGTATCATTTGAATTGGGGATGTATACGCTGATTGTGGCGATTATTTCCGGGATTGTCTTAGGGGTAGTGGCCGCCCTAAGGCATAACGGCTGGATTGACTACCTGGCAATGAGCATGGCCGTATTGGGAATCTCCATTCCGAACTTTGTCATGGCGACGGTGCTCATTCAACAATTGGCTGTCAATATCCCAATATTTCCGGTGGCGACATGGTCTAGTCCAAAACATATGGTGTTGCCAATTTTGGCCCTGGCAACCGGCCCTATGGCCATTATTGCACGGTTAACTAGGACAAGCATGCTGGAAGTGTTAACCCAGGATTATATAAAAACGGCAAAAGCAAAGGGATTGTCGCCAGCGAAAATCGTCATTAAACATGCTTTGCGAAATGCCCTCTTGCCGGTCGTGACAGTTCTTGGTTCTTTAGCGGCAAGCATTTTAACCGGAACATTTGTCATTGAAAAAATATTTGCGATTCCCGGCATGGGAAAGTATTTTGTCGACAGCATCAATAACCGGGATTACCCGGTCATTATGGGTACCACTGTTTTTTATAGTGCTTTATTAATTTTCATGTTGTTCTTAGTAGATTTAGCCTATGGATTCCTGGATCCCCGAATAAAGCTCCATAAAAAGGAGGCGAAATGATGGAACTGCGCAAACAGGAAGAGCGGGATATTTCGCCTGAAATACCTGATGAATGGTTTGTGCCGAAAGTCCATGACGAAAAGCAAGCAGAAGCAGTCGTAAGACCGAGCTTATCCTATTGGAAGGACTCATGGCATCGCCTGGTGAAAAACAAATTAGCCATGGCCGGTTTGATTTTCCTCCTATTTCTAGCTTTGCTGGCTATTTTCGGCCCGATGTTTTCACCCTATTCTGTTGAAACGCAAAAATTAACGCAGCAAAATCTCCCTCCATCGAGCAAGTATTGGTTTGGAACAGATGACCTGGGCAGAGATGTGTTTACCAGAACATGCTATGGGGCAAGAATTTCCTTATTTGTCGGGTTTATGGCGGCTATAATTGACTTTCTGATCGGGGTCACATATGGCGGGATTGCCGGTTATAAAGGCGGACGGGTTGATAATTGGATGATGCGGTTTGTTGAAATCTTGTATGGCCTGCCTTATTTACTAGTTGTCATTCTTGTCATGGTCGTGATTGGCCCTGGTTTAACCACTATTATTCTCGCACTATCGATTACCGGCTGGGTCGGAATGGCGCGAATTGTCAGAGGGCAGGTTCTGCAAATTAAAAACTATGAATTTGTGCTGGCTTCGCAAACGTTTGGCACGAAAACATCGCGGATTATCCGCAAAAATCTTTTGCCAAACACGATGGGGCCGATTATCGTGCAAATGACACTGACGATTCCATCGGCGATTTTTGCGGAAGCTTTCTTAAGCTTTATCGGTCTTGGCATCCAAGCGCCGCATGCCAGCTGGGGAGTAATGGCGAATGACGGTTTATCGACGATTCTGTCAGGTTACTGGTGGCGCTTGTTCTTCCCAACTTTGTTTATTTCATTAACAATGTTTGCATTTAATGTTTTAGGCGACGGGCTACAGGATGCCCTTGATCCGAAACTAAGGAGGTAGCTTCATGGAAAAAATCCTGCAGGTGAAGGATCTGCATGTATCATTTAAAACCTATGGCGGGGAAGTCAAAGCCGTACGCGGTGTCAGCTTTGATTTGCATAAAGGTGAAACATTGGCGATTGTCGGTGAATCCGGCTGTGGGAAAAGCGTAACCTCGCAAAGTATTATGAGACTGATCCCAGAACCGCCCGGCAGGATTGCAGGCGGGGAAATTATATATAAAGATAAAGATTTAATCAAGTTAAAGGAGCCTGAACTGAGAAAAATCCGCGGTGCTTATATTTCAATGATATTTCAAGATCCGATGACGGCGTTAAATCCGACACTTACAATCGGTGACCAAATTACAGAAGGAATTCGCCAGCATGAGGACATTTCCCGGGATGAAGCCAAGCAGAAGGCGATTGAGATGCTGGCGCTCGTCGGCATTCCTAACCCGGAAATCCGCTTGAAACAATATCCGCATCAGTTCAGCGGCGGGATGCGCCAGAGGATTGTGATTGCGATGGCACTCGTTTGTGAACCTGATGTACTGATAGCGGATGAACCGACAACGGCACTTGATGTCACCATTCAAGCACAAATTCTCGAACTATTCCGGGATATTCAAAAGAAAATCGGTGTTTCGATTATTTTAATCACGCATGATTTGGGGGTTGTTGCACAGGTTGCCGATAGAATTGCTGTCATGTACGCTGGCAAGATTGTCGAACTCGGGTCAAGGCGGGAGATATTTTATCAGCCGCAGCACCCCTATACAAAGGGATTGCTTCAATCCGTACCGCGCTTGGATATGGTCAAGGGTGACTTGATTCCGATTCCGGGAACACCACCGGATTTATTTGCACCGCCGGTTGGCTGTGCCTTTAGTGCCCGCTGTCCGTTTGCGATGGAAGTGTGCAGCCGCGTCTATCCGTTTCAATACCATGTAAGCGACCAGCATCAAGTCGATTGTTGGCTGCAGGATGAACGGGCGAGAAAATTGGTTTCAACATTTTAACATAATACTAATTTATAAGGGGGAGGAACATGAAAAAGTTGATGATAATGTTGGCTGCCATCATGCTTCTAATTTCTTTGTCGGCATGTACAGCCAACAAGGATGCCGGCAGTGAACCAAAAGACAATGGGAAAGAAAAGACCGCGGATAAGGGAGAAAAGGTTCTTTATTTAAATAATGGACAAGAGCCCACATCATTTGACCCGCCGATTGGCTTTGATGCTGTGTCTTACAATGCTTTAAACAATATTATGGAAGGGCTTACGCGGTTGGATGAAAGCCATGAGCCGCAGCCTGCAACGGCAGAAAAATGGGACATTTCCCAAGACGGTAAAACCTACACATTCCATATTCGTGAAAATGCCAAATGGTCAAACGGTGATGATGTAACGGCCGATGATTTCGTTTATGCCTGGAAACGCCTGTTGGATCCGAATACCGGTTCTGCTGCTGCTTTTTTAGGCTACTTTATTGAAGGCGGCGAAGAGTATAACGATGGAAAAGGCTCTGCTGACGATGTCAAGGTGAAAGCGATTGACAAAAAAACGTTGGAAGTAACACTGATGAGCCCGCAGGCTTATTTCCTAAGTGTCATTGCCAACCCTTGTTTTTTCCCAATCAATGAAAAAGTCGCAAAAGACAATCCAAACTGGTTTAACGAGGCCGGCACATTTGTCAGCAATGGACCGTTCAAGTTGGCTGAATGGAATCATGACAGTGATTTTACAATGGTAAAGAATGACCAATACTGGGATGTCAACAATGTGAAACTGGATAAAGTTCATTGGGCAATGGTCGATGATCCAAATACGGAATATCAAATGTTTACGACAGGTGAACTCGATACAACCGATATTCCGGCGGAACTGGCCGACAAGCTGTTTAAAGAGGAGAATGTCGAGATAGAGGATCAGGCAGGACTCTATTTCTACCGCTTTAATGTAACAAAAGAACCATTCCAAAATAAAAATATCCGTAAGGCCTTCGCGTTAGCAGTTGACCAAAAGCAAATGGTTGAACTTGTAACGAAGAACCAGGAGAAACCTGCTTATGGCTTTGTTTCCTATGGATTTAAAGATTCACAAGGCAATGATTTCCGTGAAAAGAATGGCGATCTGATTAAAACCGATCCAGCAAAAGCAAAAGAATTATTGAAAAAAGGAATGGAAGAAGAAGGATATTCGAAGCTGCCGGAAGTCACTTTAACTTATAACACACTCGACGAGCATAAGAAAATTGCCGAGGCTCTGCAGCAAATGTTTAAAGAGAACCTGGACGTTGATGTAAAGCTGGCCAACTTGGAAAGCAGCGTATTTGTAGAAGATCAAAAAGCACTGAAATTCCAATTTTCACGCAGTTCATTCCTTGCTGACTATGCCGATCCAATCAACTTCCTGGAGAACTTTATCACCGGTTCCCCAATGAACCGTACAGGCTGGAGCAATAAGGAGTTTGATCAAGTTATTAAAGCAGCAAAACATGAAAAAGATGAAGCAAAACGTTATGAAATGATGTATAAAGCGGAAAAAATCTTGTTGGATGAAGCACCAATTGTTCCAATTCATTTTTACAACCAACCATATTTACAAAATAAAGATGTCACCGGCATCGTCCGCCACCCTGTAGGCTATTTAGAACTAAAATGGGCTGAAAAGAAATAATCTGCTAAAAGGGGGTGTTCGATTGGAACATCCCTTTTACCCATCTATCATAGACTAGAAGAAAGGGGGGCATGATCTTGCCGTTTATCAAACCATTTCGTTTGCAAGAAAGGGATACCGTTGCGGTGATTGCACCGGCAAGTCCGCCGAACCTTGACAATCTTGAGCGGGGAATTGAGTTTTTACAAGGACTTGGATTAAACGTGATAAGAGGAAAAAGCCTCACTAACATAAACGGTTATTTGGCAGGGACAGATGAGGAGCGGCTGCAAGATTTACATGAAGCGTTTCTGGATCCTGAGGTTAAGGCAATTATATGTGCCTGCGGCGGATATGGTACTGGCAGGATTGCCGCCACGATTGATTACGAAATGATTCGTCATCACCCAAAAATTTTCTGGGGCTATAGTGATATTACTTTTTTACATACAGCCATCAGGCAGGAGGCCGGTCTCGTGACCTTCCATGGTCCAATGCTTGGGTCGGATATAGGCAAGGAAGATACCCATCCATTATCGAAAAAATGCTTTCAGCAAATATTTCAGCCGACAGAATGGTCCTATACGGAAGACATTTCACCGCTTGAAGTGTTAGTGGAAGGTAAAGCGGACGGGCCGTTAGTCGGCGGAAACCTATCATTGCTAGTAAGTACACTTGGAACAAAGTTTGAAATCGACACGAAGGATAAACTTTTATTGATTGAAGATGTCAATGAGGAACCGCGCGCTGTTGACCGAATGTTGAATCAGCTTTACATGGCCGGTAAACTGGATGACGCGAGCGGGATGGTAATTGGCGATTTTGCCGACTGTATCCCGAAACGTGACTTATCGCTTGCGCTTCATGAAGTGATTGACCATTACGTAAAGCTTGCCAATAAACCAGCCATGAAGGATTTCCAAATGGGGCACTGTAATCCGCAAATTGCGGTACCGTTGGGCGTTCAGGCGACGCTTGACACAACAGAGAAAAAGCTATCGGTAGATTCCGGCCTCATGTAAAGGATGATAAAGATGAAGATTGAGCAAATAGAAACGTATAGAGTGGCGGTTCCGCTTCTTAATCCTTTTAAAACAGCCTTAAGAACCGTGACTGTGGCCGAATCTGTTTTGGTGAAAATAATCTGCGATAACGGGATTACCGGCTGGGGGGAAGCACCGCCGACTGTTGTCATAACAGGCGACAGCTTGCAGAGCATCGAGTCCGCCGTTCATCTGGTGATTGCACCATTTTTGAAAAATAAAAGTCTGTTAAACTATGAACTTATTTTTCAAGGACTGAAAACAGGCATGGTTGGCAATTCCAGCGCCAAAGCTGCAGTTGATATGGCACTGTATGATTGTTTGGCGCAATATTGCAAGCTGCCGCTATACCAATTTCTCGGCGGCTATAAACAGGAACTGGAAACTGATTTTACCGTGAGTGTCAACGGACCGGAGGAGATGGCCGATGACGCGGTTTCTTATATCAATCAGGGGTTCAATGTCCTAAAGGTCAAGGTTGGAAAGGATGATATCGAAACTGACCTTGAACGAATTCGGGAAATTCGAAATCGTGTCGGGAATAAGATTAAAATCCGGCTTGATGCCAACCAAGGATGGACGGCAAAAAATGCCATCAGAGCAATCCGCAAAATGGAAGACAGCGGTTTAAATATTGAGCTGGTGGAGCAGCCGGTGAAGGCGGATGATATAGAAGGCCTTAAACAAGTGACCGATCACGTTGACACGCTGATTATGGCAGACGAATCTGTGTTCACAACGAAGCAGGCATTTCAAGTCTTGAAAACAAGAAGTGCCGATTTAATTAATATTAAGATAATGAAAGCCGGTGGGATTTATCAGGCGCAAATCATCAATCAACTGGCGGAAACCTGCGGCGTTGAGTGCATGGTTGGCAGCATGATTGAAACCCATCTGGGCATTACTGCTGCGGCCCATTTTGCCGCCAGTAAGAAAAATATCACCCGTTTTGACTTTGATGCCCCGCTCATGCTCAAGAAGAACATTATCGATGGGGGAATTCAATATCAGCAGCGGTTTATTACACTCCCGGATGAACCGGGGCTTGGAATAAAACAGGTACATGTTGAAGGGGGAATTTTACATGGATAGAAGGCTTGTCAATGTTGCCGTTGCAACTGTCTGGACATCTTATGATTCACCGCGGGAAATAGATTGGGATGCGGTAACAAATCCTGTGGACATTCCTGCATGGCTTCATCGCTTAACATATGAAACAAGGTTGGGGCTCTGTAATGATAATTTGGTACAAAGTCAAGTATTGTATGGCCAGGAGGTCATTGTGACCGAAGAGGCAAAGGGATGGGCCCATGTGATTGTCCCAGAACAGCCTTCTTCCAAAAATCCTTCCGGCTATCCCGGCTGGATTCCGATGGTCCAATTAACCCAATGCCCTGACGAATGGAATATCCACGATGGTCCGGTGGTTGTCGTTGCGAAACCGAAAGCTACACTGCATACGAATGTGGATATGGAGCTATCTTATCAAACCATCCTGCCGCTTGTGTGGGAAGACGATCAGAAAGTAGTGGTAAAAACACCTGACGGCAGCCAAGGAAGATTTGACTGGAAAGATGTTATGATCAGTGAATCTTTGGACTCCCGCTATAAAGGTACAGGTCTGGACATCGTTTCCTGCGGTGAGCAATTTATTGGATTGCCCTATTTGTGGGGCGGAATGAGCAGTTATGGCTATGATTGCTCAGGTTTTAGCTATTCGATGTGCAAGGCCAATGGTTATATCATTCCCCGGGATGCCCATGACCAGGCGAAATCCGGAAAAGAGATTGATATTGCTTCCGATTTACAACCGGGAGATTTAGTGTTTTTTGCCCATGAAGAAGGGAAAGGGAAAATCCACCATGTTGGTATTTATTACGGCGATGGAAAATTGCTTCATTCGCCAAATACCGGAAAAACGATTGAAATCATTCCGTTAGTCGGGACAATCTATGAAAAAGAACTTTGTGCAGCGAGACGCTATTGGCTGGAGACGGAGGCTTAAGATGGGAAAGCAGGCATTACTGCAAGTAAACAATTTGAAAAAACATTTTTACCTCGGCAAGGGCGAAACTTTGCAGGCTGTTGATGGAATTACCTTTCACATCTATAAGGGGGAGACGTTCGGAATTGTCGGTGAATCAGGCTGCGGGAAATCGACCGCCGGCAGAACGATCATCGGTCTGTATGACCGAACGGAAGGCGAGGTCATTTTTAAAGGTAAAAATATCCACACCATGAATCAAAAAGAGCGATACGCTTTTCATCGGCAAATGCAAATGATTTTCCAAGATCCGTATGCATCGTTAAATCCAAGGTCGACTGTCAGCGAAATTATTTCGGAACCGATGGAAGTCCATGGAATGTTTGCGAATAAACAAGATCAATTAAAGCGTGTGTATCAATTATTGGAAGATGTCGGCCTGCACAAAGATCATGCCAATCGATATCCCCACGAATTCAGCGGCGGTCAGCGGCAAAGGATAGGCATCGCCAGAGCATTAGCCCTTGATCCGGAATTTATTATCGCGGATGAACCTATTTCGGCTTTGGATGTATCCGTTCAGGCACAGGTTGTCAATTTGTTGAAACGGCTGCAAAAGGAAAAAGGGTTAACCTATCTTTTTATCGCCCACGATCTTTCAATGGTGAAACAAATCAGCGATAGAATCGGCGTTATGTATTTAGGCCATATGGTCGAATTGACGGAGAGCGACAAATTATACAATAATCCACTGCACCCATATACCCGGGCCTTACTTTCGGCGATTCCGATTCCCGACCCGGATGTAGAAGACAAACGGGAACGGATTATTTTAGAGGGGGAGCTTCCTAGTCCGATCAATCCTCCGAGCGGCTGTGTCTTTAGAACCCGCTGCCCAATGGCAATGGATGTTTGTGCGCTGGAAAAACCGAAATGGAAGGAAGTCCATTATCATCATTATGTGGCCTGTCATTTATATGATGAACAAAAAACAAACGGTCAAGATTTCACCGAGACTGCCGTTTCGAGGTAGACATGTTACATTTTTCAGGAGAAATGAAACAGTTGTTGGGAGATTTAAAAGGGAAGGCTGGGGCCGCGATTGAAATAGACAACGATTGTTTTTATTTCAATCATGAGGAGGTATTCCCCTCAGCAAGTGTCATCAAGGTTCCGATTTTAATAGAAGCGCTAAGGCAGGCGGAGAGCGCCAACATAGATGTAAATGAAAGCATCCAAATCCGCCATCGTGTCGGAGGATCGGGGGTGCTGCAGGTCCTATCAGATCAGGTTATCGTGACGGTAAAAGATCTCATGACACTGATGATCACTGTGTCAGATAATACTGCGACGAACATGATGATTGATCTGTTGGGGATGGATGCAATCAATACAACGATTAAAAACATGGGAATGCAGAAGACGGTGCTTCAACGAAAAATGATGGACTTTTCGGCTATTGAGCGAGGCTTAAATAATCTGACAAGCCCCGCTGATATCGTCACTTGTTTAAAAGTTATAAATCAGGGGGATTTTTTGACGGAGAAAAGCCGCAAACTGGCATTGGAAATCATGCACGCTCAGCAGTTTCATGATAAGCTCTCGGCCATGATTGACCCGGAAGCAATCTTTGTCGCCGGCAAAACCGGCAGCCTGCCGCAGGTGGAGAATGATTGTGCGATTTTCAAATGGGGTAATAAAACGGCGTATGTGGCCGTTTTAATGGACCAGCTTGAGGATTCCTATTCGGGCAGACGGGTAATTAGCAAAATCGGTAAGTACCTTTATGATAGTTTAACGACCCCCTAAAAGAAGTCCCCCACTTCAAACGGCGATAGCCGGTAAGTGGGGGACTTCTTTTAGTTTGGGAGAAATCAAAAGGGTTTTGCTATAGGAACACCTGTTTCCAAGCAGCTAAAAGGTATAATATATTAAGTTGAATTAATTTTTCTTCATCAGCGTTGGAGAGGCCGTCTACTTTGGTTAACGCTTTTTCAAAAACATATAGATTCGTAACCTTCTTGGGGAGGGATCCATGGTTACCTGCCCGAGTTCTCGGGTTTACTGCTTCTTCGGGAAGGAATCACTCGCTTTCCTTCCCGAGTTCTCAAGTTTACTGCTTCTTCGGGAAGGAATCGCTCGCTTTCCTTCCCGAGTTCTCAGGTTTACTGCTTCTTCGGGAAGGAATCACCCGCTTTCCTTCCCGAGTTCTCAGGTTTACAGCTTCTTCGGGAAGGAATCACCCGCTTTCCTTCCCGAGTTCTCAGGTTTACAGCTTCTTCGGGAAGGAATCACCCGCTTTCCTTCCCGAGTTCTCAGGTTTACAGCTTCTTCGGGAAGGAATCACCCGCTTTCCTTCCCGAGTTCTCAGGTTTACAGCTTCTTCGGGAAGGAATCACCCGCTTTCCTTCCCGAGTTCTCAGGTTTACAGCTTCTTCGGGAAGGAATCACCCGCTTTCCTTCCCGAGTTCTCAGGTTTACAGCTTCTTCGGGAAGGAATCACCCGCTTTCCTTCCCGAGTTCTCAGGTTTACAGCTTCTTCGGGAAGGAATCACCCGCTTTCCTTCCCGAGTTCTCAGGTTTACAGCTTCTTCGGGAAGGAATCACCCGCTTTCCTTCCCGAGTTCTCAGGTTTACAGCTTCTTCGGGAAGGAATCACCCGCTTTCCTTCCCGAGTTCTCAGGTTTACAGCTTCTTCGGGAAGGAATCACCCGCTTTCCTTCCCGAGTTCTCAGGTTTACAGCTTCTTCGGGAAGGAATCACCCGCTTTCCTTCCCGAGTTCTCAGGTTTACAGCTTCTTCGGGAAGGAATCACCCGCTTTCCTTCCCGAGTTCTCAGGTTTACAGCTTCTTCGGGAAGGAATCACCCGCTTTCCTTCCCGAGTTCTCAGGTTTACAGCTTCTTCGGGAAGGAATCACCCGCTTTCCTGCCCGGGTTCTCAGGTTTACAGCTTCTTCGGGAAGGAATCGCTCGCTTTCCTTCCCGAGTTCTCAGGTTTACAGCTTCTTCGGGAAGGAATCACTCGCTTTCCTTCCCGAGTTCTCGGGTTTTCCCATTCTTCCGGAAGAAAACTACCGGATTCGAAAATAGATTTACTGATAGCTACTTATTCGAGAAACATTCTCCGTTCGCAATATAATTTATTTAGCTCAAATTATATAGAAATAGCCGAAAAAATCAGAAAGGAGGTTCACTGCATATAATTCTCAATTAAATAGTAAGTCCTATCTTTCGTTTCAAATGCTAGATAGTCCATTCCTCTAGCTCTTTCCCAAGCTGATTCATCTGGTATTTCATCAAAATTTTGCTCTTTCATTGCAATCCATTCAATTTGCCCTGATTTTAATTTTTCAAATTCATTTTTCGGCATCGTATCTTTTAATACGTCCCAAACTTCATTTAATAAATCATCCCATTCATTATAGTACTGACCATAAAAACCACCCGGCATATCATGTGCGGCCACTTTTTTGGCTTCTTCCATTATCTTGTTCTCAAGAGTATCCGACTTTTGCAAATACTCCTTTTTCAAACTATTTTCTTCGATAGTTCGCTGTTTTGTTTCCTCTTCTTCTTTTAGTTTTGCTAGTTCAATTTCCTTTTCTTCTTGCATCCTTTTCTCTACTTGTTTAGCCAGTTCCTTTTCTTCTTGTTGTCTTTCTTCTTGTTTAGCTAGTTTTTTTTCCTTTTCTGTTTTCTGTTTCTTTTCTTTCTGTTTAGCTAGTTTTTCTTCTTTTTTGGCCAGCTCTTTTTCCTCTTTCTCTTTTTCTTCTGCTATATTATCCACTCTAATTAATTCACTGTTTTCTACTGCCCCGCCTGGGGCATTTACAACTATTATTTTGTTTTTATTATCAAAATAACCTTCAAACATAAATTCATGAGACCCATTTTCCGGATTGATAAATTCAATCATGAAGTTGTCGTCCTGAGTTTCGGTTAATATGTATTCAGCGGATATTGGGCTATCATTTGATTCTGACCTGTTTATTATTCTTTCTTCACCTATTTCCAGGTATGATTCTACATTACCGTTTATAACTACTTTCCAGCTTCCGATTATCTTACTTTCAGTAGAACCGCCACAAGCTGTTAAGAGTAATGCAGCAGTTATTGTCGCCAACATGATCAAACATTTTTTCTTTAAAAACATTTCTTTGGTCCCCCCTGCTTATTATTTATGTATTTTTTATAGGAAAAATGTACCATAATAGTATAGTCGTTTTTACTATAGTTCTCAAACATTTTTTTCTTTGGAGAATTCAATCAAACACGCCCTTTCCTCTGATTTGTGGAATGAACACGATTAACAGAAAAAAGACACATCTCCAAAGAAATGTGCCTGGTTTGATTATCTTCTTCTATATTTCTTCTTTAATTTTTCGAATGTATTGAAAGCGAATGAAGAGGAAATAGACGAGTTGGATAGCGGCGAAGCTTCCTAATACTGCTGATGAACTCTTGAATAAATTAAAATGGAACATATGCTGTAAAGCTGTGAGCGCTACAGCCCCATGGATAATCGCTACAAGAATCGGCACAAAGAATAACAAGGCCAATTGGACGGTCACTATTTTCGATAATTCTTTATCTGTAAGACCGAGCTTGCTGATGGCAGAAAATTTCCGTTTCTCGTCCTCTATGTCTGCATATAGGCGGAAATATAAGAAACTGCCTGCTGCGACAAAAAAGACGGCACCGATAAATAACCCAATAAACAGTACAGCTCCAAATCCTTGATTCATCTGATTCCAATCATATGCCAGAGAAGAAATCCGGAAATGTCCATCTGGGTCCTCCCCGTAGGATTGATCTACCTTTAGTTTTTTTAGAAGTTTTTCCCCTATTGTGATTGTATCTTTCCAATCTTTCAGAAAAAATGCGTAATAGGCTTCTGTGCTATCAGCTTGCATGTCCTTATATAAGTCATCAGAGACCACCAGATAATCCTCAAATGTTCGGATCAAGTTCATTGGCTGGACTGCAATTTGTTGAATGGCATGCTTTCCAAGCTGGTGGCTTGCTTGTTCCTCTAAATTTGGCATCTCTCCAAGGGCGTTTTTAAAATAAAGGAGAATGGCTTCATTGTCCTCAAGTGTGACTTGTTTATCCAATTGTCCGGCCACTTTAGCCAAATGGTTATACTCAGACTGTGAAACAATTGCTCGTTCAAAATGCTCCCCTTCAGGGCTGCCTGCGGATACATGTTTAATTGTTATGCCCGCTTCCTGGTAATTCATCGGGGCCAATTCTTTTTTAATTTCTTGAATATGTTCTGCTTCCTGTTGATTCCCTTCCCACGACACATATTCAAAGGCAAATGGCCTTTCTTCTGTCAAGTTAGTTGTAAAAATATACCGAAAGCCGACAAGTGAGCCTATTGCAGAAAACGCTACAGTCGAAACAATCGCCACGAAGAAAAAAGCACGCGCATTATCCTTCATGCGATAAGCAAGATCCGATAAAAGAACAAGGTTTGTCTTTTTCCAAAATATATTCTTGCGTTTTTTTAACCGATTAATGGTAAATACACTAAGCTGTGTAAACAGAAAGTATGTGCCGATAATGACAATAATCGTTACCGGGATCATCGCTGCGATAACCATTACATCACGAACAAGCAAGGCAACAGCATAGCCAACACCGAGTAAAAGGGCAGCTAATATGGACAGTACGATGGAGGCCTTCGGCTCCTTTTTTGGGGCTGAGCTGCCTTTAATTAAATCAATCAATTTATTCCCTTTTAAAATAGACACGGTAAAAAAGGAAATGACAATAAACAAAATCAAAAAGGCGCTGAATGTTAACACTGCGGCTTGCCAAGGTAAATAAAACGGCAGGGCCTCCTCTAGCCCCAAAATGTTTTCGGCTGCCATTAAAATCAATTTTGCAAATACCACACCAACAGCTATCCCTGAGACTGTAGCAAAAAATCCAATTATTACATTCTCTAAAAAAACCATGCGACGAAGTTGCTGATTGGTCATTCCCAACATAACCATTAAGCCGAATTCTTTTTTTCGGGACTTCAAAAAGGCACTCATCGAAACAAGTACAAAAATAAAGGAGAACACATAAATAATGCTCTCGGCAAAATGCAGGCCAATGCTTACATTGGAACTAATCTCAGCCAATCCGGGATGAAAGGCAAAAATTGCATAGACAAAAAAGACTAAAACAGAAAATACACTGCTTAAAAAGTAAGCCGCATAGATTCGCTTATTACGGAAGACGTTGTTAAACGCGAATTGACGAAAGGTCACTTGAATCCCCTCCCAACAGCGATAACACGTCTATGATTTTTTGGAAAAAGGCTTGACGATTATCTCCACGGTAAATTTCGTTGAACAATTTGCCGTCTTTGATAAACACAACTCTTTCAGTATAACTGGCGGCAATCGGATCGTGGGTAACCATCATCATGGTCGTTCTGTCTTCTTTATTTACTCTTTCCATCATTTCCATCGCCGACTTTGTGGCCTTGGAATCTAAGTTTCCAGTCGGTTCATCCGCCAGTACCATTTTTGGTTTGTGAATAATTGCCCGAGCAATGGCGGTCCTTTGCGCCTGCCCACCCGATATTTCATAAATTCGCTTTTTTAAAATAGCGGAGATGCCTAGTTTGTCCGCTACAGCCGCTACCTTTTTTTCCATTACTTGAACACTTACACCCTCCAGCGTCAAAGGTAAGACAATATTTTCCTCCACTGTCAGGGTAGGGAGTAAATTGAAGTCTTGAAAAACAAAACCTAAATGTCTGCGCCGAAATAGTGCCAGTTCATTATGTTTCATACGCAAAGGGTCTTTCCCATCCACAATAATTGACCCTGATGTTGGTTGATCAATGGTAGCCACCATATTCAATAAGGTCGATTTCCCGCTCCCGGATGGTCCCATAATGCCAACAAATTCCCCTTCTTCTATGGTTAAATCAATGTCTGACAGTGCCTTGTAAGCCACTTTTCCATCGTAGACTTTACTTAAATTTTTGATTTTCAAAATCTCCAAAACAAAAACCCCTTTCTCTGTTTTCCAACTAACTTTAGTGTAAGAGGAGGGGCGGGGTTAAACCATCGCTGTAGCTTTCATTTAGCTTACACTTCTGTAAGGTTATCTTCGGAAGGAGAGCTGAACACTTGTCCCTTCTCCCTGAACAGAGCTAATTTCAACTTTATGCCCTAATTTATCACATACCTCTTTTACTAAATATAAGCCCATCCCGGTTGATTCGCGATAAATCCGGCCATTTTCTCCTGTAAAGAAGGGATTGAACACTCTCTTTAAATCGGTTTTGGAGATCCCGACGCCATAATCCTGAACGGTGACAATCGTTTCATGTGGTGTATTCAATTCCGAGACCAGGACCTTCTGTCCTTTGCCGGCGGAATACTTCACCGCATTGGTAATGAGCTGATTAAAAATAAATTTCAGCCATTTTTCATCTGATTCCACGATTGTGGGAGATACCCGGTTTTCGGGATACACCTGATTTTTTATAAAAAGGCGCTTATTTTCACGGATTGCCTCTTCAATAACAGTTTTTAACATAACGGGCTCTATTTGAAAATCTTGTTCAAACACTTCTAATCTTGCCGCATATAAGACCATTTCCAGCCCTTTTTCCAGCTTATCTTTCTCTTCACGAATACTTTCCAAACGCTCGTCCTCATTTTCTTGCGTAATTAATTCAATGACGGATAAGGGGGTTTTCATCTGATGAACCCATTGATTAATAAAGGTTAGGTGGTCATTACGCTTTTTTTCCTGCAGGTGCAAATGATTTAAATAGAGTCGATGCTGCTTTTGGAGCAACTTTCCAAGTGCTTTGGAAAGCGGCGTAGTATCCAACGTTTCAAATGCTTCATCCATTTTATTGACCGTAACTGTCAATCTTTCATAAAACTTCCGGTTGGAAATATAGCGAAACACTAAATAAACAGTGAGAATTAAGCATCCCAAGAAAAGGGAATAGACTATCAGTGAAAGTTTATGATACCCATCAAGCCAATAAACTAATAAAACCACTGCCATCTGTACAACATTCATGACAATCAGCGGGAAATGGTCTTTTATAAATAATTTCATGATGAAAGCTCCCAATTTGGGATCAGCCGGTACCCGGCTCCCCTTACCGTTTCAATTGCCTGGCCAATGCCCAATTCCTGAAGCTTTTTCCGGACACGGGTAATATTCACGTTCAATGTATTTTCATCTACAAAAGTTTGGTCATCCCATAATTTTTCCAAGATCGCTTCGCGGGAGACGACACGAGGTGAACGCTCCATTAACATTTCAAGCAGAACTGTTTCTTTTTTTGTCAGAGAAATGATGGACCCTTCTTTGGCAGCTTCCATTCTTTCCACATAAAGAGTTAGCCCTTTCAATTCAACCATGCGTTCCTTGCCCTTAAGCGCATATTCCCCGTAAGCCCGGCGGAGGCTGCTGCGAATCTTCGCCATCACCACTTCATAGTGAAAAGGCTTTGTAATAAAATCATCGCCCCCATTTTCCAATGCCATGACTTGATCCATTTCGCCTGATCGAGCGGAAATAAACAGAATCGGACAAGTAGAGATATTCCGAATCTGCCTACACCAATAATACCCATCAAAACTGGGTAAATTAATATCCAGTAGGACTAAATCAGGGTTTACCGATTCAAAACACTCAATGATTGCATCAAATTGTTCCGTTATCACAGCATCATAACCGTATTTTTCAAGATAATTTTGCAGCAGCTTTGCAATTTTTGGATCGTCCTCTATGATTAGAATTTTTGCCATTTTCATTCATCCTTCTTAAAGTAAAGAAATGATTCGATCAAGAACATAATAAATATTATACATAATGAACAAGCCTATTTTTAGCAATATGGACGCTTTTAGGCGTGGAAGTGTCAAATGGCGGCACCGTTGTTAATCCGGGGCAGGTGGACTTTTGAACAAATCATAAAGTGAAACGGGGCTTCCATATTGGGAGCCCCGCAATCAGGTTTTAACCGTTTACCACCAGCCACAGCCGCCTACAAAGGCAGCACCTACAATGACTAAGAGGATGAACAGAACAACAACAAACGCAAAACCACCACCGTAGCCTACACCTGCACTCATGTAAAGGCACCTCCTCAGGATTATTGATTATTATTTTATGTAGTTAAAGGTCCCAAGTGCAGAAGAGTTGGGATTCCAATTAAAAAATGTGCTATTTCACTATATAGTCGATCACGAAAAATGGCGCTGCAAACATTTTCTAAAAAACATCTAAAAATGTGTTGACAAGCCAGCATGCTTTAACTTATACTCTTTATTGTGCTTAATAAACGGCCCCTTGGTCAAGCGGTTAAGACACCGCCCTTTCACGGCGGTAACACGGGTTCGAATCCCGTAGGGGTCACCATCTTTTTTGAAAAAGCAGTAACACGCTGCTCATCGTATTTTTGGCAGGGGAAGGCATGCTAAGAGCGCGACATCCTGTCGCAACGCATGCACTTGTACATTCTATTTCGGAGGATTAGCTCAGCTGGGAGAGCACCTGCCTTACAAGCAGGGGGTCGGCGGTTCGAACCCGTCATCCTCCACCACTTAAAATTATGGCTTGCCGGCCTAGCTCAATTGGTAGAGCAACTGACTTGTAATCAGTAGGTTGGGGGTTCAAGTCCTCTGGCCGGCACCATTTTTTATTTTGCCTTTTTTGAGGTGGGGTAGCGAAGTGGCTAAACGCGGCGGACTGTAAATCCGCTCCCTCCGGGTTCGGCGGTTCGAATCCGTCCCCCACCACCATTTACATAAAGAGGAATATAAAAAAAGATTATCGGGTAATATACTTAATGTGTTTTTAATCGATGGGCTATAGCCAAGCGGTAAGGCATCGGACTTTGACTCCGTGATCGTTGGTTCGAATCCAGCTAGCCCAGCCAAGAGCCATTAGCTCAGTTGGTAGAGCATCTGACTTTTAATCAGAGGGTCGCAGGTTCGAATCCTGCATGGCTCACTTTTTTATTTTCCTATCCGAGGGGCCTTAGCTCAGCTGGGAGAGCGCCTGCTTTGCACGCAGGAGGTCAGCGGTTCGATCCCGCTAGGCTCCATTTTTTAAAAAGCCTTGTTTAGACATAAGGCTTTTTTTCTATTTGGCGGCATTGAAGCGGGCGGTTAAATGTAAAACAACGCTGATTAAGGGAGCGAGGGTTTTGTTTCATAGAGCGATTTTGAGCGCAATGATCTGATAAGGTCAATGCCTCCCGAACAGAGAGTCAAAGAGGAAATTCGGTAGGCAAAGCTCGTGAATGCCTTCCAACCACCGGTTCTCCTCCAATTTATCTCATCAGGATCGTCAGTCTGTACGTCGCTCAACGAGCGCCTCCACTTTTCTGCTGTCCCGCTTCAGCGCCTAGCCCCTCGAGGTCATAAGCCAATTCCCTGTGGTGGCTGAAGTACTGCCTCCTCGGGAATCGTCTTATGCTTGTCGGGGCTGAACAAGGCGCCTCCGCTTTTCTGCTGTCCAGCTGCGAGCGGCAGGGGCTCGAGGTCGCTTCAGAAAAACCAATGAAGGCAAAGAACGCCTTCATTGGTTTTTCTTCCAGCGCTTGTCGCCCCTAAGCAGCCGCTCTCCGCTTTTCTGCTGTCCAGCTCCGGCGCTCAGCGACTAGCAGACTTCCTCATCCTTCCTACGATAAGTCAACATCGGCTCGCCTGGCGGCATCGCCGTGTTTCCTTTATCTCGTCAGGATTCGTCCAGTCTGTACGTCGCTAAACGAGCGCCTCCGCTTTTCTGCATATATATTCACTTTTTTGTCCAGTTGAGTCATTTGTGGTTCCCGGGATAGAATATATGCATTAATGTTGGTGAGGGAGCGAGCCTATGAGAAAGAAACTTTCGATTGTTGGGGTGCCCATGGATCTGGGTCAGATGCGAAGAGGCGTTGATATGGGGCCGAGTGCAATGAGGTATGCGGATGCGGTGAAACGCTTGGAGCGCATAGGTTATGTGGTTGAGGATATGGGAGATATTCCTGTGGCTCATATAAATGAGGACAAAAATGCCCAGCCTTCTTTAAGGAATTTGAAAGCGATCACAAAGGCGGCCTCCCATTTGGCCGACTGTGTAGATTCCATTATAAAAAAAGACAGTTTTCCGCTTGTTCTGGGAGGCGATCACAGTATTGCAATCGGAACGCTTGCAGGTGCGGCGAAACACTTCCACGATCTTGGCGTGATCTGGTATGATGCGCACGGGGATTTAAATACGGATGAAACGTCTCCTTCTGGTAACATCCACGGTATGCCGCTTGCTGCCAGCCTTGGTTTCGGACATCCCGAGCTGACAGGTGTTGGAGGATTCCACCCGAAGGTAAAACCTGAAAATGTTGTTATCATTGGGGCGCGCGATCTGGATCAGGGTGAAAGGGAGTTGATCAGGGAGCATTCCATCAAGGTATATACGATGCATGAAATTGACCGTCTGGGAATGACAAGGGTGATGGAAGAAACTATTGCTTACTTGAAAGAGAGAACAGACGGCGTCCATTTATCCCTTGATTTGGATGGTTTGGACCCCCATGATGCCCCCGGTGTAGGAACGCCGGTATTAGGCGGCATCAGCTATCGCGAGAGCCATTTGGCGATGGAGATGCTCGCGGAATCGGAACTCATCACTTCAGCGGAATTTGTGGAAGTCAACCCCATTTTGGATGAAAAAAACAAGACAGCGGAGGTGGCTGTCGCGTTGATGGGATCTTTATTTGGAGAAAAACTTTTGTGAAAAAATCCTTTTTGAAAAAGCAGCAGCTCATTTACGAACTGCTGCTTGCCTGTTTCTGCTCAAAAAGATGATATTTATTTAATAGCTGGTCCAATTGATCGCTTAAATATACGACGCGTTCATCCACGAAGGATCGGGACAGTCCCAATTCAACCATTTCTTTTCTTCTTTCCTCGATTTTCCTTAACAACATTTCCTGTTCCCTGTTCATGATCCATCCCTCGCAAAGTGATTGTTTATAACTGTTTAACCATTTTTTTAAAAATTAAACCAATTTCACTACCTAAGTAAAAATTTGTTATGATAGAAAAGATGATTAAATTTGAAACTTTATTTTAAACAGAACGTATATAAAGGGAACCGCGCAGGCGGGAGGGTTAAATGAGATGGATAAGCTGGTGAATCAAAGAATCAGGCAAGTTTTAAAAGGCGATCAGGAAGCATTTGGGGAAATCGTAGAGCTATATAGAGACAGGATCTTTTCCCTTTGCTACAGGATGCTTGGCAATCGGCATGAAGCGGAAGATATTGCACAGGAGGCGTTTGTCCGGGCCTATGTTAATATCGAAAGCTTCCAGATCAACCGCAAGTTTTCCACATGGCTGTATAGAATCGCCACCAATCTTTGTATAGATCGGATAAGAAAGAAAAAACCTGATTATTTTCTGGATGCTGAAATTGCAGGAACAGAAGGATTGACTTTATATTCACAATTGGCAGCAGCAGGAAAAACGCCTGATGCAGAAGTTGAAACGTTGGAACTTCAGGAAATTGTGCAAAACGAAATTTTGCGATTGCCGGATAAATACAGATCGGTCATTATACTCAGATACATTGATGACCTCTCGCTGAATGAAATCGCGGAAGTGTTGGAAATGCCGCTTGGCACAGTGAAAACAAGAATTCACCGCGGCAGGGAAGCGCTTCGCAAGAGATTGCACAATATGTGAGAAAGGTGAGAAGGAAATTGAAGGCTTGTTCAGAAGAGATCGTTCTCTATATGCAGGAATACATGGACGGGGATCTGACACAAGATAAAGAACGTGAATTGAAGGATCACTTGCAAAAGTGCCAGGCCTGTCAAACACATTTTCAAGAATTGAAACGAACAGAAGCATTGGTGAAAAGTGTCTCCCGAATCTCAGCTCCCGCTCACTTTACAAATCAGGTCATGGCCCGCCTCCCGAAAGAAAAGAATATGGTGGGAGTCAAACGCTGGTTCAGACATCATCCTATGCTGATCGCCGTATCAGTATTCTTTTTATTAATGGCAGGAAGCCTTGTCAGCGGATGGAATGATGACCAGAAGTTTGCCTTCACGAAAAAACCTAATATCATCGTGGAAAATGACACAGTAATTGTTCCTGAAGGCGAAGTGGTCGAAGGGGATCTTGTTGTTAAAAACGGGGATCTCAGGATAGAAGGCCAAGTGGATGGGAATGTTACCATTATTAATGGAGATAAATACATGGCTTCTGCAGGGAACGTGACTGGTGATATAGATGAAATTGACGAAGTGTTCGAATGGATTTGGTATAAGATGAAAGAGGGCGGAAAAAAGGTAGGCCAATTATTCAAATGATTTTATCGGGGCTGCACATGCAGTCTTTTTTTTGATAAAATCTTTCCAAAATGAAACTGCATTGGCATATTGGCGGCAAATGCCTCCGGATTATTTTTATGTTATAATAAGTTAGTTATAATTGGTTTGCCTGCAACAATGTCTGCGCTTAAAAAATAGATGGAGGAAAGATTATGTCGTTTGCCGACCTTTCTATTATGGACTACTTGTCCCGCATAGTGGATATTTTCCTCGTTTGGTACGTTATATATAAGCTGCTTATGATTATACGCGGTACAAAAGCGGTGCAGCTTTTAAAAGGTATTTTTGTCATCATTATCGCACGGTTTGTCAGTGAATACCTTAATCTACATACGCTGAGCTGGATTTTGGAAAATGCCATTACCTGGGGTTTCCTGGGCGTCATTATCATATTCCAGCCTGAGCTGAGACGCGCCCTTGAACAACTTGGACGCGGAAGTATTTTTACAAGAGGCGGCATCCAGGAAGAAGAGGAATTGCATCAAAGAGTGACTGCGATTACAGAAGCCATCAGCTACATGGCAAAGCGCAGAATCGGGGCCTTGATTTCTATCGAACGTGAAACAGGCATGGGCGATTACATAGAAACCGGGATTCCGCTCCACTCCAAGCTAACCTCTCAGCTGCTGATCAATATCTTTATCCCTAACACGCCATTGCATGATGGGGCCGTCATTATCCAAAGGGATCAAATTGCCGCGGCCGCCTGTTATCTTCCTCTTTCCGAGAGCCCGTTCATTTCCAAGGAACTTGGCACGAGGCACCGGGCAGCGGTGGGAATCAGTGAAGTGACGGATGCCTTGACGATTGTCGTTTCCGAAGAAACAGGCCATGTATCCGTGACACAGCACGGTGAACTGTATAGAGATCTGTCTTCAGAAGAATTTCAGGAACTTCTGGAAAAGGAATTGGCCAAACAGACTTCCTCAACACTTTGGAAAAGAAAGGGGAAGAAACAAAATGGATAAATTCATGGATAATCCCTGGTTCGTAAGAATTGTCGCCATGGCGCTGGCCGTGCTTCTTTTCCTGTCAGTGCAGGATTTGGGGAACAAAAACGGAGCATCCAGGCCTAACGGAATGGAAAGCAATGAGGTGGAAACCATTACCGACGTGCCGCTGGAGAAATACTTTGATTCCGAAAACCTTGTCGTAACCGGATTGCCTGAAACGGTTAATGTAACGATTGAAGGCCAAAGAAGATTTGTCGAAGCGACAAAGCGGCAAAGAGATTTTTCCATCTATGTGGATTTATCTGATTTAAGCATTGGTAACCATCGTGTTCCCATTTTATATAAAGATTTTTCCGAGAAGCTGAAGGTACAAGTGGAGCCTGTCTATGTGGAGGTCTCCATCCAGGAAAAGGTGACAAAGGACTTCACCGTCGAGCCCGAATTCAACAATAATATATTGGCGGAAGGATTTGAAGCTGAACTTCCGATTGTCGAACCGAACAAAGTCCAAATCACCGGCGGAAAAGAAACCCTTGAAAAGATTTCTTATGTGAAAGCATCCATTGATGCAAGAGGGCTGATTACAGACACCATTAAACGGGACACAAAAGTGACTGTCCTGGATCGCGAATTGAACAAGCTCGATGTGTTTGTCGAACCTGAGTATGTAACAGTGACCGTCCCGGTAAATAATCCGAGAAAGACTGTTCCGCTTAAAATCAAGCAGGTCGGATCTTCGCCTGAAGGCACTGTCATCAAGCGGATGGAAGGTGATATTGAAGAGGTCATGATTTTCGGGCGGACGGATATTTTGCAAAAAGTCGATGAAATAGAAGCGGAAGTGGATGTCAGCAAAATAACCAAAGATGAAGAATTGGATGTACCGATTATAAGGCCCGATGGGATTAATAAAATCACCCCTGAAATAGTCAAAGTGAAAGTCGTGACAGACAAGGCCAAAAAAAAGAGTGAAGAAACAAGTTTGAGTGAAGTGCCCATTGAAAGCAAGGGCTTGGCGGAAGGCTTGGATGTTGAGTTTTTATCGCCCGAGGATGGAGCTGTATCCATCAAAGTGGAAGGCAGCAAGGATCAGTTGAAAAAGGCTCAGGAGAGCGCGTTTGAAGTGTTTATGAATATGGAAGGCCTCCAGGCAGGGGACCATGAAGTGAACCTCGAAGTGAAAGGGCCGAAAGATGTCAAATGGGAGCTTTCAACAGAAAAGGCGAAGGTACGGATAAAGGAAAAAGAAACTGTTTAAACATGACAGAAAAAAGTGATAGCACACTTCGGGTTAGTTTTGTTAAATGACTGTTTAAACATAGGTGAAAGAAGGAGCGATACAATCGATATGGGTAAATATTTTGGAACAGACGGGGTAAGAGGAGTGGCCAACGCGGAGCTTACTCCGGAGCTGGCGTTCAAATTGGGCCGTTTCGGCGGTTATGTTTTAACAAACAGCGCAGAGCATCCTAAGGTTCTGATTGGACGGGATACCCGGATTTCCGGGCATATGCTGGAAGGGGCGCTTGTGGCAGGCCTTCTTTCCATAGGAGCGGAAGTCATGCGCCTCGGCGTCATTTCAACACCGGGAGTGGCCTATTTGACGAAAGCTCTCGGAGCCCAGGCTGGAGTGATGATTTCAGCATCCCACAATCCTGTTCCTGATAACGGCATTAAATTTTTCGGGCCGGACGGTTTTAAGCTTTCGGATGAAGAAGAAGCCAAAATCGAGGAACTGCTTGATTTGAATGAAGATCAACTTCCACGGCCTACAGGAGCGAATCTTGGAATCGTGAACGACTATTTTGAAGGCGGCCAGAAATATTTACAATTCCTTAAACAGACAGTCGATGAGGAATTTACCGATATTCACGTGGCTCTTGATTGCGCAAACGGTGCAACATCCGCTCTTGCAACCCACTTGTTTGCTGACCTTGATGCCGATACATCCACAATGGGTGCGTCCCCGAACGGGCTGAATATTAATGATGGAGTGGGCTCCACTCATCCGGAAAGCCTGGCTGCTTTTGTTAAAGAAAAGCAGGCGGATATCGGCTTGGCGTTTGATGGAGACGGCGACCGTCTTATCGCCATCGATGAAAACGGGAAGATAGTGGACGGCGACCAAATCATGTACATATGTGCAAAACACATGAAAGAAGAAGGACGCCTGAAACAGGATACAGTCGTTTCCACTGTTATGAGCAATTTGGGCTTCTATAAGGCATTGGAAGCCAACGGAATGCACAGTGTGCCGACAGCTGTGGGCGACCGCTATGTCGTGGAAGAGATGAAGAAAAATGATTATAATCTGGGCGGAGAACAGTCCGGGCATATTATTTTCCTGGACTACAACACGACAGGCGACGGCCTTTTGACAGGCCTGCAGCTTGTAAACATTATGAGGATGACGGATAAGCCGCTCTCTGAATTGGCTAAAGAAATGAAGAAATACCCTCAGAAGCTTGTCAATGTCAAGGTGAAGGACAAACATCACGTCACGGACCATGAAAAAGTGAAAGCTGTCATAGAGGAAGTTGAAGCGGAAATGAACGGAAACGGCAGAATCCTTGTCCGGCCTTCCGGAACAGAACCGCTCGTCCGCGTGATGGCAGAGGCACCGACGGAGGAAGCGTGTGAGGAATATGTACAGCGTATTGCTGAAGTGGTAAAAGAGGAAATGGGATTGGAAGACTAAT
Organism: Siminovitchia fortis; assembly: GCF_003605365.2. Taxonomy (GTDB): domain Bacteria; phylum Bacillota; class Bacilli; order Bacillales; family Bacillaceae_C; genus Siminovitchia; species Siminovitchia fortis. The sequence continues at coordinate 81,740 of NZ_QYTU02000004.1, forward strand.
GATGACTGGATGCATGAAACAGCGGCAGCTGCTCCATGCATCTTTTTATGTATAGTACCTTGTAATAAACAATACCTTGTGTTAATCTTTTATTGGGAGTGGCGGAACTTTTTTGTTCCGGTATTATACATTGATTAGTAGTATATATTGTATGCATGAGGTGATCAACAGTGAATGTACAGTTTAAAAAGGGTGTTTTAGAGCTTTGTGTTCTTGCTTTATTACATACAAAAGACCGCTATGGATACGAGCTTGTACAGAAAATCTCCAATCAGATTGCCATATCCGAAGGGTCAGTGTATCCGCTTTTGAGACGTTTGGCAAAGGACGGATTTTTTACAACTTACCTAAAGGAGTCGACAGAAGGTCCTTCCCGAAAATATTACAAGTTGACCGAAAAAGGCAGGGACCATTTGTATGACTTAATTGACGAATGGAAGCAATTTTCGAGCGGCGTCAATCAATTGATCAAAGAAGGTGTAGGGGAATGACAAAATATCAGTTTATGCGGATTTTGGAATCATCTTTAAAAAGGCTTCCTTCAGAGGAACGAGAGGATATTTTACAGGATTTCGAAGAGCATTTTTCCATTGGCAAGGAAGAAGGAAAAGCGGAGGAGGAGATTGCGGCATCGCTCGGTTCTCCGCAGCAAATTGCCAAGGAGCTGCTTGCAGATTATCACCTTGAAAAGGTGGAGGCCACCGCAACGACAGGAAACGTTTTTCGTGCTGTATGGGCTGTGATTGGCCTGAGCTTTTTCAATCTGGTCATTGTACTTGGGCCTTTCATAGCTGTTTTGGGAATCCTTGTTTCAGGCTGGGCATCAGGCATCGCATTTATTGTTTCGCCCCTGCTGTTTATTGCTAACGCGGTTATTTTTCCAGACGCTTTTGAATGGTTTGATCTGTTTTTCTCTTTACTGCTTTCGGGCATAGGGCTGTTTATTGGGATTGGGATGTATTTTGCAACCCGTGCCATCATCAACGGTTTCGTCCGTTATTTGAAATTCAACACGAGACTTGTAAAAGGGGGCTTGAAACATGAACGTGCTTAAAAAAGTTTCCATCATAGCTTTGGCACTTTTGATTGTGGGGATTGTCGGAAGTGTGCTGACTTTTAAATCCAAAATGACAACTGCGGACGTTTCGGAGGCCAAAACGATCCATGACAGCCATTTTACCAAGATTGACGTCAAGACGACCAATTCAAGAATCGAAATCATTCCAACAAAGGATTCCACTGTAACAGCAGAGTTGTCGGGAAAAAGGGGAAAAGGCAAAAAATATAAATTTGATGCCGATGTGAAAGATGACACACTGTATGTAAAATTGAAAGACAGGCAAATGTTATTCACTTTTGATATCACGCCACCCCTGGCTTTAAAGGTATATATACCTGAAAAGGAGTATGACTCCATCAGGTTAAAAAGCGATAACGGCAGGATCAGCACTGAAAAAATAAGAGCAAAAGAGTTTGCTGCCGACACAGATAATGGAAGGGTGAAACTGAAGGATATCCAAGGTTCAAATGTTACGGCCGTATCGAATAATGGCCGGATTGAAGCGAAAAGTGTAAAGGCATCTTCATTTACCGCAAGGTCGGATAACGGCAAAATTATCCTTGAAGATGTTGATGGGAAGATATCAGGAATAACGAACAATGGCCATATCTCTCTTGTAACGGATAATCTGGACCGGCCGATTGAGTTGGAGACGGATAACGGGGGAATTGAAATCCAAGCGGCAAAAGAACCTAAGAATGCCTCTTTTGATGTAAGGGTGGATAATGGCAAAGTGGACATTTTTGGGCAGACCTTTAGAGGGGATGCCTCCATAGGCAAGGGTGAACATGTCATCAAGCTGAAAACGAATAATGGAAGTATAAAGGTGAGCAAATAACAATAAAGCCGCTGGCCCTCGGACCAGCGGTAGTTTTATTATTTTCCCTTCATTTGTTCCTGGGCCATCTTAATCATTTCTTTGACCATATTGCCTCCGATCGGTCCGCCGACTTTGCCGGCCTGCTCGGAAGTCAATTGGCCGTTGTATCCTTCTTTCAGGGGAATTCCCTGTTCTTTTGCAACTTCATATTTTACATTGTCAGGCTTTGCCGGGTTGACCGGATATCCTTTTTCTTTCATCACCCGGGCTTTTAATTGGTCCAATTCAGCCCTGGCTTCAGGAACTAATATTTTATTATTTCTGGCCATTTTGGGAAACCTCCTTTTAAGGTAGTGTTTCCCTATTGGTTATGGCTATGCCTCAACAGGATTTTTAAAAAATTTGATAAAAAAGGTGGCTGCGATAAGCAAAATGCCGGTGAATAAAAATCCTTCATTCGCGGAAAGTTCCAATAAGCCTGTGATCCCCGATCCAGCCACAACCCCGATGGAGAAGAAGGCATAGAAATAACCATATGCTTTCCCCCGGTTTTCATCTGTTGTCGACTCAATGAGCAATGAGTTGATCGAAGGAAAAAGAAAGGCAAATCCCGTGCCGTAAAGGGCCATAAATACAAACAGAAGGGACAGGCTCACGGAAAAGCTGATGCAAATCATGCTAAACGCCATTGTAAGCATGCCAAAAACCAACGTGTTCAATGGTCTGACGCGGTCAAACAAGCGATTGGTTGGCAAGACAAAAATCAAAACTGCCACAATGCCGAACGTGCTTAACAGCATTCCGCCCGTCTGTGTGTCGTTTCCAAGAGCCTCCACTTTCAATGGGAGCATATAGGCAAGCACCCCTTGGGAAAACATAAGGAAAAAAGCTCCTGAGAATGCCTTGACAATCGAGCGGTTCCAGAATAATTGGCGCACAGGGCGCTTTGCTTCTTTCCGGGCTGCAGGCCGGGCGGCAATCGTTTTTTTCCTCAAGATAAAAAAAGCGAGAACCCCCAAAATAAGCATGGCAAATCCCGTTGCCTGCAAGACTGTTACTTCGTTCGTCCTGCTGGCCAGAATGCCGGAAAAAGCCGGGCCCATAATGGCGGCCATGCCTATAAATGCTCCGGAAAGGGCGACGCCCCTGCCCTTTTCATTCTTGGCAGCCGTGTTGGCTATAAATGTGAATGCCGCCGGCACAATCAGGCCGGCATGCAAGCCATGAATAAAGCGCACAAACAGCAATAACAGCGGATCAAAAGCAAGCTGATACAAAAACAGGGATACGCTTGTCAATAGCAAACCTGCAAGGAGAATGAGGAAAGGTCCCTTTTTGTCCGTCAAAAAACCCGAAGCAATATTTCCTATCATGTTTGAAAATGAAAACATCCCGACAGCGAGGCCGGTCACAAATGGTGTAGCTCCAAGCGAACCCGCCAGCGGTGTCATGATGGGCAATTGTGAAAATAAGTCAAAGAAGGCAAAAAAGATAATGATATATACAAAAATACGCATTAAATATAAACACCTCAATATGATAATCAAATTCTATTCTCTCGTGTTCCCAATAATTAGGCAAGAGGTTCGGCTTCTTAAATCCATACTTAATGATAGTAACTGAATTCCTATATGGAGGAATCATAATCGTCTCAATATTTTCGACACCAATAAACAATAAGTCTTACATTTCAATCAACAGCATTTTTTAAAATGACTCTATTATTTACAGATAATATTGTGTATTATTAATAGATATAAGATTTTACTAAAGTAGGAGGAAGAAAGATGTCATTGAAAAGAACATTCTCATTTGTCGCACTTTTCAGCACCTTGCTGCTTGCGGCATGTGGGGGAGGGGACTCTGCGAGTAAGGGGTCTGAAAATAATGATAAATCTGGCGGTGAGACGGTAGAGGCCAAAGTCGGAGTTATTTCCTGGCTGACCGGTTCCGGCGCAAGTTACGGAGAGGCCATTACAAACGGGCTTAAGCTGGCTAACGAAGAACTTACAGAAAAGGGAGATGTAAAAATCGACCTTGTGATAGAAGACTCCGCAGGAGCCCAGGATCAAGCGTTGTCTGCTGCCCAGAAATTGATGAACAATGAAAACGTATCTGCGATCATAGGACCGACACTAAGTACTGAGATGAACGTCGTAGGACCTGAAGCTGATATGAACGGTATTCCAATCTTGGGAACATCGACAACAGCAGACGGAATTCCGCAGATCGGGGAGTATGTATTCCGCGACTCTATTCCAGAGGCGGTGGCCATTCCGGCTTCTGTTAAAAAAGCTGTTGATGAATACGGTGCGAAAAAAGTCGCTCTTATTTATGGAAATGATGATGTATTCACGAAGTCGGGCTATGACACCATGAAGAAAACGGTAGAAGACATGGGGCTTGAAGTGGTAACGACTGAAACCTTCCAAATTGGCCAGTCCGATTATAAAGCGCAATTGACCAAAATTAAAAACCTGAAACCTGACTTGGTTCTGGCATCCGCTCTTTACAATGAAGGGGCCGTCATTTTGGACCAGGCCAGAAAAATGGGCATTGATGTACCATTCGTAGGCGGAAATGGATTCAACTCACCGGAAATCATCAATATTGCCGGAGATGCAGCCAACGGCCTGATCGTTGCTACACCATGGTTTGCCGGAAAAGAGAATGAAAAAGTACAGAACTTTGTCAAAAAGTACAATGAAGAATATGGAAAAGACCCTGACCAATTTGCTGCGCAAGCCTATGACGGACTTTACTTGATGGCTGAAGCAATCAAAACAGCAGGCTCGGACGATCCGGATGCCATCCGTGATGGTTTGGCGGGAATCAAGGACTTTGAAGGTGTCCTTGGAACAATGTCCTTTGATGAAGACGGAGACATTGTCATGGAGCCTACAGTATTGATTATTGAAGACGGGAAGTTTAAAGAGTTTAAGTAAGACTTAAAATCAAGCCTCCGTTCCTGAACGGGGGCTTGTATGCCGAAAAACAAAAGTAGATTTGAAACGGGAGGAAAAATAATTTGTTACTTGAACAGATAATCAACGGTCTGACTCTCGGAAGCATATATGCGATCGTTGCTCTCGGCTATACTCTCGTGTTTGGTGTGCTGAATATCATTAACATGGGCCACGGGGAAATTTTCATGTTCGGTGCCTTTATGGGAGTGTTGGTTACAAGTGTACTGGGCATGCCCCTTTATGTCGCTTTTCTCGCAGCCATCATTGTGACGGCAGTGCTTGGTTATTTAATGGAGCGCCTGGCACTTCGCCCGCTGCGGGGAAAAAAAGGAGTATCCCACTTGGCGCCGCTGATCAGTACAATTGGTGTATCCATATTTTTGGAAAACCTTGCACACCACTTATTTGGAGCCGGAAATAAGCCTTTCAGAACGCCGCTTTCCGAAATGAGCATTCAGATAGGATCGGTTTCCGTATACTATGTACAAATTGTCATATTCGCCATCGCCATTATTTTGATGGTGGGGCTGTCATTCTGGCTTTCAAAAACAAAAGCAGGCAAGGCATTAAGAGCAAGTGCCGAAAATTTGGAGATTGCAAGCTTGCTTGGAGTGGATACGAAAAAAATGATCACACTCACTGTTGTCATCGCTTCGGCAATGGGTGGGATTGCCGGCGTGCTCGTGGGCCTGGCATTCAACTCTGTTGCACCTCAAATGGGTCTATCCATCGGATTAAAAGGATTGGCCATTATTATTCTCGGTGGAATGGGAAGCGTCAATGGAGCCATGGCCGGCGGGCTGATTCTGGGTCTTTCGGAAACAATGGTTGTCGCTTTCGGGGATTCAGGATACAGGGATGCGATCGCATTTGTTGCCATTATTGTTATTTTAATCGTACGGCCGCAAGGAATCTTTGGCAAGGCCGCTTCGGGAGATGGGCGGTGAGGACATGTTAGAATTCATTAATCCATATTACTTACAAGTCGGGTCTTTCGTATTAATTAATATTTTACTGGGTGTCAGCATGTACGTGACTCTTTCAACCGGACAGCTTTCACTTGGACATGCAGGTTTTATGAGCATCGGAGCCTACACGACGACGATATTGACATTGAACTATGATATGCCGATGATTGTCGGGATTGTTGCAGGAGCAGTCCTTGCGTGCATCGTTGGGGTGATTGTAGGATTCCCGGCATTACGCCTTGAGGGCGTATACTTGGCGATTGCCACACTTGGTTTCGGCGAAGTCATCCGCGTGCTGCTGATCAACTGGGAATCCCTTACAAAGGGAGCAGTCGGAATTTCCGGCATCCCGCATTTGGGACGGGAAGTTCTTGCTTTCAGCAAAGGCATTGGTTTTACACCTGACATGCTGGGACTTAGAAACAACCAGTTTATCAGTCTTGCAGTTTTTCTCATTTTATTAATCATTGTCGTGGCAGTTATTGCCTTCTTTATCAGACAGGAACATTCCAGGATCGGCCGTGCCTACGCATCGATCAAGATGGACGAAAGAGCGGCTGAAGCGATGGGAGTCAACATTACGTACTATAAAATCCTTGCGTTCGGGCAGGGAGCCATGATTGCAGGTTTTGCAGGGGCGCTCTATGCACACGTGACCGCTTATATAAGCCCGTCCGACTTTGCTTACCACCGTGCGGTTGAAATATTGATCTTTGCTGTATTTGGCGGAAGCGAAGTCATTTGGGGACCCATTTTCGGTTCGATATTCTTAACAGCCATGCCGGAAGTGCTCAGATTCATCAGCGACTACCGTTTCATGGTATACGGTGCGCTTCTGATTGTTATGATGGCATACCGTCCGCAGGGCCTTATCGATGTAAAAGTGGTCAATTGGTTTAAAAAGCGGGGACGAGGGGAAAGGAGGAAAGCTTCATGATACTTGCGGTCGATCAAATCAGTAAAAACTTCGGCGGTATCCAGGCATTGACAGACGTATCGTTTTCCATCGAAAAAGGCGAAGTGTTGGGCTTGATCGGGCCGAATGGTGCCGGGAAAACGACCATGTTCAACATGATTACCGCGATGTATCCTCCTTCCAGCGGCCAAATCTCTTTTCATGGGGATCAATTGACGAATTTGAAACCCCATCAAATTACGAAAAAAGGAATCTGCCGGACATTTCAAAACATCCGTCTGTTTCCTGAAATGACCGCGCTGGAAAATGTGATGGTGGGCAATCATTGCCGTTTGGATTCGGGCGTTTTTAGAAGTGTCTTCCGGACCGGATTCCAGAAAAAAGAAGAGACGGCCTTAAGGGAGAAAGCGAAGCAATTATTGGAGACGGTCAATTTAGCCGGGCATGTGGATACATTGGCGGAAAACCTTGCATACGGTCAGCAGCGGCGCCTTGAAATTGCCCGCGCGCTGGCAAGTGATCCATCACTCCTGCTCCTTGACGAGCCGGCTGCGGGAATGAATGAAAGAGAAACGAACGAGCTGTTTGAGCTGATTCAAAAAATCAAAAAGCTCGGCATTACGATTTTATTGATTGAACACGATATGCCGCTCGTCATGCGGGCGTGCGACCGGATCGTCGTATTGAACTTCGGAAAGAAAATTGCAGAAGGATTGCCTAAAGAAATCCAGAATAACCAGGAAGTAATTGAGGCATACCTCGGGAAAGAGGAGGATGGCCTTGCTTAAAGTAACAGGCGTCAGTACTTTTTACGATAATATTCAAGCACTTAAAGAGATTAATCTTGAAGTGGAACAGGGAAGTATTGTCACGATATTGGGGGCAAACGGAGCCGGAAAAACAACGACGATGAAAACGATCGCCGGTTTGCTTAAAGCCCGCACCGGTAAGATCGAGTTTTTAGGGGAAGATGTCACGAAACTTCGTCCCGATCAGCTTTTGCGAAAGGGATTGGCCCTTGTGCCCGAAGGACGCGGCATTTTGTCGAACATGACCGTTCTTGAAAACCTTGAAATGGGTGCCTACCACCGGAAAGATTCCGGGGTGGCGGCCGATTTGGAAATGGTGATGGAGCGTTTTCCTATTTTGCGTGAAAGAAAGGCCCAGCTTGGCGGCACGATGTCCGGAGGCCAGCAGCAGATGCTTTCGATTGCACGGGCCATCATGTCAAAGCCGAAGCTGCTTCTACTTGATGAGCCGTCTATGGGCCTTGCGCCGCTCATCGTTGCGGAGATTTTTAAAATTATCAAGGAAATCAGCGAATCCGGCACAACAGTTCTGCTCGTTGAGCAAAATGCCCGCCAGGCATTGCGCATAGCGGATTATGGCTATGTGTTGGAGTCAGGAAGAGTAGTAACTAACGGGCCTGCACAGGAACTGCTCAGCGATGAGCGGATCAAAGCTGCCTATTTGGGCTATTGATGCGGGAGAAAAACCTAGATTAGGAAGGAAGAAGCCCCGGGGAAGTTTTTCCGGGGGCTTTTCCGTTGGATAATAAAGTGATAACCTTTTTAATAAGGACCATTTTGGGGCCTGTCCCCCGCTGCTTTAACGCGTTACCTTAACGGGGGACAGACCCCGGCGAAGAATGGAGGGAAGAGGATGAAGGTTTCATTATTCATTACATGTTTGGCAGATGTTTTTTACCCGGAAGTTGGGATGGACGTCGTGGAAGTCCTGGAACGGGCAGGCTGCGAAGTCGATTTTCCGGAAGAGCAGACATGCTGCGGTCAGCCTGCATACAGTACGGGATACCTCGAGGATGCCAAAGAGGCGATGAAGCAGATGATGATGGCATTTGCTGATTCGGAATATGTCGTAACGCCATCCGGATCCTGCGCTTATATGTTCAAGGAATATCCTGAACTTTTCAAGGGCGATCCGGAGTGGGAGAGCAAAGCAAAGATTTTAGCGGATAAAACATATGAATTCAGCCAGTTTCTTGTAGATGTTTTAAAAATGGAGGATGTAGGAGCAGTCTTTGAGGGACGTGCGACCTATCATAAATCGTGCCACATGACCCGCCTGCTCGGTGTAAAAGATGCTCCCATGAAACTTTTGAAAAATGTGGAGGGACTTGAACTTGAGCCATTGCCGCGGAGCCAGGACTGCTGCGGGTTCGGCGGAACTTTTTCGGTGAAAATGGGCGATATTTCATCGGCGATGGTGGATGAAAAAGTGGAGCATATCAAGGAAACGGGTGCAGACGTGCTCATTGGCGGAGACTGCGGATGCCTTATGAACATCGGAGGAAGGATCAAGCGGGAAGGATTGCCTATCAAAGTGATGCATCTGGCTGAGGTTTTAAATAAAACAAAAGCGTAGGCGCTTGGCGTAAGACACACGGCGTTGAACTAGAAAGGGGAGAGGCAAATGGGAATTAAAATCGGCAATGCTGCATTTGATGCGCGTGCAGATGAAGCGCTGCAGGATCCCGATGTACAGAGGGCAGTACCCCCTGCACAGGAACGTCTTCAATCAGTTCGATTAAAGGCGGTCGATGAGCTGGGCGACTGGGAACGCTGGCGCGATTTAGGCGAAAAAATCCGTTCGCATACGATAGAACATCTTGACTACTATTTGACGGAGTTAAGCGAAAATGTGGCGAAGCGGGGCGGGCATGTGTTTTTTGCTGAAACAGCAGAAGAAGCCAACGATTACATCGAACAGGTTGTCCGTCAGAAGCAGGCAAAGAAAGTGGTCAAATCAAAATCAATGGTCACAGAAGAAATCGGTTTGAATCCGGTGTTGGAAAAAGCCGGCTGTGAAGTCGTTGAAACGGACCTTGGCGAATATATCATCCAATTGGATCACGACCACCCATCCCATTTTATCGGACCAGCCCTTCATAAAACGAAAGAGCAGGTTCGGGATATTTTTACAGAAAAAAGAGGGTACGCCGGAACCGAAAAGCCGGAAGAACTGACACAGTTCGCGCGCGAACAGCTTCGGAAGGAATTTTTATCAGCAGATGTCGGCATAACCGGGTGCAACTTTGCGATCGCCAATTCGGGAACGGTCGGCATTGTGACGAACGAGGGGAATGCGCGGCTTTCGACAACGGTGCCGAAAACGCAAATCACCGTCATGGGAATGGAGCGGCTTGCCCCGACGTGGGAAGACTTCGAAGTGATGGTTTCCTTGCTGTGCCGGAGTGCAGTCGGGCAAAAGCTTTCAACATATGTGACATGTTTGAGCGGGCCAAAGATGGACGGAGAGGCAGACGGACCGGAGGAATTTCATTTGGTGATCGTCGATAACGGCAGGTCGGGAATCCTTGGGACGGAATTCCAATCGGCGTTGCACTGCATCCGCTGTGCGGCTTGCGTCAATGTTTGCCCGGTATACCGCCACATCGGCGGACATGCATACGGTTCGATTTACCAGGGGCCGATCGGAGCTGTTTTGACCCCGCTTTTGGGCGGGTACGAGGAATATAAAGAGCTTCCCTATGCCTCCTCATTATGCGCGGCCTGCACGGAAGTATGCCCGGTGCGCATCCCGCTTCACGAATTGCTTTATAAACACCGTCAGCGGATCGTCCAGGATGAGGGCCTTGCCCCTGCCGGAGAAAAAATGGCGATGAAAACGTTCCGGACAGTCACATCATCCAGCCGGCTTTATAGGATAAGTACAAAATCCGCCACAGTTGCACGCGGAGTGATTGCGGGCATGTCCAAGGGCGGGCCGAAGCCGATCCGGGGCTGGACTGGGTCGCGCAACCTGCCTTCCGTCGGGAAAAAGAGATTCCGGGACTTGTATAGGGAACGGAGAAAGGGGGCGGGCGAATGAGTGTGCAAGACGTCAATGCGGCCGGGCCCAAGGGCCAAATCGCCAATCGGGAGCCGTTCCTTGATCGTTTGGCTAAAAGTTTTGGACGGGAACGTGTGGTGGAAAAACCTGTCCGGCCTGATTGGGGACTTAAGCCTCAATGGGAAGTTTTTTCGGGCTTGACCAGTGATGAACTTGTTGAAGTGTTGAAGAATCAGTGCCTGCTCGTTCACACGGAAGTCATTGAAACGGAGAGAGCGGAGCTTGGAGCCGCTTTAAAAGAAGCGCTGGACCGGAATGAGTGCAAGTTGGTCGTTACGTGGAAGGATCCAAGATTTTCAGAATTTGGATTGAACGGGGTGTTAGGGCAGTATGAGCTGTGTGAGTGGAATTCTGAAGATCGGGCCGGGAGCATTGCTGCGGCCGAGCGGGCCGATGTCGGCATCACCTTCAGCGATATTACACTTGCAGAATCCGCGACAGTAGTCCTTTTTTCAGATGAAGGGAAAGGCCGCTCCGTGAGCCTGCTTCCGAAAAACTACATCGCCGTCATTCCGAAAAGCACCATCGTTCCAAGGATCACCCAGGCTGCTGCCGAAATCGACAGGCGGATCGCGGCCGGGGAAACCGTTGCCTCCTGCGTCAACTTCATTTCCGGGCCGAGCAACTCCGCCGACATTGAGATGAGCCTTGTTGTTGGCGTGCACGGTCCTGTCCATGCCACCTATATCATTGTGGACGATGCATAGATTGCGGGAGTTGGAGCGCGCCGAGCCCTTGCAGGGCGAGGGCGCGCTCCAACTCTCTTATAAAGTCTCCAACTCTCTTATAAAGTCTCCAACTCTCTTATAAAGTCTCCAACTCTCTTATAAAGTCTCCAACTCTCTTATAAAGTCTCCAACTCTCTTATAAAGTCTCCAACTCTCTTATAAAGTCTCCAACTCTCTTATAAAGTCTCCAACTCTCTTATAAAGTCTCCAACTCTCTTATAAAGTCTCCAACTCTCTTATAAAGTCTCCAACTCTCTTATAAAGTCTCCAACTCTCTTATAAAGTCTCCAACTCTCTTATAAAGTCTCCAACTCTCTTATAAAGTCTCCAACTCTCTTATAAAGTCTCCAACTCTCTTATAAAGTCTCCAACTCTCTTATAAAGTCTCCAACTCTCTTATAAAGTCTCCAACTCTCTTATAAAGTCTCCAACTCTCTTATAAAGTCTCCAACTCTCTTATAAAGTCTCCAACTCTCTTATAAAGTCTCCAACTCTCTTATAAAGTCTCCAACTCTCTTATAAAGTCTCCAACTCTCTTATAAAGTCTCCAACTCTCTTATAAAGTCTCCAACTCTCTTATAAAGTCTCCAACTCTCTTATAAAGTCTCCAACTCTCTTATAAAGTCTCCAACTCTCTTATAAAGTCTCCAACTCTCTTATAAAGTCTCCAACTCTCTTATAAAGTCTCCAACTCTCTTATAAAGTCTCCAACTCTCTTATAAAGTCTCCAACTCTCTTATAAAGTCTCCAACTCTCTTATAAAGTCTCCAACTCTCTTATAAAGTCTAATTATAGAAGGCCATCAGCTCTCTTATTATCTTTTTTATGAAAGTTTATAGTATATTTTCGATAGCGACAAGAACCGATGCTGTTTAAATCCATGGAACATAAAATTCTAGAAGCAGTATTCATATCAACTCTCAAAAATTCCCGGCAGTCTTTATTTGTCATTTCCCGTCCCATAATCAGGAACCACTCCCTAACTCCACGTTCATGTGCCTTATGATCGAGGCTTCCGCATGATCTGCAGCGCCAGCTTCTCTTAATTTTCACCATGCCAATCGCATCGCAATGGGAGCAGATAACTCCTGTTTGAATGTCTCTTGGTGGAATGTTGTAAATGTCGCACACTGGTCTTGGAATGTAGTTGATATGGCTATTCAAAAGCTTCGCAGTCAACCATCTGAAAGTCTTGCTATCTAGTATAGCCTGCTTGCGAGGGAGAGCATGAATGAAGGGAGGAACATAATTAGGGAATAGCACTTGGGTCTTTGCCGGAGCTTTATCAATGATCTGCTTTGGGTACGCTAGCACAACAATTCGATAGACAGGAATCTGAATTCCATGACCTTTAAGCCAGAGTTCAAGTAGATCGCCATTGCGTTCCACCTGCGCAGCAGGACTTTCAAACCCGTCCACCTCACCCGTCTCTCGTCTGCGGACCAATTGTGGAGGATCATCCTTAAATTCCAATCGTCCTCCAATATTTTTCACTTCAAAAACAACGGCGTAAAATCGAGTCAGAAACAAGGTGTCTATTTGAAATAGGGCAGAAGATACCAAGGAAAGATCATGGAAAACTCTGTGTTCAAATGGAAATGAATGTTTGCGAAGTGTTTCGGCCAGCTTGATTTCACCGGAAATGCCGGCTTCGAGGGAAGATGCTTTTGCAGTTAAAATGGGGATTGCCTCATGTCTCGGGTGCAGCCGCTTGATGGAAGCCTGGATACCCCCCAAAGAAAGCGACTCGTCTCTTTTTTTTATTACGATATTTACCACCTCCTAAATTACCAATATATTAGCACAAATTGTTAGCGCTTTCTATTAGTAGGAGACAGCTTTTGCAAAAAACAGAAACAAGCTTCACCCCCGCATCCAGTCCAGATCCTCCCAAACAGGCCCCTCCCACCGGAACCTCCCCAAATCAATGCGTCCGCGGGCATCTATATCGACACCTTCCTGTTCAAGCAAATCCCGTTGCCTTTCCGCCTTGAAATGAACAATTTCTCCCTTCGCATTGACGACCCGGTGCCATGGCAAGTTATATTTGGAACTCATGGAATGCAGGATTCTTCCGACCTGCCTGGCGGCCCTGTGATTCCCGGCAATTGCTGCGATCTGCCCGTAAGATGCAACTCGCCCGGAAGGGATTTGCAATATAGTCTCTATCACTTTTTCAGTAAAATGATTCATCTTAAGCACCTCCTTAATGAAAAAAACGTCCTGTCACTTCGAATAGCATGTCCGACGGCAGGCTATCTCGGTCAAATCTCCATTTCCCAGGGATAGCCAAATCGAATCTCCACCACTCAGTATATCAAAGTTTCTCTGGTATAATGATTGCAGAAATCACACGACTGGAGTTGATCCTATGTTAAAAAATATAAACGCTTTTCAGGAGTTCAATGAAAGCCGCTTTGTCAGGACGAATCTTTTCCAAGAGGGGACGACCACCGCATTTATGCTAAATCTTTTGCCGGGCCAATCGGTTCCCCCGCACCCGCATCCCAATGCACATGTGTATTTGTACGTGGTTGAAGGGGAAGGCAGCTTTATCATTGATGAAGAAGAACTCTCTGTTTCTGAAAAAGATGTTGTGCATTGTGCGGACCGGCAAATGCTGGCGATTGAAAATACAGGAGTCGAGCCTCTTTCTATCTTCGTTGTGCTGGCAAAGTCCTAGTTAATCAATCATTTGATTGAAAAAAGGGATATTTTTCAGTTTGTAAAAATTCCCTGTATATCAACAGGTTTTTCTGATTAATCAAACGTTTGAATAGCTCGAGCCTCCCTCACGAAACTTTTTCCATGCAGCATCCGTAATGAAAGTGAAGGGGGATGGTCGAATGAAAAAGCTGGGCCTTATCAGTACATTTAATTTGGGGCCTGGCCCCCGCCGAGTTAATGCGTTAAAGCGTAAGAGGAGCAATTCTAATGAATAGGAACATGATTGGCCGGAAGTTGATCACTACCGTGTTTGTGACCGCCATGGTCTCGCTTGCCATGGGGTGGTTTTTTACTTTTCATGACAGTGGGGCTTCATATCATATGGGCGATGATCTAATAGGCTGGTCCTTTGTTTACGCGATGTATATAGGGGCTATTATTCTTGTTTACGGAAACATCGTGTCCATTGGTCTGGAGCTTGCCCAGAAAAAGTGGTTTTCAAGGAACCAGTGGCTGTATGCCGTGCTGCATGGGGTATTTGGGCTCGCCAATGGATTGTTTTTCTTAAATGGCCCGCTGGCAGTCATCGGTGCAGTTGCTGCTTTATTCTATGCATTTGTGGACCGCTGGATATTATATCAGTCTGCAAAGCAAAAAAACGTGGACTATATTGTTTTAATTCCGATATTGATTTACATGCTTGCATGGGGAGTATTTGAATATATCTCACCTGAGGAACCGCCTTTTACGAAGGAAGATGCTGTGGAATTTGCCACTTCCGGGGAAGGGACCATCACTGATGTTTTTCCTGAAAAGATAGGAAAGTGCCATGGGGTCATTGAAGAATATGAAGTAACAAGAGAAACCGCGGCAAAGAAAACCGGAAAAGAGAAATATATAGTGACTTTTACCGAAACATGGAAAAAAAAGGATGGGAAAACAGGCTCGTGGTCGATGGCATACGAGGTAGAGAGAGATTCCATGTCCGCTCTTTACGAATCTGGTGAGATTCCCGTCTATTACGGCAGTTCTCAGAACGATGCTCCTAATCAAACGTTTGATTGAAAATCAAGGGTATTGGAGTGACAGCCCAATAGAAGCTGATATATTAAGGGAATTTTACATTAATCAAACGTTTGATTAATAGGAAGATGCCCAGTTAAAATTTCAGGGTATAAACTAATCAAACATTTGGCCAATATTCCGCTGGTAAACTTCTTTCAATCAAAATAGATGGACACTGCTTCACAAAGTGCCCCGTCTTTCGTACAAATGCTGCCAATATGATTAGAGAATAACCGATGATCCGAATGGAAAATCATCGGTTTTCTTATTGTCCAGCTCCGGCGCCTAGCCCCGTAAGGATTAAACCAATTCTCTATGGTGGCTGAAAGGCTGCCTCCTCGCGAATTGCCTTATGCTTGTCGGGGCTAGATAAGGCGCCTTCCACTTTTCTTATTGCTATTTTTAAAAAAACAACATATACTACATTACAACAGTAATGCACCCATCCAGAGAGGAGGATGTGTATGTTGATCGATCCGAATGATACGAAGCCGATTTATCTTCAGATTTCGGAATCGCTGGAGAATGAGATTATGGCTGGCCGTTTTAAAGTGAACGACAAAGTGTATTCCCAATATCAGCTGGCAGATATGTTCAATATTAATCCGGCAACTGCCGCAAAGGGGCTGAATGTATTGGCTGACGAAGGTATTTTATATAAAAAGCGGGGGCTCGGCATGTTTGTTGCAGGGGGAGCAAAAGAAAAGGTTGTAAGCAAACGGAGAAATGAAACGTTAAAACGATTGATTCAGGAGCTTGTGATTGAAGCTGAAAGGTTGAATGTTTCGGAGAGTGACCTGATTGACATGCTTAAAGAAGTAGGCAGGGGGAGGGACAAAAAGTGAATATCATCGAATGTAAGGATCTTACGAAAATGTATGGGCGCCAGCAGGTGCTGGATCAACTGTCATTGACAATCAACGAAAATAAAATGACCGGGCTTGTCGGCAGAAACGGGGCTGGCAAAACTACGCTGTTAAAATTGATTTCGGGATTTATTCACCCCACTTCAGGGGATGTCAAAGTATTTTCCGAGAACCCCTTTAACAGTCTGCGAGTTTCAGCCAATAGTATTTTCATAGATGACCAAATGAGTCTTCCACCTGCTCTTACTCTGAAGGAAACCCTGGAAGAGGCAGGGCGCTTTTATGAAAAATGGGATGAGGAACTTGCCGATGGTCTGTTTGACTATTTTTCTTTCAACCCCAATGCCCATTATGGCAATTTATCAAAAGGGATGAAAAGCACTTTCAATATGATTTTGGGGCTGGCATCGCGCTGTGCTTTGACGATTTTCGATGAGCCCACGACAGGAATGGATACTGCAGTCCGCAAAGATTTTTACCGGGCTTTGCTAAAGGATTATCTTGCCCATCCGCGGACCATCATCGTGTCCAGCCACCATTTGAGCGAGATAGAAGATGTCTTGGAAGATGTCCTTCTGATCAATGACGGAAAGGTTCGGCTTCATTTGCCTGTTTCCGATTTGAAGGAGTGGGCTGTCGGCCTTACGGGGAAAATTTCCTCCATCTCGGCTTGGACCGAAAATAAAGAAGTCATTCACGAAAAGGAAGCCGGGCCGGGCCGGACTTTTACAGCAGTAAAAAATGACTTCTCCGAAGAGGAGCTTCAAAAAATGAAGCTTGATGGAATCAAACTGTCTCCTGTTTCGGCAAGTGATGTGTGTGTATACTTGACGAGCAGGCATAAAGGGGGAATCGACGATGTCTTTAACCGAAATGAGCCTTTCTGATGTTGTAAAAAGACAATATGAATTCAAGCTGCGGGCTTTTTTGGGTGTATTCAGCTCGATGGCCGGGGTGCAGCTCATCAGCCTCCTTTTTTCGCTTGGGGGTGTGACTTCAGTCGGAACGGGTACAAGTTCGGGAATGTACATTAACATTTCATATTACTCTGCCGACATGGTTGTAGTTTTTACAATGATTTGGATATTCATGACCGGGATACTGATTACGACAAAAGCGGTCAGATACGACGATTTCACCTTTGTTTCCAACCGTCTGAGCAGTAATTTGGCGAATATATTATTTTTACTGACTGCCAGCGCCATCGGCGGGGCAGCAGCCGTGACGGCCGGTTTCCTGCTTAAGATTATCGCCTTCTTTTTTGGCGACATTCAATACGGCTTGGGAAACAGCTTTCTGGAAGCTCCGGCGGAATTTTTTATTGGTTTGGCGGCGGCCATTCTATACATGATTTTGTTTGCTTCTCTTGGTTATTTAACAGGGATGATCGTACAGGTGAATAAAATTTTCATCTTTTTGCTGCCGACTTTGATCACCGGCATTGTCGTTTATTTGGGCATCCGCAACGAAGAACTGGCAACAGCCATTTTGGATTTTATTTTTGCAGAGTCGTCCTTATTTTTATTTGCTGTTAAAACACTCCTCTTATCAACTCTATTTTTCACAGGATCTATCGTCTTGTCGAACCGAATGGAGGTCTGGAAATGATGGGTCTAACCAGTTTATTGATGCTTATAGGAATTGCAGGCCTCCTCATCTGGGGTATTAAAGGCATGCAGCAAAATACTGTAAAAAATAAGCGTGTTACCAAAATGCTGTTATTGGGATATGGAATTTTGCTCGCTGCTTCAATATTTGTCTTTGAAGCTTTGCCAGTCAATAAAAAGGAGCCTGACTTTAATGCTTCCTCTGACGACCAACTGGATAAAGAAATGAACCGCTTGGATGAAGCTATTTTTGATGGGCGGACGGATGACATTGATTCCAGTTTGATCTTGAATGAATGGAAGTGGCGATACAATGGAAAAGAGCTTTTCCTACAAGATCAGGATTGGTTTGACGGAACAGTGGTCGTTGAAAGAAAGGCCGATAATGACGGAATCATTGAGGGAACCTATTATGCAAGTTCGGTTATTGGAGGGGTTGACCTGACGGATGAATACCGATCCCGCCAAGTGGAGCTGGTAGATGATACATTGCATTTGAAGGGAAAGTGGGAAGAGAAAAAACTTAAATTTGCAGTTTTTGAAAAGGAATTTGTCATCACCCAGTTTACAGGGGAACGCAAAGGCGCACATGACTTCGGGGGCTTCCGGGAAATCAGCTATCTCTATTTGAAGGTGCCCAAAGACCTGAAGCTGACGCCGCAAAATGAAGATTTATATATACATTATGTCGGGGAAGATGATTGATAGGTGATTTGAATTTCAGAAGTTTGGCCAATATTTCCGGAATTCGGCTCGTATTTCTAAAGTCGGCCAGTAAATTCCAAAAAACGGCTCGTATTTCGAAATTCCAGACAGTATCTCGCCGAAACCGGATCATATTTACCCATTTGATTCCATATCTATATTCAAGCATTAGCGAAGGGGTTCAGTGGAGCTGAACCCCTTCCTTTTGAGACGTCGTCATTTAGTTTTATCTGCAAAAATCGTCATTGCCTTGCTCATAAACTGTGCCAATCCTTCTCCAAATTGATCGATATTTTTCGTAAAGCGCTCATCGGCAACGTACATCTGTCCCAAGCCTTTAAACGCTTCAAGCGAGTAGCTCCCGAAGTTGTTGTTTAGAAGGTCATACCAATCCTTGATGGCAGATTGTGCCTCCTCAGAATCCGGCGCTCCTTGGCGAAGGCCAGCCAGCTTTCTATAAATGTCATTCATTTTTGCAGCCATCGCATCGCGCTTCTCCACCGACATATCCGCAAGCTTCGCATTGGAGCGATCGACCGCCTCGCCTCCCCAGCGTTCGCGGGCTTCTTTTTCGTATGGGTTGTGGCTGAAATCAAAGCCTTGGAACTTCTCTTCATTCGTCATTTGAATCTCTCCTTCAGCGTGTTGAATCGTTTTTTCAACCAGCGCGATCATCTGATCAAGCCGGGAACGCTTTTCCAGCAGCATTTTTTTCTGCAGCAGCAATGCCTCCCGCCGATCGAATGACGGGCTGTTCAACACGTCTTTTATTTTCTTTAAAGGGAAGCCGAGCTCTCTGAAAAACAAGATTTGCTGCAGGGTCTCCAAATCCTCATCTGTATATTCGCGATACCCTGATTCTGCCTTTCGCCCGGGCGAGAGCAAGCCGATTTCATCGTAATGGTGCAGCGTCCGGACGCTGATCCCTGTCAGCTCTGCCACTTCTTTCACTTTCATTTGATCTTGCCTCCCTTTAATCACAATATAAAGTATCACGTTGCGTGAGGGTCAATGGGTTTTTCATTGATTTTTATAAAAAGGTCCCCAGGCCGCATGAAGCTGCCCGATCCCTTCAACAATCTGCTCCTCTGATAATCCGCCAAATCCCAACAATATGAGGGGGTTTCCTGTTTCCTGTCCAGAAATCCAATTATCCGTCGTGCTGTATACCTTTACTCCTGACTTTTCCGCAATCTGAACCAGCTCGTCTGCACTGTACCCGCTGTTCACTTGAATGACGATATGAAGCCCTGCGTTTTGCCCGGTGATTTCAACATTGTTATTCATGACCTTTTTTATGGTTTGCAGAAGAAGGTCATGCTTCTTCTGATAAAGCTTCCTCATTTTTCGGATATGCCGCTCCCATTCACCGCTTTCCATAAACATCTGCAATGTTCTTTGATGCAGCCGCGAAACGGTTTGGTCATACATAAACATATTCGCCTGATATATATCCAATAGCCTTACTGGAAGAACGACATAGCTCATTCGGATGGCTGGCATGAGTGACTTTGAAAAAGTCCCGGCATAAATGACATTCCCGTGGGCATCCAGCCCCTGCAGGGAAGGAATGGGTTTTCCGTGATAGCGGAATTCTCCGTCATAGTCGTCTTCAATAATCAGGCCGCCGTTCTCTTCCGCCCACTGCAACAGTTTGATCCGCTTCGTGATGGGCATGACCATCCCAAGCGGAAATTGGTGGGATGGTGTAATGTAAACAACCTTCGCACTGCTCTTCTCCAGTTCATCCAGGTTGATCCCATCTTCTTCGAGTTTGATAGGAACTGCTTCGAACCCAAGCCCTTGGAAAACATGGCGCACCCCTTCATATCCGGGCTCTTCCATTGCGATCTTTTTTCCATCAAGTCCAATCAACTGGCATAAAAGCCTCATGACGGTTTGAGTGCCTGATCCAATGACAACCTGTTCTTCTGTGCAGTTCACTGCACGTGCATGGCGGAGATAACGGCTGATTGCGGCTCGAAGCCCAGGCTCTCCCTGTTTATCTCCATATGAAAGGAATTCCGGGCTTAGATTTTGATTGACGCATGCTTTCCATTTTTGAAAAGGAAAATGGTCCACATCAATATAAGACATATAAAAATCAAACCGGATGTTTTTCTGTGCGGCAGAGCGCTTTTTTGCCGGTGCCGGCTCGGAAAAATGAGGGAGATCCCCGAAAGAATCTCCTTCCATTTCGACAACAACATATCCGCTTCGCTCTTTGCTTTCGATATAACCTTCTGCCAATAGCTGCTGATAAGCCATTTGTACTGTAGTTTTGCTAATGTGCAGATCATCGGCAAGCCTGCGGATGGACGGGAGGCGTTTAAAAGAAGGAATTCCTCCCGCCTGAATCTCCTCTTTCAAATATTGATAGAGCTGTATATATAAAGGCTCGTTAGACCGATTTTCCAATCGAGGACATATATCCATAAATCCACCTCGTATCTGTACTAGTTGAATTTTATATAACTGTATCTTTTTAAGTGTACAGATTTACTATAACCTTTTATGTAACATATTGGAATGGGGGAATTGTATATGTCAGTAAATGTAAGACCAGCTGAAAAGAAAGATAGAGAAGAATTAACAAAGCTCATGTATGAGTACATCGTGGACTTTTATCAAAGGCCGAGACCGGCAGTTGAAAAAGTGCACGATCTGATTGATATGCTGCTTGAAAAAGAGGAAGGGATCCAGTTCGTGGCCGAGAAGGAAGGCAAGCTGACAGGATTTGCGACTCTATACTTCACATACAATACGACAAGGGCAGATAAAATAACGGTCATGAATGATTTGTATGTCGTTGAAGAAGAAAGGGGAGCGGGCGTCGCCCAGGAACTGTTTAAAGCCTGCGAAAACTATACAAAGGAACACGGCTATTTCCACATGTCGTGGGTGACAGCTCCGGACAACTACCGCGCACAGCGGTTTTATGAAAAAATGGGAGGCAAACGAGCTGATTGGCTGAACTATACGATTTAAGAAAAGGAGTCTGCCCGCCGCGGAACTTGCACGAGCGGGATTTTCTTTTTCTCAGTAGGCATTCGAACCCTATGCCTACCGAACAAGCCGGAATTCCTTTTTCTCGGTAGGCATTCGAACCCTATGCCTACCGAACAAGCCGGAATTCCTTTTTCTCGGTAGGCATTCGAACTCTATGCCTACCGAACGAGCGGGGTTTTCCTTTTCTCGGTAGGCATTCAAACCCTATGCCTACTGAAAGGCAGACTCCTATTTCATGGACGCAATTCCCAAGGCCACACAGTTCCGATAATATGAAGCGGTAGATCTTTTTGGATGCATTCGATAATACCGTCCGATATTTCTTTATGTGTCAGCCATCGGGAAAAGTTATTTTCAATGACAAATCCAAGCTGGATCTGCCGATATTGGCAGCCGGCCGGTATTTCAACATCCCGGACTGCCTTTTTTAGGTCCGTACTGCTGCCCAATACATGAAAGAGCCTCCACTTGTCTTTGCTATTTTTTGAAATGACCTCCGCAATAATGGGCAAAGTGTTTTTTCCTATGGAATGGATCCAGGCCACAACTAATTTGATTTCCCCATTTTCGTGAATGATCCGGTTTATTTCTCTATGAAGGTCCGTTTCGTTACAGTAATCTACGAACACAGGCGTAATGGCGGATGGGTTCTCTGATTGGTCGATCAATTTTTTCATTCGATTCTGGTTTCTTGCTATAACAGATACCCGATAATTTTGCCGGACAAGCCAGTGCGTTGCACCGGACAGCATTCCCGTTCCGCCAATGACAAGGGCATGCTTCAATCTATGCGCCTCCTCGTTCTAAAGTAACAAAATAAAAACGTATGTTCGCATTTGTTGAAAAAATGGTATAATATAAGAACAATAGAACAGGTTTCTCAAGGGCGGTCTGTGCACACTTCTCGCAAGGAGGGAGGTGGTGCCATGACAGTATACGAATCTATCACGTCCATGATTGGCTTTGCTGTTTTGATTGTGGCCATTCTGTCATTTAACAAAGACTAAAGCCGCCTTTGAGATGGCCCTCCAGGCGGCTTAGACACTATCGTGCTGATCCCCGGCGGGACCTGCTATTGTCGGATCGTTTCGGTGTTCCCAGCGCCGAAACGATCATCTGATCTTATGATGCTTCTCATCTCATTATACCCCAATCCTTCTTATGTGAAAATACCTCAAGGAAAGGAATCCAATCTTAGCTCTTTTATTTTTTGGAAAATTCGTTTATAATATGAAGTGAGTAATCACTCACATTAAAAAGGAGTGAAAAAATTGAACGATTCTTGTGTGTCAATTCGCAGTGTCTCCAAAAAGTTTGGTCCAACAGAAATTCTAAAAGATATTGATCTTGAAGTTAAACAGGGAGAAATTTTCGGTTTGCTTGGACCTTCAGGGGCAGGAAAAACGACTTTGGTCAAGGAACTTGCAGGTCTTGATGTGCCAACTTCGGGTGAAATCGATGTTTTTCAAGAGAAGATGCCTTCCTTGCATCTGATCGAAAAGCTGGGATATATGGCCCAGTCGGATGCGCTTTATATGGAATTGACAGCCCGTGAAAACCTTGAATTTTTTGCAGCTTTATATGGCTTGAAGAAAAAAGAACGCAATCAAAGGATCATGGAAGCGATGAAACTTGTTCAACTGACTGATCACCTTGGGAAGCAGGTGTCCAATTATTCCGGCGGGATGAAAAGGAGGCTTTCTTTGGCCATTGCCCTGTTGCATCAACCTCAGCTATTAATATTGGATGAGCCGACTGTCGGTATTGACCCTGTGCTCCGAAAAAGTGTCTGGGAAGCTTTCCATCAATTGAAGGATGAGGGGAAGACACTGATCGTCACAACTCATGTCATGGATGAGGCGGAAAAATGTGACCGCCTTGGGCTTATGCGTGAGGGTCAGCTCATTGCAGTAGGCACGCCGGAGGAACTGAAACAAGAAACGAACTCAAGTACGATTGAAGAAGCTTTCCTTGTTTATGGAGGTGTATCCTTATGAGGGTCATGGCTTTGGTAAAAAGGATTCTGCAACAGATTGGAAGAGACAAGAGGACACTCGGCCTTTTAGTTTTTGCTCCCATTCTCGTTCTGACGATGCTCCATCTCGTTTTTAACGGAGATGATTACACGCCCAAAATAGGGCTGGTGAATGCGCCTGAACAAATAAGAGATAAAATGGATCTTAAAGGTGCGGAGATCACCGATTTAACAGATGAGGGTAAGGCTAAAAAACTCCTTTCTTCCCGTGAATTGGACGGTTATCTTGTTTTCGGACGAATGCCGCCGTCCGTTTATCTTGAAGGCAGTGACCCGCTTGTCAATGGAGCCACGATGAAGTGGATATAATCAGCGTTCAAACCATTGCAAGGCCCAAATGATACGGCAGACATGGATATCCACTATTTGCATGGTTCGGCTGATATGAGCCAATTTGATTATTTCGGTCCCGTCCTGCTAGGCTTTTTCGTTTTCTTTTTTGTCTTTATCATTGCAGGGGTATCTTTTATAAGAGAGAGGACGTCAGGGACATTGGAGCGCCTGTTATCGACGCCGCTCCGCAAATGGGAGATTGTCCTTGGGTATGTAATTGGTTTTGGCGTTTTTACACTTTTTCAGGCGACGATCATAGCCGCCTACAGTATTTACGCACTTGGCATGTTAATGGAAGGCTCTTTCTGGTATGTGCTGTTGATCATTGTACTTCTGTCATTGACGGCCCTGACGCTTGGAATTTTATTATCGTCATTTGCAAATAACGAGCTGCAGATGATCCAGTTCATTCCGATTGTCGTCGTGCCGCAAATATTTTTTTCGGGACTGTTCAATCTTGAAACCATTTCGGACTGGTTAAGCTGGGTTGGCCCGCTCACACCTCTTTACTATGCCGCAGATGCTTTAAGGGATGTTATGGTCAGGGGGCAGGGCATGGATGCAATCGTTTTGGATCTGCTCGTAATGTTGGGGTTTGCAGCATTATTCATGTTATTGAATATCGTTGCCCTTAGAAAGTATAGAAAGATTTAGAAGGAGACCATTATGTTGGAACAAAATCAGATTTGGGATCAATTGTCTTTGGATGAGGAAGAGTTCACGCCGAAGCAGAAGAAGATCGTAGCTGCAGCAGTCGAAATATTTGCTGAAAAAGGCTACGCCGCAACATCTACAAGTGAAATCGCAAAAAAAGCCGGCGTAGCGGAAGGGACAATTTTTCGCCATTATAAAACAAAAAAGGAATTGCTTTTATCCATTGTTGCACCGATGATGGCCAAAATGATTGCCCCTTTTGTTATAAAGGATATCAATCGGGTGCTGGATAAGGATTATGATACTCTGGAGGACTTCCTCAGAGCAATGATTAAAAACAGGGAAGCTTTTATGGAGAAAAACATGCTTCTTTTCAGAATTCTGGTGCAGGAGCTTCCCTTTCAAAAAGAACTGCAGGAGCAATTTAAGGAGCATATCGCGGCTAAAATACTCGCTCGCATGGAAAAGATCGTCGCTCACTACCAAGAAAAGGGTGAAATCGTGGTTATGCCGTCAAAAACCGTCATCCGCTTGTTTCTTTCGACGATTTTCGGCCATTTGATGGCACGTTTTTTTATATTGTCTTCTGAAGAGTGGGAAGATGAAGAGGAAACGGAAAGAACCATTCAATTTTTGATCAAAGGATTAAGCCCGGACAAATAGGAGCCTGCGAACGCAGGCTCTTCCATTATCTGTCACTGAATATATTAAAAAGGCCGCCGATTCCGCCTTCATCCTTTGAGCCTCCGCCTGCCGGCATTGCTGCGAACACTCGGCTTGCAAGCCTGCTGAATGGAAGCGACTGGACCCAGACAGTGCCCGGTCCTCTTAATGTGGCAAAGAAAAGCCCCTCCCCGCCAAAGAGTGCTGTTTTGACACCGCGGACGAATTCAACGTCATAATCCACATCACGTGTCATGGCAACAAGGCACCCGGTGTCAATTTTCAGGGTCTCTCCCGGTTCCAGCGTCTTTTGGTGAATCGTTCCTCCCGCATGGACGAAGGCCATTCCGTCTCCTTCCAGTTTCTGCATGATGAATCCTTCTCCCCCGAAAAAACCGGTTCCCAATTTTCGCTGAAATTCAATTCCAACAGATACCCCTTTTGCAGCAGCCAGAAAAGCGTCCTTTTGACAGATGATTTTTCCATCCAGCTCGCTCAAGTCCATCGGAATGATTTTTCCGGGATAAGGTGAAGCGAACGATACGTGCTTCTTTCCGCTTCCTTCATTCGTGAACATTGTCATAAACAGGCTTTCACCGGTCAGCACCCGTTTTCCCGCACCAATCAGCTTGTCCATCAGACCTCCGGCTTGGGAAGAGCCGTCTCCAAATACCGTTTCCATATGTATGTGGTCATCCATCATCATCAGGCTGCCGGCTTCCGCAACAACCGTTTCACCAGGATCCAGCTCCACTTCTACAAATTGCATGTCATCGCCAATAATTTGATAATCAATCTCATGATTATTCATTTTTCCCACCATCCCTTTAATTGGAGTACGATTAGCTTCGACTATTGGATTCAAAAAAATTACTGAGGGACCTGTCCTCAAAGTTGATTTTTTCTTTAGCAATTGGGACAATTAACCCTAAATATACAGGGAAAAAGGGGGAAGCCGATGATTACATTTGATAAAGTTACGAAGCTTTATGATGACCGGACGAAAGCCGTTGACCAGCTTGATTTACATATACAGGAAAATGAGTTTTTCGTATTGATCGGTCCCAGCGGCTGCGGAAAAACGACTACCCTGAAAATGATCAACCGTTTGATTGATGTTTCAGAAGGCAACATTTTTATAGGGGATAAAAAAGTCACAGATTATGATATTCATGAATTGCGTTGGAATATCGGCTATGTGCTCCAGCAGATTGCGCTGTTCCCCCATATGACGATTGCGGAAAACATCGCCGTTGTACCGGAACTGAAAAAGTGGAGTAAGAAGAAGATGCATGACAGGATTGACGAACTGCTTGAAATGGTCGGGTTGGATCCGGCTGTTTACCGGGACCGGAAACCGGCGGAGCTTTCCGGAGGTCAGCAGCAGCGCATCGGAGTCGCCAGGGCATTGGCTGCTGATCCGCGCATTATTTTAATGGATGAGCCATTCAGCGCGCTCGACCCGATCAGCCGGGAAAAATTGCAGAACGATATGCTGCATCTGAAGCGGACAATCAATAAAACGGTTGTTTTTGTGACCCATGATATCCGGGAAGCCCTTAAACTTGGCGACAGGATCTGCATTATGAAAGAAGGAAAGGCGCTGCAGGTCGGAACCCCGGATGATATTTTACATAAGCCGGTCAATCCTTTTGTCCGTGACTTTGTTGGGGCACATAGACAGGATGAAAGAATTGACCTTGAATCCTTTGTCCTTCCATTGGACGGAACAGCGGTTTCCCACCGTCTTTCTGCGGATGCGTCATTGGCTGAAGTGCTTGAAAAATTATCACAGCATGAAAAAATCCTGATTGAAAAGGACGGAAAGTCCATTGGCTTGATAGACAGACAAACGGTCATTGAATATATGGCAAACCGATTGAATGAAAGAGGCCGGGAACATGAGTAGCTTTATGAAGGTTTTTCAGGATAGGAAAGGAGAATTGGTCTCGGCATTGCTGGAGCATATCGAGCTGTCATTCATCGCTTTGTTCTTTGCAGTTTTGATAGCGATTCCGCTCGGCATTTTTTTAACAAGGAGGAAAAAGGCGGCTGAAAGCATCATCGGCATCACCGCTGTGTTGCAGACTATCCCGTCGCTCGCGCTGCTTGGGCTGTTGATCCCGCTCCTCGGAATCGGCAAAGTCCCGGCAATTATCGCACTTGTGGTGTATGCATTGCTCCCCATTTTACGGAACACCTATACAGGCATCAAAGAAGTCGATCCTTCATTGACGGAGGCCGCCCGGGCAATGGGAATGAATAGACGGCAGCAGTTGATGAAAGTCGAACTTCCGCTTGCAATGCCTGTCATCATGGCAGGAATCCGGACGGGGATGGTGCTGATTGTCGGAACGGCCACCCTCGCCGCATTGATTGGGGCCGGCGGTCTGGGTGATATCATCTTGCTTGGAATCGACCGGAATAACTCCGCCCTTATTGTGCTTGGTGCAGTTCCGGCAGCACTTTTAGCAGTTCTTTTCGACCTGCTTCTTCGGCGGTTTGAGCATCTTTCCTTTAAAAAATCAGCCGGCGCGATCGGCGTGATCGCCGTTGCGGCATTGCTGATCATTGTCATTCCTTTTGCAGCCGGCGGCAAGAAAAAAGAGCTTGTTATTGCAGGGAAACTTGGTTCTGAACCTGAAGTTTTAATAAATATGTACAAAGTGCTGATCGAGGAAAATACCGACCTCAAGGTTGAATTGAAGCCGGGACTTGGAAAAACTTCATTTTTATTCAATGCTTTAAAAAATGAAAGCATTGATATTTACCCTGAATTTACAGGAACAGCCATCTCCGAATTTTTAAAAGAAGAGGCGGTAAGCACAGACAGGAAAGAAGTCTACGAACAGGCTAGAAAAGGCATGTTGGAGGAATTTGGTCTCGTATTGCTGGAACCGATGCAGTTCAATAATACGTATGCGTTAGCAGTGCCTGGGTATTTTTCAGATCAATACGGAATATCCGCTATTTCTGATCTTGGTGCCGTTTCTGATAAAGTCAAAGCTGGTTTCACATTGGAGTTCTCCGACCGGGAGGACGGATATGTCGGTATCCAAAAACTGTATGGACTGAAATTCCCTTCAATGAAAACGATGGAGCCCAAGCTGCGATACGCTGCGGTTGAATCAGGGGATATCAATTTAATTGACGCCTATTCAACAGACAGCGAAATCGAGGAACACAAGCTTGTTGTGCTGAAAGATGACAAGCAACTATTCCCGCCGTACCAGGGCGCACCGCTTTTGAGGCAGGAAACAGCCGAACAATATCCGGAAGTGGTGGAATCCTTAAACAAGTTGGCCGGAAAAATTACAGACGATGAAATGCGTGAAATGAACTATAGAGTGAATGTTGATGGAGTGTCGCCGGAAAAGGTTGCGAAAGAATTTTTGAAGAAAGAGGGGCTTTACTAAAAAAGAGAGTATGAGTGATGGCCAAAAAAGTCAAAATTAATGTCGTTTCTCTGGATACGATGGTTAGCCAAACACAAATATACGGGAAAGACTTCATTCATTTGTGGCCTGGTGAAATCATTGGTTGGATGAAAAAGGAAAGATAAACGGAAAAATCCACCTAAGGACGTGACCTGGGTGGATTTTTTCTTGGACCAAAACAATCGGTTTACTATACATGGGATGTTTCTAAATATTTTTCTAAGATCTTTGTTTCTATATTCTTTTAATGCTTGTTGGAGATTTTTAGCACTATAACTTAAAAAAACTTAAACTATATGGAAATAGAAGTTTGGCTTCCACGCTTATTAAAGGAGTAAAATTTGTTGTCCTACAATCGTTTTGTTTTCTAACACCAAAGGTGATATGGTGTATCAAATACAGAATTGGTGTATATACTATGTATATACGTATTTAAGCGGAGGTGGTATAATGGAAGAAGACACAAGGAGTAGTGGAAATGAGGTGGATCATATGACAATTCCAACCACAGTTCAAAAATGGGGCAATAGCCTGGCGGTAAGAATTCCAAAGGATGTTGCAGAAAGAATTAACATTCATCAAGGGTCTGAAATGGAAATAAGCGTAACTGGAAAAGGAGTTATCATGCTTGTTCCTAAAAAGCAGCCTAAGAAATATTCGCTGGAGGAACTCCTGGCAAAATGCACCCCGGAAAACCGTCACGAGGAAATTGATTTTGGAGTAGAGGGGAAGGAGCTTATTTAATGTCAGTACCAGACCGTGGGGATCTTGTTTATGTGAACTTTAATCCGCAGACCGGCCATGAGCAAGCGGGAAACAGGCCAGGGATTGTTTTATCCCCAAAAGAGTTTAATCAAGTCACAGGATTTGCTTCCATCTGTCTTATCACAAAAACAGCCAGAGGCTGGGGATTTGAAGTCAAGCTCCCCGAGGGGTTGGCTTTTCAAGGTGTGATCTTAACCGATCAGGTAAAAAATTTAGATTGGGCTGCGCGGAATCTTAAGGTTAAAGGAAAAGCGCCCGATGAATTGGTGGAGGAATGTTTGGCCAAAATACATACTTTTTTATGAGTATACTCTAAGCAAAAAAATAAACCTCAATATTCCCCCAAAAGTGCCTGTACTAATCAGAAACCATTAAAACTGTATTAATAAGAAAAAGCGCCAAAACCTTTACGTACAAGGCTTTAGCGCTTTCCTGTACCAATCGGGATGACAGGATTTGAACCTGCGACTCCTAGCACCCCATGCTAGTGCTCTACCAAGCTGAGCTACATCCCGGAGCAGGCGACACCTCTATTATACGAGATTTACTTGCATAAGACAATGGTGAAAATTTGCCTCCCCTATAAAAAACAGGCGGAAAAGTTTTCCGCCTGTCTCCTTACATTAAGCCTTTGGCTGCTGCTGGGTAATGCAGTGGATGTTTCCTCCGCCCAGAGAAACCTCGCGTGTGTTCACCGTCACGATTTTCCGGTCAGGGAACATTTCTTTGAAGATCTCAACGGCTTCCTCATCTTTCGGGTCGCCGAATGATGGAATGACCACTCCGCCATTGCAAATATAGCAGTTGGCATAGGTGGCTATGAATAGAGTATCAGCCGAACGATCGAAGGCATCGGCAGAAAAGTCAATTTCGCGGGCTTCCTCGTCCGTTATCGCAATTTGCTCAGGCATAGGAAGTTTGTAGATTTTCAGCTTTCTGCCTTTGGCGTCGGTTTCCTGCTCCAGTTGTTTATAGGCTGCCTGCAACACCTCGTAATGTGGGTGTTCAGGATCGTCTGTCCAGCCGATGGCCACTTCTCCGGGACGCACATAGAATAACACTTCATCCACATGTCCATCAGTCTCATCCTCAAAAAGACCTTTTTCAATCCAGATGATCTTTTCAATATTTAAATACTCTTTTAGTTTTTCTTCAACATCTTCTTTGGACATGTTTGGATTTCGGTTTGGATTCAGAACACATTCAGCTGTTGTAATGAGCGTTCCTTCGCCGTCAACGTGGATGGCTCCGCCTTCCAATACGAAATCTTTTGCATCATAACGATCTATGTTTTCAATTTCCATTACTTTTTGTTTGACAAGCTGATCCTTGTCCCATGGGAAGTAAAGACCTTCATCCAAGCCTCCCCATGCATTGAACTGCCAGTCTATGCCGCGCACTTCACCCTTGTCATTTTTTACAAAAGTAGGACCGATATCACGCATCCAGGCATCATTGGATGAAATTTCAACCACCCTGACCCTGTCGTCCAAAAGTGCGCGGGCATTTTCAAATTGCTCTGCATTGACACACACCGTTACCGGTTCAAATTGCGAGATCGCTTTAGCTACCTCCGCAAAAGCTCTTTGTGCAGGTTTAGCTCCAGACCTCCATGTGTCCGTTCTCATGGGCCAAAGCATCCATGTACCTTCGTGCTCTTCAAATTCCCCGGGCATTCTGAAGCCGTCTTTTCTTGGTGTACTATTTATGGTCCGTGCCACAATGATCCCCTCCATGAATATTCAATAATACTACATGCAATTTCCGTGCCATATAGGAAACGCACGTGATTTTACACTCACACCCCGCGCAAGCGCCTGTTCATCGATGTACAGACTTGAGTGCTCCGACGCTAAAGTCCATACTTTTTTAACCTTCTCAGATAGGAAGACTGGGTCAATCCCAAAGATTGGGCCGCCTTTCTCGTAGAAGGGTATTTCGTCTTCGCTTCCTCTATCAATCTTCTCTCAATTTTTTCCAAGTAATCCGAAAGGCTTTGGTTATTCAGCTTCCGGACAGAATGGTCCATGAATTCCTCGTATAAAATTTTATCCGGAAGGTCTGAAACTGTGATTATATCTGATTTTGCCGTTACAATCAAACGCTCAATCATATTTTCGAGCTCGCGGATGTTACCGGGCCAGCTGTAGTTCTGAAGGTATTCAAGCACTCCGCCATCCAAGGTTGACTTTTTCATATATTTATCATTAAAAAGGTTTAAATAATGGTATACCAGCGGCGGGATATCTTCATTCCGTTCCCGGAGCGCCGGTATCTGGATGGACACTACATTCAAACGGTAATATAAATCCTCGCGGAACCGCTTTTCCTTGACCATCTTCGGCAAATCTTGGTTGGTGGCAGCGATGATCCGGATATCGACTTTCTTAAGCTCTGTGCCCCCAACGGGAATAAACGATTTGTCCTGGACCAATTGGAGTAATTTCGGCTGCAGGGACAAGGGCAGCTCAGCGATTTCATCCAAAAACAATGTGCCGCCGTCCGCTTTTTCAACAAGCCCTTTTTTTCCGCTTATGTTCGCCCCGGTGAAAGCCCCTTTTTTATATCCGAAAAGCTCCGATTCCAAAAGATTTTCCGGTATGGCTCCACAGTTGATTTGGATAAAATTCTTATCTCTTCTCGAACTGTGTTTGTGGATTTCGCCGGCGATCAAGCTTTTGCCAACGCCGGATTCTCCGGTTAGTAAAATCGTTGCATCAACAGTTGATACCCGATTTACCAAGTCCAGAAGTTCTTCGTTGCTCTTGCTGTTGCCAATGATCAGTTGGCTTGTGTTTTCCCTCTGCTGCTGCTTTTTCATTTCCTGAAGCTCTTGCCAATATTGCCGCATCAGGGCTTCCGCTTTTTCCAGCTTAAATGAATTCTTGACGGTTTCAGTTATATCTTTGACTTGAACAAGAATGTATTCCGAATCATCATCATCAATTTTTACAAGATAACCGGTTGCCAGAAACTGCCGGTCTTTGGAAGTTTGGACTTTCGTCACGACTTCTCTGTTTTCCAATACTATTTTAGTCACAGAAGGGGTGAAAAAACCGTTGTTCTCCAAGTCATTTACATGCCTGCCGATGATCTTAGAGCGCGGCGCACCGATCTGCTTCGTACTCGTATCATTGCACCAAAGTGCAATGCCATTTTTGTCAGCTATGAAAATACCATCCTTTAAATGATTGAATACTTGATGGAAATGCCGATCGTTAAAAAAGTGGTTTTTCATAAAAAGATCCTCCTCATCCCATCGAAAACGATTCGATTTCGCATCATTGTAATTCGAATTCGGTGCAAATCTATTATATATTAAAGGGTATCATAATTAAAAGCTTTTTATTTAATAGTAATTGAAATTTGGCACGGAAATTGCATATAATAAATAGTTGAGGAGGATGCGTATGGAAAAGACATCATTAAAAGTAAACAGAGAACGTTTGCTTGAAACGTTAAAAGTAAGCTCTTCCATCGGCTCAACCGGAAATGGCGGGTTAAACCGCCTGGCATTGTCGGAAGCCGATAAAAACATGCGCGATATATTTGTCGACTGGTTAAAAGAGGAAGGTCTTGAGGTCAGAATAGACGATTTCGGTAACATATATGGAAGAAGAAAAGGCAAAAAAGACGGTCCGTCCGTTGCCATCGGATCCCACTTGGATACGCAGCCTTGCGGCGGAAAATATGACGGCATTTTGGGTGTTCTGACTGCGCTGGAAGTGATCCGTGTTTTGAATGAAAATGATATCGAAACGGAATACCCCGTTGAAGTTATCAATTTCACCAATGAAGAGGGGGCCCGCTTCTCACCTCCAATGCTTGGATCCGGGGGAATTACCGGAAATTTTTCAAAGGATTTTATTTATGGCCTGAAAGATGATGAGGGAATTTCCTTTGAACAGGCTTTAAATGAAATTAACTATATGGGAGATATTAAAAACCGTATAACAAACATCAAAAATTTTATTGAACTGCATATTGAGCAGGGCCCTATTTTACATGAAAAACATAAAACAATTGGCATTGTCCAAGGTATCCAAGGTAATGACCTATTCACGGTGAAGGTGACAGGAAAGACGAACCATGCAGGCCCGACCCCGATGAAAAACAGGCGCGATGCACTTGTGGCTGCATCCAAGATGATTGTAAAAGTAAATGAGATTACGAATGAAATTCCTGGCTTAAAAACGACCGTCGGAAAAATGAACGTGAGGCCGAACGTCACAAACGTTATTCCCGGCGAAGTAGAATTCACAATTGATATCCGTCACGAGGACAATGACCTGCGGTCTCATGCATTCGAAAGATTAAAGGAGCAGCTTAGTGCCATTGCGCTGATGAGCGAAGTGGAATTGACGATTACAACCGATTGGAATTCCGAGACGACCTTATTTGCGCCGGCCGTCAAGGATGCCATCAAAAATGCGGCAGACGAATTTGGATATTCCGCCATGGAATTGTTCAGCGGCCCGGGGCATGATTCAAAATATATGGCAGGCGTGGCAGATACGGGCATGATCTTTGTTCCAAGCGTTGACGGCATCAGCCATAACGAACAGGAATTGACGCTGGATGATGACATTGAAAAAGGGGCGAACGTCCTTTTACATGTTGTGCAAAAACTGGCTAAGGACAAGCTATAAATATTTTTAAAAATAAGGAGAGAGATTTTCATGAGCAACGAAAAATTATTCAATGAGCTATCCGAACTTGATAAAAAACATATTATTCATCCGTCCACCAATCCGAAGCTTCACTCTGAAATCGGACCAAAATTGATTTTTGAAAGTGGAGAAGGCATTTATCTGAAAGACATGGGAGGCAAAACATACATCGACGGCGTATCCATGCTTTGGAATGTGAATGTGGGCCATGGTGTGAAAGAATTGGCCGAAGCTGCTTATGAACAAATGGAAAAAGCGGCTTACACAACTACTTTCTATGGCTATTCGAATGAACCGTCCGTACGTTTGGCTGAAAAAATTGCCAAAGTCACACCTGGTGACTTAAACGCGATTTTCTATACTTCCGGCGGATCTGAATCAAACGATACAGCTTTTAAACTGTCCAGATCCTACTGGGATATTAAAGGCAAAAAAGACAAGAAACTCATTATCTCTTTAAGAAGGGGTTATCACGGCGTTACAATTGCAACCCAAAGGGCAACTGGAATCGATGCTTACCGTGAATTCTCCGGATCAGGGGACCCTAATATCGTAAACGCGAAACCTCATTTGACGGAATGTGAACTTGGCGACAAGAGCCATCCGGAATACGAAGGTTCCATCAGAAGCATCATTGAAAAAGAAGGCGCTGATAAAATTGCGGCTGTTATCGTAGAGCCGATCCAAGGTGCCGGCGGGGTACACGTGCCGCCTGAAGGTTATTTGAAAGCAGTCCGTGCACTTTGCGACGAGTTCAACATTCACATGATTGCCGACGAAATCATCTGCGGATTCGGAAGAACCGGAAAAATGTTCGGCGTGGATCATTGGGATGTAATTCCTGATTTCATTTGTGCTGCAAAAGGTATGACAAGCGGATATATCCAGCTTGGCGGCGTCATCATGAGAGAAGAAATCAGAGATACATTCTTCACATACGACGACATGCTTCCACACGGATTCACGTACAGCGGTCATCCAACAGCATGTGCTGTCGGTTTGAAAAACCTTGAAATCCTTGAGCGTGATGGCTTGATTGAAAACGCAAAAGTCATGGGAGACGAATTGAAAAAAGGTCTTGACTACTTGGAAGACAAATATGCTTTCGTTGGAAATACAAGAGGCAGAGGCCTTCTTGCCGGATTCGATTTGATGGAAGATCCAGCAGCGGGCAAGCCATTTGCCGGATCTATCAAAGCAGCTGCAACAGTTGTTGAAGAAGCTTATAAGCGTGAGCTCTTAATCAGGCCGTTTGACTTCACTCCTGGAATGAACATCGTAGCAATCGCTCCGCCGCTCGTCGTACAAAAAGACGAAGTGGAAAAAATCATCGCAATCGTTGACGATGCGTTGGGAGCATTTGCGAAAACACTATAAGAAGAAAAGCGGAGGGCGACGTTAAGCGACGTACAGACTGGAGTGCCTTCGACGAGATAAAGGATAAGGAAAGGCGGAGAGTGCCTGCTTATCGGCGACAAGCATAAGACGAGCGCTGAAGAAGGCGTAATTTGCCTTCAGCAGCGATTGGCTTATGACCTCGAGCCGATGGCACTCGCAGCCGGACAACACGGCGACGAAGGCAGGCTCAAGCAGCGACGTCCTGTCGCTTCGCCTGCACTAGCACATCCTGTGCGTCGGAGCCGATGTTGACTTATCGTAGGAGAAGGCGCGAAGTCTGCTAGTCGCTGGAGCCCGCAGCTAGACAAGAAGAAAAGCGAAAGCGCCTGTTTAGTCCCGACAAGCATAAGGCGATTCCCGAGGAGGCAGCTCTTCAAGGGAATTGACTTATGACCTCGAGGGGCTAGGCGCTTGAACTGGACAATAGAAAAGCACAAGCACGTTAGATAACTAAAAATTACTGGCTGATCACCTCAGCCAGTCCATTTTTTCAGAATAAGGGGATGTAACGATGACAACTAGTGAAAAATTGACCCTTCATCCGAAAGTAACCGAGTTTTTAAACGGTCCAAGAAAATTATTCATAGATGGCGGCTGGCATGAATCAGTAGGCGGCCAAACGTTTGAAACGACCAATCCTGCTACGGGAGAAGTTTTGGCTCACGTGTATGAAGCACGCGAAAACGATATTGATAAAGCAGTTGAAGCCGCGGCCAAAGCTTTTGAAGAAGGACCTTGGTCAAGAATCAGTGCAGCAGATCGCGCCAAGTTGATGCATAAGCTGGCTGATTTAATGGAAAGGGATTTTGAAGTCCTTGCCCAGTTAGATACATTGGATAACGGTAAACCGATCCAGGAAATGAGAAATGCCGATTTGCCTGGAGCCATTGATCAGCTCAGGTATTTTGCAGGCTGGACGACAAAAATGACCGGCCAAACCATCCCGGTTTCCAATTCATTTTTTAACTATACCCGCCACGAGCCTGTTGGTGTAGTCGGCCAAATCATTCCTTGGAACTTCCCGATCATGATGGCACTGTGGAAAATTGCTCCGGCGCTTGCCACAGGCTGCACGATCATTTTAAAACCGGCGGAACAGACGCCTCTTTCAGCGCTTTACCTAGGAAAGCTTATTGAAGAAGCAGGCTTCCCTGATGGCGTTGTCAATATTGTTCCTGGTTTTGGGAAATCAGCAGGTGATGCACTTGTTAAACATCCGAAGGTCAATAAAATTGCCTTCACCGGTTCCACACCTGTCGGAAAGTCTATCATGAAAACGGCAGCGGATACGATGAAGCGTGTAACGCTGGAGCTCGGCGGTAAATCACCGAACATCATTTTGCCTGATGCCGATCTTGATAAAGCGATTCCTGGGGTATTCAACGGAATTATGGCCAACCAAGGGGAAGTATGCTGCGCAGGATCAAGGGCGTATATTCCTGAGCAAATGTATGATGAGGTAATGGAAAGGCTTGCCGATTATGCGAAAAATGTCAAATTAGGTAATGGTTTGGCAGAAGACACGCAAATGGGACCGCTCGTTTCCGCAAGACAGCAGGACATCGTCACTTCCTACATCCAAAAAGGTATTGAGGAAGGTGCGAAACTCTTGGCAGGCGGTGAAAAATTGGACAAAGGATATTTTGTCCAGCCAACCGTTTTTGCAGCTGAAGATAACATGACCATCGCAAGGGAAGAAATTTTCGGCCCTGTCGTCGCAGCTATGAAATATAAAACAATCGACGAAGTGGTTGAGCGTGCGAATAACAGCCCATTCGGCCTTGGAGCAGGCGTATGGACAGAAAATCTTAAAAATGCTCATGTTGTCGCCAGCAAACTAAAAGCTGGTTCTGTATGGGTCAACTGCTACAATCTCACGAATGCGGCGATGCCGTTTGGCGGTTACAAGCAATCCGGAATCGGACGTGAAATGGGCTCTTATGCCTTGGAAAACTACACAGAAGTTAAAAGTGTTTGGGTTAACTTGGATTAATAAGGGACAAGCCCGGCAAAAAAAGCCGGGCGCTTTTCCCTGTTTAGAAATAGGAAGTTGACTGCGTGCTGAAAACGCATTCAACATTTCACTTGAGAGGCTGATTTGATGGAACAAAGCAATCATATTGAAAGAAAGCTGAAGCTGATACACGTTGTTGCCGTCGGTTTGGCGTACATGTCTCCAATGGCAGTGTTTGATACCTTCGGTATCGCATCGGATGTTTCGTCCGGCCATGTGCCGGCTGCATATATAGTCGCTTTTGTGGCGATCCTGTTCACGGCATTAAGTTACGGAAAGCTCGTCAGGCAATTTCCAACGGCGGGATCCGTTTATACGTATACAAGAAATATTATCAACCCATACTTGGGTGTGATAGTCGGCTGGGTAACTTTCATCGCATATATTGCGCTTCCGATGATCAATGCCCTGTTGGCAGATATTTATCTGTCGGCGGGATTTCCTGAAATTCCAGGATGGGTTTGGATCGCAGGCTTGCTGGTGGTTATCAGCTTTCTAAACATTTTTGGTGTAAAACTGGCAGCTTCCCTTAACTTGCTGCTTGTTGTATTCCAAGCGTTGGTTGGAATTATTTTTACCTACCTTACGATCCGTTCAATCGTCAAAGGTCCTGAAAGCTTTATTACCATTGGTGAGATTTTCCCTTCCGGCGATGAAGTCTCCGGCCTTTTTGGGGCTGCTGCGTTATTGGCCCTTTCATTTATTGGATTTGATGCGATTACAACACTTTCAGAGGATACGATTAATCCAAAGAAAACTATACCAAGAGCCATACTGATTGTAGCAGGAATTGGCGGTGTTTTCTTTTTCGGGGTTACCTATTTTATGCAATCCCTGTTTCCGGACGTTTCCATCTTCAATGATATTGAAGGAGCCTCCCCGGAAATTGCTGTGATGATCGGCGGGAATCTGTTTCTTTCCTTTTTCCTCGCAGGAGCGTTGTTCTCTGTTTTTGCATCAGGTTTGGCCGCCCAGCTCAGTGCTTCAAGGCTGCTGTATGCCATGGGAAGGGACGGCGTGCTTCCGAAACGTTTCTTTGGATACTTACATCCAAAATTCAACTCTCCGGTAGCTAACATTCTGTTAATCGGCGTTTTGTCGCTTGGAGCTATCTTTCTAAGCCTTGAGGAAGCTACTTCGCTTATAAATGTAGGAGCGTTCACCGCGTTTTCATTCGTGAACCTTTGTGTAATCTTTAACTTTTTCAAACAAAAGGGGCCGCGCTCGTTTGGCTTCATTATAGGTAGCTTTATTTTTCCGGCTATTGGGTTGGCGTTCGTTGTCTATCTATGGGCCAGCCTCGATATCTTTGCGATCATAGGCGGGATAGTCTGGGCTTTACTTGGGACAATTTACCTGGCCTTTACGACCGATTTCTTCAAAAAGGAACCGCCTCAGATTGCCTTTGATGAACTAGAGGCTTAATTACTCATAATGGACAGGGATCATTTGAATCTCTGTCCATTTTTTGCTGACTTAAAAAATACTTGCCAGTACTGGTTGTCTTGTTGAATATAAGGATGATAACATAATATTTATTGCAATTTTACGGATATTTTCCAGTTTTGGGCATAGGTTTTTTCAAAGTCAGGAGGTGAGCGCGGTGTTCGTCCATGTAGTGGATGAGGAGATTTATTTGAAGCTCGTCGATCAAAACGATGCGGTGAGGCTCTTTCAGCTGACAGACCGCTCAAGATGCCATTTGAGGCAATGGCTTCCATGGCTGGATGATACGAACAGCGTGAATGATACGAGGTATTATATTAGGGAAAGCCGGAATAGTTTTGCCAGACATAGAAGCTTGAATACGGCGGTTGTTTATAAAGATAAGATAGTAGGAGTGGCAGGTTTCAACGAATTTGACTGGAATAACAGGTCCGGTTCCATCGGGTATTGGCTTGATAAACATTATACAGGCAAGGGGATCATCATTCGTTCCGTAGGAGCGCTGACGAATTTTGCTTTTACAGAGTTGAAGTTGAACCGTGTGGAAATCAGA
This sequence comes from Siminovitchia fortis, assembly GCF_003605365.2. Classification (GTDB taxonomy): domain Bacteria; phylum Bacillota; class Bacilli; order Bacillales; family Bacillaceae_C; genus Siminovitchia; species Siminovitchia fortis. The sequence goes on from NZ_QYTU02000004.1 coordinate 120,958, forward strand.
GCAGCTAAGGAAAATGTGAAAAGCAGGGCGATCGCTGAAAAGCTCGGGTTTCGGATGGAGGGCTGCATAAGGGAAGCGGAATGGCTGTATGATCATTTTGTTGACCATGCGGTCTACGGGATGCTTGCCAGGGAATGGAATGGCTGAAAAATTACTCTCAAAATATCAAAAGAAATGCCATAAAATAAATGGCAAAATCGATAGAGGAGGCTGCAGCTTTGGAATGGACTAAAGACCAATTCACTTTAAATGACCAGAGGGACCTGCTGGATATGGACACAGTGTGCGGCCTGCTTTCGAAGACCTATTGGGCAGCAGACAGGCCGAGAGATACGATTGAAAAAAGTATTGAGAACTCAATTTCCTTTGGCATATATACAGATGGCAGACAAATCGGATTTGCGAGAGTGGTCACCGACAAAGCTGTCTTCTCCTGGCTTTTAGATGTAGTGATCGATGAGAGCTATCGTGGAAAAGGACTGGGGCAGTGGCTGGTGGACTGCATCCTGGAACATCCGGATATTAGGGAGACCAACATGAGCCTTTCAACTAAGGATGCCCATACGTTCTATGAAAAATATGATTTTAAACCGAATGAAACGTTGAGGAGAGTCAGTACATTTAAGAAAAAAGTTTAAGATGGGTGCCGGTCGGAAAAAATATCTAAGGCCGGCTCTAGACTGTTTTAGCCGTTTGGAAGTTTTATAACGGCTGTATTTGTTAGGATTTGGTGTAAATCGTTTGGCAGTCATAGGGATCGAATGCCTCCCGAGAAAAAGAAAACCCCGCTCTTTCCCAGGCATAAGTCACAGCACACATAATTTACTTTCACAACCACGAAAAAACCGCCTCCCCTCAAAAGGATGCGGTTTTTTCCTTTACACTGAAGAAGTCTAAGTCCTCACGCTTAAAAGGTGAAATCCACTTCTTTTTTCTCTTGTTCTTCATAACCCTTCATATATTTGATTCTTCTCTGGGCGGATGCGGCGTTGACCTGCTCGTCTGCGTGGTAGGACGAGCGGACAAGCGGCCCTGCCTCACAGTGGCTGAAGCCTTTAGACAAAGCGATCTGTTTCAGCTCTTCAAATTCGTCCGGATGATAATAGCGTTCAACTTTCAAGTGCTTTTTCGTTGGCTGCAAATACTGTCCGATTGTCATGATGTCTACGTCATGTGCAAGCAAATCATCCATTGTTTCAATGATTTCTTCTTTCGTTTCTCCGAGTCCGACCATGATGCTGGATTTTGTCGGTGTATTCGGCGAGATTTCTTTTACACGCTGCAGCAATGTCAACGAACGGTCGTACATGGCGCGTGCGCGGACACGGCGGGTCAGGCGCCTGACCGTTTCAATGTTGTGATTGAAAATATCAGGGGCGCTCGACATCAATGTTGAAAGGCTCTCATAATCGCCCTTCATATCGGAAGGAAGGATTTCGATTGTGCAGCCTGGGTTGGCTTCACGGATTTTCCTTACTGTTTCGGCAAAAACGGCAGCTCCCCCGTCTTTTAAATCATCCCGTGCTACAGCGGTGACAACGACATGCTTCAAACCCATGATTTTTACTGATTCCGCTACACGTGCAGGTTCGCCCCAATCCAGTTCAGTCGGCAGACCTGTTTTGACCGCGCAAAAACGGCAGCCTCTTGTGCAAGTATCGCCCAAAATCATGAAAGTGGCTGTTTTCCGCTCACTCCAGCATTCGTGGATATTCGGGCAGCGTGCTTCTTCACAAACAGTATTCAAACTTTTGTTCCGCATTAATTTTTTCAGGCCTGTGTATGATTCGTTCGTGTTAATCTTGATTTTCAGCCAATCCGGCTTTCTTATGTATTCTTCATTTTTTGCCATGAGCCAACACTCTCTTTCGATAATATAAATTCCAATCATCTGAACGGTATTTCGTTTCGGCCAGTTCATGTACCTCGTTCCACTGTTCTTTCGTCAACTCAAACGGAACCAGCTCAAGCTGTAAACCCTTTTCAAATCCTTTTTGAAAAGCCTTCTCAGCCATTTCATAAGTGACAGGCTGTTCGGACGCTTCGTTGATGGTGATTGCTTTTTTGGAAAAAGCGGAACGCTTCTTTTCTCTTGTTTCTTCATCAGAAAAAAAGAATAGATCAAACAGCATCTTCTTATCCATGCTGAATGGAATGGAGCCGTGCTGCAGGAGGACACCTTTTTTCCTCGTCTGTGCATGTCCCGAAATTTTCTTGCCATCCACCAGCATCTCATAATCCGACGGTCTTTCAAAGCAGACCGCCGACCGGTCCCTGAAGCGTTCTTTCGGGATGGAGTAGTCCGCTTCGATCCCCAGCTGCTTGAACCCCTCCATGATCCCTTTCGACAATTCAAAGTATGCTTCCCGAATTGACTGGGAAATGTAGGGTTTGGACTCTGAAACGATCACGCTGTAAGTCAGCTCATCGTCATGCAATACAGCGCTTCCGCCAGTCTGCCGGCGGACAAATTGGCAGCCATGCCGCTTCACTCCGTCAAGGTCGATGGTGCGGTCGACTTTTTGAAAATGTCCAACGGAAAGTGTCGGTGTGGACCAGCCATAAAAACGGAGGACAGGCGGGATTTTTCCTTCGCTGTGCCAGTTCAGCAATGCTTCATCCATGGCCATGTTGACAGCGGCATCGTCGTGGCCTGAGTGTAATAATCCCCATGTATCATTCATTTGACCAACTCCTGCAGGAATACTATGAAATATTGATTTTATCTTAACGAACCCTGGTATATAAGTAAAGCCGACAGGCTTGGAAGCTGTATATGTTTGGAAAAAGTATAAATCAAAGAAGGGTGGTAAATACAGGTAATAACTTTTTAAATGGAGGTATCTATATTGAAGAAAATAATTGGTCCAATGCTTCTTTTGTTTCTGATTCTAAGTGCATGCAGCGGAAATAAAGACACCGCCGACCCGAAAAAAAGCGACGAGGCGGCACCGGTCAATGCGGAAACGCCGATCAATGTTCCTCTTATCAATACGGAAGGTGATAAGGTTGGAGAAGCTGAACTCTCCGAAAATTCAAAAGGCGTTGCCATTCACGTGAGGGTCGAAGGACTGCAGCCGGGTAAAAGGGCGATCCACCTTCACGAAACTGGAAAATGCGCACCGCCTGACTTTAAGTCGGCTGGCGCACATTTTAATCCTGGCCATAAAGAACATGGTTTCCATAACCCCAAAGGATACCATGAGGGGGACCTGCCAAACCTGGAAGTGGCTGCTGACGGAAAGGTGGATGCGGTTTTGAAAACCGCCGATGTCACCCTGGAAAGAGGGAAACCAAATTCTTTATTGGATAAAGACGGAAGCGCCCTTGTCATCCATGCCGGCGAGGATGATTATGTTACAGATCCGGCCGGGAATGCGGGCGACCGGATTGTGTGCGGGGAGATTGTGAAAGAAGGGAATTAAAATAAGGGGCTGGAAAGCCCAAAAATCTGGCGAAGAAAAATAAAGCTTTTTCTTCGCCAGATTTTTTTAGAGGATATTGGCGGATACCCACCAGCCAACTTAATCGGCTTCTTCGAGCTTCATTTCAGGCGGTTCCTTTTTAAATCCTTTTGTCAGGAAGAGCAAGTAGATGAAGCCGATTCCAGCCCAAATGGATCCAAGTGTCAGTGCATGTACATCCAAGTTGGTGAACAGCCAGATATTTAACGCAGTTCCAATTAATGGCAGCACAAGAAAGAGAATAAAATCCTTTCCTTTGCGTTTTTTGCTTCGTACAAAGTAATGTCCGATCACAGACAAGTTTACAAACGTAAAGGTAATAAAGGCACCGAAGTTAATAAACGAAGTGGATGTGGATACATTCATGAACAATGCGATTAATCCAATAATCCCGATGATGCCGATATTGACGATCGGTGTACGGAAAGAACGGTGCAAGAATCCGAATATTTTTCTTGGCAGGACATTATCCCTTCCCATCGCAAATAAAAGACGGGAGGCACTTGCCTGTGCGGAGAGCCCTGATGCGAATTGTGCTGTAATCAACCCGGCAAGGAAGATGGCGCTGAATAAGTTGCCACCGATAAACCTGGCGATTTCCAATCCGGCTGTGTCATAGTTTTCAAACTGTGTATGATCCGGGAACACCAAATATACAAAATAGGAAACGATAACAAAAATGGCTCCGCCGATCAATGCGATAAGAAAAATAGCCCGTGGCAACGTTTTTTCAGGATCGATCGTTTCTTCAGAAAGGGTTGTAACTGCATCAAATCCTAAGAAAGAATAACAGGCGATCGAAGCTCCTGCCAAAACAAGCGGGAATGACACGTCTCCGTTGAAGAAAGGAGTCGCTGTGAAAAATGTGCCCATGCCTTCTCCGTGAGACAGGCTGACGATTGATAAAATAATGAACAAACCAATAACCAAAAACTGAAAAAGCATCATGATGAAGTTGATGGTTGTCGTTACACGAATCCCAATGATGTTAATTCCTGTTGTAATAATAATGAAAGCTAAAATCCAGACCCACGTGCCGATGGCGGGAAAAGCAGCGTTTAAATAAACGCTTCCAATGAGCCAAATAACCATCGGCAAAAAGACATAATCCAGTATGACAGCCCAACCGACCATAAAACCTAAATGAGGATTAATGGATTTCCGTGTAAAAGTGTAAGCGGAACCGGAAATTGGATAGGCTTTAACCATTTGTCCGTAGCTGTATGCGGTGAACAGCATTGCAACCATAGCTACGAGGTAGGCGTTTGCCACAACTCCTCCGGTTTCATCGGCTAGAACACCGTAAATGCCGAAAACAACCATCGGTGTCATATACGCAAGGCCGAATAGTACAACCGGCCAAAGTGTTAAAGTACGTTTAAGAGACTGAGTGCTCTGTTCCATGATGTCCATCCTTTCATGTATAGGGTTGATGTTGTTTAGATAAATTATGCAATTATCGTGCCAATATATTTATTGTATAAAAGAAGAATGAATGACCAATGAAAGTTTTAAAATGATGATTTTTTTCATTATTAAAGGTGGTTGAAAATGAAAAAGCGCTTGCCATTCCGCGGTAAAAGGGTTTATAATGAAATTATTCATTAAAAATGATGTTTTTCATTAAAAAGTCTGATTCCTTCTTATAAGGGAGGTTTTTATAAAGTGCTCGATTATGCCGCTATTTTTATGGATGAACAGCATAGAATAGCTCTAATTAAAGGAGATATTTCAAAGGTTTTCAGTTCCTCTTCTTTTTCTCTGGCAAGCGGTACCCACCTATTTCAGATTGACTGGAGCCAAGTGTTGGACGAGCCCCCTTCTTTAAGTAAGGGATCACACGCGACAAGGCTCCGTTCTGGAGAATGGGTATTATTTTTAACGATTGAGCTTCCTGTTTCAAGTCCGGAACTGGCGTATATGATTCTCGTCTGCAGGCTTGATGGAGAATTCCAGATGGAAGAAGACCTGCAGTCGTCTTCTTTGGATGAAATGCCGGTGAAATCCGATTCAATGAAAAAAATCATGGATATTATCCATCGTATATCTGAAGTGGATTCGACGGTGCTTCTACTCGGTGAAACCGGTGTAGGAAAAACAAGACTCGCACGGTATATTCACGAAGTCAGTTCGCGCTCAAAACAGCCATTCATGGTGGTTAACTGCGGAGCGATACCTGATAGCTTGATAGAATCTGAGCTGTTTGGTTATGAATCAGGTGCTTTTACGGGTGGCAGAAGCAAGGGGAAAAAAGGTTTAATTGAGTCGGCAGATGGGGGCATCCTGTTTCTGGATGAAATTGCAGAGCTCCCTTATTCGATACAGTCCAAGTTATTGGAAGTACTGCAGGAGCATACGTTCAGGAAAGTGGGCGGTACAAAAAGCATGAAGGTTGATATTAGAATCATTGCGGCCACTAACAAGGATCTGCAAAAGATGGTTCAGGAAAAAATGTTCCGTGAAGACCTTTATTACCGTCTCCACGTTGTACCGCTGACAATTCCGCCGTTAAGAGAACGCAAGGAAGAGATTATTCCTTTGGCGGAGCTTTTTGTCCGAAAGTTTAACCAAAAATATGGACTTCGCTTTGCTTTATCTTCAAATGCCAAAGATCGTCTGCTTGCCAATCCTTGGCGGGGAAACATCCGTGAACTGGAAAATACGATTGAGCGGATGGTCGTGACCCAATCGGAAGAAATGAGCCACCGTGAAGACGGACGGCCATTTGAAATGGGGGAACAGCTCCCGCCGCTGAAAGAAGCCAAGAGGCAGCTTGAAAAAGAATTGATTTTACGGGCGTATGAATTATATGGAACGACTTATAAAGCGGCAGAAGTTTTGCAGGTCGACCAGTCCACTATTGCGAAAAAAGTGAAGCAATACCGGGAAGAGGAGGGACAGCAATCATGAATAAAATCAATATTGCCTTGGCACAGCTGCGCTGCGAACTGCGAAATAAAGAGACCAATCTCCTGCGCATTCTTCAAAGTTTGGAGGAGGCAAGCAAAAAGGGTGCCGATTATGTCCTGTTCCCCGAATTATACTTGACTGGTTATGTGATGGACAACCAGCTTAAACAGTTGGCTGAAACAGAGAATGGACCGAGCATACAAAAAATAAGAGAAAAAGCTAAACAGTGTCGAGTCGGTGCGATTGTCGGCTTTCCGGAACAGGAAGGCGATTTGATGTATAATACGGCCCTGCTGATAGGAAAAGATGGGGACATTATCGGCAAGTACCGCAAGGTACATTTATACCACCGTGAAAAGGACTGGTTTGCTCCAGGGGATTCTTTTCCGGTATTTTCACTTCCGGAAGGGAATATTGGGCTGCTGATTACGTATGACATGGAATTCCCTGAATCATCCCGGATCCTGGCGATGAAAGACGCGCAACTGCTGCTTGTCCTTGCAGCGAACATGGTCCCGTATCAGCACTTTCAGGATACTTTTGTCAAAGCCCGTGCTCTGGAAAACCATGTCTACACAGCATTGGCCAATATGGTGGGCCTTGATAGCGAAAATATATTTTTCGGGGAAAGCCAAATTGTTCATCCAAACGGGCAGGAAATATATAAAGGGAAAAATAATGAGGAAATCCCTGTTATCAGTCTCAACTTATCTCAAACAAATCCAGAGAAAGAAATGCTTGATTACCTGCATAATAGAAGGACATCCGTATATCGGGCGGAAAGTTTTTATAAAGAGGGATAGAATATATTTTAAAAAATGGCACGGTATTTGCATGTGTTGTATATATAAGGAGGGATAATCGTGAAAGCGATTAAAGTTTCTGTAGCTCAGTTGACGCCTAAATTGGCGGACAAGCAGAAAAATCTTCAATTGATATCTGATGCAATGATCGAAGCAAAAAGGGATCAGGCTGATCTGATCATATTCCCTGAATTATTTTTAACGGGATATTCGGTAGGGAGCGAGTTAGATCAGCTAGCCGAAACGGAAGATGGGCCTGGAATGACTGAGGTAAGAAGGCTATGCCTTGAACAGGGGTTATATGCAGCAATCAGTTTTCCGGAGAAGGGTGAGGATGGTCATTACTACATCTCTTCTGCTTTGATTGATGATAATGGAGAGGTTTTGGGCATTTACCGAAAGACACATTTATTTGATCAGGAAAAAATGCATTTCACCCCTGGATCTGAGTTTAAAGTGATTGAGACATCTTTGGGGAAAATTGGAATGATGATCTGTTTTGATGTGGAATTTCCGGAAATCGCACGCTCATTGAAACTATCCGGAGCGGACTTCATTGTTATCGTCAATGCCAATATGCATCCGTATGAATTGCACCACAATCTCTTCGCAAGGGCTCGGGCATTGGAAAATGAGATTCCTGTCATTATTTGCAATCGCCTTGGTAAAGAGGGCGACCTCGACTTTTGCGGGGACAGTATGGTTATTGATGCAACAGGGGACATCCTGTTGGAAATGAAACAGACAGAAGGCGTCCAAACAGTGGAACTGGCCATCGGACAGCAGCTTGACCCAAAAATGAGCTACACGACCAACCGAAGGGCGGAATTATACTCGAAAATCGCAGAACAATAGAAATGACCCGGCGCAGCCGGGCCATTTTGTTTAAATCATTTTTCTCTTTAAAGATCGAATGGCTAATTCATGTTCACCAATAATGCTGTACATGGATTTTTGGACTTCCATAAAGTCTTCAAACAACTCTTTCAATTCCAGAACAGCTACTTTGATTGAAGGAATTTCCGCCACCTCTTTAAAGAGCCTTTCGAACTTATCATCGGTCTCCTTATTTCGGATATCCTGTTTGGCAGCCATGTTTTGTATTTCATCTTTAATGTTCCGAATGTCATCTTTGGTCGCCATATTTCGTATATCGTCTTTAGTAGCCATATTTTGAATGTCGTCTTTGGTGGCCATGTTTTGAATGTCGTCTTTGGTCGCCATGTTTTGTATGTCGTCTTTGGTGGCCATGTTTTGTATGTCATCTTTGGTGGCCATGTTTCGTATATCATCTTTAGTCGCCATCTGTTTCAAATCTTCTTTAGAAGCCAGTTGGCTGAGCCTTTCTTTGATAGAATCAAGTTCGCCCAATTTCTCTAGAATAAAATCCAGTCTATCTTCCATTTGTAAGACCTCCTGGCGAAATCGCTTATTATTAATTTATTATAGCATGGGCGGATGGGTAATCAGGGATGAAAATCAATGTCTATATAAGTTGAATTAATTTTTCTT
>NZ_QYTU02000040.1 GCF_003605365.2 Siminovitchia fortis
AATATAATTTATTTAGCTCAAATTATAATAGGAACCCGGAAAAGTATTTATCCAACGAAAAAGGCTATACTTACTCGGGGACAATCAAGGAGGTATTACAATGGAAAATCTCCGATTAATTCAATTATACGGCCAAGGAACAGACGACATTCATTCAAGTCCGTTTGAAATGATTGAAACGTTCCATATCCGAAGTGAACTCCATAAAATCTCTTTATCTAAAGAAGAGAAAAAGATGCTTGCCACATATGAAGTTACTGAGTAATATAAAGTCCATTTATGAATACGTCAGCCAAGTATAAGATTTTTCAAAATCACAAGAGCCAGTAGATGAATGGTGGTGGCATTTGGATCTTCTTTTAAAGGGAGAAATCATTTTTAATGCGACCCGCTCCGTGATGAAGTAATTTAATTTTATACCAGTAAAAAACACAAGGCTGCCTTAAAAAAGCTAAGGTCCTTGTGTTTTTCTGTTTAACTTTCGAGTTCAACAATCCTGACTAGGATAACGCACTGTGGTACTTATTTGCTCAAAGTCTATTCCGCTTCAAAATCAGTATCAGTTTCATTGGCTACAACAAACTCCAGCCAATGTGAACTTTCGTCATTCACTAAGTACTTCAGTCCATCCCGGGCAGTTTGGGAAACCGTGTCATCTCCATCGCCATCAGGATTTGTCAGATTCAGATCTTTCATTAATCCATCTATATCTTCTTTCGTCAATTCCGGATTGGAGGATTCCATTATAGCTCTGATCAAATCGAATGCAGTTTGGCGAGTAGAATCGCCTCCCTTTACTTCCAGCAGAATAGCCTTCAATTCCTCATTACCCGTTTTGGCCATTGCTGTAACTGCGTAATCTTCACTAAAGTCGAATCCCGCAGTGCTGAGACCTTTATCCCGATCGCGCCAGCTATAATCACCCATTTTGAAATCGACCTTGTCGTCGGAAGGAGCTTTTTCATTAAACCGGGCTTTAAACTCATCCATCGTCACACCAATTTGTTCATCTTCCAACTCAACCTTTGCCGTTTGTTCCTCTTGCCCCTCAGCTTTTTTATCTTTATTGTCATCCATCTTTTTCTCACTATTCTCCGCTGCAGCCGGCGTTTTATTTGTATCCGTATCCGCCTCATTGTTGCCGCATGCTGCAAGGCCTAATACTACAAACAGGCTTAGCAGTAATACTGTCATTCTACTTCTCAATCAAACCCTCTCCAATCATTACATTTTCAACCTTCCGATCATACAAAAAGAGAATTTTAATTTCAATCATGAAGTCCAAGAAATCAAAAAACAAGAACTTTATACTATGCCTTATTGCTTATATCCTGTTATGGAACTTGACTCTTGCAAAAAACCTGTCATGTCGATTCCGAAAAATAAAAAAACACAAGGCTTCCTTAAAAAAATTAAGGCCTTGTGTTTTTCTGTTTAACCCTCAAGTTCAACAATCCTGACTAGGTTAACACCCTGTGTCTACTTATCAGCTCGAAACTTTCATAATCGACGGGATTCTCTTTAATAGCCGCTTAATTGATTTATTTGATTCTTGGAGCACCAGATCTCTATCAACCGTTTTGACAGTCCCTTTTTCCATGACAATTTTTCCGTTAATAATCGTTGATTCTACATCTGCCCTTGTTGCCGAATAGACGATTCTGGGGACCGGATCAACTTCGGCAGATGGGAATGTGTGGAATTTGTTCAAATCAAGAATAGCGACATCCGCTTTCTTTCCGACTTCAAGGCTGCCTATTTGATCTTCAAGCCCGACAGCCTTTGCACCGCCGATCGTCGCCATTCTGAATATCGTTTTGGCGTCCATGATGGTCGGCCCGTGAATCGGCTTTTGAATGAGGGAGGCCATCCTCATTTCATTGAACATATCGAGATTATTATTGCATGGCGCACCATCTGCACCCAGGCTGAGATTGGCTCCCAGCTCAAGCATATCAGGCACATCTGCTATTCCTGATGCGAGCTTCAGGTTGGAGCCCGGACAATGGCTCATTTTGATGCCGCGCTCTTTGATAATCCGTTTTTCTTCATCATCCAGCCAGACGCAATGTGCAAGAATCAGTTTCTCGTTTGCAAGGCCAATATGATCAAGATAAACGATGTTCCTCATTCCTCTTTGCTGTTCAACAATTTCGATTTCCTTCCGGTTTTCCGATGCATGCGTATGAACTTTGACATTGTAGTGATTTGACAGATCACGGACCTCCACCAACAGCTCTTCGGTACAGGAAACAACAAACCGTGGGCAAAAAGCATATTGGATCCGTCCGTTGTCATATTGATTCCATTTTTCCAGCAGGTCAACACTTTGCTGGATCGACTTTGCCGTATCTTCCAGCAAAAGATCGGGTACATCATCTCCCATATCCATCATCACTTTTCCGGCAAGGACCCGTATACCGCTTTCGGCCATAGCCTGAAAGGCAGAATCGGTATGGTTGACCGTTTCCATGTCCACAATGGTCGTTGTTCCGCTTTGGATCAATTCCCCCAAACCCAGCATAGCTGAATAATAGCTTGATTCTTCATCATGTGAAGCTTCCAGCGGCCAAATCCTTTTTTGAAGCCAATCCATCAGCTCAAGATCATCCGCCTGTCCCCGGAACAACGTTTGGCAAAGATGAATATGCGTCTGGATAAATCCCGGGATAACGGTCTTATTCGTCGCATCAATCACCCGATCGGCCTGATTACCCAAATCCTTGCCAATACTTTTGATTTTATCATCCACAATCAGCAAATCACCTTGAATAATCTCCTCTTGGGCATTCATGGTCACGATTTGCGCATTTTTGATCAGTATGCTGGGCATGCCATCTTCCCCTCTCTCTCTTTATATATTTTTGCTTTTCTCTTTTGAAAATTTCACAGCCAACTCCTTATAAAAGTTGATGGACCTTAAATAAGCTTGGATATCAACGTATTCATTGGGCTGATGGGCGAGGCTTTCATCACCGGGGCCATAAATGAGCGTTGGGGTCCGGCTTTCCGGATTTAATACAGCAGCATCCGTATAATAGGAGACTCCGTATAAAGAATCCTGTTTCTTCAAGTCCAATGCCAGGCGGATCAACTTATCCGACTCATCTGTTAAAATGGCCGGCCGGTCCAATTGAAGATTGACCGAAAAGTCCGGGGAACCTTCTTCCGAAAACAGTTCGTTTAAATTGTTTTTAATTTCAGTGAGTAATTGTTCGTGGGATTGAGGAGGTACGGATCTGATATCCACAGACATGCTGCAGCGGTCAGGAATGACATTCGTTTGGACTCCTCCATTTATTTTCGTTACAGCCAAACTGCTTTCGCCAAGTGGTTCTGCAGATATTTTCCATTTTTTCTTTAATGAATCAAGCATGCCTATCACCTTATGCATCCACTCGACTGCATTGATTCCCTTATCCGGCATGGAGCCGTGTGCCGTTTTTCCAAGCGTGACAATTTCTATCCACAAGGCGCCTTTATGTCCTATGACGACTTTTTCATTGGTCGGTTCGCCGATCACAAGGGCTTCCACATCTTCCATTGTTTCGTCTTCCAAATATGTCCGCGCTCCGCAGCTGTCTACTTCTTCGCCTGCTGTTGCCAGAAAAACAATATCCTTCGGAAGCTTTCTTCCTTCCTTAAACAATGATTCCACAGCCAGGTACATGGCGGCAAGACCGCTTTTCATATCGGATGCACCGCGTCCATACAGCTTATCTCCTACTATTTCTCCGGAAAAAGGAGAGTACATCCACGACTGCTCCCCCGGCAACACCGTATCCATGTGCCCGCAAATGACCAGCTTTCCATCACTTTCACCTTTTAAACGGATCTCAAAATTGCTCCTGCCCGGTTCAACCTGGGTTATTTTGTAAGGGATGCCGGCTGATTCACATCTTTCAGCCAGCATTTTTGATACTTTATCTTCATTTCCGGGCGGGTTGGAGCTATCAATTTGAATCATTTCCTGCAAAAACCGGACAGCATCCATTCAATTCGCCTCCACAATCTGCATTTTAAGGGAGGTCACCTTAAAGCCATTTACCGGAGCCATATCCTGTGAACAGGTTGAACAAGCAATGACAACTTCTTCAAGAGCTCTCAGGCGGACATAGTCGCCGGGCTTGGACAGCGGTTCATGGATTTCATAATCCCCCTGGTCATCCAATACATTATTCATGAAAAAGTTGATTGGATCAGGTACGGGCTCATTGCCTAAACCGAATTCAGCCAACGCTTTATTCAGGTTATCGTGGCAATTCGGATGGTCTTCCATGCCAAAGTCAATTTTATAGCGATAGTAGTCACATGCAGGGAAAAAGAAATCATGTTTTCCGACTGTATCTTCAACAAACGTCATTAACGGGCGGCGTCTGTTGCTGTATAAAGGATCCCCGGGTTTTAGCCGGATGCTGCTGAGGGAAGCCCTCATATGAACAGGCGAAACAAATTCCTTTGGATCATTTTTGTTGAAGCAGACAAAATCGCCGACCTGCTTGCCTTCCATATCAATAATGATCAATTCCTCACCCGGTTTCAACAGAGCGCTTCTGCCCTCATACGGCGGTATGATTATCTCTTCCCTGATTCGTTCCCGTGCTGAATTCACCATCAAAAAACACCTCTTTCCTGATCGTTTAATCGATAAATAAAGCCACGGCCCTTATGGGCGATCCTGTCCCTTTTCTAATTTTGAGCGGCAAGCCGAAGTAGAGGAAACGCATTCCGGCAACCTGATCCAAGTTGGTCAAGTTTTCCGTATTGGATATTCCGTATTCCCGGCAGACTAAATGGCCCGAATATTTTTCATCTTTGGGGTTGTCAACAGAAGGGGAATCGATGCCAATATTGACCACACCTCTTTCGGCAAGCCATTTCGCCCCTTCGTAATTAAGGCCGGTATACCGCGTCAGCCATTCATCTGTTCCAAACTTCCGGTTATAATGGCCGGTATATAAAAGGACGATGTCCCCTTTTTCAAGAACCTGCTGTGATTTTTGCAGTGCGGACTCCAGATCCCGTGGCGTGATGTAGCCATCCGGGGATACGTGGGAAACATCCAGACAAACAGCGGGCCCGTAAAAATATTCAAGCGGCATATCATTGATATATTTGCCATTTGGATCGAATTCGTAAGTGGCGTCTGTATGTGTTCCGCCATGCTCGTTGATCAGGATATTGTTTGTGGCGAATTCAAAGCCGATTTTTTTCAAACTTTCTTCATGGGAAATGTTCTGCCAAATATGTGTAGGCTGATGCAGGGGAAATACCGGCATGCCCTGATAGATTTCCTGTGAAAGGTCAACCAGTCTGATACCCATTTAAGCTGCCTCCCTTCTATTCTACAACCGGGGAAAGTACTTCGAATTTATCTACATCAATTAACCCCATATCCGTAATCTTCCATTCCGGGCTTGTGACAAGCGACCAGAAGGACAAGTGCATGAATGGCACAGGAATACCGCAGCCAAGTTCCGATTTCGCCAGTCTTGTCAGTTCGGCGATTTTTTCACTTACTTCCTGTCCGCTCAGCTCATCCGTAATCAGGCCCCCGACTCTCAATGGGAGGTCACCGACCACCTTGCCGTCTTTGATCATGGCGATTCCGCCGTCCATTGAAATGACCCTGTTCACGGCTGTTACCATGTCTTCGTAGTTGGTGCCTGTAACAATGATATTATGTGTGTCATGTGCCACACTTTCCGCTATCGCTCCGCTTTGAAGCTTAAATCCATTCAAAAACGCCTTTCCGATATTTCCTGTTCTTCCATGTCTTTCCACCACGATGAGCGGAAGTACATCCTGTTGAAGGCACGGCTGAACGACACCGCCGGAAACATTCAAATTGAATTCCTGCGCGCCTGTCAGGTTCTGGAACGGGATGGCAACGATTGACCGTACGCGTGCCCGGCTTCCGTTCGCTGTGATATGAAGATCTTCCACTTTGACTGGTCCTCTTTTGACCGATTTCTTCACACTTTCAGGATAAGTATAGGAACCCAGATCGATCGTCAGTTGGCCCCTTTCCGCTGCCAGGCTTCCATTGAGATAAACCTGATCGATCGCCATTTCATTCAAATTGCTGATGACTGCAATATTGGCGCGCTTTCCGGGTGCAAGAATCCCAACATCCTTGAATCCGAAGTGTGTTGCCGGATTGATCGTTCCCATTTGAATCGCTTCAACCGGATCTACGCCTTGCGCGATGGTCCGCCTGATAATATCATTCATATGGCCGTCTTTTAAGAGATCTTCCGGAACCATGTCATCTGAAACAAGGATCGCACGCCTTGAATCCATTCCTTCTTCAGTGATGGCACGGATACATTCCGCCATATTTCTTTGGGAAGATCCTTCCCGCATAAACACACTCACTCCGTAGCGGAGCTTTTCCATCATTTCTTCTTTTGTCGTTGTTTCATGGCACGATACGTGGCCGCCGCCGCTGATGATATGCGCAGCGAGTTCTTTTCCAAATAAAGCCGGCGCATTCCCTTCAACCGTCTTCCCAATGCTTTCCGCATAGGAAACTGCCGCAACGAGATCGTCGATCAGTTCAGGAGCATTTTCATATACCGGACCGATATTGCTGAAGCTTTGAATTTCCCCGATTCCCTGTACATAAGGGTCGTTCAAAAGTTCCTCCATATGGGAAGAATTTACATCAAAGCCTGCCGTTTCAAGCCCGGGGGCATCCGGAACTGCACAAGGCACAGTAAAATAGATCTGGTTCGGCAACGTCTTGGCTTCCTTGATCATTTCCTGCATCCCGTGAACACCCAAAACATTTCCAATCTCATGCGGATCAGCAACGATTGTAGTTGTACCAGTAGGGATCGATAGTCGTGAAAATTCTGTGCAAGTCAACATCGCGCTCTCAAAGTGCATATGAGAATCAATAAACCCGGGTGATACAAATTTGCCTCTGACGTTTTCAACTTTTGTCTTGCTGCCGATCAGGCCGCTCGCGTCTCCCACCATCAGTATGTACTCGCCTTTTATCGCAACATCCGCTTCATAAATTTCCCTGGTGACCGTATTGATGACATATCCGTCCTTCAGTACAATATCCGCATACTGGTTGGAATCCAGGAGGACGTCGATCAACTTTCGGTACTGAACGGCCTTCTTTATATTCTCAGCCTTCATATTTCACTCTCCACCCTTTCTCCTCTCTCATTCCAAACTGTCGATGATTCCTACTATCGCTGCATCCACAGGAGCATCCTTGTTATGCATGGCCCTTGAGGCCATGCTTCCCTTGACAAAGATAACTTTTTCGCCGATTCCTGCGCCAACCGTATCAACAGTAATAATGGGCTGAGAATCCAGGGGGGTACCGTCCAGGCCGATTGGCCGGGTAACAAGTAACTTCGTTCCAACTAATCTTTCATCTTTTCTGGTTGCTGTTACTCTTCCAACTACGATTCCCATTTCCATAGATTTCTCCCGCCCTTTTCTCGGTGATTTCCATTCGATATTCCTGCGCAGCGTCCCGCGCCAACGGCGTTATGATCATTCCCTGTCCAATTTCAATAAACCGGCTCCCCGCTTCGGCATGCCTTTTGATCGTTTCGGCCGTTACGACCTGTTTTTCTTTTCGTAATGCGGCCGGTTTGAAATATGTTTGAAGCTGTTCAGCGTTTTGGAACAATTGAATTCCAAATCCCCCCAGCCGCTGCAACTGCTTTTTCATTTCATGCTTTAAAAAAGACGATCCATTGTCCAATCCGGCCTCTTTCCAAATCGAATGGTAGGGATCTGCCCCTGCAGCGTATGCACTGACTTTCTTTCCGCTCATCAATGCCCATAACAGAAGCCTGATAGGCCGATGTTTATCATTGAATTGCAATAGTTCCGAAACCGTTGAAAAAGGCAGGACCGGAATATAAAAATAGTCCACCTTCTCTTTCAGTTTTTCCGCATCCTTCAATGAAATCCAATCGTCAACTCCGGCCTTGCGGGCAAGCTCTGTTATATTTAAATGATCAGGAACCGGCTGATCAGGGCATACCCGGATTCTTAAATGCCTGCCGTAACCCACATTTAATTCTTTCAATCTTTTTAATCCTTCGTCCATCCCATTCATATGATAGAAAAGGAGAGCAAGCACTGTTTTGGGGCGCGCATCTTCAATGCTGCTCATATTCCTGTAAAACAGCTCCTGCAAAGTCGACTCTGCCAGAGCGCTTTGCCGGTTAAGAAGCACTCTTATTCACCTTTTGACAAAATCGCACGCTCAACTTCGCTGTGCGGCCTTGGAATGACATGGACGCTGATCAGTTCCCCGACGCGGCTAGCTGCATCAGCGCCCGCATCCGTAGCGGCCTTTACCGCACCAACATCTCCACGCACCATAACCGTTACGAGACCGAAACCTACTTTTTCATAACCGCAAATTTCAACGTTTGCAGCCTTTACCATCGCATCTGCCGCTTCAACAGCTCCTACTAGTCCCTTTGTTTCCACCAATCCTAAAGCTTCTCCACCCATATTAAAACCCTCCTTGTTAGTTTAAGATCGTTTAAGAGGTTGTTCAAAAAGTCGCCAAATGATAAGCGGCGAATCTCTTCGTTGGCTCGTTTCTGTGCTTCTCATGTATTTAAAAGCATACATTCCGCTGCGCAAAACTAGCCGCCTCGACCTTCTTGCGACGCACAGGACGTGCTAGTGTCGACGGTGCCACAGGATGTGGCGCTCTTAGTCGACCTTCTGATTTGTCATTCGAACACGCACATTAAGCTTTCTTCTCTCCATCCCCGTTTTCGGCGGCGTCCTTTGCAGCAGCATCACCGGCTTGTATGTCCTTTGTTTTTGGCTGGACCTTGCCTGATTTTGGGGTCCCTGCAGATTTACTTGTTTTCTTCTTCGGTTTGATGCTTTCCGCTGCCGGCGGCGGTTCATTTCGAGATTTCTTCTCCGCGGTTTCCTTGAGAAGGAATTTGCTCAACAGCTTTTGGCTGACCTCTGAGTGGGCCCTTGGAATGACATCCGTTGAGATGATTTTCCCGATCAGCTCCCCCTGCTTTCTTCCTGCTTCCACGGCCGATGTGACGGCTGCAACATCACCGGAAAGATGTATCGTTACTCCGACATAACCGCTGACTCCAATCACTTTTTCCATGCCGATGATCTCCACATCTGCCGCCTTCACCGCAGCGTCTGCCGCCGAAACCGCTGTTGTATAACCGACAGTCTCTATCAGTCCCAGTGCAAACAATCACCCCATCCTCCTTTCCGGCCTAAATCGTCATCTTGTCTGCGCTTGTCAGCCTGCCCGCTTCTTTCTTCAGCTCCGTAACAAGCTCGGAAATGACATGATAATTTCCTTTCAACAGCAAATACTTTTCCTCAATTTCATAGTCGATTCCAGTATTCTCAAAGTTTTTCAGCAAGGAATCCATCAACACGATGCTTGAGTAATACGAGACTCCTTCCAAGATGGCAATCGCATCCACCGACAGGCTGATGTTAAGCTGCTTCGTCAGCCATGGACTTGGGGAAATGGCTGTAAATGTTTCAAAATTCTTCAAAGAGCGCCTGTTAAGTTTTTGATAGATCTCATTCATGACCCTTTCAAGCCTGTCAACATCATTGTCATAAAATTCGGCAGTAAAAGGTGCATCACCGCCTCTTTCCCATGATATGTAGAACTTTATGTCCTGATTGTCACGAATAATTTCATTCACCAGTAAAAGATAGCTGGGCAGGCATTCAGGCATTTTTACTGCTCCTACCGCTGCTCTGTTTAACGGCCGGTGGAAGCTTCCCATCAGTTCCTGTGGAAGGTCCGGGAAAAACCAGACGCAGCCTCCGTTTCGCGTATGACCGATCATTTTGGCGGATTTCGCCTGCCTATTGCCGCCTCGTGCAGGTACACCGCTTTTTCTTGATACTTTCCCTTGAGCCATGGAAATCGATCTGAGCCTCGATATAGACTCCTCATTGAAATGTTTATCTGATAATCCATTCGGGCGGCTCTGGGCTGCAGGTTTTTTATATCCGGCAGATGGCGGACTTGAGTTTTCCAGTACGGAAAGCCTTTGCTCCTGTTTTAGCCGCTGGTAGTTCGGCCTTTTAATATCACCAAGGGAAGCGCTGGCAGGCTGCCTGTTTGCATTATCCACTCTATTCGATATGATCGTTTTATTTCCTTTAAGGACTTCCTGTACCACCTGCTTCATCAGATCCGACAACTTTTACACCTCCCTTTAAAGTATCTTTTTCAGCTCAGGATGCGGCCGTGGAATGACATTTGATGAAATCAGCTCTCCGCCGGCAGCTTCAGGGGCAAGTCGTCCAATTTCCACCGCGGATTTCACATCTGCAACATCTCCTTCTACGATGACAGTCACCAGGCCTGATCCGACCCTTTTCATGTCAACCAGTGAGATATTCGCGGCTTTTGCCATTGAATCCAGAGCCTCTATCGCTGCCGTCAGCCCTCTTGTTTCCACTAATCCTATTGCACTCATCCATTTTCACCCGCCTTCGCCTCATGGCTTATAAGTAATCATTCAAATCTATCTCAACAGGGACAGATGTTCTTCTGAACATCTCTTTTTCGGAGAGCGGGTATGTTGCATCTATCCCCATTTTGGCAGATATGCCTCTTAAATTATGTGATGATTCCAAGGGAGATCCCTTTGCCCCCGGGATAATGAATACATCCTGATCAGCCTGGCAGCGAGTGGCGATCGCCCACTCGACATCCTCGGGATTAAAAATATCGACATCGTCATCAACGACAACGACATGCTTCAAATCTTTGTCACTGGCAAATGCGGCCATCGCAGCCTGTTTGGCATCGCCTTCCGTCCTCTTTTCGATTTGAATGACAGCGTGCAGACGTGCTGCGGCAGCCATCGTCACATGGACCGCTTTTACATTTTCAACCGTTTGCCTGACCGTGCTTATCAAAGTCATTTCACGGACAAGGCACATCGGCAGTCTTTCTTCCGAACTTGAGGGGAAAATGGTTTGGGAAATTGGATTATTGCGGTAGGTGATGGCTGTCATTTCGACAACCGGCTGGGGCTCATTCCCGCCATAATAACCGCCGAGCTCTCCGAAAGCTCCTTCCGGATCCCTTTCATGCGGAAGTATTTTTCCTTCCAAAACGATTTCGGCCTCTGCAAGAACTTCTATGTCCACTGTCTTGCATTGGACCACATCCAGCGGTTGTCCGAGAAGCGCTCCGGACACATCCAATTTATCCGCATGGAATAAATGGGTGCTGACCTGTGATGCCAGCACGACTGCCGGGACCACTCCGAACATGACGGCAATCTCCATCGGTTCCCCTCTTTTTTCAAAATGCGCGAATTGCCGGTTCAGCTCAGGGGAAGTGATGACAATATTCGTTCTGTTTCCACCAATAAACTTCATCCTCCGGATGGACGTGTACCTTTTCTTTCCCTCTAGGTCTTTTACGACAAGAACGCCTGAAACATAATAGGCTCCACAGTCTTCTGCATGAAAGGTCGGTATTGGAAAAAAGTCGTCCAAATCGAACGGAGGCAAAACGACGTTTTCGTGAACAGGTCCTGTCGGGACAAGCCTTGTGGGAAGAGGATTGATGATGGCATCAACCATCTTTGGAAGCAATTCCGTCTCATCAACACCCATACTGTCAGCCATAAACTTCCGGCTTCCGCCCAAGCCTGCGGCCATGGGAACGGAATAGCCCTGGACATTTTCAAACAGGACTGGCTGCTCCCCTTTCATCGCCCTGACGACAGCGCCCAGTTCATATTCGGGACTGACCTCTTTTTTGATACGGTGCAATAATCCACGCTTGTCCCAATCAGCAAGCAACTCTCTCATATTAAGGGGATTCATTTTTCTCACCCCATCTCTCCATCAATTCATGTTCAATATCCAATTCATCCAGTATTCTGGCAACGATAAAATTCACCAGCTCCCATATTTCCGTCGGCCGGTGATAAAAGCCCGGGCTCGCCGGTAAAATCGAAACCCCTGCTTCGGCCAATGTTGTCATGTTCCGCAAATGGATCACATGAAACGGAGCCTCCCTTGGCACGATGACAAGGTTTCGTCTTTCTTTCATGACTACGCTCGCAGCCCTGGTCAACAGAGTATCCCCCACTCCGTTGGCAATTGCGCCCAATGAGTTCATTGAGCAAGGTACAATGACCATCCCATCCGTCTTGAAAGAGCCGCTCGCAATGGAAGCAAACAAATTTTGATTATGATGGACGACAGCATACTCTTTTAAATCTTCCATTTTTATGCCGCATTCGAATTGCAGTACCTTTACTCCCGTTTCGGTAGCAACTACGTGGGTTTCAATTCCCAATTGATGGAGCGCACGGATCAATGTATATCCATACAATGATCCGCTTGCTCCCGTTATGCCGACGATAATTCTCATTTTCCAGTCTCCGGCGCCACCGGCTTAGACCGTCTGTGCGTCTTGGGAGAATTTCTTTTTGGCGGCATCCATATATTCCTCGGTTGTCATGACTTCACCGAAAATTCCAATATCCCGCAGCCCGCCGCGATGCATATCATCATCCTGGGAAGCCGTTGCATCGGACAAAGCGATGACGTTATATCCGTGATACAAGGCGTCTGATGCTGTGCTTCTGACGCAAACATTCGTCCAGACACCCGTGAGAACAACCGTATCAATTTTTTCTTCTCTTAGGAACAAGTCAAAATCCGTATAGCTGAAGGCACTGTGGCGGCGCTTTTGTACGATATAGTCGCCCTTGTCTTCCTCAGGCTGAAGTTCCTCAATAAACTCCGAGCCCCATGTTCCTTTGATTGCATGGACCGGCCTTACCCTGAAGTCCGCATCGTTTTTGCGATGGGCTTCCTGGACGTGTACCACCTGAATTCCGTTCTCGTGGCAAAAATCGATAGCCTCCCTGATTTTCGGGACGATTTTTTCACCATTCTCACATCGCAACGCAGCTTTCTCGCCAATAAAATCATTCAGCATGTCAATGATGACCAATGCATGCTTTTCACCTTTCAATTGTGTCATACATATCCTTCCTTCCTTAGTTTGTGATCAAATCTCTTCTCAATGCTTTTTCTACACGAGGCTTGGCTTCTGCCTCTTTCGCCCCTTCTTCGTACGTTTCATATTTAATGACGCGTTCAAGGCTTTGGATGCTCTGCCTTTTGACGAATTGCCCGTATCCTGCATCCCCGACGATTCCGCCGTTGTCCTCGTCATAGACGACACGGCCCCGGACAATTGTCTGGATCGGCTTTCCTTTCAATTTCAAGCCGTGAAGCGGATTGTATTTTGCCATGGACTCCGTCTTTTGCTCATCGATCGTATATTCACGTTCAAGGTCGATGACAGTGAAATCGGCGTCGCTGCCAATCTCCATAGCGCCTTTTTTCGGATAAATCCCGAAATGGATCGCGGCATTTCGGCTTGTCACTTCAACAAAACGTGACAGTGAAAGCCTGCCTTTATTCAACCCCTCGCTGACAAGGATCGGAACCATCGTTTCCACTCCCGGGATTCCAGGGAAGCTGTTCCAAATCGTTGAATCCGGCGCATCTTTTTCCGTGGCGATTTCATATGGGGCATGGTCCGTTCCGACAAAGTCGATTGTTCCGTCAGCCAAAGCCTGCCAGTGGACGATATTGTCATCTTTCTCCCGGAGCGGCGGGGCAATTTTGGCGAATGTGCCGCGTTCCGACATGGAGTCTTCCGCATTAAGCATCAAATAATGAGGACATGTTTCTGCCGTCACTTTCACTCCGCGCTTTTTCGCTTCCCTTACGAGCTCCACGCCTTCTTTTGTACTCATGTGGACGACGTGTACACGGGCTCCCGTTGCTTCCGCAAAGCTGATGATGAGCTGGATCGCTGCTTTTTCAGCAAGGGCCATTCTGGCTTCCGCCCATGCCGGGCCGTCAAGGCGGCCTTCCTTTTTCAGCTTTTCAGAGTAGAATGTACAAATATCATAGTTTTCCGCATGGACACCGATCGGCATTCCTGTTGGAGCGATATGGCTGAAAATTTCAAGCATCTCTGCATCCGAAACCTTAGGGAAAGTAGGAACGGACGGAGTCATATACACTTTAAAAGCAACGACGCCTTCATCGATTTGTGGGTGGATATTGTCAAGCAGCCCTTCCCGGACATCTTCCCCTGTCATCCCGCCCCAGAAAGCAAAATCTATGTAGGCTTGATCTTTCAGCGGCGCAAGTTTTTTATGGAAGCTTTCGGCATCCCTTACAGACGGTTTGCTGCAGCACGGCATATCGATATGGGTCGTCACTCCGCCGGCAGCGGCTGATCTTGTTCCCGTTGTGAACGTTTCACGATGGGTAAAGCCGGGATCCATAAAGTGTGTATGCGGATCAATACATCCTGGAACCACCAGGTTTTCTTTCATATCAATGACCCTGTCAGCGGAAAAACCATTCAGAGCTGAAGTAAACCCGACAATCTTTCCATCATCGACCAGGATGTTGGTCTTTACCTTGCGATCCCCCTGCGGAATCAGCGCATTTTTTAAAATTAAATCCATCTTTCTCTCTCCCTTCAAAATAATGAATATGCTAAAAAAGGACTTCATAGAATCATAGGCGTTTCAGGCTAAATTGCTCGGTTCACCTCCTTAAAGAAAAGCGCAAGCGCCTTGCTCAGCGCGGGCAAACAAGACGAATCCCGAGGAAGCAGTTCGTAAGCCAACAGGGATGGGCTTGATCCTTGCGGGCTAGGCGCTGGAGCTGGACATTACGTAACCTTGGTTTGAAAAGAATCCGGTAAAATTTTATGCTTTCTTTAACTTTAATAGATCTGCGGAAGGCCTTTATGGACCTTGCCTTCATCGGTATATAAAAAACCGCAGATTCAAAATACTCCCTCAAAAACTAAGGAATATACTGAATCTGCGGTTCAAATAATCTCCGTTCAACAGAGACCTATGTAACCGTTCCAAAACAGCCTTGAACAAAAACGAACCTGCGTTTTCATTCCGGGGTGCTCCAGATGTTTGCTAAATAAAGTTGCTTTTATAAGATTTTTTCGTCGAATATGACGACGCAAACTGCATCTTCGGATTCTGGATCATAGTCTTTTAAAACAGATATCACTTTCATGCCTGTGACGTCTTCGACTATCTTCTTGAGTTTAATTTTAAATTCGACAATCAGAGCCGCATCGGCATAAGTTGTCAATTCCCAAAAATTTTTGCTCAGTGCTTTAAAAGCGGTGACACGTTTATGTTTGGCAAAGATTATAATCCTGTCATCATAGACATCAACCCGCTGGCTTCGGACACCTGTGGCATAAAATTCCTGGTTTACCCGATTGTACACTTGGGCAATGTCCCTTTTTAATGTTCTTATCTCTATTTCTGATGAGGTTTCATTCAATTTGATGACCCCCTTGCACTTATAATGTTAATGAATTCGCTTACAACTGTCAAGCCATTTTTTCGGAAAATTTGTTCTTGGCGAAATAAAGGGAATGATTTCATTCTTTTTGTGCAATTTTTTACTTTTTTAGTTATTTTCCGGCTGCATCGGGGAAAGCGGAAAACCATCCTTCCATTGAATGCCAGACATTCAATGGAAGGATGGTTTTTAAGGAAGGATGGTTTTTAAGTTCCCGCTTTTTTCATCCAGATGCAAAGGTTATGAACGATTTTCCTGTTTAAAGCCGGCGGGAAATAGTGATTGACGTGTTCAAAGTACCATGTTTCCACGTGTTTCTGAAGCGCAACCAATCTTTTTTCAAGACGATAAGCGTGCTCTATTGAAACATTTTCATCGCGCAAACCATGGATAATCAAAACCGGCGGCTGCAGTTTATGCAGTTCATATAAAGGGGTGCGGTATTCAAATTCTTCAGCGGCAGTCTTCGGGGAACCGCCGATCACCCGTTTCATCATTCTTCTCAGATCTTTTCGCTCTACATAAGTGAGGGCCATATCTGACACCCCTCCCCATGTTACAACGGATGCTGCTTCTTCATATCGTATACCGGTTAAAAGCGCCATCACGCCGCCCCGGGAAAATCCGAATATATGGACCCGGCTTCCGGCAATAGACGGGTGGCTTCTTAACATTTCAAATGCGGCAAAGGCATCTTCCCTGTCCTCACCCGCGAAGTCCTCGTTCCCTTCGCCTCCCCTGTTCCCTCTATAAAACGGCGCAAATACAACGAATCCTTCGGAAGCGAACTGGCCGATTCTTGCCGGCCTGACCATGCCGACGTTTTTTATTCCGCCCCTTAAATATAGCATCCCTTCGTAGACTCCTGCCTGAACAGGCTCAGCCAGCAGCCCTTTTACTCTCAAGCCGGCAGATAAATAAGTGATGAGGTACATGTTCACATTGGGATTGGGTGAAGGAAAAGGAATTTTGTCCAAGATTTGAGTTTTTTCCATCAGTGCTTTTGCTCCCTTTCCGATATTTATTCACACATTTCTGGGCCCATCATACGATATGTTAGCCCAATTTACTAAAGTCCTGCAAGACTTGACAGGAGGTTCATGAATGAAAGCATGGTTTAAAATCGGATTGTCGGCTGTTGCGGCTTTCCTGCTGATTTTCGCTGCTGCCTGCTCATCAAAAGAAGAAGTGAAAAAAGTGAATCTGGCAGAAGTGACGCGCTCTGTTTTTTATACTCCCCAATATGTTGCCCTTGCCAAAGGATATTTTAAAGAAGAAGGGCTCGATGTCGAATTAAAAACGACCTGGGGCGGCGATAAAACGATGACAGCCCTTTTGTCAGACGCTGCTGATATCGCTCTTGTCGGGTCGGAAACATCGATTTATGTTTACGCCCAAGGTGCGAGCGACCCGGTTATCAACTTTGCCCAATTAACCCAAACAGATGGAACATTCCTTGTCTCGCGGGAGAAAAACGAACAATTTGAGTGGGATCAACTAAAAGGCTCTACTTTCCTCGGACAGCGGAAAGGGGGCATGCCGCAAATGGTCGGCGAGTTCGTTCTGAAAAAACATGGAATCGATCCACACAACGATCTTGAATTGATTCAAAACATCGACTTTGCGAACATAGCCAATTCTTTTGCCTCCGGAACGGGGGACTATGTTCAGTTGTTTGAGCCCACAGCCTCCGTGTTTGAAAAAGAAGGAAAAGGCTACATCGTCGCTTCCTTCGGAGAAGAATCCGGTCACGTACCTTATACCACATTCATGGCAAAAGAAAGCTATATAAAGAAAAATGGAGATACCATCGAAAAGTTCGTCCGCGCCCTCTATAAAGCGCAGCAGTGGGTAGAAAAGAGCAGCGGAGAAGAAATTGCCGAAGTCGTTCAGCCATACTTTGAGGACTCTGACTTGGAAACACTGGCCATCGTCATAGAACGCTATAAAAACCAGGGCTCATTTGCAGAGAAAATGACGTTAACAGAAGAAGGCTGGGAAAACCTCCAAAACATCATGGAAGAAGCTGGCGAGCTTCCGGAAAAAGTGGATTATAACAAGCTCGTCAATACTGAAATTGTTGAAAAAGTGATGAAAGAATAAGAAAAGCGCAAGGCGCCCGCCTATCGGCTTGTGACCTTGCGCCGATGGCGTCTGAAGCTGGACATTATGTAATCTTTGTTTGAAGAGAAAATTCGGTAAAATTTTATACTTTAACTATAAATGGAAGGGCCGTGCGCCATTTTACAAAAGGAGGCCGGAAACATCATGAGCTTTATCACAGCCGAAAATATCGGACACCACTACTTCACTCCGTCTTCCGTCAAAACCGCTTTAAAAGATGTTTCATTTTCCATCGAAGAAGGGGAATTTGTTTCCCTGATCGGTCCATCGGGATGCGGGAAAACAACGTTGCTGTCCATTTTGTCGGGTCTTTTGATGCCGACTGACGGGCAGGTAAAAATTGACGGGCAGCCCCCGGATTTACAAAAAAATATGATCGGTTACATGCTTCAGCAGGATTATCTCTTCCCATGGAAAACAATCGAGGAAAATGTCTTGATCGGACTGAAATTGAATCGCCAGCTTGAAGAGAAAACAAAAGAAAGTGCCCTGCAGTTCCTGCAAAAAATCGGCCTTGAAGGCGTGGAAAAGCAATTTCCGCGCCAGCTGTCAGGCGGGATGCGCCAGCGTGCGGCATTGGCCCGCACAATGGCTGTCAATCCGAAACTGCTATTATTGGATGAACCATTTTCCGCGCTTGATTATCAAACGAAACTTAAGCTTGAAGATCTTGTTTTTGACATATTAAAGGCGTATAAAAAAACCGCTGTCCTTGTTACGCATGATCTTGGCGAAGCGATCTCGATGAGCGACAGAGTCCTGCTTTTTGCGGCCAATCCCGGAAGGCTCCATAAAGTATTTGAAGTACCTGATGAATTGCGCAGCTTAAGTCCATTCGATGTCCGCAGCCAAGACGCCTATTCCGATTTATTCCGTATCATTTGGAAGGAGCTGGAGACCCTTGAAGAAATCAAATGATCCCATCCAGCTTCATTCGCAGTATAAGCAGAGGCTGGCAGCAGAAAAGCGCTGGATACTCTTCTACCAGTTGCTCATTGTAACACTGTTTTTCATATTGTGGGAGGCGGCAAGCCGCAGCAAATGGATCGATCCGCTCATCTTTAGCTACCCCACCAAAGTGTGGGCGCTGCTTGTAGAAAAGGTTTCAGACGGGACCCTGTTCGCTCATCTCAGCGTAACCGTATTCGAAACAGTGATGGGCTTCATTCTCGGCACGCTTCTTGGAACGATTTTCGCAGCAATCCTCTGGTGGTCCCCTTTTCTGTCAAAAGTGCTGGACCCGTATCTTGTCATCCTGAATGCTATGCCAAAAGTTGCTCTCGGCCCCATTTTAATTGTCGGCCTTGGTCCGGGCTTCACCTCAATTATCGCCATGGGGGCGATCATCTCAGTCATCATTACAACCATCGTTGTCTATTCGGCTTTCCGGGATGTGGATGAAAATTATGTAAAAGTGCTTCGTACGTTCGGAGCGACTAAACGGCAGGCTTTCCAAGATGCTATTTTGCCGGCTTCATTTCCCACCATCATTTCCACTTTGAAGGTGAATGTCGGATTATCGTGGGTCGGCGTCATCGTGGGTGAATTTCTCGTTTCAGCGAAAGGTCTCGGATATATGATCATTTACGGATTCCAAGTATTTAATTTCACACTGGTCATGCTGGCCCTTTTCCTGATCGTCATTTTTGCAACAATCATGTATCAGCTTGTCGAGTGGCTTGAAAGGAAAATGATTAAAGATCAGGATTGATGCTGCTCTGTTAAGGGCAGTTTTTTTAAAGTAAAAAAAAGCATAAGCTGATATGAAAATTTTTTTCAAAAGAAGCCTTTCTTTGTCCAGCTCCAGCGCCCAGCGACTAGCAAACTTCACACTCCTCCACTACGATAAGTCAACATCGGCTCGTACCTCGCCGTGTTTCCTTTATCTCATTGCGGAGTGCTCCAGTTTGTACGTCGCTAAACGGGCGCTTCCGCTTTTCTTAATAAAGCCTTTTTTCCTTCGCTTTTTTCAACGCAGCTGTCACCACTTCGTCTTTCATGATAAAACTGAATTCATCTTCGTTAATCCTGGAAAGGAGATTTCCTTTTACCAATACTGGACCATCCGTCTCAAAGTAAGTTTCTTTTTCTTCCAAATGCAGGATTTCTGCAAAAAGGATTGCTTTGATAAAAGCCCCTTTCGGGTCGTGTACTTTATATTCCCCCAGATAATCCTTGATGACGGCGGTCCCTCCTGTTTCTTCTAACACCTCTCTCATTCCCGCTTCTTCTACTGTTTCCCCTTTTTCCACCTTGCCTCCCGGAAACTCCAATCCCCGTGTTGAATGTTTCGTCAATAGCCATTCATCTTTATGTCTGCAAATGACAAGCACATGGCCGGGCTTAATTGAAAAAGCATTCCTGAAAAAAGCCAAGTGGACTTCGTTTTGATTTTTATCGATAAATGTAAGCATATTTGCATGTCTTCCTTTATTTTTATAAAATGAAAAACGTTGGAAACCAATTCCAACGCTTTAACTATACTACAAAATCAGCTTATTCGCTTTTGAAACCGTCGAGGATTCCCATGCTTTCTATATGCTGTTTGGCTTCTTGATCCCCGAGCTCGTGTATCATGCTGTAGATCCTGTACAAATTTTGATCATGCTGATCATTTGTCGGGTCGTGGGAATACTCCACGAAAGGAACATGCGCCCGCAGGAAATCATCTATGCTGTTATCCTGGCTTGAATCGAAAATTTCCCGCAGCCTGGTGATTTCATCATCGTTTGCTTCAATTTTAAATTCCCAAGGCGATGCATTGGGAACAGATAAAATCTCTCCGGCCCCGACTGAGATATAATAGGTTTTCTTTTGTTGGTCCAAGGCGATTGGCTCCTTTAAACAATTTTATATGCATATTTTGGTTTGAAGGAGCCTATTTTATTCTTAATAGTCGATTGTCAATAATTGATTGTTCGTACCATTTACGGGTATATATATAATAAGCACAGGAAATTTTGAAAGGAAGTTATCTGATGAAACTTATAGACGAATTGTTCGAATTGTACCGCGATAAACTTACCGGCGATGAAGAAGATTTAGATATGATCACCTTCGCAGTACTTGAAGGATACGATCATGATGACTTGTTGGGAATCGTAAAAGAAATGAATGAATATGAACTTCAATATTTCATCAGATTGTATGTGATGGAGACATTAAAAGGGAAATTCGCCCAAATTGAAGGCCGAAAGGAAGACGGGGCTTCGTATTTCAGACATTTGCACTGAAAAATACATAAAAATGGCCTCGGCAAGCCAGTTTCTGGTATGGGCATCAACTATGGATGATCGTTTTTTCCCAAGCATCCAGATAATGGACACTGACCGTTTTTGAGGTTCCTTCGGATAACGGGCTCCTTTCCCCTGATTCGCCTCATGAATAACGTCTTTATCGAAAAAAAGGAGCAAGCTATAAATAACAACTTTACAGCTTGCTCTTCCGCTTCATTAGGATTTCCACGGTCTTACACGTATGGACAGGCACCTATTATTGAACTTTTTCACCCAAAAAGGCACTCAGCATCCAAATATGTTTTTCCAGACCCTGGTGGATGGAAAGCAGCATGTCACCGGTTGTCTCATCCCCGGACTGGTCAGCCAGTTCCATTCCCTTTTTCAATTCCGCTGTCAACGTTTCAAAATCGCTCAGTGTAGCCTGGACCATCTGCTCCGCTGTCTTCTCGCTTTCCGCTTCCTGAACGCTTGCAAGTTCAAGTGACTCTCTGAGAGTGGCAACGGGCTCTCCTCCTAATGCCAACAGCCTTTCTGCCAGTTCATCAATATGTACGGCTGCCTCGTTATACAGTTCTTCAAACTTTTCGTGAAGCGTAAAGAAGTTTGAGCCTTTTACATACCAATGGAAATTATGTAGCTTCGTATAAAGTACCGTCCAGCTTGCCACCTGCTTGTTTACCAATTCAATCAGCTGTTGATTTTCTATTGACATAATATCAATCCTCCTATATTTACTCTACCCTATTTTTTACAAGTCAAACAATTATATGCCCGGATTTTCCGTTAAAAACTATGCTACAATAGGCCGTAGGGAAGAAGGGGGAAAAAGAGATTGAAACTCGTCATGGTTATATCCATCATCATTTGTATCGTTGTCGTCCTTGTGACCGCCTTGGTGACGTCAAAAGCTTATTCAGTCAAACATACCGTCGATCCAATGCCGGCAGATGACAAAAAAGAAAATAATATATCCTGATTGAACTGAAGGAAGCGATCTTCCATTGAAACAAATTTTACTTTTCATCATCCGTTTTTATCAAAAATTCATTTCGCCGCTGAAGCCTCCAACCTGCAGGTTTTATCCAACCTGCTCCAATTACGGGATGGAAGCAATCCGGCGGTTCGGAGCCGTTCGCGGGGGATGGTTGACGTTTAAACGGATTATCAAATGCCACCCGTTTCATCCTGGAGGCATCGATCATGTTCCCGAAAAAAAATAATGCTTTTCCTGATTTGACGGATCTTGCCTCACATAACTGCATCTTTTGCGCCAACACTATTCATGTATCAACTTAAAGGAGTGATACTAAGTGGCAGAAGATGTGCTTTGTGAAGTGAAAAATTGTCATTTTTGGAAAGATGGAAACCTGTGTGCGGCCGACCGCATTTATATCGTGAGCCATACGGGCAATGAAGCGGAAACTGAAAGGGAAACCGATTGTCAAACCTTTGTTCATAAGTAAAGAAAAGCGGGGTGTCTTTGAAGGCGCCCCGCTTTTCTTACTGAGCAAGAAAGTATAAGATGTTTTAACTTTAAAATTTTGAACAAAGCCATTTGTTGTCTAGCTTCGACGGACAGGAGGTCCTAGTGCCGCCGGCGCCACAGGACGTGGCGCTTTAAGGCGGCCAGCGCCTATCGACTAGCAGACTTCGCACCTCTGGTGCTCCTGCGCCACAGCTTATCAAGGAAGCCTTGTTCAGCTCGTCGCAAAGCTCAGGAAGCCTCTCGAAGAAGAAGCTTTCCTACGATAAGTCAACATCGGCTCCGACGCACAGGATGTGCTAGTGCAGGCGAAGCGACAGGACGTCGCTGCTTGAGCCTGCGTTCCTCGCCGTGTTTCCTTTATCTCGTCGGAGGCACTCCAGTCTGTACGTCGATGGGCAAGGCGCTTGCGCTTTTCTTTATCCTCTATATTAGTTTACTCAACAATCTGCGCATCAGCTTGTTTGCACCATTTCGCGGAAGCTGTTTAACTTGAATAATCCTCTTGGGTACTTTATATGAAGCAAGCCTTTCACGGCAAAAAGCAAGAATCTCATCTTCTTTCACGGGTTTTTCTGCAACGATAAAGCCATACGGGACATGTCCCCATTTTTCATCGGGAATCCCTGTCACCCCCGCTTCTGAGACTTCTTCGTGGCTGAGAAGTATTTCTTCGATTTCAGCGGGATAAATATTTTCCCCTCCCGAGATGATCAAGTCGGAGCGCCGGTCCAAAATATACACAAACCCTTCTTCATCTTTGAAGCCCAGATCACCGGTCGAAAACCACCCGTCCTTGAATGAAGCGGCATTTGCTTCATCCCTGTTTAAATAGCCTGGAGTCACGTTTGGGCCTTTCACAAAAATTTCCCCTTCTTCCAACGGCTTTGCTTCCTTTTCGCCGGTCATTATTTTTAATTGGGACGGAAATAACGGTTTGCCTGCGGATCCAAGCTTCTTTAAGCTGTCTTCGGGAGAAAGGGTGGCAATTTGCGATGAAGTTTCCGTCATCCCATATGTTTGGAAAACAGGAACCTTTCTTTCCTTGCAAATGTCCAAAAGGGGTTTCGGCACTGGACCGCCGCCGGCAAGCAAACACCGGAACGCCGGATGGTATGGCTGATCACCTTGTTTAGCAAGCATCCTGCTGATCATCGATGTAACGGCCGACATAATAGTCACTTGTCCTGATGACAACAGCCGGTTCACTGTTTTTTCATCGAATTTTTCCATTAAAATAACCGGGATGCCGTAAATGATACTTCTCATTAAAATGGAAAGGCCGCTTATATGAAAAACCGGAACGGCACACAGCCACGAATCATTTTCCTGCAAACCGATGTTCAAAACCGATCCGGCTGCACTCCACCAATGATTTCCGTACGTTTGAAGGACACCTTTCGGTTTTCCGGTCGTCCCGGAAGTGTACATAATTGAGCAAACATCAGCCAATGCAAATTCTTTTCTAATGGCCGGTTCAGAAGCAGGTCTTTCAGCCAACTCATTAACAGAAATGATGGGAATATCAGCCAGGGCTTTGCTTAATTCATTTACTGTATCCGTAAGGGAACAATCATAGATGATCAGCCCGGTTTCACTGTCCTTAATCTGATATAACAGTTCACTTGCTGTCAATCTGCAGTTTAAAAACACCGTTTCAATTCCAAGCTGCCAAAGCCCATATATCACCCATACAGTTTCAGGCGTATTATTCATAAGTATGGCAGCCCTCCTGCTGCTTCCCGGAAGCAAACCGGCAATTTTCCCCGCTGTCTTTGCGGCTATTTCAAAGATCTCGCCAAATGTCCAAGTTTGATCATTGAAAATAAGAGCTGTGCGTTCCGGCGACAAATCAGCCCTTTTTTGCAGCCAGTTTGGAGTGGTTGTTTCCATGAGAAAAACTCCTTGCTTTTGAAGTGTAAAAAGGACCCGATGGATAACCATGGGGTCCTTTGAGGAAAATAAGGTACTGTCCAGCTACAGCGCCCAGCGACTAGCAAACTTCACACTCCTACACTCCGATAAGTCAACATCGGCTCGTACCTCGCCGTGTTTCCTTTATCTCATTGCGGAGTGCTCCAGTTTGTACGTCGCTAAACGGGCGCTTCCGCTTTTCTTTAAGGAAAGCGCGGGAACTGCCCGAAGTCAGGCTTGCGCTTTTCTTTGAACGCATCCCGACCCTCTTTTGCTTCGTCTGTCGTATAGTAAAGCAATGTGGCGTCTCCTGCCAGCTGCTGAAGGCCTGCGAGGCCATCTGTATCAGCATTGAAGGCTGCTTTCAGGAACCTGAGCGCTGTCGGGCTTTTTTCCAGCATTTCTTCGCACCATTTCACTGTTTCCTCTTCCAGCTGGTCAAGTGGAACGACTGTGTTGACCAAGCCCATGTCAAGAGCTTCCTGTGCATTATATTGGCGGCAGAGGAACCAGATTTCCTTTGCTTTTTTATGGCCGATAATGCGTGCAAGATATCCGGAACCGTAACCGGCATCAAAGCTTCCGACTTTAGGTCCTGTTTGTCCGAACACCGCGTTATCTGCAGCAATCGTCAAGTCACAGACCACATGCAGCACGTGCCCGCCTCCGATAGCATAACCGGCTACCATTGCAACAACCGGCTTCGGAATGACACGGATGAGCCTTTGCAGGTCCAAAACATTCAAACGGGGGATATTGTCTTCGCCGACATATCCTCCGTGCCCTCTTACAGACTGGTCTCCCCCTGAACAAAATGCCTTTCCGCCTGCGCCGGTAAGAACGATAACCCCAATTTTTTCGTCATCCCTTGCATAGGCAAAAGCATCGATCAATTCCATAACGGTTTTCGGTCTAAATGCATTATGTACTTCAGGCCGGTTGATCGTCACTTTAGCAATCCCGTTATACGTTTCATATAAAATATCTTCATACTCTCTTTCTTTCGTCCAATTGATTGCCATGAAGGAACCTCCTCCTAAGATAATTGTTCCTGTTCAATCAGAAACTCCTTCACTATTGTATCAAATTTTTTAGGTTCTTCCACGTGGATAGCATGTCCGGCATCATTAAATTCCATTATCTTGGCTTTTGGAAAAAGCCGATTCATTTCAGCCGCAATTTTACAGAACTTTTCATCCTGTTTTCCACACATTAGCAAAACAGGAATGTCAAGCTCCTGAAGCTTATCCCACCAAGACAGCTGCCTTCCTGTTCCAAACCCGATTAGGCTGTTTGCAAGCCCAATCGGATCGTTTTGCAGCCTCTGTGTACGAATTTGATCCCTGATAGCCGATGGAAGTCTTTTTTGAGTTTGAAAAAGAGGGATATTTTCCCAGTAATTTACAAAACTCTCGACTCCTTGCTCCAAAATTCCAGCTGCCAAGGATTCGTCGCTTTGAATTCTTGCTATCTTTTCCTGCTCTGTTTTTAATCCTGGAGACGCGCTTTCAAGCATTAGCGTCTCAAATCTTTCAGGAAACAATATCGATGTTCCCAGAGCGAGTCTGCCCCCCATGGAATAGCCAAGCAAATGGGCCTTGTCAATTTTCAATTGATCCATTATAGAAACAATATCTTTTGCCGCATTTTCCATCACATATCGTTCCGGCTGCTCCGGGGAATCTGTCTTGCCATGGCCAAGAAGATCGATGGCAACGACTTGAAAGAAATCCTTTAACGCATTGGTCAAGCTATTCCAAGTGGTATGGTCTCCGGTAAAACCGTGCAAAAGAATAACCGCAGGCGACTCTTCTTTTCCAGTTAATTCCACATGGTACTTAACATGATTGACATGAATCAGCATGTTTCGTCACTCTGCAGATATTTGTTTATTTCCCGGGAAACCTGTTCCCATAATTCTCGGTGCACCTGCAAATTCCTCGTCCTGTCCGTTGGTACTTCAATGATATTCAAACCTTCGTTGGCAGCCGCTTCTCTTATGGCAACAGGGAAATCTTCCCACTCCAGCACTTTAGTATATTGGCCATTATACATCATAGCGGCATGCTCGAAATTCAACCCTGTCGGAGTTCCAAAAATCAACTCAAAGTTTTCTCCTTCTTCCGCCTGCGGCAGATGAGAGAATATCCCGCCGCCGTCATTGTTCAGAAGAATAATATTGATATTGATTTTGTGAAGCTTGGCAGCCAGCAATCCATTCATATCGTGGAAGAAGGAGAGGTCGCCAATCAGAAGGAAAAGCGGCCGGCAATGGACTGCAGCACCAACCGCACTGGACACTACCCCGTCTATTCCATTTGCACCGCGATTGGCCATAAGCCGAATATTATTTTCGTTTGTATGGAAGAAGGTATCCATATCCCTGATTGGCATGCTGTTTCCTATATACACTGTGCTGTCCGGAGGCAATAAACCGCAAAGCGTAGAAACAGCTTTACCTTCCTCCATATCGGATATTGACTGAATATAGGATTGAATGATGTTTTTTGTCCGTTGATTCAGATCAATCCACAGTTTTTTCCAGGAACTGTCATTTCTCTCTTCCACCAATTGTTGCAGCTGCCGGCAAAATACTGTTTCTTCACAATGAATCATATGAGTGCCTGCTCGGTTTGGGTCACGCCAGCCTCCGCTTCCGTCTATAATCAACTGTTCCGCTTCTCTTGCGCTTTTTAAAAATAATGAAAGGGGTTTGGAAACGGGCTGCCCTCCGAACTGGATGACAAGATCAGGCTTTAGCTTTTCATTAGCTGCATCGGATTTTTTTAAAAATGTATCATAGCAGTCGATAACCATCTCTTTTTCAAAGCTTCCGCTTCTCAGCTGGGAAAGGGGATCAGCCAATATCGGAAATCCCAGCGAATTGGCCAGTGCAAGAACAGCTTCCGGAAAACCAGGTTTATCTATATTTCCGCAAACAATCAAGCCCTTTTCGGCCATTGAACACTGGTCTGCAATTTCTTTATAAGTTTCAAACGGAATATTCAGATGTCCTTCTGATACATAAGGAAGTGCCGGATTTGAATCATAATGAAACGGCTGTTCCAAATCAGGAACAAGCGGCTCCCTCAAAGGAAAATTGACATGTACCGGCCCGGGAAGCACTCCTTTGGCCATGGAAGCAGCCCGTACCGCTGAAGTCTTGGCGTATTTTATCATTTCATTCCCGGATTCCGGCAATGCCAAGTCAGCAAACCACCTGACATGCCTCCCATATAGATGGAGCTGGTCAATTGCCTGCGGAGCCCCTACATCCCTCAACTCATGAGGCCGGTCCGCAGTCAGAACAATTAGCGGAACCCTGGAAAGACTTGCTTCAATGACCGCAGGAAAATAATTCGCTGCCGCTGTTCCCGATGTGCAGAGCAGGGCAACAGGGCGATCTGAAGCCTTGGCAAGTCCCATGGCAAAAAATGCGGCGGAGCGTTCATCTATATTCATATATACCTGAATGTCCTGATGTTCAACAAAAAGCATGGCCAGCGGTGTGGACCTGGAACCGGGACTGATGACAACCTCTTTGACGCCTGAACAGGCAAGCCCCTCAATGAAGCTTGCCGCATATTCCGTTAATGATTGCTGCCAATTCATTCACTTTTCCCTCCCATTGCCTGCAACATTGGCCGAAACTTGATGCCCGTTTCTTTTAATTCCTCTTTTGGATCAGAATCAGCAACCAGCCCGCAGCCGGCATATAAAAAAGCTTGTTTACCTTTGAGCAAGCCTGAACGGATAGCAACAATGAACTCTCCATTTCCGTCAAAATCAGTCCAGCCGATTGGGGAAGCATAAAAGCCTCTGTCCATTTTTTCTTTGTCTCTAATTATTTTCATCGACTGACCGGTTGGCACACCGCCCAAAGCTGGCGTTGGATGCAGTTCCCCCACAATATGGAATATAGACGTGCCTGATTTGGCAACACCTGATACCGGCGTATACAGATGCTGTATATACGGGGTCCGCAAAAGAACAGGATCATCAGGGACCTGCAGCTCCCTGCAATATGGCTCAAGTGCCTTTTTAATCATATCTACAACCAGATGATGCTCATATAGATTTTTTTCATCGTTTAACAGTATATTCCCAAGCTCCCTGTCTTCTTTGGAGTCCTCACTTCTGCCGATCGACCCGGCCAGGCTTGTCGATAATACTTGATCGTTCATCTTTTTAACAAGCCTTTCGGGGGATGCCCCTGCGAAGCTGCCATCAGGCGTTTCCAGAAGAAAAATGAAGCTGTCCTTTTGCTGGGTATGAAGCTGCTTCAATACATATTCTGATGACACAGGCTCTGAAAAATTCAACATCATTTCTCTTGATAGAACGACTTTCTTTACAATTTCTGATGTCCTTAGTACATTAACGACTTCGGCTACGGAATCCAGCCACTCAGGGACGTAAAGTTCTTCCCTGCTTTCCAGGTGTGGCGCAGGAACCTGGGAAGGTTCTTCATTTTTTATTAACAAATCAAAAGTTTTTTCCACCTTATTCGTTTGGTTAGACAACTCATCGCTTTCAAAAAGATTTACTGTCAAATAATAGTCATCGCCAATGACTGTCAGCATATATTCAGGCAAATAAAATAAAGCATCACCGAAAGGCTGCCACTTCTCCTCTTTCAGGCTGTATGGGTCAAAAGAAAAACCGCCAAACAAAAGCGGTCCCGTGCCAGGCACATGGAAGGGATTATCGATTACAGCGGAAGATAGGATATCATTCCATTCTGTTTCAATCCGGCTGAAGCGGTCGTCCGCCCCGCTATTGGAAAAAGAACGGAGAAGGCCAACGCCGACAATCGTCATATCGTCATCCGGGCTTTTCCAAAAAAAACGCTCCCCTTCATCTGGGGGCCTGTTAATTTGGTAAAAGGCAAAGGGATCGATCTTATCCACTTTTTTTGTATAACTTGCCAACACTTTATTGGATTCTGTTTTATGCTTTAAGGTATTTATATACTTTGTTTGGAATGGTGAATTCATCAACATAAATCTCTCCTAAAGCGATAGACTTATCATATATTCTCCTTCCTTATTATATATGAAGGGAGACACTAAATGTAGTAAAACAGCTTTAAATTGAAACTTTGCCCGAAAGGGATTGACACTTCTCCATACATTCTCTACACTTTATTAGGTGAATATGTTAAGGGAGAGGAATTTTATGAATCTTCATGCTCAATCTGCCGTTCCACCGGAAAAAGGCTGGCGGATTTGGTGGCGTCTTACTCGCCCGCATACATTGACGGCTGCGTTTGTGCCTGTGCTTTTGGGTACAGTCTTGGCAGCAAAACATTACTCTATACACGGCCTCCTTTTTGCAGCGATGCTCATAGCAAGCCTGCTCATACAGGCGGCGACCAATATGTTCAATGAATACTTTGACTTCGCAAGAGGCCTTGATACAAAGCATTCGGTCGGCATTGGAGGAGCTATCGTGCGCAATGGGGTCAAACCTGGAACCGTCCTTGGATTGGGATTTGCATTTTTTGGAACGGCCCTGCTGCTCGGAGTCTATATTTCTGCCAACAGCAGCTGGTGGCTTGCTGCCATCGGACTCGTTTGCATGGCAGCCGGTTATTTTTATACCGGCGGACCTTACCCGATCGCCTATACTCCGTTTGGTGAAATCACATCCGGCTTTTTCATGGGATTTGTCATTACACAGATCGCCTATTTTATTCAAGCCGGGAAAATTGATTCCATCAGCGTC
The DNA here is from genome assembly GCF_003605365.2 of Siminovitchia fortis. GTDB lineage: Bacteria > Bacillota > Bacilli > Bacillales > Bacillaceae_C > Siminovitchia > Siminovitchia fortis. Next base: position 29,884 of record NZ_QYTU02000040.1, read on the forward strand.
CTTGCATCCATTCCCATCTCCATTTTGATTGGCTCCATCATGCTGGCCAACAATATCCGTGACTTGGATGGGGACAGGGAAAGCGGAAGGAAAACAATCGCCATACTTTTGGGCCGGAAAAAAGCAATTCAATTACTGGCCGCAATGTTTATTGTTTCATACTTGTTTATTTTAGCATTGATATTATTCTTTTCTTTATCTCCATGGCTTCTTATCACATTTGCCAGTATCCCGAAAGCTGTCAGAGCGGTCAAAGGTTTTATTGGAAAAACCGAGCCGGTCCAGATGATGCCGGCGATGAAAGCCACTGCACAGACGAATACGATTTTTGGATTCCTGTTGGCGATCAGTTTCCTTATAAGCAACCTTATTAAATAAACCGACATGCTATTTTTTGGCATGTCGGTTTTTTAATTTTTCCCATATGTTTATTCCAATTGAAATAAAGGAAAATAAATATTACACCGCTTTATTATTAGACCAAAAATCGCCCATACTAATCATAAACAAAAAAGGGAAGTGAAAATCTTGCTGACAGAGCAGCAATTAAATACATTGAAGAACATGCTGTTGGAAGAAAAGCAGAATCTGCAGGGAACGATAGATGCAGAAGACGGAATTTTGGAGCACGAGAGCGAGAAAGAAAGCTTGGAACTCTCATCATATGATAACCATCCTGCGGATTTGGGCACCGAGCTGTATGAGAGGGAAAAGGATATGGCCCTTTCTGTACACGAAGAAGATCAGTTGGGAAAGGTGGAAGCAGCACTTTCCTCAATGGATAAGGGAACCTATGGCAAATGCGAAATATGCGGGAAAGAGATACCGTATGACCGTCTTGAGGCCATCCCCTATGCAACAACCTGCACGGAACATACTTCCGAGCGCTCGATACCTGACGACCGTCCCGCAGAACAAGATTATTTGAAACCTGCTTATGACAACTCCTTTTCCGGGCGCCATAAGGAAGGAGGAATCCGCGATTACCATGACAGCTTTCAGGAAGTGGCCAAATACGGGACATCAGAGACCCCTTCGGATTTTGAAGGTGATTACAACAGTTATGATGAGCTTTACCGTGACAAGATCAAGGATGGTTTTACTGAAGAATATGAAATGTTTACAGGAAACGATATGAAAGCGGACGATGTTGAAGTATACCAGACGGACGACGAACGGGAATACGAAGAAGAGTTGGATGATGAAGGAACAGACACTCCCTTTGGTGACCTCCCCTATCACCAAACTGACGGCTATGTAGACAGGGATAAACGATAAAGTAAAGAGGAACCATTCCAGTGTCGGAATGGTTCCTCTTGCTGTGATGACCCCTACGGGATTCGAACCCGTGTTACCGCCGTGAAAGGGCGGTGTCTTAACCGCTTGACCAAGGGGCCTAATAAAATGGCGGAGAAGGAGGGATTTGAACCCTCGCGCCGCTTACGCGACCTACGCCCTTA
>NZ_QYTU02000041.1 GCF_003605365.2 Siminovitchia fortis
TTGCGAGAGCAGGACGCCGCCGGGCAACAAAGAAAACATGGGGTCAAGTACTTCATGTTTTTTTGTATTCCTAGGGCTCGGACAATCAGAAAATATCGAGCCGGTTGACTGGTTCAAAATCCAATCGTGCAATTCGAGCCGGAATTCGTGCAATTCCAGGTCCAGTTCGTGCAATTACGCTCCCAATTCGTGCAATTCCGCCTGAGTTCGTGCAATCACACCCTCATTTCGTGCAATTCCCACCCAATTCGTGCAATCCCGATCTTATTTCATAAATACCATCAAACCTGTATCCTCTATTTTCATTCACAGCTCACCGATCAAGTAAAGTTCTTCATATATTTTATCTATTCGAACACCCCTTTTTCTGAAAGTTTTCAGTCCTTCCTTCATAAGAATTAAGGATATTCCGATAATACTATTAAATATGAAAACGGATTAAAATCCTTTATAATTGTCTCAGGTTTAATTAAGAAAGGATGAGGCCCTCAATGTTGGAGAACAGCCTGGTAATAGTAGCCATTATTTTTATTATTAATGTTATTTATGTTTCTTTTTTCACGATCCGAATGATTTTGACTCTAAAGGGATATCGTTATGTTGCTGCTGTTGTCAGTATGATAGAAATTGTCATTTACGTCGTGGGCCTAGGACTGGTACTTGATAACCTGAATCAAATCCAAAATCTCATTGCCTATGCCGTAGGTTACGGTATTGGAGTTATTGTGGGTACAAAAATTGAAGAAAAAATGGCTCTTGGGTACATAACCGTAAATGTTATTACAAAAGAATATGACAGAGATCTTCCAAAACAGCTTCGAGACAAGGGGTATGGAGTGACAAGCTGGGCAGCGCAAGGGCTTGAAGGTGATCGAATGGCCCTGCAGGTCCTTACACCGAGAAAATACGAATTAAAGCTTTATCAGCTAATAAAAGACCTTGATCCGAAAGCTTTTATCATTGCCTATGAACCGAAGACGATTTATGGCGGCTTCTGGGTGAAATCTGTAAAGAAAGGAAAACTGCCTCATTGAGTTCTTTGAAAAAGAAATTTACCGTTGAGGAAAATGAAACAATCAGCGAATGTCTAGAAAGGATGGAGCGGGAGGGATACCGTCCCGTCCGGCGGATCGAAAAGCCGGTGTTCATGGAAGAGAAGAAAAAAGGAACAATTGAATATAAGCCAATCTCTCAAAAAGTTATTTTTGAAGGGATAAAAAAGACCTAAATCCGAACATTGGTAAACAAGTTTATTATATCGTTCGATTATTGTTTGACATCGAAACGATGGATTGTTAAGATTAAATTGTTAAACCTCATATATCATGGGGATAAGGCCCATCAGTTTCTACCCAATTACCGTAAATAATTGGACTATGAGGAAAGTGGGATTTGGGAAATATTTTTGTGTATGAACTCCCGGATAATCTGCTTTCTTTCCAGAAAGAAAGTAGTTTATCCGGTTTTTTATTGAAAAAAAGAGACGGAGGGTTTATTTCATGAAGGCCGAAGTCGGAATCATTATGGGCAGTACATCGGACTGGGAAACAATGAAGCATGCCTGTGATATCTTGGACGAGTTAGGGGTTTCTTATGAAAAAAAGGTTGTATCTGCGCACAGGACACCTGATTTGATGTTTGAATATGCGGAAACTGCCAAAGAAAAAGGATTGAAAGTCATTATTGCCGGTGCCGGCGGCGCGGCTCATTTACCGGGTATGGTCGCTGCAAAAACGCTAGTTCCCGTTATTGGGGTTCCTGTTGAATCCAGAGCTTTAAAAGGAATGGACTCGTTATTATCCATCGTTCAGATGCCGGGTGGCGTTCCGGTTGCGACTGTTGCCATCGGAAAGGCCGGTGCCACGAATGCAGGCCTTCTCGCAGCACAAATACTGGCGGCAGAGGATGGTGCCCTTTATAAAAGGCTTATAAATAGAAGAGATGCCTTAAAAGAAAAAGTTCTAGGAAGCAGTGATGAGCTTGTCTAAATTGATACAACCGGGAAGTACGATCGGTATTATCGGCGGAGGGCAGCTGGGACGAATGATGGCATTAGCGGCAAAACATGCGGGGTTTAAGATTGCCGTTGTCGAGCCCTCAGCCGATTCGCCCACAGGGCAAGTGGCAGATGAAGAAATCATTGCACCTTATGATGACAAGGACGCACTTTTAAAACTTGCTTCGGTCAGTGATGTGATCACCTATGAATTTGAAAATGTTGACTATGAAGCACTCAAATGGCTGACGGAAAAAGCCTATGTCCCACAGGGAGCAGAACTGATCAAGATCACCCAGGACCGTATTCTCGAAAAACAGGCACTGACGGATGCCGGCGTGGAAGTCGCCCCTTATGCTGTCATTCGCAGCAAAGAGGACCTGGATAAAGCTTTAAAACATATCGGTTTTCCGAGTGTTTTAAAAACTTCCCGCGGAGGATATGACGGCAAAGGACAGTACGTCCTAAACGAGACAGAAGATGCCAAGGAAGCAGCGTCTCTGTTAAAAAACGGACCATGTGTATTGGAATCCTGGGTCCCGTTTGAAAAAGAAATTTCAGTGATCATGACAAGAAGTGCAAATGGAGAGCTTGAAGTTTTTCCAGTCGGAGAAAATATCCATGTGAACAATATTTTACATGAAACGATTGCTCCAGCAAGAGTGTCCGAAAACGTCGTAAAGCAAGCCGAAAAATTGGCTGAAAAAATAGCCGCGCACTTAAATTTGGTCGGAACGCTGGCTGTTGAAATGTTTTTGACGAAAGATGAAAAGATATATGTAAATGAATTGGCGCCGCGTCCGCACAATTCAGGACATTACACGATTGAAGCGTGCAATATTTCTCAGTTTGGCCAGCATATCCGTGCAGTTTGCGGATGGCCTTTAATGAAGACAAGGTTATTGGAACAGGCTGTAATGGTGAATGTACTCGGCCAGCATGTGGAAGGCGTCATCGAACAAATCCCGCAGCAGCCGGATTGGAACGTTCATTTTTACGGAAAAATGGAAGCGAAAATGAACCGGAAAATGGGGCATATCACCATCCTGACCACCGACATGGATAAAACCCTGGAAGACTTGAATGGAAATGAGATTTGGAAATAGGTTGAAAAGAGAGGATTTCTGACAATGATTGAACGTTATACAAGACCTGAAATGGGTGCGGTTTGGGAAGAAGAGAACAGGTATAGGGCATGGCTGGAAGTTGAGATTCTGGCATGTGAAGCCTGGTCCGAACTTGGAGAGATTCCCAAGGAAGATGTAAAACAAATCCGTGAAAAAGCGGGCTTTGATGTTGATCGGATCAAAGAGATCGAACAGGAGACAAGGCACGACGTTGTAGCCTTTACAAGGGCTGTCTCAGAAACGCTCGGCGAAGAACGGAAATGGATCCACTACGGATTGACATCAACGGATGTCGTAGATACGGCCCTTTCTTATTTATTAAAGCAGGCCAATACAATCATCAGGAAAGATCTCGAGAACTTTATCACGATTTTACGTGAAAAAGCGGTTGAGCATAAAGATACGATGATGATGGGAAGAACGCACGGCGTTCATGCGGAGCCGACAACTTTTGGATTGAAGATGGCGCTCTGGTACGAAGAAATGAAAAGAAATCTGGAAAGATTCAATCAGGCAGCAGAAGGAGTCGAGTTCGGAAAAATATCCGGAGCTGTCGGCACCTATGCGAACATCGATCCTTTTGTAGAAAAATTTGTTTGTGAAAAGCTGGGGCTGCAGCCGGCACCTCTTTCAACGCAAACATTGCAGCGTGACCGCCACGCCCATTATATGGGAGTGCTAGCGCTGATCGCAACATCGATTGAAAAATTCGCCGTTGAAATTCGCGGCCTGCAAAAAAGTGAGACTCGTGAAGTGGAAGAGTTTTTTGCTAAAGGACAAAAAGGATCTTCCGCCATGCCTCATAAACGCAATCCGATCGCATCGGAAAATATGGCCGGAATGGCCCGCGTCTTAAGGGGTTACATGGTAACAGCCTATGACAATGTGCCTTTGTGGCATGAGCGCGACATTTCCCACTCATCCGCGGAAAGAATCATTCTGCCGGATGCAACCATTGCATTGAATTATATGCTGAACCGCTTCGGCAATGTCGTGAAAAACTTGACGGTCTATCCGGAAAATATGAAAAGAAATATGGATAGGACGCTTGGATTGATCTTTTCCCAGCAAGTGCTGTTAACGTTGATTGACAAGGGGCTTTCCCGTGAAGAGGCCTATGATACGGTACAGCCGAAGGCAATGGAAGCATGGGAGAAACAAATCTCATTCAAAACGTTGATTGAAGAGGATGCAACAGTCCAAAAGCTGCTGAACCAAGATGAAATTGATGCATGTTTTGACCCGAGGTATCACTTGAAACACGTTGATGCAATATTTGAACGTCTTGGACTGAACTAAAACTCGCGCATGCGGAAGGAGAAATGAAGATGTATAAAGTGAAGGTATTTGTAACATTGAAAGAAAGTGTCATCGATCCGGAGGGAGCGGCGGCAACAAAGGAACTGAAGAAATCCGATTTTCCTGAAGTTGAAAATGTCCGTGTCGGGAAATATATTGAATTGACAATTGACAAAACAGAAAATGTGGAAAAAGCAGTCCACGATATGTGCCAAAACCTTCTTGTAAACACGGAAGTTGAAGATTACCGCTTTGAAATCGAGGAGGCGGCTGCAAAGTGAAAATCGCAATAGTCGTTTTTCCAGGCACATCATGCGAATCTGATTTATATGAAGCCATTAGGCAGACCACCGGAGAAGAAGTGGAATATGTCCGTCACGACACTTTGAGCCTTGATGAGTATGATGCTGTTCTGATTCCAGGAGGAGCGTCATACGGTGATGCAGTCAGGCCGGGAGCCGTCGCCAAAAGGCAGCCCGTCATAAAGGGAATCAAAAAAGCGGCTGCAGCCGGAAAGCTTGTACTTGGCATCGGAAACGGATTTCAAATACTTCTTGAAGCTGGATTGCTTCCAGGCACCATGCTTACAAATGAAAGCTTGAAGTTTGTCTGTAAGCCGGTAAAACTCCAGGTGGCAAACAACGATACAGCATTCACTTCACTTTATGAAAATGGAGAAATCATTTCTCTGCCTGTAGCGCATAAAAAAGGTCATTTTTACTGCAGCGAAACGGAATTGAAGAAGCTGCAGGACAATCATCAAATCATCTTCACCTATACATCTGAAAATCCAAATGGCAGCTTGGCCGATATTGCCGGCATTACGAATGAAAAAGGAAATGTCCTCGGTATGATGCCTCACCCTGAAAGGGCTGTAGATCAACTATTGGGCAGCACCGATGGGGTTAAATTGTTCAAATCAATTGTACAAAACTGGAGGGAACAACATGTCACAAATGCTTGAGCCGACTCCATCCGAGATTAAAGAACAAAAGATCTATCAAGAGATGGGCTTATCGGACGAAGAGTTCGAACTTGCGGAAAAAATGCTTGGAAGAACGCCGAACTATACGGAAACCGGACTTTTTTCCGTCATGTGGTCTGAACACTGCAGCTACAAAAGCTCCAAGCCTGTGTTGAAAAAGTTCCCGACAGAAGGAAAACAAGTTTTACAAGGTCCTGGAGAAGGTGCCGGAATCGTAGACATTGGCGATAACCAGGCGGTTGTTTTCAAAGTTGAGAGCCATAACTCCCCTTCGGCTGTTGAACCATACGAAGGAGCGGCTACTGGTGTCGGCGGTATCGTCCGTGACGTATTTTCAATGGGCGCCCGTCCTATTGCAGCGATGAATTCTTTGAGATTCGGAGAATTGGATTCTCCATGGGTTCGTTATTTGCTTGAGCAGGCAGTGGCTGGAATCGCCGATTATGGAAATGCACTTGGTGTTCCGACAGTAGGCGGGGAGATCCAATTTGATCCGGCATATGAAAGCAACCCTCTAGTCAATGCAATGGTTGTCGGTCTCCTTAACCATGAAGACATGCAGAAAGGCCAAGCCAAAGGTGCAGGAAACACTGTTATGTATGTCGGCGCTGCGACAGGCCGGGACGGCATTCACGGAGCGACTTTTTCTTCAGCAGAACTGTCTGAGGATGAAGACGAAGAACGCGCAGCGGTACAGGCAGGCGACCCTTTTACAGAAAAACTGTTAATGGATGCATGCTTGGAACTTGTAAAATCGGATGCATTGATCGGAATCCAGGATATGGGTGCAGCCGGATTGACAAGTTCCTCTGCCGAAATGGCAAGTAAGGCAGGGTACGGCGTTGAAATGGATCTTGACCTGATTCCCCAGCGCGAAGAGAACATGACTCCTTATGAAATGATGCTGTCCGAATCGCAAGAGCGGATGCTGATCGTTATCAAAAAAGGAAGGGAACAGGAAATCATCGACCTGTTTGCAAAATATGACCTGGAAGCTGTAGCTGTTGGTCATGTAACGGATGATAAAATGCTTCGTCTTCTTCATAAAGGCAAGGTTGTGGCAGAAGTGCCGGCAGATGCCCTTGCAGAAGAAGCGCCGGTTTATCATAAAAAATTAGAGGTTCCGGCTTATTTCCGTGAGTTTCAGGAGATGGAAGTGGACATTCCAGAAGTAATAGATTACCAGGGAACCTTGCTTCAGCTTTTACAGCAGCCGACTGTTGCCAGCAAAGAGTGGGTCTACCGGCAGTTCGACCATCAAGTTGGGGCCAATACGGTCGTTACACCTGGCTCGGATGCAGCAGTTGTCAGAATTCCGGGAACGAATAAGGGAATTGCTATCACAACGGACTGCAACTCTCGCTACATTTATCTTGACCCGGAAACCGGCGGAAAAATTGCTGTGGCTGAAGCGGCGCGCAACGTCGTCTGCTCGGGAGCAGAGCCTCTTGCCATTACCGATGGCTTGAACTTCGGAAGCCCGGACAAGCCGGAAATCTTTTGGCAGATTGAAAAATCCGCAGAAGGAATCAGTGAAGCATGTCTGGCCCTTAACAGCCCGGTCATCGGTGGAAATGTTTCCCTTTATAATGAAAAAGGCGGAAAGGCGATTTATCCAACGCCGATCATCGGCATGGTCGGTTTGATAACGGACCTTGCTCATACAACTACACAGTCGTTCAAAGCAGCGGGCGACCTGGTTTACATGGTTGGAGAAACGAAACCTGAATTTGGCGGAAGCGAGCTTCAGAAATTGATTCATGGCGATATTTTTGGAAAAGCCCCTTCCATTGATCTTGCGGTTGAAGCTGAGAGACAGAAGCAGATTCTTGCAGCAATACGGGAAGGCCTTGTATCTTCTGCTCATGATGTTTCCGAAGGGGGAGCGGCTGTAGCCCTTGCTGAATGTCTGTTTGACACAGACGGGCTTGGGGCGGAAGTGACACTTGCCGGAGATAAAACAACAGCGTTATTCTCTGAAACACAATCGCGTTTTATTATTTCGGTCAGGAAAGAAAATCAGGCAGCTTTTGAAGAAATCGTAAATGACGCAACATTGATTGGTGAAGTGACAGACAGTGCAGAATTAGTCATCCTTAACGACAATAAAGAGCTATTGGTCAAATCCGACAGCAAAAAGATGGAAGAGGCTTGGAAGGGAGCTATCCCGTCTCTGCTGAATAAATAAGCATAAATGAGGTATGCGGTGTGTTTGGAATATGGGGTCACCCTGATGCGGCCAGAATGACATATTATGGTCTGCACAGTCTGCAGCATAGAGGGCAGGAAGGCGCCGGAATTGTTGTAACGGACGGAAAGCGCATGAAAGGCATAAAGGGAGATGGGCTCGTCAACGATGTATTTGATGAAAAGAAGCTCGACAGCCTGAAAGGCAGTGGAGCGATCGGTCATGTAAGATATACAGGAAAGAGCGGCATTGAAAATATTCAGCCGCTTCTCTTCCATTCATCAAGCGGAAGTCTTGCTCTTTCACATACAGGAAATTTGATCAACGCCAATGATTTAAAGCACCAATTGGAAATGCAGGGCAGTATTTTTCAGACGAATACAGATACAGAAGTGCTTGCGCATCTGATTAAGCGCAGCGGATACCTGGCGCTAAAAGACAAGGTGAAAAATGCACTTTCGATGGTGAAAGGTGCGTACGCCCTGATTGTATTGACGGAAGATGAGCTGATCATCGCACAGGATCCGAACGGATTACGGCCGCTCTCCATCGGAAAAGTTGGAGATGCCTATTGTGTCGCGTCAGAAACATGTGCATACGATTTGATCGGAGCGGAGTATATCCGCGATGTTGAACCGGGGGAATTGATCATCATCAACGATGAAGGCATTCATGAAGAGCGCTTTTCCCTATCAGGTTCCCACGCTATGTGTACGATGGAATATGTTTATTTCTCAAGGCCGGACAGTGACATTCGCGGAATCAACATCCATACGGCAAGAAAAAATCTCGGAAAGCGGCTCGCTCTAGAAGCAAATGTCGAAGGTGACGTCGTAACAGGAGTCCCGGATTCCAGCATTTCCTCCGCCATCGGTTTTGCAGAAACCGCAGGGATACCGTACGAACTTGGGTTGATTAAAAACAGATATGTCGGAAGGACTTTTATCAAACCGACTCAGGAGCTTCGCGAGCAGGGAGTGAAAATGAAACTTTCCCCTGTTCGAAAGGTGGTCGAGGGAAAGCGTGTCATCATGGTCGATGATTCAATTGTACGCGGTACGACAAGCCGGCGGATTGTACGGATGCTAAAAGAAGCCGGTGCGACCGAAGTCCACGTATGCATCAGCTCTCCGCCGATGACGAACCCTTGCTTTTATGGAATCGATGTTTCAACGCATGAGGAACTGATCGCTTCCAGTCACAGCGTGGAGGAGATCCGTGAAATCATCGGTGCGGATTCACTCACATTCCTAAGCGTTGAAGGCATGCTGAAGGCCATCGGAAGGGAAGGCCTGGGTAAAAACTGCGGCCAGTGCATGGCCTGCTTTACCGGCGAATACCCAACGGAAATCTACCCGGATACGCCATTGCCGTATGAGAAAGAGATGGAGTAGGAAAAGCGTAGGGCGACGTTTAGCGACCTACAGACTGGGATAAGTGCCCGAAAAGTGGCGCAAGCTCTGAAAACGGTAACGAATCGGGCGGATAAGTGCCCGAAAAGTGAGGCAAGTTCGGAAAACGGTAACGAATCGGGTGGATAAGTGCCCGAAAAGTGGCACAAGCTCGGAAAACGGTCACAATCAGCGGTTACATCGCACAATTAAACAATAGAGTGGCCCGTTATTAAAAATTTTTCAAAAAAGGCGGCGATTTCTCGCCGCCGCTTGATTGTAAAAAGGTGATAGGAGGCAATAAGGATGGCTGATGCCTACCAAAGAGCCGGAGTCAATATTGAAGCCGGCTATGAAGCGGTTGAGAAAATAAAGAAGCATGTGAAACGGACGAACAGGACCGGTGTCATGGGGCAGCTGGGCGGATTTGGCGGTGCATTCGACTTGTCGGAAATGAATATGAAGGAGCCTGTCCTCATTTCCGGTACAGACGGTGTCGGTACAAAACTGATGCTTGCTTTTATGATGGATAAACACGATACAATCGGCATCGATTGTGTGGCCATGTGCGTCAATGATGTTGTTGTCCAAGGAGCGGAGCCTCTTTATTTTCTCGACTATATCGCTTGCGGGAAGGCGGTTCCGGATAAAATCGAACAGATTGTCAAGGGAATCGCGGATGGCTGCGAGGTGGCTGGATGTGCCCTGATTGGCGGAGAAACGGCCGAAATGCCTGGAATGTATGGGGAAGATGAATATGATCTTGCCGGTTTTACAGTGGGCGCCTGTGAAAAATCCCAGTTGATCAATGGGGAGAATATTAATGAAGGTGATGTGCTGATCGGCCTGGCATCAAGCGGAATCCATAGCAACGGCTATTCACTTGTCCGTAAAATTTTCTTCGAAGAAAATCAATTCTCCCTTGATGAAAGTTTGCCGGAATTGAACGGCCCGCTCGGAGAAGAACTGCTTACACCTACGCGAATTTATGTAAAACAGGTCATTTCTGCGCTTCGGGAGTTTGAAATCAAAGGGATGGCCCATATTACCGGCGGCGGTTTTATTGAAAACATTCCAAGGATGCTTCCGGAAGGACTGGGCGCTGAGTTGACAGAAGGCTCTTGGCCTGTTTTGCCTATCTTTGAAGCTCTGAAAAAATACGGAAAGCTGCAGACAGAGGAAATGTACAATATTTTTAACATGGGAATCGGCCTTGTCCTGGCAGTAGATCCGGACGATGCTGACGAAGCCATCCGCTTTTTTGAAGAGCAGGGCGATAAAGCCTATAGGATCGGTACTGTCATTAATGGAGAAAGCGTACAATTTTCAGGGGCAGGTACACAAAAGTGAAAAAGATAGCAGTGTTTGCGTCTGGGAACGGCAGTAACTTCCAGGCCATCCATGACGCGGTTGAATCCGGAAAGCTCCGGGCAGAAATAAAATTGTTGGTTTGTGACAAGCCTGGCGCCTTTGTCATTGAAAGGGCAAGGAAGGCAGGGGTGCCTGTTCTGGAATTCAGTCCAAAACAATACGCATCCAAAGTGGAGTTCGAGACGATGCTTCATGAAGAACTCCAAAAAAATGACGTGGACTATATTGTATTGGCCGGATATATGCGTTTGATCGGATCGGTGCTGCTCAAACACTATCCTGAACGAATCATCAATATCCATCCATCGCTGCTGCCTGCTTTTCCGGGTGTTGATGCGATTGGCCAGGCTGTCGCCACAGGCGTGAAAGTAACTGGTGTCACGATTCATTTTGTGGATGAAGGCATGGATACAGGCCCAATCATCGCTCAAAGGGCCATCGACATTCAAGACGGAGCAACAAAAGATGAAGTTGCGCAAAAGGTTCACGAAATTGAACATGAATTTTATCCTGAAACGCTCGATAAGCTGTTTGAGGGAAAAAGATAAATGGAAGGTGCTGCAAGAATGAAACGAGCGCTCATTAGTGTGTCAGATAAAACCGGAGTCGTCGATTTTGCGAAAGAATTAATCAATTTGGAATTTGAAATTTTATCAACCGGCGGAACGAAAAAAATACTGGAAGAGAACAATCTGCCTGTTACGGCAGTTGACGAGGTGACAGGGTTTCCGGAAATTTTGGAAGGCCGTGTAAAAACACTTCATCCGTTCATCCACGGAGGCCTGCTTGCCAAAAAGAATGACCCGTCCCATATGGCTCAGTTGGACAAGCAGGGGATCAAAGGGATCGATGTCGTGTGCGTCAATTTATATCCGTTCCAGAAAACGATCGAAAAACCAGGCGTAACCGTCGAAGAAGCCATTGAAAACATTGATATCGGCGGTCCTGCGATGCTTCGCGCTTCTGCCAAAAATCATGAAAGTGTTGTTGTTATTGTCGATGCCGCCGATTATGGGCAGGTCTTAAATGAACTTCGCTCAAATGAAGATGTTTCGCTTGAAACGAGAAGAAAACTTGCGGCAAAAGTGTATCGCCATACAGCGGCATATGACGCTTTGATTGCGGAATACATGACAAACTTGGTCGGCGAAGAACAGCCTGAAAGAATGACATTCACATATGAGTTGAAACAATCGCTGAGATACGGAGAAAATCCGCATCAGAAGGCATCTTTTTATGAAAAGCCGCTTGGATCTAAGTTTTCCATTGCCCATGCCAAGCAGCTTCATGGAAAAGAGCTTTCTTTTAACAACATCCGTGATGCTGACGCAGCTTTACAAATTGTAAAAGAATTTGACAAGCCGGCAGCAGTGGCCGTCAAACATATGAACCCTTGCGGCGTCGGAACGGGCGAGAATGCGGCAGACGCTTTTTCAAAAGCATATGAAGCCGATCCGACTTCCATTTTCGGAGGAATCATCGCGTTCAACCGTGAAGTGGACGAAAGTGCAGCAAAAATTTTAAAAGAAATCTTCTTGGAAATTATTATTGCGCCTTCTTTTACAGAGGAAGCCCTGAACATTTTAACAGCCAAGAAAAATATCCGTCTGTTGACCGTTTCGTTTGATGAAAAAAATACGCCCGAAAAAGTGTTGACTTCCATTGAAGGCGGATTGCTTGTACAAGATCAGGATGCTCTTGGCCTTGCTGACGCAGAACTGACTTTCCCTACAAAGCGGAAGCCGACAGAAGAAGAGATAGCAGCTTTGAAACTGGCATGGAAAGTGGTCAAGCATGTGAAATCAAACGCCATCGTTGTTGCGGATGAAGCGATGACCCTTGGTGTGGGAGCAGGACAGATGAACCGTGTAGGTGCGGCGAAAATTGCGATTGAACAGGCAGGGGAAAGAGCGAGAGGCGCCGTGCTTGCATCTGATGCTTTCTTCCCGATGAGTGATACCGTAGAAGAAGCGGCAAAAGCGGGAATTACAGCCATTATCCAGCCGGGAGGGTCCATTCGCGACGAAGATTCAATCAAAGCCGCGGATGAACATGGAATCGCTATGGTATTTACTGGCGTGCGTCATTTTAAACACTAAAACAATGGACGGTGAATTTCTTTGAAAGTTCTGGTTGTCGGCGGAGGCGGAAGAGAGCACGCCATCTGTAAAAAATTGAAACAAAGCAAGCAGGTGACCCAAATTTTTTGTGCACCGGGAAACGCGGGTATTGCCGAAGATGCGACCGTAGTGCCAATTAAGGAAACAGCATTTTCAGAACTGATTGGTCTGGCTAAAAAAGAGCAGATCGAGCTGACAATCGTCGGACCTGAAGTTCCCCTGAACGCCGGGATTGTCGATGAGTTCGAAGCAGCAGGCCTGAAAATTTTCGGTCCCAGGAAAAACGCCGCGATAATCGAAGGAAGCAAGTCCTTTGCAAAGGATTTGATGAAAAAATACAAGATTCCAACGGCTGCCTATGAAACTTTCCACTCTTACGAGGAAGCGAAAGCATATGTGGACGAACAGGGAGTACCTATTGTCATTAAGGCTGACGGGCTTGCCGCTGGAAAAGGCGTTGTCGTAGCAATGACACTTGAAGAGGCACATGCGGCATTGAAAGATATGCTGCTGGATGAAAAGTTCGGCGAGTCCTCCGCAAGTGTAGTGGTTGAAGAATTTTTGGAAGGTGAAGAGTATTCGCTGATGGCTTTTGTCAATGGCGGCAAAGTCTATCCGATGGTCATCGCGCAGGACCACAAGCGAGCTTTTGACGGAGACAAAGGCCCGAATACAGGCGGCATGGGCGCCTACTCGCCTGTCCCTCATATTCCGGCCGGCGAAGTGGAGCAGGCTGTAAAGGATATTCTGATCCCGACGGCCAACGCCATGATTGAAGAAGGAAGGCCGTTTACCGGAATTTTATATGCCGGATTGATTTTAACAAAAGACGGTTCCAAAACGATCGAATTCAACGCCCGGTTCGGAGACCCTGAAACACAGGTCGTCCTTGAACGACTTGACAGTGATTTGGCAGAAGTCGTAAAGGATATTTTAGAAGGCAAAGAGCCAGTCATCGAATGGTCGGACGGTGCAGTGATCGGAGTTGTTTATGCAACCAACGGCTATCCCGGCGGCTATGAGAAAGGATTACTTCTTCCTGATTTGAAAGCATTGGATCCTTCCGTTAAAGTATTCCATGCCGGAACAGCGGCAGGAAGCGAAGAAGGGACGTATGTTTCCAACGGCGGCCGCCTCCTGCTTCTGGCAGCGAAAGGTGCGGATATTGCCGCTGCTTCAGACAACGTATATAAAGAAATGAAGAAGCTCGACAGCGACCATTTCTTTTACCGGAAAGATATCGGATATAAAGCATTATTAGGGTGAACTCCTGCCTGCGGGTGGGAGTTTTTTTGGGGCCTGTCCCCATTTTCACAAACTTTTTATATTCGATTTTCAAACTTCACTGCGTTAAATTAAAAAGTATGTTAAAATTAAAAAAATCAGTGTGAACTCCCTAGGGAGGGTTGAATGTTGGAACAGAGATACAGATGGAGAAACAAAGAGATACGTGAACAGGCGGCGATTATTGATGGCAAAAAGCCACCTGCTATTCTATTAAAAAATGCCCGGTTTTTACACTCGAAGCTCCGCCGCTGGGTGGAAGGAAATATATGGATTAAGGACGATCGCATTGTGTATGCCGGTGAGGCACTTCCGAAAAACACAACGGCGGCCGAAATCGTAGATTGTACCGGCCTGACATTGGTACCAGGCTATATTGAGCCGCATGTTCATCCGTTCCTTTTGTACAATCCGCAAACATTTTCACGGTTCGCTGCACAGACCGGAACGACAACAACGATAAATGACAACCTATTTTTCTTTTTACATTTACAGAAAAAGAAAGCGTTTTCACTATTGCGCGAAGTCGATGAGTCGCCTGTTACGATGTATTGGTGGACGCGTTTTGATGCTCAAACAAAGCTTGAAGGGGAAGAAGTCATTTTTTCCAACAGTGATGTAAAATCATGGCTTGAACATGATAAAGTCGTTCAGGGAGGTGAGCTTACCGGCTGGCCGCAGCTTTTGGATGGTGATGATCTGATGCTGCATTGGATTCAAGAAACGAAGCGCCTTGGGAAAAAAGTGGAAGGGCATTTTCCCGGGGCTTCCGACAGGACGCTCGCCAAACTGATGCTGTTCGGAGCGGATTGTGACCATGAATCGATGACAGGAAAGGATATTTATAAACGCCTTATGCAAGGGTATACCGTCTCATTAAGGCATTCTTCGATTCGGCCGGATTTGCCTGTCCTTTTGGAAGATATGAAAAAGATGGAACTGAATCAGTATGAATCGATGTTGTTTACAACGGACGGATCAACACCCGCATTTTACAGTCAGGGAATAATCGATGTGATGATCCGAATGGCGATTGACAGCGGAATTCCGGCAATCGATGCTTATCATATGGCATCTTATAATGTCGCCCGGCACTATAATCTACAGCATCTGCATGGAATGATCGGAACTGGCAGAATTGCCAACATCAATTTCCTGGAAAGCGAAAACAATCCTTCGCCCGTTTCTGTCCTTGCAAAAGGGGAGTGGGTGAAAAGGGACGGAAATCCAATTATCATAGATGAAGATATTCATTGGGAGGATTACGGAATTGAGCCTTTGGCATTGGATTGGGAATTAACGATGGAAGACCTGGAATTTTCCATGCCGTTTGGGGTGAAAATGGTTAACAGCGTCATTACGGAACCTTATTCAATAGCAATGGACATCTCATTGGATGAGCTGCCAAAAGACAGTGATGAGTCCTTTTTTGCACTGGTGGACAGAAAAGGGAAGTGGAGAATCAATACAATTTTGAAAGGATTCGCCAGAGAAGTGTGCGGATTTGTCTCTTCTTTTTCCACCACAGGAGACATCATTTTGATTGGAAAAAACAAAAATGATATGAGACTAGCTTTTGAGAGAATGAAAGAAATCGGCGGCGGCATCGTACTCGCCGAAAATGGAAAGATTGTGCACGAAATCCGTCTTCCTCTCTCAGGAATGATGTCGGAAAAAGAGCTTCCTATCCTCATAGGAGAGGAAGAAGAGTTAAGACGGCTGCTTGCAGACAGGGGGTATCCGTTTTCGGATCCCGTCTATTCGTTATTCTTTCTTTCTTCCACTCATTTGCCGTATATCCGCGTGACTCAGCGCGGCATGTATGATGTAATGAATAAAACAGTACTCTTTCCGACGTTAATGCGTTAAAATAGTTGAGAGAAAGAGAATTTGAACTGCTTAGGGGATGGGATTTTGAAACTTACACGATTGGCTTTCGTTATATTGGCAATATTAATGCTGTTTGCCTCAGCTTGCGGTAAAAAGGAATCACAGGAGTCTGAAAAAAAGCAGCCGGAAAAAGAAAAAGCGGCAATAAAGAAGACCGCTCCATTGACCGGGGTGGAAACTAACATAGTACCGCCTGAACGTGCAGTCGCAGTCACAATCAACAATCACCCGGATGCGAGGCCGCAAAGCGGTCTTTCCCAGGCTGATATTGTATATGAAGCGCTCGCAGAAGGAAATGTAACGAGGTTTTTGGCCATTTTTCAAAGTGAAAAGCCGGAAAATATCGGTCCGGTCCGAAGTGCCAGACAGTATTTTATTGACCTTTCCAAAGGATATGATGCGTTGTATGTCGCCCATGGCTACAGCCCGGAAGCAGAGCAGACATTGAAGTCAGGAGCAATTGACAATATTAACGGAATACAGCATGACGGAACATTGTTTAAGAGGGCTGATTTCCGTAAAGCCCCGCATAATTCCTATATCACTTTTAAAAATATCGAAAAAGGTGCAAATGATGCCGGCTATGATATGGACAAAGCACCGAAGCCATTGGACTTCCTTTCCGATGAAGAGGCCGGAAGCCTTGAAGGAGAGGCAGCAGAAAATTTGAAGGTGGCATACAGCCAAAACCAGACTTTTATCGCAGAATACCATTATGACTCCCAAGAAGAGAAATATACCCGGTCATCCGGAGGCGCCGAAACAGTCGAATATGACAATGACCAACCTGTTCTTCTTGACAATGTCATTGTCATTGAGGCGGCTCATACGGTAAAAGATGAAGAGGGAAGACGTGGAATCGATCTTACGTCAGGTGGAAAAGCTTATGTTTTTCAAAAAGGAATCATCCAGGAAGCTGAATGGAAAAATGAAAATGGAAGAATTCTGCCATATAAAAATGGCGAAGCAATGAAATTGGTTTCTGGAAAAACATGGATCAATATCGTGCCAGAATTAACGATGGTCTCTTTTGAGTGATAACAGACAGCAGTTATAAAGGGGATTTTCAAATGCAGATTGAGAAGTTAAGAGGAAAAGCACTCGATCAATTGTTTGAAGCGATCTTATCGTTAAAAGACGTAGAAGAGTGCTACGAATTCTTTGATGACCTGTGTACAATCAATGAAATCCAATCTTTGTCCCAGCGTCTAGAGGTCGCAAGGATGCTTCGGGAAGGAAATACGTATCAAAAAATTGAAGCCGCCACCGGTGCAAGCACAGCAACCATTTCCCGGGTCAAGCGCTGTCTGAATTACGGCAATGACTCATATGAAATGGTATTGGACCGGATAATGGAAAAAGAAAATCCGCAGCGATGACGCTGCGGATTTTCAAAGTTTAAATCAGAAAGCATAAGATTTTTTAGCTTTAAAATTTGAACAAAGCCTTTTGTTGTCCAGCTCCAGGCGCCATCGGCGCAAGGATTAAGCCAATCGCTGCTGAAGGCAAACTACGCCTTCTTCAGCGCTCGTCTTATGCTTGTCGCCTAAGACTGCGCGCCTTGCGCTTTTCTTAACTGAGTAAGGAAGTATAAGATTTTTTAGCTTTAAAATTTTGAACAAAGCCTTTTGTTGTCTAGCTCCAGCGCCTATCGACTAGCAGACTTCACGCTTCTTCCTACGATAAGTCAACATCGCTCCGCTCCGCTGCGCGTGTTTCCTTTATCTCGTCAGAAGCGCTCCAGTCTGTACGTCGATAAACAGGCGCTTGCGCCTTTGTTATATCCACACAATGTTGATGCCATCCACTTTTCCATGCCTTTCCCTCCACCCAATCATTTCTTCATATTTCATCTCGGAGTTTGGCCTCTGTAATGTTATAATAGTGTACGGAATTGGAGAATGGAGGACTCATGGTTTATGTATGATGTCAAGAAATGGCGCCATGCTTTTAAATTGGACCCGAATAAAGAGATTTCCCCCGAGGCGCTGGAAAAAGTCTGTGAATCCGGAACGGATGCCATCATTATCGGCGGGACAGACGGTGTTACGTCCGACAATGTGCTCGATCTTATGGCGAGAGTCCGGCGTTACACGGTGCCGTGCGCTTTGGAAGTGAGCAATATTGAATCCATCACACCGGGTTTTGATTTATATTTTATCCCGTCAGTCTTGAACAGCCGTGATTTCCGCTGGATGAGCGGCCTGCATCACGAGGCGGTCAAGGAATACGGAATATTGATCGACTGGGATGAAATGATTGTTGAAGGATACTGTATTTTAAATGGTGACTGCAAGGCGGCAAAACTGACTGACGCCAACACGGATTTGACGGAAGATGACGTCATCGCTTACGCAATGATGGCTGAAAAGATGTTCCGCATGCCGGTCTTTTATATGGAATACAGCGGTACATACGGGGATCCGGACATTGTCCGCTCAGTAAAGGAAGAGCTCGAAAAAACGACACTATTTTATGGGGGCGGCATTTCGACTGCCGGCCAGGCAAAAGAAATGGGCAAGCACGCAGATGTCGTGATTGTCGGCAATGCGGTATACGAAAACCTTGGAGAAGCGTTAAAAACAGTTCAGGCTGTTAAAAATAGATAATACTATTGATATAATAAGAACAAATGTTCTTAAAGGTTGGTGATAAAATGCAATTTTTAACCGGGAACCTTCTGGAAGGATTGAACAAGGAACAGAAAGAAGCGGTCAAAACGACGGAAGGCCCGTTATTGATTATGGCCGGTGCGGGAAGCGGGAAAACGAGGGTTTTGACCCATCGGGTTGCCTATTTAATGCTCGAAAAAGGGGTTAACCCATACAATATTCTCGCCATTACTTTCACGAATAAGGCTGCAAGAGAGATGAAGGACAGGATCGGAAAAATCATTGGCACGGGTGCCCAAGATGTATGGATATCGACTTTTCACTCGATGTGCGTGCGGATGCTGCGCCGTGACATCGACAGGCTCGGTTATAACCGTAATTTTTCCATCCTGGATACGACCGATCAGCTTTCGGTTATCAAAGGTGTTTTAAAAGATAAGAATATCGATCCGAAGAAATTTGATGCAAGAGCGCTCCTTGGATCGATCAGCAATGCAAAAAATGAGCTGATTACGCCGGAGGAATATGCGAAGGAAGCCGGGGGTTACTATGACCGTATCGTAAGCGACGTTTACACAGAGTATCAGCGCCGGCTCAGAAGGAATCATTCTCTCGACTTCGATGACCTGATCATGGTCACAATCCAACTGTTCGAAAGAGTGCCGGAAGTGCTGGAATATTATCAAAGAAAATTCCACTACATTCATGTAGATGAATACCAGGATACGAACCGGGCGCAATATATGCTCGTGAAACTGCTTGCGGAGCGATTTGAAAATCTCTGTGTCGTCGGGGATTCCGACCAGTCGATCTACAGGTGGCGGGGTGCGGATATCGCCAATATCCTCTCTTTTGAAAAAGATTATCCGAACGCGAAAGTCATTTTACTAGAACAGAATTACCGTTCGACCAAAAAAATTCTCGAGGCTGCGAACGAAGTCATCAAAAACAATCAGAACCGCAAACCGAAGAATCTCTGGACAGACAATGATGATGGCGATAGCATCCAATATTACCGTGCGGATGGTGAAAAAACCGAAGCTGAGTTTGTTGCCGGTAAAATAAAAGAACTGACGGAAGGCGGAAAAAGAGACAGGTCCGACATTGCGATCCTGTACAGGACAAACGCCCAATCCCGGGTCATGGAAGAAGTTTTAATAAAATCAAATATCCAATATACCATTGTTGGTGGAACAAAGTTCTATGACAGAAAAGAAATCAAGGATCTGCTTGCCTATTTGCGGCTGATCGCCAATCCTGATGATGATATCAGCCTGCAGCGGATCATCAATGTGCCAAAGCGGGGAATCGGGGCCGCTTCCATTGATAAGATTGCGGCATATGCAGCCGAACAGGACATTTCCATGTTCGATGTATTGAAAGTCATTGATTTTGTTGGTGTCAGTCCAAGAATCGCAAATGCTTCAGCGGCTTTCCACGAATTGATCAATAATTTTGTACAAATGCAGGAATACCTTTCCGTGACAGAGCTTGTGGAAGAGGTCATTGAAAAATCAGGATATAAAGAGATGCTTAAGGCTGAGAAGTCACTCGAGGCTGAAAGCCGGCTGGAAAATATCGAAGAATTTTTATCTGTAACGAAAAGCTTTGAAGACGGCAGTGATGATAAAAGTCTGGTCGCATTTTTAACCGACTTGGCGCTTGTTGCCGATATCGACCAGCTGGACGAAGCGGACGAAGCCAATGATGCTGTGACGCTTATGACTTTACACTCCGCCAAAGGACTGGAGTTCCCTGTCGTTTTTCTAATCGGTATGGAGGAAGGGATTTTCCCTCATACCCGTTCTTTGATGGACGAAGAGGAGATGGAAGAAGAACGGCGCCTCGCCTATGTCGGGATCACAAGGGCGGAAGAGGAGCTGTATCTGACGAACGCCTATATGCGGACCCTTTACGGGCGTATAAATATCAACCCGGTCTCCCGTTTCATTGATGAAATTCCGGATAAGTTGGTGGAAGAAGTTGGAGCAGAGCCGCGGACGGCCACTTCCTTCGGATTCCGGGAAAACCGGCCAAGCCCGGCAAAGCCTGTTTTCCGTCCTGCTGTTTCCGAAACAGACCAGGGGGAATGGAGCGTCGGCGATCGCGCAGAGCATAAAAAGTGGGGCACCGGGACAGTTGTCAGTATAAAAAAAGACGGCGGAAGCATCGAGCTTGACATCGCTTTTCCAAGCCCTGTAGGGATCAAGCGCCTGCTTGCGGAATTCGCCCCCATCAAGAAAGTGTAATATGGTTGAGAAAGGGTTGTTGACATGGACCGTGAGACTGCCCAAAACCGGGTTAAAGAACTGCACAATTTAATAAACCAATATAACTATGAATACCATGTTCTGGATAATCCGTCTGTCCCGGATGCAGAATATGACCGGCTGATGCGTGAATTGACGGAGATCGAAAGTGAATTTCCGGATTTGGTGACGCCAGAGTCACCGACTCAGCGGGTTGGCGGAGAAGCTCTTTCCGCTTTTGAAAAAGTGGAACACAGAACGCCGATGCTCAGCCTCGCCAACGCTTTTGGGGAAGCCAGTTTGCGGGATTTTGACCGCCGCATCCGCCAGGCGATCGGGGACGATTTTACCTATGTATGTGAGTTGAAAATCGACGGGCTTGCAGTCTCACTTCAATATGAAGACGGACTCTTCGTATTGGGATCGACCAGGGGAGACGGAACTGTCGGCGAGAATATTACAGCTAATTTAAAAACAATCCGTTCCATCCCGATCCGCCTGAAAGAGGATTTGACCTTTGAAGTACGCGGTGAAGCATACATGCCGAGAAAATCATTTGAGCGCCTTAACAAGGAAAGGGAAAAGAAAGGCGAAATGCTGTTTGCCAATCCGAGGAATGCGGCAGCGGGCTCTTTACGCCAGCTTGACCCGAGGATTGCTGCATCCCGGCATCTCGACATCTTCCTTTACGGAATTGGAAATTACGGATCCCTTGGTGTCGATACACACAGCGGCGCACTCGAATACTTGGCGAAGCTCGGCTTGAAGGTGAACAAGGAATGGAGAAAATGCCAAACGATCGACGATGTGATTGAGTATATCGACACATGGACGGAAAAACGGCCTGACCTGGATTATGATATAGACGGAATCGTTATAAAAGTCGATTCTATAGAGCAGCAGGACCGTCTTGGTTTTACAGCAAAGTCGCCCCGTTGGGCCATCGCCTACAAGTTCCCTGCCGAAGAAGTGGTGACAAGGCTGACGGACATCGAATTGAGTGTAGGCAGGACCGGCGTCATCACGCCGACCGCTATTCTGGAACCAGTTCAGGTGGCCGGTACAACTGTCCAGCGTGCATCCTTGCATAATGAAGATTTAATCCGCGAAAAGGATATTATGCTTGGGGACTGGGTTATCGTCAAAAAAGCCGGTGATATCATTCCGGAAGTTGTCAACGTTTTGACTGAAAGACGGACAGGCGAAGAAACAGTGTTCCACATGCCGACACATTGCCCCGCGTGCGACAGCGATCTTGTGCGCCTGGAAGGGGAAGTGGCGCTGCGCTGCATCAATCCGAAATGTCCGGCGCAGCGAAGAGAAGGGCTGATCCACTTCGTTTCACGCAACGCGATGAATATTGACGGCCTTGGAGAAAAGGTGATTGGCCAGCTGTTTGAACATGAATTGATTAGGGATCCAGCTGACATATATTTCCTAAAAAAGGAGCAGCTGCTTGAGTTGGAGAGGATGGGTGAAAAATCCGTCAATAATTTGCTGGCGGCGATTGAAAAATCTAAATCCAACTCCCTTGAGAAGTTGTTATTTGGACTGGGGATCCGCCATGTCGGGGAACGCGCGGCAAAGGTTTTGGCCGAACATTATGAAACGATGGACAACCTGATCGCGGCTTCCCGCGACGATCTTGTAACGATTCCTGAAGTGGGAGAAAAAATGTCGGATTCGATTGCCACTTATTTTGAAAGCGAAGAAGTAGAGGAACTGATCTCTGAATTGAAATCGGCCGGTGTCAATATGACGTACAAGGGACCAAGAATTTCGGAAGCAGCGGAATCCGGTTCGATTTTTAGCAATAAAACGGTTGTTTTAACAGGCAAACTCGAGAAACTGACGCGAAATGAAGCCAAAGAGAAGATTGAAGCGCTTGGCGGACAAGTTACGGGCAGTGTCAGTAAAAAGACGGACTTGGTCATTGCAGGAGAGGACGCCGGATCGAAGCTGACAAAAGCGCAGGAACTGAATATAGAAATTTGGGATGAGGAAAAGCTCCTGGAAGAACTCAATCGTTAAAGGTGGAAGAAATGGAATGAAAAAATGGTTTTCCCTGCTGCTGGCAGCAGTTTTAATAACAGGATGCGCACCCGGTTTTAAAAATGAGAAGGAAGTTGTCCAAAAGAAGAATGATCAAAAAGGAACATCTATCATTCCGAATTACCAGCTTCCCGATTCCTATCGTTCTCTCATTCCTTTTGTACCGAGTAAAGCAAGGGGAATGGTCGTATCAAATCTAAATTCAAGATATGATATCAATGAATTTGAGACCGGATTGATGCGGGTGGCGACGGGACAATTTTCTCCGGATAAATACGTGTTCCAGGAAGGGCAGCATCTGGATAAAGAAACAGTGGGCCTTTGGCTGAACCGCAAATTTACGAAGGAACAGCTGAAGGAAAGAGGCCTCAAGAAAGAAGAGAATCTGGGGCTGAACCCGTTAAACGACGGCAAAGGATCGATCGAGGAACAGAACGAAAAAAACCCGATTTATCTCGCTCACATTTTGGAACATAACTACTTAACGAAAAATGATAAATCGGTAAAACTGAGCGGCGTAGTGGTAGGGCTTGCCCTTAACTCTGTCCACTATTACCAAAAGGAAAAATATGGGGCAACATTTGAACAAAAAATTCCCCGCGACAAACTCGAAGCCGAAGGGAAAAAGATGGCTGAAGAAGTGCTGAAACGAATGAGAAGTATGAAGGGGCTGGGGGATGTCCCAATCGTCATCGCTCTGTTTGAACAAAAAGGAAAGAACGATGTCGTTCCTGGAAATTTCTTCACATATGCCGTATCGGATAAAGGCAATTCTTTGGGCGACTGGAAGAAAATCGATGAGAAGTATGTCCTCTTCCCATCAGAGGAAGCGGAAAAAAATCATCGAGATGATTTGACTTTTTATATGAGATTCAAAGATGATATCGAAGAATACTTTCCAAATTATAACGGCGTCATCGGACGCGGGTTTTACAAAGATGGCCAGCTTGTCGACATGAAAATTGAAATTCCGGTCCAGATGTTTGGCGAAGCCGAAATCATTGGATTCACACAGTGGGCCACGTCATTGATCATTGACCACTTCCCGGATTATCTAAATGTTGAGGTGGAAATCAACTCAGTAAACGGGGCCGAAGCGCTCATTGTCAGAAACGCAGGCGAAGAGAAGCCGTTTGTGCATATCTACTAGAAAAGCGGAAGCGCTCGTTAAGCGACGTACAGACTGGACGCCTCCTGACGAGATAAAGGAAACACGGCGAAGCCAAAGGCGAGCCGATGTTGACTTATCGTAGGAAGGAGAAGGAAGTCTGCTAGTCGCTGAGCGCTGAAGCTGGACACAAGAAAAGCGGAAGCGCCTGTCCATTGACGTACAGACTGGATGCCTCCTAAGAGGCAGCACCACACCGCTCCCTCTTGCCCGGCGCCGGCTTTTTCTGATATTATCAATAGTATTGCGATTGGTTCGAAATATAGTTGGAGGTGGAAAAAGATGTCAAGAATTACCAAAGAGCAAGTGTATCATATCGCGGATTTAGCCCGCCTGGAAATTAATGAAGAAGAGGCCGAGTTGTTCACAAGCCAGCTTGATGACATGATCAATATGGTTGAAAAGCTGGATGAATTGGATACTTCGAATGTTAAGCCGATGTCACACGTTTTCATCCAAGAGAACGTCATGCGGGATGATGTGACGGTCGAAGGGCTTCCAATTGAAGAAACGATGAAAAATGTACCGGAACACGAAGGCAGACTAATCAAAGTTCCGCAGATTTTGGAATAAGGAGGAAACCACATGTCATTGTTAGACCGTAAGATATCCGAAGTAAAAGAACTTTTACATAAAAAAGAAGTTACGGTTTCCGACCTTGTCGATCAGTCTCTAGCACGGATCAACGAGGTGGAAGAAAAAGTAAAAGCGTTTATCACAGTTGATGAAGAAAATGCACGCGCGCAAGCGAAAAAACTGGACGAGCAGATTGGTACAGACGCATCCAATCAAGCCCTTTTCGGGATACCTTCGGGTATTAAAGATAATATTGTAACGAAAAACCTGGTTACAACTTGTGCGAGTAAAATGCTCGAAAACTTCGATCCCATTTATAACGCAACCGTCATGGAGAAATTGAATTCAAAAGGTACGGTTACGATCGGAAAAACGAATATGGACGAGTTTGCGATGGGTTCGACAACGGAAACATCCTTCTTTCATCCTACATACAATCCTTGGAACTTGGATTTTGTTCCTGGAGGTTCTTCCGGCGGATCTGCAGCGGCAGTGGCGGCTGGAGAAGTCATGTTTTCTCTAGGTACTGACACTGGCGGGTCCATTAGACAGCCGGCGGCTTTTTGCGGTGTAGTCGGGTTGAAGCCTACATATGGAAGAGTGTCCCGTTCAGGAGTGGTGGCATTTGCTTCTTCGTTTGACCAGGTCGGGCCGATTACACGCACAGTCGAAGACAATGCTGTTGTGTTAGAGGCCATTTCCGGCCATGATGACCGCGATTCCACATCCATCAAGCGCGAGGTTCCGAATTATGTGAACAGCCTTACAGGTGATGTTCGCGGGTTGAAAATCGCCGTTCCAAAGGAATATATCGGAGAAGGTGTCAGCGAGGAATCCAAAAAAGCGGTTCTTGCTGCGTTAAAAGTGCTTGAAGGACTCGGCGCTACTTGGGAAGAGGTATCTCTTCCATATTCCAAATACGGATTGGCATCTTACTATATCGTGACTTCTTCCGAAGCATCATCCAACCTTGCACGCTTTGACGGTGTCCGCTATGGCTATAGAACCGAAAATCCGAAGAATCTTTTGGACTTGTATAAAAAGACGCGTTCCGAAGGTTTCGGCGACGAAGTAAAACGCCGCATCATGCTTGGAACGTTTGCCTTAAGCGCAGGCTATTACGATGCTTATTATAAAAAAGCCCAGCAGGCACGTGCTTTGATCAAGCAGGACTTTGACAATGTACTTTCCAAATATGACGTCGTTATCGGACCGACAACTCCGACTCCTGCCTATAAAATGGGCGAAGTCGTAGACGATATCATGACGATGTATGCAGGCGACCTATTGACAATCCCTGTAAATCTTGCAGGACTTCCTGCGATTTCCGTCCCATGCGGATATTCGAATGGATTGCCGCTCGGACTTCAGATCATCGGAAATTATTTTGACGAAGAGACAATTTACCGTGTTGCTCACGCTTTTGAACAGGCAACAAACTATCATGAACAAAAACCACAACTGTAAGGGGTGAAAAAAATGAACTTTGAAACGGTCATCGGACTTGAAGTACACGTAGAACTTAAAACAGATTCAAAAATATTTTCGCCGGCACCGAACCATTTCGGTGCTGAGCCGAATGCGAACGTAACAGTGATCGACCTTGCTTATCCTGGAGTTTTGCCGGTATTGAATAAACGTGCAGTCGAATATGCGATGAAAGCAGCCATGGCTTTGAACTGTGAAATCGCTACTGAAACCGACTTTGACAGGAAAAACTATTTTTATCCGGACAATCCGAAAGCTTACCAAATTTCCCAGCAGGATAATCCGATTGGAAAGAATGGCTGGATTGAAATCGAAGTGAACGGCGAGAAGAAGAAAATTCGCATCAACCGCGTCCATATGGAAGAAGATGCCGGGAAACTTACGCATACAGGGAAAGGTTACTCTCTTGTGGACCTTAATCGTGCGGGAACCCCGCTTATCGAAATCGTATCTGAAGCAGATATGCGTTCGCCTGAAGAAGCTTACGCTTATTTGGAAAAATTGAAAGCAATCGTCCAATTCACAGGCGTATCCGACTGTAAAATGGAGGAAGGTTCTCTTCGCTGCGACGCGAACATCTCCTTGCGTCCAGTCGGACAGGAAGAGTTCGGTACAAAAACCGAATTGAAAAACCTGAACTCTTTTAACTTCGTAAGAAGAGGACTGGAATATGAAGAAAAACGCCAAGAGGAAGTGCTCCTTTCGGGCGGAAAGATTTTACAGGAGACACGCCGCTACGATGAAGCATCAGGAAAAACCATCCTGATGCGTGTAAAGGAAACAGCGGACGACTACCGCTACTTCCCTGAGCCGGATCTTGTAAAATTAACGATTGACGACGAATGGAAAGCCAGAGTCCGTGCGGAAATTCCTGAGCTTCCGGATGCGAGAAAACAGCGCTATGTCGGCGAACTCGGGCTTCCGGAATACGATGCAATGGTGCTTACGCTCACTAAAGAAATGTCTGACTTCTTTGAAGCGGCGATCGCTGCAGGGGCTGATCCGAAACAGGCATCCAACTGGCTTATGGGAGAAGTATCCGCCTATTTGAACGTGGAGCAAAAAGAACTCCATGACGTCGCGTTGACTCCTGAAGGATTGGCCGGCTTGATCAAGCTGATCGAAAATGGCACTATTTCTTCAAAAATCGCGAAAAAAGTATTCGGTGAATTGATTGAAAAAGGCGGAGACCCTGAAACAATCGTCAAAGAAAAAGGACTCGTTCAAATTTCCGACGAAGGCGAACTTCTGAAAATCATAGCGGAAGTGCTGGATGCCAACGAGCAATCAGTTGAAGACTTCAAGAACGGAAAGGGACGTGCGCTCGGCTTCCTTGTGGGCCAAGTGATGAAGGCCACAAAAGGACAGGCCAACCCGCCGCTTGTAAACAAGTTGCTTAAGCAGGAAATTGAAAAAAGATAAGTTTATAAAGAAAAGCGCAAGGCGCGCAGCCTTAGGCGACAAGCATAAGACGAGCGCTGAAGAAGGCGTAGTTTGCCTTCGTCAGCGATTGGCTTATGACCTCGAGCCGATGGCGCCTGGAGCTGGACATTACTTAACCTCTGTTTGAAGAGAAAATTCGGTAAAATTTTATACTTCTTTAACTTGATGAAAGACAGTTTAATGCAGCCCGCGCTGATTAAACTNCTTTAACTTGATGAAAGACAGTTTAATGCAGCCCGCGCTGATTAAACTGTCTTTTTTTGGGCATCTGGCCTTCAAGATCAAAAGCCGGGGATACGTGTCTACACAATCAAGTTATTTGAAAAGCTTTGTTTTGCTATTCGCAAAAGTTGTGGAGAAATTCCTATTATGTAATTTGTATATGTGATATAATATTTTTAATTATTTGATAAAGGAGTGATGTCTTATGGCGTATATGGAAAAAGAATTATATAAAATGATTATGCTAAGGAGATGTCACATTGAAAAGGGAAAAAATCAAATTACAATCAGAGACAGAAAGATTAACGTTAAGACCGTTACAGAATGAGGATTATGAACGGTGGCTGGAAGGATTCAGCCAAAGGCTTCCTTCGCAATATAACTACGATGACGACAAAATGGATTTGACGGAATGGACCCAGGAAAAATTTAACGATGTGGTTATAAAGCATCAAAAATTAGCCGAGCGGGATGAGGCATACGTTTTTGCTGTTTTTCGGAAATCGGATCAAAAACACATCGGCATGGTCGAATTTTGTACGATTATGAGAAAAGAATTTCAGTGGGGCCTTTTAGGCTATATCATTCATAATCAATTCTGGAAAAACGGATACGGTACAGAGGCTGTTAAAGAAGGGATTCGTATGGGTTTTCAAAACCTTGGATATCATCGCATTGAGGCTCATATCAATGTAGATAATATGCCTTCAATTAAATTGGCGGAGCGTGTCGGGCTTACCTATGAATGTACGAGAAAGGAATTTATTTATGAATTTGGCCGCTGGAACGATAATATTGTGTATTATATGAATTCAAAATAGGAGTTTCAATTGAAGAGCGCATTTCTGCAGTAAGAATTGGGCTCTTTCTTAATGTGTAAAGAGCCTGGTTATTGAATAAGATGAGCGATTACACAAAGAAAGGATGACTTTACAATATGGTTGAAATTGCCGGAGATAAAGTCATTTTAAAAACGGCAACAGCAGAAGATATTGATAAACTTTATTACTGGAAGTATGAAGATGAAGAACAGGAGGCTAAAAAGTGGAATGGACCTTACATTCCAGAGGTAAGAAAAACAAAAGAGGAATATAGAAAAGATTGGTTAGAAGATAACGAAATATTACCCGGTGTACCAGAATCTCTGATTATTTGCGCCAAGGGAAAGCCGATTGGATACGTTAGTTCATATTGGGTGGATAAAAACACAGACTGGCTTGAGACGGGCATTGTAATTTATGATAAAAACCTTTGGAACGGAGGATACGGTTCAGAAGCATACAATCTATGGATCTGTTTTCTTTTTACATCTACAGACTTGCATAGATTGGGTATGTCTACATGGTCTGGGAATGCAAGAATGATCAAGGTAGCAGAAAAAATTGGAATGAAAGAAGAAGCGAGAATAAGGAACGCGAGAAAGGTAGAAGGTGAATATTTTGATGCCATTAAAATGGGCATATTACGAGAGGAGTGGGAAGCGTTGAGTAGCGGTAAAATATAAAAGCCATCAGCAAAAGGGCTCATTTCTTAAATAGTAAGGCTTAAATGCCGGGAAAAAAATATTTGAATTTCAACCCCGTCCTTAGAACGGGGTTATATGTATTTTGGTTTCCTTTTTAACCCATTCCAAGGGGGAGCCAAAAACCCCCAGCAGCGTGCTATTATAAATGTTGTATAATTGAAGAATAAATGAAAGAAGTAATTTTATTGGGATCAGGGAGGTGCCAAGATATGGAAGCAGCTGTTTGTCAATATTTGCAGCATTTACGATTGGAAAAGGAACTACCGAGCATCAATTACTTACAAAGGCTGATTCAGCATCATCTTTCGCTTGTACCCTATGAAACTTTCAGCAAATTTCATTATTTTTTAAATGGACCGGAGCTGGTTCCTTCACTGCCCGATTTTGTAAAAAATTTAACTGATAGAGGGTGGGGCGGTACCTGCTTTACCCTGAATATGAACTTTGCACGACTTCTTTCCGATCTCGGTTTTGATTGTTCCTTGGTCAGGGTGCAGCCATCACATTTGGCAATAATGGTTGAAATCAACGGCAAGCGCTTATATGTGGACGTCGGCTACGGTTCCCCCATTATGAAGCCGATAGAGCTGGAGGCAAAGCCCCGCCATGTTCTGCACGGTTTCGGGGAAGAAATTATTTTTACAAAAATAAAAAACGGAGAATATGAAATTGACCGGCGTTCCAACGGCAAATCTTTTGTAAAAAAGCTGATCAAATGGGCGCCTCTTCCAGAGGAGCATATATTGAATGACATTGGCGAGTCTTATGCAGATCGCGATGAAAACATCACGATGAGGAGAGTTACAGCTGTTCGTTTTAACGGGCATCAATGTTTTTTCCTTAGAAATCGGACGATGAAAGTGATGACATACCGCAATATAAGCGAACTGCAGATCAATGAACAGGAAAAATGGATCAACCTCATCCATGAAGTCTATCAAATTGATAAAAATTCAATGGAACCAGTATTGACGTTTTTAAAAAATAGGGGCGTGAATTTGTTTTAAACCTTCATTTTTTGATGAAATTACCGATAAATATATATAGTTACCTGAATCCGTGACGTAGTTTGTTA
>NZ_QYTU02000042.1 GCF_003605365.2 Siminovitchia fortis
TGAAGAAAAATTAATTCAACTTATATAATACAGAGGATAGCAGGTGAACCAGTGAAAATCATTCAAAATGATCGATTCGAATAACCGGAAGAACAAACGGAAATTCCTTAGAATCGTTTGACAAATTTTCAACAATAAGTTATATTTATAAAAAGTGAAAATTTTGCGAATGACAATCGCGGGAGAGACTAAACTATTTGTTTAGCACCGAAGGAGCAAGTCCCAAAAAAACCATGGGATCCAATCTCTCAGGTAAATGCACCGCGTTTGGACGCGTCTCTGGAGAGAGCCTATTGAAGGCCACCAAAGGGGAATACTTCTTTATGGAAGTTAAACTCTCAGGTAACAGGACAGAGGAAGGTAGATGAATATCTATTTTCCCCTGTCCTTTTTTGCTGTTTTTTTAAAAGACAGGGGGCTGGATAGGAAAAAAAGGAGGAAAAATCAATGAGTTTGGCAAACGCGGACATTGAGATTTTTCAAGCTATTGAGGAAGAACGGAAAAGACAGGATCAGTCACTTGAGCTGATCGCTTCTGAAAACTTTGTCAGTGAAGATGTGATGGAGGCCATGGGCTCTGTTTTAACGAACAAATATGCCGAAGGATATCCCGGAAGACGTTATTATGGTGGATGCGAGCATGTGGATGTTGTTGAAAATTTGGCCATTGATCGTTTGAAAGCGCTGTTCGGTGCAAAATATGCGAATGTTCAGCCTCACTCAGGCGCCCAGGCAAATACGGCTGTCTTTTTCTCATTGCTTAAACCCGGCGATAAGATCATGGGCATGAACCTGTCACACGGCGGCCATTTGACACATGGCAGCCCGGTCAACATGTCGGGCAAATGGTTTGAGGTGGTTTCTTATGGTGTTAGGGAAGATAACCATTTGATTGATTATGACGAAGTGGAAAAAATCGCCCTGCAGGAGCGACCAAAGCTGATCATTGCCGGGGCAAGCGCTTATCCGAGAATAATAAACTTTGCCAGATTCAGAGAAATTGCAGAAAAAATCGGAGCCTATTTCCTGGTTGATATGGCACATATTGCCGGCCTGGTCGCTGCGGGGCTTCACCCTTCTCCTGTCCCTTATGCGGATGTCGTGACAAGTACGACCCATAAAACGCTGCGGGGGCCGCGGGGAGGCATTATTTTAACCAATAATGAGGAAATTGCCAAGGGAGTCAATAAAGCCATCTTCCCTGGTATTCAAGGCGGCCCGCTCATGCATGTAATTGCGGCGAAGGCTGTGGCATTCAAGGAGGCTCTTGATCCAAGTTTTACGGCATATGCATCCCAAGTGGTGAGCAATGCATCCAAACTTGCGGAATCATTGAAGAAAGCGGGGGCCGCCATCGTTTCCGGCGGAACGGATAACCACCTGGTTTTGGTGGATGTCAGGCCATGGGGGCTGACTGGAAAGGAAGCAGAGCAGCTTTTGGAAGAAGCAGGTATGACCGTCAATAAAAATACAATCCCGTATGACCCGGAAAGCCCGTTTGTCACAAGCGGCATCCGCATTGGAACGGCCGCTCTTACTTCTCGTGGAATGAAAGAAAGCGACATGGACGCCATTGCTGCCAATATGGCCGACATTTTAAAAAGCAAAGGTGATCCCGCGGTCAAGGAGAAGGTGCAGAAAAGCATCAGGCAGCTATGTGATTCGCATCCTCTTTATCAAAAAATACTGGTCAGATAGATATGGAGGCGTTTTAGATGGTTTTTAACAGTTGCTTCGATATTATCGGACCCATTATGGTCGGGCCGTCCAGTTCCCATACAGCAGGGGTTGTATCGGTCGGAAAGTTTGGGCACGATCTCTTTGGCGGGGTCCCGGACTCTGTAAAGATTACTTTTTTCGATTCCTTTGCAGAAACATATCAGGGCCATGGAACGGATAAGGCCATCTTGGGCGGATTGCTGGGACTTGGAACGGATAATCCCGGAATCAAGCATGCTTTTGAACTGGCGCGGCAGGAAAAAATGAATGTTTCCTTCCAGTTGGAAGAGAACTGTCCGTATTATGAACATCCGAACACCCTTTTAGTCAATATGGAAAACAGGTTCAAGCAAATTGAAATCGGAGGCGTTTCCCTGGGCGGAGGGGTCTCGAAAATTTTCCTGATCAATGGACAGCCGGCGGATATATTATTAAATTCCAAGATTGATATTGGCTCCATAAGACAGAGGTATCTTCAGGATCGGAGATGATAGGGATGGATTTTCACACTATTGAAGAATTGCTTCAGCTTTGCCAAGAAAAAGAAATGACGATTGGCGAGCTGATGATAGAGACTGAAAAACAAAAGACAGGAAAAAGCAGTGATGAGATTTTCGACTTGATGAAAGAACGCCTCCTTAAAATGAAAGAAGCGGTTGAATCCGGGATTGCAGATCCATCGCCTGCTCCGAGCGGCATTTCAGGCGGCGATGCGTACTTGATGCAAAAGTATAAAGAAAAAGGGAATTACATGACCGGAAGCCTGATGGTTGATGCAATGAAGTATGCATTTGCCACCTCTGAAACGAATGCACGGATGGGTGTCATTGTCGCTACGCCTACAGCGGGTTCGGCCGGAGTCCTTCCAGGCTGTATCTTTGCCTTGAAGGAAAATACCGATATTCCTTTTGACCGGCTTGTAATGGGATTGTTTACGGCCAGCGCCATCGGCTATGTGATTGCCAACCGTGCGTTTATTTCCGGAGCCGCCGGGGGATGCCAGGCTGAGATCGGATCCGCGACAGCCATGGCATCAGCCGCCATTGTGGAAATGAGAGGGGGTACCCCCGAACAAGCAGCAAATGCAGGAGCGATGGCGCTCAAGTCGCTTCTCGGGCTGGTGTGCGACCCGGTGGCAGGCCTAGTTGAGGTACCCTGCATTAAGCGGAATGTGATCGGTACATCGATTGCATTTGCTTCCGCTGATATGGCCCTTGCCGGAGTGGAGAGCCGTATTCCTTTTGATGAAGTCATTGGGGCGATGTACGATATCGGAAAAAGCATGCCCCGTACGTTGAAAGAGACCGCTCTTGGAGGACTGGCGGCAACGCCAACCGGGGAAGAAATGAGGAAGAAAATTTTAGGAAAACCATGTTTGAAGAGGGCCTGAGCGGCTTCACGGAAAAAATAGCGGGTGAAGATTGTGGGAGAGTGCTTTTAACTAAGCCGCCGAAGGAGCAAGGTCCAAAAATTCCCCTTGGAACAAATCTCTCAGGCAGAAGAACCACAGTCGGACGCAACTCTGGAGAGCGCGATCTGAAGGACGCCGCCAAAGGAGAAAACTCCGGAAGGTACGTGGACAGAGAAGGGAACAGACGCCCTTTTCTGTCCTTTTTTCGATGACCGGTCTTTGAAAAGTTTTCCCGAAAAACTGCGTTCGTAAGGTCATCTCGTTTTACACAATAGCCAAAAGGAGGGAGCAAAGTGCATATTACGTTGACGGAGGCGGCTTTGAAAAAGCTTGAACGTTTGGACGTTAAAGAAGGTCAAATCCCACGGATTGATGCGGATATTACCGGTGGCTGCGGGATGTCGGTGTCGTTCAAGTTTATTGTAGATGAACCGAGGAAAAATGATCATGTGATTGAGTATAAAGGCATTCGAATCGGAATGGACAGGTTTACCCTGCGCAAACTGGACGAGGAGACGCAAATAGATTACACGGAGGAAAATGGTTTTATCGTTGGAGGAAGTTTTTCCTCGGGCGCCTGTGCCATCGAAACCAATTTATAAAATATGGAAAAGAGGAGAAGATGAAAAAGTGAAAAAAATATACGATGTGGTGATTATCGGCGGAGGACCCGGGGGTTATGTTGCAGCCATTCGCGCCTCCAAGTTGGGGCTGCAGGCCGCTTTGGTGGAAAAATCCAAATTAGGGGGAACCTGCTTGCATGCCGGCTGTATCCCGAGCAAGGCATTATTAAGAAGTGCGGAAATTTACGCCAACACGAAAAATGCGGAACAATTCGGGGTTGTTGTCCCGGAATGTGACTTCGATTTTTCAAAAGCCCAATTAAGGAAGGAACAAATTACGGAACAGCTGTATAAAGGCGTGCAGCATTTAATGAAAAAAGGAAAAGTTGATGTTTACGAGGGATTTGGAAGGATTGCCGGACCGCGAAGCGTCCTTGTAGAGAAGCTGGGAGAAGGAATGCTCACATTGGGAGCCGAGAATATTTTAGTGGCGACGGGATCACGGCCACGGAGCCTGCCGGGACTTGAACCTGATGGAAAATATGTGATGACTTCAGACGAGGCATTGCAAATGACAGATCTGCCGAAATCGATTATCATTGTGGGCGGCGGTGTAATTGGGATCGAATGGGCATCCATGTTCTCGGATTTCGGATTGGATGTTACGATTATTGAATATGAAGACCGCATCCTGCCAACGGAAGACCGGGACATCTCAAGAGAAATGCAGCGCCTTTTGAAAAAGAAAAAAGTGAAGATCATAACACATGCCAAGATTCTGCCGGAAACATTGGAAAAAGGTGACGGGGTTTTTGTTAAGGCTGAGCATAAGGGTGAGGAAAAATCTTTTGCAGCCGAGAAAATTCTTGTATCCGTCGGCCGTAAGCCAAATACTGAAAATATCGGCTTGGATATTTTGGATATTGAAATGGACAGGGCTTTTATCAAAACGAATGAGCATTACCAGACAAACGTACCGAACATCTATGCCATCGGCGATGTCATCGGCGGGCTGCAGCTGGCTCATGTGGCTTCGCGTGAAGGGGCGATCGCCGTTGAACATATGGCGGGTGTCTATCCAGCCAAACTTGATCCTGTCCTTGTACCCAAGTGTATATATAGCAGTCCGGAGGCTGCAAGCGTCGGATTAACGGAAGACCAGGCCAAAGAAGAGGGATTTTTTATAAAAACAAGCAAATTCTCTTTCCGGGCCGTAGGAAAAGCGCTTGTGTTCGGAAATCCGGACGGATTTGTCAAGTTCGTGGTGGAAGAAGGATCCGGCCAAGTGCTGGGAGTACATATGGTAGGCCCCAATGTAACGGAAATGATCTCTGGAGCTGGGCTTGCACAAGTGTTTAATTTAACAGCAATGGATATTGCCGAGACTATACATCCGCATCCGACTTTGTCCGAAGCCATTGGTGAGGCCGCTTTGGCAATTACCGGCATGGAGGTCCATGCATAGCCGGACCGGATTGAATAAGAAAAGCGGAAGCGCCTTGCCCATCGACGTACAGACTGGAGTGCCTCCGACGAGATAAAGGAAACACGGCGAGGAACGCAGGCTCAAGCAGCGACGCCCTGTCGCTTCGCCTGCACTAGCACATCCTGTGCGTCGGAGCCGATGTTGACTTATCGTAGGAAAGCTTCTTCTTCGAGAGTCTTCCTGAGCTTTGCGACGAGCTGAACAAGGCTTCCTTGATAAGCTATGGCGCAGGAGCACCAGAGGTGCGAAGTCTGCTAGTCGATAGGCGCTGGAGCTAGACAACAAAAGGCTTTGTTCAAAATTTTATAGCTAAAACATCTTATACTTACTCAGTTAAAAACAAATGGAGGAATCGCTATGCAGTCAAGAGCTACCTTATTGATTTCCTGCCCGGAAAAACCGGGGATTATTTCGACAGTGTCCAATTTTTTGCTGGAGCACCAGGCGAATATCGTCCAATTTGACCAGCATACAACAGACCCGAAAGCAGGAATGGTCTTTATGCGAATCGAATTTGAATTGAACGATTTCGATGCCTCTTATGACAAATTGCATGAAGACATGCAAACTCTCGCTGAAGAGTACAAGATGAAATGGCAGTTAAACAGTAAAAGAGATAGAAAACGTATGGCCATTTTTGTGACCAAGCAGGAATCCTGTCTGATGGAATTGATTTGGAGAGTCAAGTCAGGTGAAATTGACGCGGACATACCAATGGTCATCAGCAACCACGATGATTTGAGGGAAATTGTTGAAAGGGAAGGAATTCCTTACTATCATATTCCGGTAAGCGCGGAAACAAAGGACGAGGCTGAACAGCGGACATTGGAACTGCTGGAAGGAAAAGTGGATTTCATCGTCCTTGCGCGGTATATGCAAATTCTATCTCCTGAATTTATCTCCAAGTTCCCGAATCGAATCATTAATATCCACCATTCGTTTTTGCCGGCATTTGTAGGGGCGAACCCTTATGTAAGGGCATTTAACCGCGGGGTGAAACTGATCGGCGCCACCGCCCATTATGTGACAAATGATCTTGATGAAGGCCCGATCATCGAGCAGGACGTAATCCGGGTTACCCACCGCTATACAGCAGAAGATTTAAAAGTTGCCGGCCGCCATGTCGAAAAACAGGTCCTTGCCCATGCTGTCGCTTGGCATGTGGAAAATAAAGTGATTGTGCATGGGAATAAGACGATCATTTTTACTTAAACTGCCTGCAGCTCACGAAAACACATTTGCGGGTTGGATCATCATCCGATACAAAAATTCAAATAGGAAAACCAAAAACGTGATAGCCAAAATCATTAAGGGCACAATAGGCCTGACGGAAGAACAGGATGATTTGGAGGCTATCGAATTGTTAAAGCATTCATTACTTAGGAAAAGTGTATGTGCATTTATCATTTTATTTTTAACAGGAATGATTCAGTTAAAGGTCGCATCAGCTGTCGCGACAGGGGCATCATCACCAGAAGATGGATATCGTGTTCCCATATTGATGTACCATGCGATTGATGAATACAAAGGAAATGGCATGAAAGAATTGTATGTCACACCGGAAAATTTTGGGAAACAGATGCTTTATTTAAAATCCGCCGGATTTACACTGATTACATTCGAAGACCTGCCGCATATTGGAAATATTAAAAAGCCGATCATCATCACATTTGATGATGGCTATAAAAATAACATGAATGCTTATCACATCTTAAAGAAAATCAGTGATTCTTCCTTCAAACCGAAGGCCACCATTTTTATGATCGGCAAAAAAATAAACAGTCAATCAGGGCTTTCTGTTAATGAATTAAAAGAAATCAGTGATTCCGGCATCATAAGCGTCCAATCCCATACGGAGACGCATCCAAGACTAACTGAGACCGTAAATTACACAAAAGAATTACGGGATATAAAAATAAAATTGGAAAAAATAACAGGGCGAAAGGTTTCAACACTTGCTTATCCGTATGGAGATTATAATGATAAAGTGATTGAGGAAACAAAAAAATACTATCAATATGCCGTTACGATAAAACCAGGCATTGCGAATACGGCTCATTCCCCGTATGAACTAAGGCGTATACGCATAAATTACAGCACATCATTAACTGCCTTTAAAAATATGGTCAATCCATAACATCTTGCCACAACGGTAACCTCCTTTTTGCGATGGGAATCAAATCGTCCATAGGAATAAGACGATCATTTTTACTTAATCAGCGGGGCGAAAAGCGAAAAAGCAAGTGTATGCTTGTTTGTATACATCACCTTGTTGTTACATAATGTATATGAGGTGGTTGAAATGAAAGGCGAAATAAAGATTAGAAAACAAATCTATTTAGAGCCTGACCAGAACGAACAAATCAAATTATTATCCGCCCGGCAAAACAAGACAGAAGCACAAATTATCAGGGATGCTATAAATCATTATCTGACGGAAAACAAAAAGGAATTGGCTGATCCAATTTTAGAACTAATTGGTATGGTAAAAGACGGAATTGATAACGGCTCTACAGCCCATGATCAAGATATTTATTTAAATAATGAGGACACTCATGAAGCAAGATAAATTGTTTATCGATACTGGATCAATTTCATGAACGTGTCAGAAATTTCTTTAAAAGCTTTGATCCTTTAGTGAAGCGGGTTACTTCCAGCTTTGTTATTGCCGAGACATATACTTGGTTGAGATATCGTGAGGGTTTTCCCTATGCCAAACGGTTTTTGGAAATAATTGAAAGCTCTCAAAGTAACAGGACTATAGAGGTAATCTTTTCTGACCACGAAACGCTGGAACTGGCAGAACAGTTACTGAAAGATTTTCCTGACCAGAAATTATCTTATGTTGATGCTGTCAGCATGGGGATTATGAAAATGGAACAAATACAAAAAGCTTTTGGATTTGATCGCCATTTTTATATCTTGGATTTTGAGGTCGTTCCTTAGCAGGAAAACACATACTTGAAAAAAAGTGAACAGATATGATAAAGTATAAACGGAAAAATTTTATAACCGCAAAGTATGTATAACCTCAATAATCTGGTTTGAGGGTCTCTACCAGGAACCATAACTCCTGACTACAAAATTCCTATTTTTGTGGCAGGGGTTTTTTATATTTTAAAAGTTTAGGCAGATGGTTCCGATAGAGATTTTGTATTGCAGCGGGAAAAGGAGAGGGGGAGCTTTTTTTGAATTTGAAAGTTTTTATACTCGCTGCCTCTACAATAGCAGTAGGATTGGTTGAATTGACTGTGGGCGGTATTTTACCTGAGATTGCTGATGACCTGAATGTAACTCTCGGCACTGCGGGGCAGCTGATCACTGTATTTGCGCTTGTTTATGCCATTTCTGGCCCCGTCCTTTTAACTTTGACGGCCAAAATTGAACGAAAACGGTTGTACCTTTTGGCACTGGCTATTTTTTTTCTCGGAAATTTAATGACTTATTTCAGTCCCGGTTTTTTATTGGTGATGATCGCAAGGGTCATTACAGCCATGAGCACCGCCTTGATTGTCGTTCTCTCTTTGACGATTGCAGCAAAGATCGTAGAACCGGCCCACAGGGCGAAAGCTTTGGGATTCGTCTATATGGGAATCAGCTCATCCCTTGTATTGGGAGTGCCTATAGGCATTCTGGTTGCTGACCATTTTGGATGGCGGGCTGTATTTTTGGGGATTGCCATGCTTTCCGTTTTATCCTTTATATTAATCTATCTGTTTCTGGAAAAAATCCCGAGTGAAAGGGTGGAGCCCTTATCAGTACAGATCAAATCGCTGGGCAGCATAAAAATTGCCAGTGCACATCTGGCAACCATGTTCACGCTGGCCGGGCATTATACACTTTATGCCTATTTCACACCTTTTCTGAAAACTACATTAAACTTGAATCAATATTGGATTAGCATTTGCTATTTTCTGTTCGGCCTTTCGGCCGTATTCGGCGGGGCGCTGGGAGGAACGCTGGCCGACCGGATCGGCTCCCGGAAAAGTATTTTATTGGTCATCAGCTCTTTTGCCGTTGTATTATTTTTCCTCCCATACGCAACGTTTTCCTTTCCGGTATTTCTTGTGGCAATGATGCTTTGGGGAGCGCTTAGTTGGAGCCTGGCTCCTCCCCAACAGAACTACATCATCCAGATTGACCCTGCTTCTTCGGATATCCAGCAAAGCATTAACAACTCGGCGCTGCAGGTTGGCATATCGTTGGGATCTGCCATTGGGGGAGTCGCACTGGAGCATACACGCTCAGTTGTAAGCATAGCCCATGTGGGTGCAGGAGTTGTTGTGGTTGCACTGATATGCGGTATTATTTCGTTGACCAGCCCGTACAGGGTCAAGCAGGCGGGAACATTAAAGCAAGAAGGTTGATTGTCTTTGATTTATTATTCAAATACTCATTTTAACGGAGAAGGTGGGGGACAACTTTGTTCCGGTCTTTCGGGGTAATGGGGCGCAGAGAGTCGAGTCACACGGGTATAATTTATTCGGCAATTGACGAAAGTTATTACCATCATAATTAAAAGGTGGGAATGTGATGAACGCTATGCGCGCCCAGGAAATTGCCGATTCCCCAGTGATGGCCAATGTAATGTTGAATGGAGAAAGGGTGTATATCCAACACGTAGATGAAGACAACGAAACGGCAAGAGTCTACCCGCTTGACGATCCTTCCAACGAACAGGAAGTGCATTTATCTGAGTTAGTGGAGCGTGAATAACGGATTGCAGGAAGGACCGATGTCGGGACACCGTCTTGAAACGACATCGACTGTTTTCTGCTGGAATGCAGCTGCCAAATTATATGATCCCCCTAAAAACAGCCGGAAAGTCAGTTATCATTGACTTTCTGGCTGCTTTTTTTGGGGACAAAGTGTCGCATTAAACAATATAGGTTTAAACAACAAAATACGAACATTAATAGATAAATAAATTTTAATGTTCATAAATCAATGTGGTTTTAGCTGCTTTTAATCTTTTTTCTATGTTATAATTAATTGCTTTTTGAAATCGGCTATTTTCACACGATGGAAAGTAATGAAGGTTTCCTGTTAAGAGGGTAGCAGTGAATTTTCCAGGGGGTTGGCGGAATGGACTTATTTAAATTAAAAGACAATCACACGAACGCCCGGACAGAATTCACAGCCGGCATAACTACCTTTTTCACCATGGCATACATTATTGTGGTGAATCCGGCTGTGCACACAGCGGCAGGCGTTCCTTTCGACCAGGTGTTCATGGCGACAATTATTTCGACAATCATCGGGACGTTAATTATGGCGTTCTTTGCCAATTATCCGATTGCCGTTGCTCCGGGGATGGGCTTGAATGCCTATTTTGCGAGTGTGGTGGCTTCTCAGGGGATTTCGTACCAGGTTGTGTTCGGCGCGGTGTTTCTGGCAGGGGCGATATTTGCCCTGTTGAGCCTGACAAAGTTCAGGGAGACATTAATCAGTGCTATTCCTGAATCATTAAAGTATGCAATCACTGCCGGCATCGGCTTATTTATCGCATTTTTAGGCTTTACGATGTCCGGGCTTGTTGTCCCGGGCGAGGCAAATATCATTGAATTCGGTAATATCCGCGATCCGATGACAGCCTTAACGATTGTGGGACTTTTTATTACACTGATATTGATGGCAAGAAAAATTAAAGGAGCATTATTTTTAGGAATGGCCGCCACCGGGCTCATCGCCTATTTTACTGGGCAGCTGGAATTCACAGGATGGGTATCCGCTCCGCCGACGCCTGTTTTCTTCGATTTGGATATAGTTGGCGTCTTCAAGCAAGGAATTTATTCGGTATTATTCGCGTTCCTGTTGGTAACCATCTTTGAGACGACAGGGACAATCATAGGGGTTGCTGAACAAGGCGGCTTCATGAAAAACGGGCACTTGCCAAGTGCTAAGCCGGCTTTGTTTGCAGATGCGGCCGCAACAATGGTAGGGTCAACATTCGGGACAAGCCCTTCAAGCGCCTATATCGAATCTTCAGCCGGAGTGGCTGCGGGCGGAAGAACAGGACTGACGACTGTTGTTGTGGCAGGATTTTTTGCTGTATCCATCTTCTTCACTCCGATCATCGGGGCTATTGCCAATGTGGCGGCAATTACAGCACCTGTCTTGATCATCGTCGGCTGTTTAATGATGGACGGGCTGGCACATATCAAATGGAAAAAGTTCGATGAAGCTTTCCCGGCTTTTGCAGTAATCATGGCCATGCCATTGACATCAAGCATAGCAACGGGGATTGCCATCGGTTTTATTACTTATCCATTATTAAAATTAGCTATCGGAAAAGGGAAAGAAATTCATTGGATCATTTACTTATTCGCTGTGATTTTTATTTTGCAGATGTTATATTTTCCGGCCAATTAAAAAAACGTCAAGAGAGTTGCTTTCGTTACTCTCTTGACGTTTTTTTCCGTTTTGCTGCTATCCCTGAACGCTTATTCCACACCCAGTTTCACACCAAGCTTTTTCAAATACTGCCGATAGGCGATGCTCATACGGTCGCATACTAGCGACAATTCGACTTGTAAATCAAGTGGCAGCTCTTCCGGTTTTTGGTTTTCGATGATTGGCTTGTCCTCTTCAAAGATTTCGTCTTGGAAGGAAACAATCTGTTCATCCGTCAATCCCGTATCATAATTAAATGATTCGATAGCGTATGCGACGGATGTCTCCTCATCGACGGGCCTGATGGTAAATGTAATGGACATAATTGAGTCATCTTCAGGATCTCTTTTGGAGAATTTCACCGTACAAGGGCGAAGGATTTCATACGTATAATACATAACCTTCGCTTTGCCGGTCCCATCCGCGTCAGGCTGGTAGACAGGGATTTCATCTGAATAGATCCGTCCATCTTTTTCGTGGACTTTATAGTCCTTGATTTCGCGGTGTTCTTCAGATCCCAGGGAACCTTCGTGGACAACGGCAAGATGGCCGACATCAAGGAAGTTTTCCGCAACGCGCGGCGGCTTCGCTTTTGCTTCTTGTGGTCCCCAAATGACATGATGGAAAGAGTCGTCTTCCGATTCGGCATGGCGGAACATCTCCGGCTCGTTTCCTGCAAAATTGACCCAGATCAGCCCATATTTTTCTATAGAGCTGTATTTGAAGGCCTTTGCCTGTGTTGGAATTTTCCGGCCTTCCGGCAATTGGGGGATGTGGACGCATGCGCCGGTGTCATCGTATTCCCAGCCGTGGTAAGGGCAGACAATGCAATCATTTTTCACTTCGCCCAAAGATAAGGCCGCACCGCGGTGGCAGCACAGATCCTTGAAAGCATGCACGCCTTTGCTGTTTCTAAAAATAACCAACCTTTCACCCATCAATTTAATTTGGATGGGCTGTTCTTTCACATCAACGGAACGGCAAGCAACAAGCCAGTCCTCCA
The DNA here is from genome assembly GCF_003605365.2 of Siminovitchia fortis. Taxonomy (GTDB): domain Bacteria; phylum Bacillota; class Bacilli; order Bacillales; family Bacillaceae_C; genus Siminovitchia; species Siminovitchia fortis. The sequence continues at coordinate 12,576 of NZ_QYTU02000042.1, forward strand.
AAAGAACTTGATCATCCAGTAAGTTGCTTCGATTTAAAGTAGTTGCCATTTAATCCCCTCCACTTTGATTGCTCTATTATGTAATAATCACTTTCTGTTTCAAATGAACTTAACATGAACATCATTCCGCGGTCATTGGGCCGCGTAGCCAATGTCCGGTTTCGATGAACCAGCCCTTGTTCGGGCATTAGATACCGGGCCTGAATGTTAAGTTTTAAAGCTCATTTAATATTTATTATAACTTTTCCAGTGGTTTGTGGCTCCTGAAATTGTGTTAAAAGTATTACCAATCTGACATAAAAAAACCGCACCTTTTATTGTAGGCACAATAGAAGGTGCAGTTGTTTTTCTTACAACCGAAGTTCTTTTATTTCACAGCCGGCCCACCCAGTTCAGCGATGGATTTGTCGACATGGTCAAATTTCTTGAAGTTGTCTTTGAATTTCCCTGCAAGTTCTTTTGCTTTTGCTCTATAGGCATCTTCGTCGTCCCATGTTTTGATCGGCTGCAATACTTCGTCAGGTACCCCTGGTACGTGCAGAGGAATGGAAAGGCCGAATACTTCATCTTTCGTTGTTTCCACGTTATCAAGCTCGCCGTTTAAAGCAGCCTGAACCATGGCACGAGTGTAAGCAAGATTCATTCTCTTGCCAACGCCGTATGAGCCGCCGGTCCAGCCAGTGTTGACGAGGAAAACTTGAACGCCGTGCTCATCGATTTTCTTGCCGAGCATTTCAGCATAGCGTGCTGCAGGAAGAGGCAGGAATGGTGCACCGAAGCATGTAGAGAATGTTGCTTCAGGTGAAGTGACTCCACGCTCTGTTCCGGCAAGTTTGGATGTGAAACCGCTGAGGAAGTGGTACATTGCCTGTTCTTTTGTCAGCTTGCTGATTGGAGGCAATACTCCGAATGCGTCAGCTGTCAAGAATACGATGACAGATGGATGTCCCGCAATGCTTGGTTCCACGATATTGTCGATGGCTTGGATCGGGTACGCAGCCCTTGTATTTTCAGTCAATGATGTGTCATCATAAAGAGGTGCGCGTGATTCTGGATCGACAATGACATTTTCCAAAACAGAGCCGAATGTGATGGCATTATAGATTTGCGGTTCTTTTTCGTAAGATAATCCTGCTGTTTTCGCATAGCATCCGCCTTCGACGTTAAACACGCCGTTTGGAGACCAGCCGTGCTCGTCATCGCCGATCAAGCGGCGGTTCGGATCGGCTGAAAGGGTTGTTTTACCTGTTCCGGACAGTCCGAAGAAGAGGGCGACATCGCCTTCAGCGCCAACGTTCGCGGAGCAGTGCATGGATAAAATATCCGCTTCCGGAAGTTCGTAGTTCATGACGGAGAAAATGGATTTCTTCATTTCACCTGCATATTCTGTACCGCCGATCAATACGATACGGCGCTCGAATGATACGATGATGAATGTTTCTGATTTTGTACCGTCAACTGCAGGATCTGCTTTAAAGCCGGGTGCAGAGATGACAGTGAATTTCGATTCATGGTCAGTCAATTCTTCGCCGGTAGGGCGGATGAACAGTTGGTGGGCAAACAAGTTGTGCCAGGCATATTCGTTGATGACCTGAATCGGCAGGCGGTATTTTTCATCAGCACCTGCAAATCCTTTAAATACGAATATTTCTTCCCTTTCCTGCAAGTAGGAAACAACTTTTGAATACAGTTTTTCAAATACCTCAGATGAAATAGGCTGGTTCACAGAACCCCAATCGATCTTGTCTGTGACAGACGGTTCATCAACGATGAATTTGTCTTCAGGGGAGCGGCCTGTATATTTACCAGTTTCGGCACGAACGGCACCAGAAGTTGTCAGAACCCCTTCTTTGCGGCTCAGGACCTTCTCGACAAGCTGTGGTACTGATAACTGCGTATGAACGTTCTGTCCGTTCAATAATTGCGCTAATTCGCTTTTGATGCCTACTGAACTCATATGTTTACCCTTCCTTTGTTTAAATATTTAACTTTACGTTTACTTGAGAAATAGTATAACACATTTAATTGATTAGTCTATACTAATTTTTCATTATTTCTTGAAAAGGATTTGACTAAATGGATATTATTTTTGATGGGAATGGTAAAAATAAGCCTATTTCTTAACCTTCCCGGTTGACATTGATTTATGATGTAAGTTATGATTTTGAGTTGAACGGATACTCTTATCCTGAGATGGCGGAGGAAACAGGTCCTTTGAAGCCCGGCAACCTGCCGTCCTGCTTTGCAGACGGAAAGGTGCTTACCTGTAGCAAGGCGAAAAGCCTTGGGCGATAAGAGTGAAAGGCTCGGAACACATCAACTAAACCTTTCCTCAACTTCATGTCAGGAAAGGTTTTTTATTTTAATCAAATGTGCTTCTATAAAAAGGACAGAGTACCGTTGAATGTATAAAATTATTTTATCACTGTAAAAGAGGTTGTTCAAAAAATCCAAATGATGAGCGGCGAATCACTTTGTTAGCTTGTTTGGCAGCTTTTTGAACACGCACCAAAAGGAGGAGCTTTGATGTCTAAAATTCGGCATTTATTTACCTCAGAGTCTGTTACAGAAGGACATCCGGATAAGATTTGTGATCAAATATCTGATGCGATATTGGATGCGATTCTTAAAGAAGATCCCAATGCCCGGGTTGCCTGTGAAACATCCGTGACTACAGGGCTGGTGCTCGTAGCCGGAGAAATTACGACGACAACTTACGTGGATATTCCGAAGATTGTCCGTGACACAATCAAAGAAATCGGTTATACACGTGCGAAATATGGATTTGATGCTGAAACGTGTGCGGTCATCACATCCATCGATGAGCAGTCTCCTGATATAGCAGCAGGAGTAAACACGGCTCTTGAAGCAAGAGAGGGGAATATGAGCGAAGAGGAAATCGAGGCGATCGGTGCAGGGGACCAGGGTCTCATGTTCGGTTTTGCATGCAATGAGACCGAGGAGCTTATGCCGCTGCCTATTTCACTTTCTCATAAACTTTCAAGAAGGCTGGCCCATGTGCGGAAAGAATCCATTCTCCCTTATTTAAGGCCTGATGGAAAAACCCAAGTCACTATTGAATATGACGAAAATAACCAACCGGTACGAATTGATACGATCGTTTTGTCCACTCAGCATCATCCTGAAGTCGAACTTGAGCAGATCAAAGCGGATATTAAGGAACATGTCATCAAACCTGTCGTGCCTGCGGAACTGCTTGATGATGAAACGAAATACTTTATTAATCCGACCGGACGCTTTGTAATCGGCGGTCCCCAAAGTGATGCGGGGCTGACAGGGAGAAAAATTATTGTTGATACGTATGGCGGATATGCCCGCCATGGCGGGGGAGCTTTCTCAGGAAAAGATCCTACTAAAGTTGACCGCTCTGCTGCCTATGCTGCTCGTTACGTCGCCAAAAACATCGTAGCAGCGGGACTTGCCGATAAATGTGAAGTGCAGCTTGCCTATGCGATCGGTGTTGCGCAGCCTGTTTCCATTTCGGTCGACACTTTTGGAACGGGAAAAGTTTCGGAAGAAAAGCTTGTGAAGGCCATCAGGGAAAACTTCGACCTTCGTCCGGCCGGCATCATACTCATGCTGGACCTCCGTCGGCCAATTTACCGCCAGACAGCGGCATATGGCCATTTTGGCCGTACGGATATTGATCTGCCATGGGAAAGAACGGACAAAGCGGAGGCGCTGATCCGCTCCACATCAATTTAAAGAAAAAGGCGAAGGTGCGATCGGCATCTTCGCTTTTTGAATTGAAGGCTTGCAATTCCTAGGTACCCCTATTTTTTCAGTAAAGACCTGCAATGCTTCCCGAGTATCAGGTTTGCTCGCATGTTCGGTAGTCATAGCCCCTGAATGCCTCCCGAGTATCAGGTTTGATCGCATGTTCGGTAGTCATAGCCCCTGAATGCCTCCCGAGTATCATATTTGATCGTATGTTCGGTAGTCATAGACCCGGAANGGTTTGATCGCATGTTCGGTAGTCATAGCCCCTGAATGCCTCCCGAGTATCAGGTTTGATCGCATGTTCGGTAGTCATAGCCCCTGAATGCCTCCCGAGTATCATATTTGATCGTATGTTCGGTAGTCATAGACCCGGAATGTCCTCCGCTAATCCGCTAATCAGACATCTTCCACTTTTCTAATCAGAGTTCGCTTACATTTTTCTAAAATTATCGCAATAAAACTGCCAAAGTGAGGCAAATAATGATAATATAAAAAAGGTGTGCAGATTATACTCACAACGCTTGAATCTTATTAAGTAGGTGACACTTACATGTGCGGTTTTATCGGGTGCATGCATCATCATGCAAGAGAAGAAGCAAAGACTGACCAAAAGTTTCAGCAAATGAACAATATTATCACTCACCGCGGACCTGATGATGAAGGATATTTTCAGGATGAATATGTCCAGTTCGGCTTCCGCAGGCTGAGCATCATCGATATTGAGAGCGGAAGCCAGCCGCTTTCTTATGAAAACGAGCGCTATTGGATCATTTTTAATGGAGAAGTATATAACTTTGTCGAGCTCCGTGAAGAGCTGACGAAAAAAGGATATACATTTGAAACGGATTCAGATACTGAAGTCATTATCGCTTTGTTCAGTGATTTAAAAGAAAAAGCCGTGGAAAAACTTCGCGGCATGTTTGCCTTTTTGATTTGGGATAAGGAAGAACAGGAATTGTTCGGAGCAAGAGATCCGTTTGGAATCAAGCCTTTCTTTTATATAGAGGAAGAAGACCGTTCGTTTTTTGCGTCAGAAAAGAAAAGCATCCTGCTTGCCATGGATAAAAAAGAACTGAATACCGAAGCTCTTCAGCAATATATGACCTATCAGTTCGTACCGGAGCCGGAAACGATGACCCGTCATATCAAGAAGCTTGAGCCCGGTCATTATTTTACGAAAAAACCGGGCGGCGGCATGAAGATCAAACGTTATTGGAGAGCAAACTTTAAGCCGGTCCAGCATAAGTCCGAAGAAGATTTCATTAAGGAAATCAGGGATGTTTTATTCGGCTCGGTCAATATCCATATGCGCAGTGATGTGCCGGTCGGCTCCTTCCTTTCCGGCGGAATCGATTCTTCCATCATCGTTTCAATCGCTAAACAGTTCCATCCGAATATTAAAACATTCTCGGTCGGGTTTGAACGCGACGGCTTCAGCGAAATCGATGTGGCAAAAGAGACAGCTGACAGGCTTGGCGTTGAAAATATCAGCTATGTGATCAGCCCGGAAGAATATATGAGAGAGTTGCCCAAAATTATGTGGCATGCGGATGATCCTCTCGCCGATCCCGCTTGTGTACCGCTCTATTTTGTGGCGAGGGAAGCAAGGAAGCATGTAACGGTTGTTCTATCAGGCGAAGGAGCGGATGAACTTTTTGGCGGATATAATATATACAGAGAGCCGCAATCACTTGAAATGTTCGATAAAATTCCGGAAGTGGGCAAGGCTCTTTTGAGGTCGCTCGCCAAAACACTGCCTGAAGGTGTAAAAGGCAAAAGCTTTATTGAGCGCGGAGTAACACCGATGGAAGAGCGCTATATCGGAAACGCAAAAATGTTTTTAGAAGACGAGAAAAAGGAATTGTTAAATCATTTCCATCCTGATATCAGCTATCTTGATGTGACAAAGCCGCTTTATGCAGAATCGGCAGGATATGCCCCTGTTGAGCGGATGCAGTTTATCGATATCCACACTTGGATGAGAGGCGATATTTTACTGAAAGCGGACCGGATGACGATGGCCCATTCACTTGAACTAAGGGTGCCATTCCTCGATACGAAGGTATTCGAATTGGCCTCCACAATTCCAACGAGTCTCAAAACAGCGAACGGAACAACCAAATATGTTTTGAGAAAAGCGGCGGAAGGAATTGTCCCGGACCATGTGTTGAACCGTAAGAAGCTCGGCTTCCCGGTGCCGATCCGTCACTGGCTGAAGGATGAAATGCATGACTGGGCGAAAGATATCATTAAAAACAGCGAAACGGACCATTTGATCAACAAACAGTATGTTTTGAAACTGTTGGAAGATCATTGCCAGGGGAAAATGGATTACAGCCGCAAAATTTGGACGGTGCTTGTATTCATGGTCTGGCATGCGGTATTTATAGAGGAACGATACAATTTTGAAAAAGAAATGGCCGCAGTTGCTCACTCATAATTGTAGGTGAGCGCCTGGCTGCCCATTTGCACCCACGATTTCTCGAAATCGCCGATGGGTGCTTTTTTGTTTTTCTTTCCTGTAAGGGGATCATTGAAGTATACATTTTTTTGATCGTACCCCGTGATCAGTACGGAATGTTCTTTCTTTGTAATTTTGACAGGTCCGGAATCGGTTTCCCATGTTTCAAAATAAGAATCAGGCAGCTCGCGGTATTCCGCATTGATGATGACCCAAACAGGCCTCCCGTCAGACAGCGGAATTTTTAATTCATCGAACGATTCCCCTGTCAGATTCACCAATTTTCCAGGCAGATATTTTTCCCCAAGCTCCATGATGGGTTCGTGATATACGCCAAGCCCCGGCTTACTGAAGTCATACATATCCCCCACGAATCCCCTATGGGGATTTCCGAAATATACTTTTCCATTTTTCACTGCGTAAGGGGCCGGATCTCTCTTCACTTCTTTGGCAAGCGTCATTTTATCAACCTTTGTTCCTGCGCTTTCAAGGAGCATGGCAAGTGAAGTGACTTCACAGCCGCGCGGAAGCTCAGGCAGCTGCTCAATGACAGGAAAGTCCAATAAAACCTTATCTTTTATTTCAATTAGCTGAATATCATTATTTTGTTGTATTTCCTGGGATGCCGTAGCTTTTTGCTTATTTGCATTATCAAGCGTATTAAATAGAACGAAAATGAATGTGCAAACAGCTATAAAAAAGGCAACAAATGCCTTGGAAGAACTTCGTTTTCCCAAAAGAAGAATGAGTACAAAACCAGAAATTACAGCTAACGAAATTGGCCATGCATTCATATAGAATCTCCTTTTTTAAATAATCCATTATGAATTACATCGGCAAATAAGGACAACATTCCACTATTTTGTGTGAAAAGTATTTGAACCTTTATGTATCTTTTTGCATAGCTTGATAATAGAGGCCTCTTTCGGCATATTCCCTTGAAATGCGGATCATTTCGGCACGGTCTTCTTCGTTTACTTCACGGATCACTTTGGCCGGACGCCCGAAAGCGACGGTGTTTGGAGGGATAACCTTTCCCTGCGGCACAAGACTTCCGGCTCCGATGAACGCTCCTTCCCCGATTTCCGCTTTGTCCAAAATGATGGACCCCATGCCGATCAAAGCTTTTTTCCGTATGACACAGCTATGTAAAATCACCTGGTGTCCAACTGTGACTTCATCTTCAATGATCAGAGGGTTTCCCGGGCTTTGATGCAGAACGGAATTGTCCTGAATATTGACCTTTTCTCCAATAATGGTTGGAGCCACGTCACCCCTGATCGTACAGTTGAACCAAACGCTGGAATTCTCCCCGATGACGACATCCCCCGTAATGGTGGAATAATCGGCGATAAATACCGAAGAAGGAATCTTGGGAAACTTTCCTTTATATGGGTAGACAGCCATAACAAACATCCTTTCATTAACTTTATAATCCTATCATAGCGAAAAACTGCGTAGGCCTCTATGTATAAGAGAGATTCTTGGAGAGAAAAAGGGTAGAATACTATTAGATGAATGGAAAAAGGAGTCTGGAAAATGCGGAAATGGGAAGCAGAAGGAGAAGCCAGGGGAGTCATCATCATTGTCCATGGGGCTATGGAGCATCACAGGCGTTACAGCTGGCTTAGGAATATGTGGGTGCTAAGCGGTTTTCACGTCGTGATGGGGGATCTGCCGGGCCAGGGGCTGACAACAAGATCACACAGAGGGCATATTGATTCATTTGATGAGTATGTGACGGAAGTGAAGAAGTGGTTACAGGAAGCGCTGAAATATCGCTTGCCGGTTTTTCTTCTTGGACACAGCATGGGCGGTTTGACAGTCATCAGGATGCTTCAGGAAGAAAAACAGGATATAGCAGGGGTGATCCTGTCATCACCGTGCCTTGGGTTAGCCAACTATCCGCCTATGCCGATCAACGCGTTGTCAGTCGGCCTGAATTGGATTGCTCCCGAGCTGAAGATAGACAGTCATTTGGATGTGGACCTTGCCACGCGCAACCGCGATGCGAAAGACCGCGCGTTGAATGACAGCCTGTTTGTAACGAAGGTATCTGTCCGCTGGTACAGGGAGCTTTTAAAGGCGATGAAAGAAGCCTTCACAAACATTTCGAATTTTCCTGATGTTCCTCTTTTGGTTATGCAGGGCGGAGATGATAAAATTGTGAATAAAACCGATGTACAAAATTGGTTTAACAGGCTTTCCATATCCGAAAAGCTTTATAAGGAATGGCCGAAATGTTATCATGAAATATTCAATGAACCGGAAAAAGAAATGATTTTTGACTATGCAAAAAGCTTTGCCGAACTTCGGCTGCGGCTTCTTCAATAATAAAAAGTAAGTTAGGTGATATCATTTATGCTGCCAACCCATCCTATATCGCTCATGAATAAGGTCTACCGGGAAATCATGCCGGCAGTTCATATGGAGTTATCCTACTGGAAAGAGCGGGCGGGCGCGATTCCAAACGAGGAGCTGAGACGGCAGGCTCAGGCAAGTATACAATATAAGACTTTTCACTGTGAAGGCGGGGCAATCTTGGCTCTTGCCGCTTTGGAACATAAACAGGACGCCGTCAAATTCATCGTGGCTTATCAGACGATCAGCGATTATTTGGATAATCTGTGCGACAGGAGCACTTCACTGGATCCGAAGGATTTTGCGGCTCTGCATGAATCGATGGAGGATGCATTGACGGCAGGGGCATCTGAGCGCGATTATTATCGCTTCCGTGAGGACAAAGACGACGGAGGATATTTGGCCGATTTGATGAAGACGTGCCAGTCTGTCCTTGACAGGGTGCCTCATTATGAAATCATTAAGCCTTACTTGCTTGAACTTTGCAGGTATTATTGCGATTTGCAAATACATAAACATGTTTGCAAGGAAGAAAGGGAAGAGCGTCTCAAGCAGTGGTTTGCCGAACACGAGCGCGTTCTTCCAAAGATGGGATGGCACGAGTTTTCTGCCTGCTCGGGATCGACGCTCGGCATTTTTTGCCTCGTTTCCTATGCTTTGAGGGATGATTTCGAAGAAAAGCATGCGGAAATGATCCGTGAAGGGTATTTTCCGTATATACAGGGGCTCCATATTTTGCTTGATTATTTCATTGATCAGGATGAGGACAGGGAAGGCGGGGACTTGAACTTCTGTTTTTATTATAAAAATGAAGAGGAAATGCTGAACCGCTTTATCCATTTCATTGAGGAAGCCGATAGGCACACGAAACATTTGCCGGACCGGAAGTTCCATAAGCTGATCAACCGCGGTTTGCTTGGAATTTATCTTTCCGACCGCAAAGTGAACAAGCAGGCCAGCGTCAGGTCGCTGGCAAAAAAAATCATGAAGCGCGGAGGCATGATCAGCTATTTCTTCTATTGGAACGGCAGGGCGTACCGGGCTTTTCAGAAGAAATTTTCGGGAACTGAAAAACTCGTTTCATCGGCAGTAAAATAATAAAAATGAAACGCTCGTCCTTGAGGGATGGAGCGTTTTTAATTTGAAGGAAAAAATTTTTTCAAAAACATTAAACATTCCATGGCCCTGCCGATATAAATAGTGAATCATCAGGGAGGATGATCAGCCATGGCATTGGTAGTAGGAAGAAAAGCGGGAGAAGCGATCATCTTGGAGAACAGCCGGGATGACACCCAAATGCGAATTGAAGTAATCAAGGAAGACGGCCTGCTCCGCTTGAAAATCGAAGCTCCAAAACACATTCAGATCTATCGTGAAGAGATTTACGGGGAGCAGCGCAAAAATCGGTTATAACCTATCCAGGTTGTAATATATCAAACAGGCAAAGGGATGTGCCTGTAAAAAACAAAACAGGGAGGTTGATTGATTATGATTATCAATCACAACATTTCAGCACTTAATGCTCATCGTCAATTGAGTGTAAACAATGGTGCAGCATCAAAATCTTTGGAGAAGCTTTCTTCAGGACTTCGCATTAACCGTGCAGGAGATGATGCGGCAGGACTAGCAATCTCAGAAAAAATGCGTGGCCAGATTCGTGGTTTGGAAGCTGGTTCGAAAAACGCCCAAGACGGAATTTCGATGATTCAAACAGCTGAAGCTGGACTTACAGAGGTCCACTCTATCTTACAACGTATGCGTGAACTTGCTGTCCAAGCATCAAATGACACTAACGTTGATGTGGATAGAAAAGCTCTCAACGATGAATTTGCACAGTTAGGAAAAGAGATTGAAAGAATTAAAGACAAATCTCAATTCAATAAACAAAACTTGTTTGATGGTACAGCAGGGGATGCTGGGGATGGAAAAGTAAACCTTCAAGTTGGTGCTAATAAGGGAGACTTAATATCAGTTGACTTTGCAACTGAGGGAGTTAAGCTTGATCAAGTAGTATCAGAAGTTCAAGCAGAATCAATAGAGAGTTATGAGTCTGCGCAATCCGCTCTCGAGGCAGTTGAAAAGCAAATTGCTAATGTTTCAAGTGGCCGCTCTTATCTTGGAGCAATGCAAAACCGTTTAGAGCATACGATTAACAACTTAAACAATGCTTCAGAAAACTTAACAGCAGCTGAATCACGTATTCGTGACGTTGACATGGCGAAAGAAATGATGGAATTCACAAAGAACAACATCCTATCTCAAGCAGCGCAAGCAATGCTCGCCCAAGCCAACCAACAGCCACAGGGAGTTCTTCAGTTACTTCGTTAATAATGGATGACAAAAAGACTCTAACCCTTTTGGTTAGGGTCTTTTTAAATAGACACAACGGAATAGGGGCTAATTATGAAATATATTTTTACTGATCCAGAAACACACATGGATTTTGGGTTTGGATTATTGGCATCCAATTTTCATAGCACGGCAAACTATTTGTGGGATAGTAATCCGAATAGAAAAACAACTGGATTATTACCTAATCTGTATTTATACAGGCATTCAATTGAACTTTATTTGAAGTCGTTAATTATCATTATTCATAAAAAAATGAAATTAAATTATAAAAATGGTACAATTCCTTTTGATTCAAGAGAACCTTATATTGGGTACACAGATTCCAATGGGATTAAAGGTTGGAAGAAAATAACTAATAGTCATTTTATATCGTCACTTTATGATTACTTTAAGGCGTTAGTATTGAAATATGAAGATGATTTAAGGGAAAAATCCTCACAGGAAATGTCCATAATTATAAATCCTGAGAATCAAAAAATAGTAGACCATATCAAGAAATATGATGATAGGAGTACATTTTTTAGATATTTTGATTTAAGCACGACAATATCTGATGATAAAGAAGTAGAAAAAAAATACAATAAAAGGATTCCTCTAGAGGAATTCCATCCCGATGAAAATAAGCCATCATCGGCTTTCCTTGTTATTAATGAAATAAATGAAATAGTTGAAATTCACCAGACCGCAAAAGATATGCCTTTAAAAGAGCTTGGGAGAGATTTAAGGAATCTTGCTGATTACTTATCGGGAATACATGTTATGTTTCGTACTTGTCTATGTAATGGTTTTTAAAAGAACCTAAAATGGTATAGGTCCTGTGTAACATACTAAAAATGAACACGATTAATGCTAGGTTCTGAAACAGTTATGAAGTGGATTCCGATGAGGAAGTCATCACAATACCGAATGGCATTATGTTCCAGCGTGTGTTTTAGAGCGTTCCTATTGTTACAATGGCTTCTTTCGAAACATGTAAGACACTAGAATGTACCCACTCTTATAATAGTGTGCAACGTGCCCATTAGCCAAACGCTAGCTTCCGATAAAATAAGGGTCTTTTCAACCATAATAATTTATTAGCCTTTTTTTAAAAAAGCCACCCGTTGTAAAAGGTGGCAAAAACAATTGATTCATTTGGTTGTTTTTTCTGCTAAGTAAATAGCATTAGGTATTGCAAGTTGAGCAATATCAAAGTGACTAATAATACCTGGTTTATTAACGTTGACCTCAATCAAATAGGGGGCTGCATTTGTGTTTAGTGCTAAATCTAATGCAATTTCATTAAAACGCTCATCGTAAAAAGATGTAAATGTATTGGTTACATTTTTTGCGACTGTTTTAATAGTTTGCTCCAATTTATTGGATTGCTTCATGGGCAGGTTTCTTTCTAAAAATCCTATTAAACCTCCTATATACCCACCTGTACCCGTGCTAGAGATAGTGGCGTAATGTATCCCTATCCTGGGATATATACTCGCAAAACTCCATTCATCATTTCTGTCCTTCATCATATGAACACGAATATCAAAAGGTTGTCCATCTATCGTTCGTGTATTAATATATTGTTGAACAATAAAGTGTCCTCTATCTAACAATTCATTTAAATATTTTCTAAGTGAGATCTCACTATGATCGGTTTCTTTATCTTTTTCTACAACAAAGTATTTATTATTTTGTTGTTTTGATATGTAGTGAACCCCTTTTGCAAATGAGCCTACCTCCGGTTTAAGTATCACAGCCCCATATTCATCAATATACTGTAATATATCTCTGATCTTCTCAACTTTTTTATAAGGAATTATTATATCATTTAATTCATCTGTGGATTTCAATTTATCATATACTTCCAACTTACTAATTGAATTTCCATAGAACTCGTTTGTAAAAGGGATACCTTCAAGTTCTTCATATACACTATTAAAGCCTTTCACACCTTTGAGACGGAAACGGTCATATATGACATTAGGATATTCCACAATCTTTGATACCCATTTTCCATTTTCATAAAATTGCCCTTTTATTAACATTTCATTGTAATCAATATCGTTTGGCGTAAAAGTATAAAATTGTACGTTTTCATAATGTGCCACATAAGCACAAGCAACGGCTAATTTATCATCTTCATTTTTGCTTTTAAGCATTCCAATTCGATAACGGCTATCAACCTTTGCGAAAGGAAGACTGCTTGTTTTAACATTAAATTGTTTAGGGCTATTTTGGAATTGGTTATGTTTTACAATTCTATTTTCTGCAATATAAATGGCATATCCTATGGTATTTACAGCTCTTGCTTCCTCATGATAAGTAGATTGTGGACCGTTATTCGCTTCATGGAGCCAAAAACGGCCGGTTTTATCAATTGCAAGGTCTAAACCAAGCTCATCTAAAGAAAAGTTATGAATGCGATCTAGGTATTCCGTCAATTCGAGTGAGAGTTTACGAAGTTCTTTATCGTAATTTCGACCTTTTGCGTCCCCAAACTCTTTTACGAGCAAAGTTTTTAGTTCTTCAGTTCGTCCTCCCCGACTGATATTACTTAAGATACTATGCTTACTGCCGATTCGAGGGTATATTCTAGTTATTTGCCATTTTCCTTTTTTATCCTTTTGCATATGAGCCCTGATATCGAATGGTTCTCCGTCTTTGGTTTTACATTCAACATAACGCTGGATCATATAGCTGAATTTTAATAAAGTTGTTTGGATCCAATCATTAAATTTATCTTGGTTTAATATTCTTTCCTGCTGGTGCTCTGATACTGTAAAACGATTTCCTTTTTTCTTAACAAAGTAAATTCTTTCACCGCGTGCACCCGATATGGGCTTAAGAACAGCCATTTGCTCGTTGCTCAGATATTCATTTACGATATCCTCGTCTGTAACTACTTTGAATGGGACTAGTAACTCAGCAAAACGACGGTATTTTACCATCATTGCAGGCAAATGAAATTTATTCCCAACACCAAAACTAGTAAATGGAATCATTCTTCTTAGCTTTCTTTCAGTAATTGATTGCTGGTGTTTAGCAGTAATCCCAATATTATTGATGACATCTGGAAAATCAGTAGATACCTTTTTCCATTCCCCATCTTGAAAAACACTAGCATCAATTTTCTTAGTTTCAAAGTTTACGTCTTCCGATGAGAAAAATATTAGATTAGCTTGTTGTAAATTGCTTTCTTTTAAAAGAGCATCGATTCGCTCTTTAGGGTAAACTTCTATCGGGTTTTGTTTGTCAAAGTAAATACCTATTGTAATTGTCGAGTTTTTTATTGATCTGACATTCGTAAAAGCTTTATTTAACCTTTCAAGATTAGGTAATAAAGAGAACTGAACAATTTCGGTTACTTTAATATAATTTTTTTGTTCAAGATGGGTTGCAGTTAATACTAAATTATTCTCAATTTTTTTCAAAAAATCTTTTGCACTTTTTAAATCGGTATCGTAAACAGCGACGATTTTACTGATAGCTTCATAGCCTTCAACTATTGAGCTGAAAATATGAACACTCTGGATAAACTCTCTTTTACTAATATTTTTTGCAAAATGAACTGTTGCTTCGATTAAAGTATCCGAGATGTTTTTTATTTGAATAAACTGGTTATCTGTTAGTGCTAAATTGTTCATGGATGACACTCCTTTATAATGTCTACTATATTTATATCGGTTGTTTTTATAAATTTCGAAGCAAATAACATGTTTTTTAGGTGGATGGGTTGAGTGCCTGTTGGTCAAGCCACCTATACTAGAGAAAGGAATCATTTCTTATTAATTTGGGTTAGAAAGTTGAGACTTGAGTAAAGTAAAAGCAGTAAAAGCATAAAGATTATCTTTTACGAACAACTGGCAGAAGGCCCG
>NZ_QYTU02000043.1 GCF_003605365.2 Siminovitchia fortis
TAGAAACAGAAGAGACGAATGAAGATGAAGCATTTAGAATAAATACTCGTTTCAGACAGATGGAAAAGTTTATCAATATCAGCAAAAAATCCGCTTTCGGGACCCCGATTAGAATGGGTTAGTGTTCAAAAAGGCGCTGATCCAATTTTATAGAATCAGCGCCTTTTTGAATTAGTGATTCCGACTGGGTTCGAACCAGCGACCTCCACCCTGTCAAGGTGGCGCTCTCCCAGCTGAGCTACGGAATCAAATTATTAAGATCAAGTCGACAATTAATAATATATAATATCTATCAAATAATGTCAACTACTATTCTTGAAAAATTTTTAATGGGTTAAGGAGCGCCACCCTGTCAAGGTGGCGCTCACCCAATCAGCTTTCCGCCAATTTATATTTTCCTTTATTCTTTGTGAAAATTTGCGTCGCAACCATTGCTGCGAATAACACGAGCCCGATAGTATCAGACATTCCCTCAGGATACATGAGCATAAGTCCTGCAACTACGGCAATGATCCGTTCGAACCAGTACAGTTTTCTGTACCAGAATCCGATGATTCCCGCTCCGATTCCGATCATTCCAGTGAAGGCTGTGAATACCACCCAGATGAGATAAGGGATCGTTGTATCGATCATTAGCAATTCAGGCGACAGTACAAACATGTAAGGTATGATAAAAGCCGCGATTGCCAGTTTTGAGGCGTTAACCCCCGTTCGGATCGGTTCCCCTCCCGAGACACCTGACGCCGCAAATGCTGCCAAAGCGACCGGTGGTGTAATATCTGCCACAATTCCGAAATAGAAAACGAACATATGGGCAGATAGCGCCGGGACACCAAGCAAAATAATGGCGGGTGCCGCAATTGTTGATGTGATGACATAGTTGGCTGTTGTAGGCGACCCCATACCAAGTACAATGGATGTCAGCATTGTGAAAAACAATGTCAATAACAGCTGTTCATTAGCCAATCCTACCAACCCGTTGGCAAGCTTCAGCCCCAGCCCTGTTTTCGTAACGACGCCGACGATGATTCCCGCCGAAGCGGTGGCCGCCGCCACGGACAGAGCTGTTCTTGCACCGTCCACAAGGGCCTCCACCATCTGCTTAAATCCGATTCGTGTGCTTTTCCTAATGGCACTTACGACAATGGTTCCAATAATGGACCAAAGGGCTGCACGCATGACGCTGACGCCAGTCATCAGCAAAATAATAATCAACAAGATTGGAAGCAGCAAATAGATCTTGCCTAAAACTTCTTTTCTATCCGGCATTTCCTCCTTTGACAAACCTTTAAGGCCAGCCCGCTTCGCTTCAAAGTGGGTCATGATCCATATTCCGGAGAAATAAAGGATCGCCGGGATAGCTGCCGCCTTTGCGATTTCCCAGTATGTGATTCCGATGAATTCCACCATCAAAAATGCTGCTGCTCCCATGACAGGCGGCATGATCTGCCCGCCTGTTGATGCGGCGGCTTCAACAGCACCCGCAAATTCTTTGCGGTAACCGAGCTTTTTCATCATCGGTATCGTAAAAGATCCGGATGTTACCACGTTTGCAACCGAGCTCCCGCTGATTGTTCCCTGCAGGGCACTGGAGAAAATCGCAACCTTTGCCGGCCCTCCGATCCTTCGCCCTGCAATCGATAGGGCCAAATCGTTGAAATACTGGCCGACCCCGGTTTTCACAAGGAAAGCGCCAAACAGCAGGAATAAGAATATGAAGGTTGCAGAAACATACAACGGTGTTCCCAAAATCCCCTGTGATGTAAAAAACATCGTATTGATGAGGCTTTCAAAATTTAATCCTCTATGAGCCAGGAATCCCGGCATTGACGGGCCAAAATAAGCGTACGCCATAAATAAAAGAGCGATGATCGTGATCGGAAGCCCGACAGCGCGCCGCGTTGCTTCAAGTGTCAATAAAACAGCGAGCGTTCCGACTGTCAAATCAAGTGTTGTCAATGTTCCCACCCGGTTGACAATCGTTTCAATCATCAGCGGCCAATAGGCGCCTATTCCAACTGAAATGATGGCTAATATGACATCGTACCATGCCACCCTGTCCTTCCGCCCCGCCTTTCTTCTCGCAGGGAAAAGAAGGAATATAAGTGAAAGTGCAAATCCCAGGTGAATGGACAGCAGTATTTGGCGCGGTACAGATTGAGTAATAGACGCGTACAATTGAAAAATGGAAAAGGCCAGCAAACCGAAAAATATAATCCAGCCGAGCGCTCCTTTTACTTTCCGCGTTGCTGATTCCGGGTCATATTTTTCTAATATTTTCTGTTGTTCTTCTTCTGATAAAGTCTCATGGACCGGTTTATCTGTCAACCAGATTCACTCCTTTCCATTGCTGCCATAAAGATAGCTTCCTTTTTTTGATTCTCACAACAGATCCGGGCTCTGCAAACTCCTTAAAAGGTGTTACCTTCTCCCCTGCCACCAGACGATGATCGGCACTTACCTGGCCCGTGCTGAGATCAATCCAGGGAAAATCGCGCTTCATGTTCCGGATATAATATTTACCGTCTTTCATCCGGAAAGTTTCCCCTTCCTCCGCATTGGCCGGCATGCCTACAGCTGTATCCTCGTACTCCAATTCCGTCTGGCGGATGGTCCCGTTTTTCAGTACCCGATAGGACTCTTTTACCTCTGAATGATGGATGGAATGGGTATATACAATTTGAAAACGGCTATCAGCTGCACGGAGCGGGAAAAAGGCAAGAAGCTTATGTTCTTTTTGAGATTCAATCGTGACAGAATCTGTTATTGGAACCGCTAAAAGTATGATGATTATAAATGGTATAAATAGCAGCTTTAAACATCTGGGCATATTTATCTCCCGAAAAAACAATCCTTTCCAAAGAAAAGAATA
This sequence comes from Siminovitchia fortis, assembly GCF_003605365.2. Taxonomy (GTDB): domain Bacteria; phylum Bacillota; class Bacilli; order Bacillales; family Bacillaceae_C; genus Siminovitchia; species Siminovitchia fortis. Next base: position 2,873 of record NZ_QYTU02000043.1, read on the forward strand.
GACCGAGAAGATGGTCCGGTCTATTCACGCCATTGGATATCATCACTTATTCTCTGCTGAAATGCCCTTTTCATCAAAATATTTTTTGGCACCCGGGTGAATATCGATGGCCATTCCATTCAATGCATTTTCGGCACTGATTTGCTCACCTTTAGCATGTCCGATTTTATCAGTATTCTCATAAATGGCTTTCGTCATATCGTAAACAAGATCATCTGATAAATCCGATCTGACAACAAGCATCGCTTGGACCGCTACGGTATTTATATCACTCTTGGCGTTATACGTTCCTTCCTTGATTGTTTCCTTTGCATAATAAGGATATTTTTCAATTAGGGCATCAATTTTATCATCTTCGAGTGGGACAATGACCACTTTTTCAGTTGCCGCCAACCCTTCAACAGCACCTGTCGGAGTTCCGGCAGTAATGAAAGCGGCATCAATTGTACCATCTTGGATTCCCGTAGTGGAATCGTCGAAAGATAGATTCCTAGCTTTTACATCGTCAAGTGTCATGCCATATGCTTCAAGAATCTGCTCCGCGTTGGCAAGCGTCCCTGATCCGGATTCCCCGACAGAGACCGTTTTACCTTTCAAGTCTTCTACAGATTTAATTCCGGACTTCTCCGTCGTCACGATTTGGATTGTTTCCGGATAAAGTGTTCCCAGACCTTTCAGGTTGTCCACTTTTTCTTTGAACATATTGGTTCCTTCAGTGGCGTATGTAGCGATATCCGTTTGTGTAAAAGCGACTTCCACTTCTTCCTTTTGGATCAGGGCCATATTTTCGGCAGATGCGCCTGAAGTGACTGCATTGGATTCAATCCCTGTTGCATCCTTGATCAAATTGGCGAAGTTTCCTCCAAGCGGATAATATGTACCGCCGGTACCGCCGGTCGCAATACTGACGAATTTCACGCCATAATCTTTTCCGCCTTCTTTTGCCTTTTCCTTTCCTTTATCGTCTCCCCCACCGCCGCAGGCTGCCAGCACTAATGAAAGCACTGCCATTAAAGCGATGCCAAAAAGAGTTTTTCTGCGAATCATTTAATAGCCCCCCTACTTGTATTCTACAAAATTGATATTATCATAATAACTTTTATGCAGGCAAACTTTATGGTTTTCCTGCACATAGCTGCTTTTAATCTTCCAGTAACCCCCTCTCTTTTTACCCTTTTGAAAATCAACAAAACACCATTTTTAACATTACGTACACCATATGATAAAGTATTTAACATACAATCCGCCAAAGAAGGAGGCTAATAAAAGATGCAGGGAACGATTACAGAAATAGAGTTTGACAGCAAGGAACTGGATGAAAAGTTAGAGCTTTTGATTTATTTGCCCGCAGCCTATTCGCCCCTGTACAAGTATTCTCTATTGATTGTTCAGGACGGAAAAGACTACTTCCAGATGGGCAGGCTGACAAGGTTTGCGGACGAGCTGCTTGCCGGGGAAAAGATTGAAAATCTGATCATCGCCGGCATTCCTTATAAAAACGTGAAGGACCGACGGCAAAAATATCATCCGGATGGCGAAAAAAATGAAGCCTACATAAGGTTTCTGGCCCATGAACTTGTTCCCTGGCTGGAAAAGAGATATCCCACCAGCAGCGTTGGGAAATGCAGGGCTTTGATGGGGGACAGCCTGGCAGCCACTGTTTCCTTAATGGCCGCCATTGAATATCCCCACACCTTCGGAAAAGTCATTTTACATTCGCCTTATGTAGATGATAAGGTGCTTTCTGCTGTCCGCTCCCATAAAGAGCCTTATCTCCTGGATATCTATCATGTGATCGGAAAGGATGAAATCGAAATCAAGTTTTCACAGGAGCGGGTGGAGGATTTCCTGACTCCAAACCGGGAGCTTCATCAGGCCTTTGAGGAAAATGGCTTCGATTCTTTTTATGACGAATTTGACGGCGGGCACTCGTGGAAATACTGGCAGCCTGACGTAAAGCGTGCACTGGCAATGATGTTTTCCCGTTAAATCAACTCTTTCTTATGTCCTATAGGAAAAGCGGTCGGGGATATGTTATAGTAATAAGATATAGAAGATTTTAACCATTATCGAAGTTAGGGAGGTTATAGAGAGATGAAATATGGAATTGTTATATTCCCCTCTAAATCATTGCAGGATTTGGCAAACTCCTATCGGAAGAGGTATGATCCCCATTATGCGCTGATTCCTCCTCATCTGACATTGAAAGCGGCTTTTGAAACAGATATGGATGTCAATTCCATCACTGAAAAGTTGGAAGCAATTGCAAAGAAAAATGAACCTTTCACTTTAAACATCAGAAAAGTGAGCTCATTCCAGCCCATAAACAACACAATTTATTTGAAAGCAGAGAAGACTCCGCAGCTGGAAAATATTTACGAGGACTTGTACGCCTCTTTGCCAGGTGATCCGCCGGAACACCCTTTTGTTCCGCATATTACTATCGGACAAAATCTGTCAAATGATGAACACTCCGATGTATACGGCCAGCTAAGGATGCTTGGTGTCGAACACGAGGAAATCATTGACCGATTCCACCTTTTGTATCAGCTTGATAACGGGTCATGGACTGTTTACGAGACGTTTCGCCTTGGAAAGGAAGCCTAATAAATGAGAGTCATACTAGCCGGAACAGACAGTCAGCTTCAAGATGCTTTCAGCATTCGAAAAAAAGTGTTTGTCGAAGAGCAGCAGGTGCCTGTTGAAATCGAAATCGATGAACATGAAAACAACTCTGCCCACTTCGTGCTTTACGATGGGGAAAAGCCGGCAGGCGCGGGCAGATTCCGGATTCTTGATGACAAAGGAAAAGTGGAAAGGATCTGCATTCTTCCGGAATATCGGGGAAAAGGTGCAGGAAACCAAATCATGGCGGCGATTGAGGAATATGCAAAACAACTTCCTGTTGAGGAACTTGTTTTGAACTCCCAATCCTATGCTGTTCCTTTTTATGAGAAACTGGGATATATCGTCGTATCGGAAGAATTTCTCGACGCGGGGATCCCCCACCGGAAAATGATAAAGAAGCTGGAACAAGAAATGAGCAAGCGCCCTGTTTAGAGGAGGAGAACCAGGCGATTCCCGAAGATCGGAACTTTCGGCCGTCAAAGGGAATCGGCTTACCCTTTAGCCGGGCGCCATTTCTTGTTCTCATTCCGAAATCTTAAGTGATTCCCCTTTTAACCACGGTGTATGTCCATTAATTGATATGGAAACTTCACCGCTTTCTATAAGCGAAGATATGTATGCAGTGAAAGATGTCCTATAAAGCAACCATTGCCCGATTTCGGGAGCTTTTAGTCCGAAATGATCGAACATTCTTTCCAATAGGCCATCCATTGATATGCCATTTGCGGAAGCATTTACGCAGCTTAACAGAAACTGTTTGATATTGGCATGGCAGTCGATGTTTGCCTGAATTGTCTCCTTAATATCGATTTCATAATCACCATGCCCCGGAAGCGCCCCCCGGAAAGATAAATTGAGCAAATTTTCAAGAGTATCGATTGCCGCATCCGCATCGACGATAAATGGAACCTTATGTTTCGCAAGAACAGCGGCGCCAAAATAAGCGTCTGCCGCATACAGGATCTCCCCAATTAAAATTCCCATCTGTGCATAGCTGTGTCCAGGCAAATGAACAGCCTCGAAATGAAAAGGCCCCAATTCATTCTCCCCTTCACGGATGAAACCATCAATCTTTACCGGGTCCCCTTCCAAAAACTTGTTCCTTAATTGTTTAATCGGCATCGCCCCATTCCACAGATAGATCGGCTCAAGAACAGGATGTTCCATGATCGCCGCTTCAAGAGGCGGTGCATGCAATTTAACCTGAAGCTGCTTCTGCAAAAACGATGCTCCTCCATAATGGTCGGTATGGGCATGGGTAAGAAAAACATAATCGATGGGAAGATGATGCTCATTCAATATTTTCAAAACCTTTTTTGCCGTGCCTTTATCAATCCCGGAATCAATGAGCATCCCCTTTCCATCTTTATGGATATATCCGATATTGACAGAACCGCTGAAATAATGGCAGCAATCGGAAATTTTTATGAACTCCAACTTTAACATTCCTTCCAAATATGCTGTTATACATATTCGTTTAAAAACTGTCCTTTTCCTGTTGCATTTGGAAAATTTTTATTATTGCGTGCTTCCGTCTCATATTTTGTGGGGATTGCCGCCTCAGTTGTCTTCAATTCAAATTTTGGCTGCAGCCTGATTTTCGGTGTGAAACGGACAGGCATGGGATCACGGGCTTTTATTTTTTCCTGGTCTCTTTTTTGATATTCCGTATATTGGTTCATCCTGATTGGCGCAATATATCCCATTGGAACCGGCACCTCCATTTCCATGATTCATATCCTTTACCCCATTACGCATCTTATAAACGTCTTTTTTTAAAAAAATGAGGACTTGCACCTGATGCAAGCCCACTGCCTTATCTTTTATTCAGCATTTTTGAAATGGTGTTCATATCCAACTTATTGCCATCCTTAGTGATCGTATGCACCATCTTATCTTCCAACTCTCTTGAAACCGGACGGTTTGCAATCCTTGCGACTTCCCTGATCACCCGGCGGACTGTTTTTTCATCTTTAAAGTTTGCATTCTGCAGTGAATTCGCAAGCTTTAGTACTTCATTCATATCGACACCGGTCTTGCTCTCAATATTTTTAAAAAATTGATTATCCATTATCAAAATAGCCTCCTTTTCATCTTTTATATATTATGAAGGAGGCTATTTTTGGTGAGGTATAGCGGACCAAAAATGCGGGATTCCGCCAATATCCTTTATCTGAAATCAAATGTATGCTTTGGGGCAATACGACTTGCCCATACAAAAAAGCTATGCTTGCACTTTACCCTTTCGGCTTGAAAATTAAAGCTCCCAGAAATCCGAAAACGATGGCGGCCGAGATACCTGAAGATGTAACTTCGAACATTCCGGTCATTACGCCGACAAGTCCATGCTTGTCTGCTTCCAACATGGCTCCATGGACAAGCGAGTTTCCAAAGCTTGTGATCGGTATAGTCGCTCCAGCCCCCGCAAAATCAATAAGGGGGTCATACAGGCCAAACCCGGCTAATATCGCGCCAATGACAACCATTGTGCTTAATGTATGTGCAGGGGTCAGTTTGGCAGCATCAAACATGAGCTGTCCAATCACACAAATAGCCCCTCCGATGACAAATGCCCAAAAAAACATGGCAAGCATGAAATCCCTCCTGTTAAATATATTCGACGCTGACAGCATGTGCGATGCAGGGAATCGATTCTTTTTGCTGGAAAGAAAGCGGGGACAAAAGAGCGCCGGTAGCTACGAATAAGATCCGTTTATACTTCCCTGCTTTCATTTCATTCAGCAAATGTCCGTACATGACAACCGCTGAACAGGCGGGACCGCTTGCTCCCGCAAATACCTCCTGATCTTTTTTATATATGAGAAGGCCGCAATCCTGGAATTGTTCAGCATCAACGGATACGCCTTTTTGTTTAAAAAGATCCAGTGCAGCCCGCCTGCCGATATCGGCAAGGTCCCCGGTTACAATCAGGTCGTAATGGGACGGGTCAATACCCAGATCGAAAAAATGCCTTTGGATTGTGTCAACGGCAGCCGGCGCCATTGCTCCGCCCATATTGAACGGATCGGTCAATCCCATGTCGATCACTTTTCCGATAGTGGCGGAAGTAATTCTTGGATGCGGGGAATTGACCAATGTCCCCGACCCGACAAGGGCGACCCCTGCTCCTGTAACCGTCCATTGTGCAGTCGGGGGCTTCTGCCCTCCGTATTCCGTAGGGTAGCGGAATTGGCGCTCAGCCGAAGCGTTGTGGCTGGAAGCTCCTGCAAGGATATAGTCGGCCCCGCCATTATTGATGATCATTGCCGCAAGCCCCAGACCCTCCGTTGAAGTGGCACATGCGCTGAATATGCCAAGGTGTGGAATTTGGTTTGTTCTGGCCGCAAAACTGGTCGGCGTAATTTGATTGATTAAATCACCGGCTAGAAAGAACTGAACGTCCTCCCCTTTTAGCGCTTTTTTTCTTAATGCAATATCGACGGCATCTTCAAGCAAAACAGTCTGCGCCTTCTCATAGGAATCTTTCCCCATCCATAAATCCGTGTGAAATTTATCAAAATCATTCGTGAGCTGTCCTTCCTTTTCAAATGGCCCGCCTACCACTCCTGTTGATAATATGGCCGGCTTCCGGTCAAAAACCCATGTCTGATTGCCAACAAGCATTATAACCCTCCCCACTTGATTAATATTGTTTTGATGAGTGCGACAACAAATGCGGAAAACACACCAAAAATGATGACAGATCCGGCCAGTTTAAATATATTTCCTCCCACCCCTGTAACAAAGCCTTCACTTCGGTGTTCGATTGCAGACGATATGACGGCATTTCCAAAACCGGTAACAGGCACAGCACTTCCCGCCCCGGCAAATTGCCCAAGCCGGTCATACACGCCGAATCCTGTCAGAAGCATGGCAAGGAAAACCATCGTGGCAACAGTAGGGTTTCCTGCTGTCTGCTCGGTAAAATTGAAAAAATAAATATAAAAGTAAGTGATCGCTTGTCCGATTACGCAAATCGTGCCGCCTACCAAAAATGCCCGAATACAGTTTTTTAAAATGGGCCTTTTTGTTTCATGTTTTTTCTGCAGTTGTTCATATTGGATCTGTTCAGGTGTTTTTGCCTTATTTTTGCTGGACATCTTTTTCTCTCCTAAGTCATTTCTTCTTTTAATCGAATGATTTTTTTGAACCGTTTTTCGGCTTCGGCATTGGATAAATTGTCACCGTCTAAATCTTCTTTCAGCCTCACTGCCTCCAGGAAAATTTTATAATCGCTGGAAACTATAAATTTCTCATCAGGATATTCCTTTTTCAGTTTTTTGGTAAGTTCCTTTTCGATCTTTTTCATTCTGAATCTTTTCATATGCTTTACCTTATAGGCCACAATGATTTTCTTATCTCCTTCTACAACGGCGACATCATAGATTTCATCTATATTTGACACTTCTTTTTTTACCTGGAAGGCTACCGACTCATCTTCATCCCTTTGTTTCAGTTCAATAGGGGGCGGACTTGTCCTTTTCAGCAATGCTGAATCACTTTCTTTGTGCTCCTGGCCGTCATCATAAGAGCATGCCGAAAGTGCCAAAAAAAAGAAGGCTGAAATTATGATCTTTGATGGTTTGTTTCGCATGTCAACCTCCGCTTCGAGAATGGTAACTTTATTTTTCACCATTCCATGTAAATTATGAACAAAAATCCAACCTCTGCTTGGAGGATTTAAGGAAAAAAATAAACTGGGAAATTCCCCCATAGAATTTCCCAATTTACCTGTGCATGCCAATCAGTGAAAAAATCCCTATTAGTATACTTTTGACTTCTTAGCCGGCCTGCCGCATCCGCAGCCTTTTCTTTTTTTACGAACAGGAGTGACCGGCCTTTTCTTGCTTCCGTTTTTTTCCAAAAGTCTCACTTCCCGTATTAGTATTGGATGCATCAATGCACCTTGTTTATTTTATGCCTATCCCGTTTTGATCGCTTTCCCAAAATCCCAGATTACCCTATGTTTTTTGACTGGATCCACGTTTCCACGATAGCTGCAAGTCCGGCAGCCGCCAGTACGATGACCACAGGCTTATACAGGACAGGAAAGTAAAAGCGCATTGCGAATAATCCCATCGACACCCATATGCCCGTGCACCAGAAGCAGTTGAGAAGGGCTCCGATCCATCCCCGCAGGCCTCCCTCTTTTGGCAGCAAATAGATTTCGGCCTTCCCTTCATCATTTTTTTCTTCATATTCATCCATGAATGGGCTTCTGATCCACTCTGTTATTTGATCGTAGACCAAAAGTCTTGTCAGCCGAAAGACCGCCATACTGAAAATGATGTATTCCAACCATGATATTTCCATTGAATCAACCCCTTCAATTGCCTATTTTATGTAAAACAGGCGTCTGTCCGTTACTCAATGACCCAATGATTAATATGTTATTAGTGTTAATGACCATATTATAAGGAGGAAAATAAAAGATGAGCTTCGAAGAAATGGAATCGTCTTTCGATCATACAGCGCCGGCAACTCAGCACGTTGGCAGCGGCGGATGCAGCGGCGGCTGTACTTTAGATTGTGTTTGTCAGGTAGTCAGGGCTATTAAAGATATCCAGGATCAGGCAGAAGAAGAATGCGAAGTATGCACATCCAATTGCTTTGTTGAACCGCTGGGAGAATTGGGCGTACGGGGACGGAGCCATGCCGATACCCGCGTATTCACTTTAACCCATAAAAACGGCGAACTGTTTAAGGCATTGTTCAGGGGCCATCACGGCAAATGCGTTTCTGTCTTTTTCAGGGTAGAAGATATCTTTGATAACTGCTGTGCTACGCTGAGAGTCCTTGTTCCATTAAAAAAAGATGGCAAGACCGTAGCTGATATCATGGATCAACATGGAAAACTGAATTTCGCAGAGCTTTGCGAAGTAAGAGACTGGGGCCGCAGCAACAGCTGTGTAACGGTTGATCTGCACTGCTTCTGCGCAGTCCAATGTATTGCAGATGTAGACTTGGAGATTTGCGACTAATTCCCGAAAGACGGAAATGGATCTGCCATTTCCGTCTTTATTTCAGAGTAAGAAAGTGTAAGATTTTTTAGCTTTAAAATTTTGAACAAAGCCTTTCTTTGTCTAGCTCCAGCGCCTATCGACTAGCAGACTTCGCACCTCTGGTGCTCCTGCGCCATAGCTTATCAAGGAAGCCTTGTTCAGCTCGTCGCAAAGCTCAGGAAGCCTCTCGAAGAAGAAGCTTTCCTACGATAAGTCAACATCGGCTCGTTCCTCGCCGTGTTTCCTTTATCTCGTCGGAGGCACTCCAGTCTGTACGTCGATGGGCAAGGCGCTTGCGCTCTTCTAATTAGCACTAAGCGTTGATCCGGATACCCAGCAAGTCTTTTTTTTCAATCGTAGCCAGTTCTCCTGAATCTGCCTTTACAACTATTTTTTCCTTATCTGCCGCGTATAGCTTTCCTTTGACACCGCCCAGCGGAGTTGAAAATGTGCAGGAATAAAATTGGGGCTTCGATGATAAATGATGGAGCTTTTCTTCAATCGTCATGGAGGTGAAAGACTTTACAGGATTCAGTCCGCCTCTTGCAGGCCTGTTGCTGTTATGGGCGTGAAACCTAAAATAATCCACCGCTGAAACAGGTTTATTTTCTTCAACCTGCTTTTCCCCAATCTTTTCCCCGACTTCTTCCTCTTCAAAAATGAATTTTTCCTCACCAAAGCTGACCTTCCTTTTTTTGGTTTGGTGCCTGTCAACGGCAACAGAATCTTTAAAATTGCTGTTAAAAGCTGCTGGCGGGCCAGTGCTAGAGCGGTATTGGCTTTGCATCCGATGGTTCGGCTCCTTTAAACTAGGCTGCTCAATAAATAATAACGGCTTTTGTGGCTTCTTCCTTCCTTTTTCCTTCATAGGGGTCAACCTCCATCGCTGAAACTTTCTTTATATTTGTATGCACAACCTTCCTTGACGTTTATGGAGAAGCAAAAAACTGCCGTAAATATCGGCAGTTTCTTGTTGAATGATTAAATTTTTAATTACCCATGATATGGTAGCCGGAATCGACATGGATGTTTTCGCCGGTAATGCCGCGTGAAAGGTCGCTGAAAAGAAATGCGGCGGTATCTCCAACCTCTTCCGGCGTCGTTGTTCTGCGAAGAGGGGCTTTTTCTTCAATTTCTTTCAAAATGCTGTTAAAGTCGCTGATCCCTTTGGCAGAAAGGGTACGGATCGGGCCGGCGGAAATTGAATTCACCCTTATGCCATGTTTTCCGAGATCGCTTGCCAGATACATGACGCTCGCATCAAGTGATGCTTTGGCCACTCCCATGACATTATAGTTCGTTACAACCCGCTCACCGCCAAGGTAAGTCATTGTGACAATGCTGCCGCCTTCCGGCATAACATTCAGCTTTTGCACCGCTTTTGCAACAGCAGTCAATGAGTAGGAACTGATGTTGTGGGCAAGAAGGAAACCATCCCTTGTCACATTCAAGTAATCGCCGTCAAGCTCCTCCTTGTTGGCAAATGCAATACAGTGGGCAATCCCGTGAATCGGGCCTGCCTGCTCCTTGATTTTGCCGAAACATGCCTCTATATCATCATCTTTCGTTACATCGCAAGGGAGAACTAATGATTCTTCCCCCTCAAGTGTGTCCGCCAATTCACGGACATTTTTCTCAAGACGCTCTCCAGCGTATGTAAAAATCAGTTTGGCTCCTGCTTTATGTAAAGATCTCGCGATTCCCCATGCGATGCTCCGTTTGTTTGCAACACCCATAACCACAAAGGTTTTTCCATTCAAAGAAAGCATGTGAATTCCTCCTTTTTAATTTTTGTTGAACAGGAAAATATTAAATTCTACAACTGTGGATAATTTCCTTGTCTAGCTCCGGCGCTCAGCGACTAGCAAACTTCGCGCCTCTGGTGCTCCTGCGCCATAGCTTAGCAAGGAAGCCTTGTTCAGCTCGTCGCAGAAGCCTCTTTCCTACGATAGTCAACATCGGCTCCGACGGACAGGACGTCCTAGTGCAGGCGAAGCGACAGGACGTCGCTGCTTGAGCCTGCCTTCGTCACCGTGTTGTCCGGCTGCGAGTGCCATCGGCGCAAGGATTAAGCCAATCGCTGCTGAAGGCAAACTACGCCTTTTTCAGCGCTCGTCTAGCTTTGCGCCGATAAGCAGGCACTCTCCGCCTTTCCTTATCCTTTATCTCGTCAGAGGCACTCCAGTTTGTACGTCGCTAGACGAGCGCTTGCGCTTTTTTTGTTACATGTTATTAGCACCTAGTACTAATCATACACGACAGCTTTTTGGTTTGTAAACAGGATTCTCTTAAATATTATTACTTATATTGCAGTTCCCTCGTCAATTCCTCGACATATTCCGCCGATCCTGTCACGATCAGACGGTCATTGATCAGCAATTCCGTATCCCCGTGGGGAACGATGGAGTCCTTCCCCCTGAAAATCCTTACGATAATGACATCCCCCGTAAATGGAAATTCCCGGAGTGTCATCTGGTTATAGTCAGGGTTCAACATCCGGATTTCATGGAGCGCCGTCTCATCACTCGTCATGATGTTGGCAATATTAGGCGACTCAATCAATGCTTTCATCAATGCCGTTGTTGCGAGCAATGTTGAAAACACTTCGATATCCTGCTCCGTCAACGCTTTTGCAAGGTCAGGGCTTTCGATGCGGGCGATCACCCGTTCCACGCGGCGCTCTTTGGCAGCAACGGCCAGAGTTGAATTGAGCTCTTCATCCCCTGTTGAGATAAAAAGAATATCAGCAGCGAACGCTCCCTCTTTATCCAAAATTTCTTCGTCATATCCTGTGATCTCCTGTATATCAAATGTGGAATCCGCTGTGTTTGAATCGGCCTTTTCCATTTTCTTATGAATGATGCATGTATCATAATTCGATTGGCCGAGCTCCTTGGAAACGGCAAGAGACATTTGGTTTGCCCCGACAAATATAACCTTTATCTTCCTCTCCCCGGCATTTTCCTTCGGGAACCACTTTCTGAACATGATAGGGGTTAAAATGCAGGAAATGACAGCCACTAATATGAGCGTGCCGCTCATCTCTGCCGATATCACGTTAATCCGCTCAGCAATTTTCGCTGCTGCAATAACAAGCGACAAAGTGGAAGTTAAAAGAAATGCGGATGCGAGCACCGTATTTTTATCATACCAGCGTCTTAGTATGAGTACCGGAAAAAACTTGGATACAAACAAAGCTACAATCAAAAGCGGAATCAGCAGCAACATATTTTTATTGCTTAAAAGCGACCATAATTCAAGGTCCACGCCGACCATGACAAAAAAGATGGGGATCAAAAATCCATATCCAAATGAATCGAGCTGCCTGATCATGCCCTGATCCGGATTGAGGAGCGACACAAGCGTTCCCGCGATAAATGCGCCCAAAATATTTTCTGCACCCACCGATTCGGACAGAGCGACAAGGACTATGATCAATGTAAAAATCGCACGGGTCCCGATCTGTACCGTCCCAGTTGACAGGCGTGCAACAAAATTTCTGCTCTTAAAACGGACACCGATAAAGTAAAAAATGACACCTGTTGCGAACAAGACGAGAAGCAGCCACATTTGTCCGCCCCCGTCGCTTGAAAGGGAAACAAATACGGAAAGCAGGATCATTGTGACAAGATCGGCAATGACCGCAATGAGCAAAATGATCTGGCCTATCCCTGTTTTCATGATACCCGCTTCCTTTAAGGTCGGCACAACCACTCCCAGTGAAATCGTCGAAATGATCAATGTCATCAGCATCATATTTTCGATAAATCCCGCGAGAACGAAAAGATACGAAAGCAATATTGATAAAACAAAAATGCCGGCAAAAACAAAAGTGGATACGGCTAACCTGTTAGGTTCCAATTTACCGTTTGGTAAAGCCGATTTCTTTTGCTTGCTGCTAAACGCCGAAAAATCTATTTCCACTCCACTTAAGAACATTAAAAAAATAAAGCCGAGCGTTGACAGCGTATCAAGCCACATATCGTGCTGGATTACATTGAATCCGCTCTTGCCGATAATCAGGCCCATGATGATTTCCGCTACAACGACCGGTATAAAGGATAGCCGAAAACGGTGGAGAAGAAGCGGTGTAAAAAATGCGACCAGCAATACAATAACCAGTGAAAGTAATGATGATTCAGATTCCATATGCTTCTTCCTCCGTTTTTGACTGTTTAAATGAAATACCTAATGAACGAGATAACTCATGAATAATGTAGCAAGGCCAAAATAGATCAAAATGGATGTCAGATCGTTCATCGTGGTGATGAAAGGCCCCGAGGCAACGGCCGGGTCGATTTTCAGTTTATGCATGATAATTGGAACGAGCGTTCCTGCCAAGGTAGCGACGAACAGGGATGCCAGGATTGAAATCCCGACGAGAAAACCCAGGAACAACTCGCCTTTCCACAAATAGACAACAATGACTACAAGCAATCCGCAGATGGAGCCGGTGATAAGACCGGTTCCTCCTTCTCTGAGAACCAATTTCCATCTGCTTTCTTCCTCCAGTTCACCCGTCGCAATCCCTCTTACCGCCACCGCAAGGGCCTGTGTTCCGGTATTTCCGGCCATTCCGGCAATCAGCGGAATGAAGACTGCCAAAATAGACACCTGATTTAATGTATCTTCAAACCTTCCTATCAAACTGGCTGTAAACATTCCCAAAAAAAGTAATATAATCAGCCATGGCAGACGTTTTTTTGCTGCAGCAAATGGATTTTTATCAGGTGTGTCAACGTCCATCACAGCTGCAAGTTTCGAATAGTCATCTGACGCTTCTTCATCGATGACATCGATAATATCGTCAACTGTAATGATACCCAATAAATGATTTTGAAAATCCACGACCGGCAATGCCAGCAGGTCATAGTCACGCATTTGGTTCGCTGCCTCTTCCTGATCCGCATCAACGGTGATTGAAACAACCCTTGAAGACATGATTTCGGATATCATTGTATCATCATTGCTGATTATAAGGTCACGAAGTGAAATGACTCCCACAAGGCGCCTGTCGTCATCAATCACAAACACATAATAAATGGTCTCCGCGGTAGGCGCTTCATTTTTCAAAATATGCATGGCGGATCGGACCGTCTGATTGGCCGAAATGGCGATGTATTCCGTTGTCATGATACTTCCAGCAGTCGACTCTTCATAGTGGAGGAGGTCCTTGATCTCCTGCGCACTCTCTTTGTTCATGATGGTCAAATAGCTTGCCGCCTGGAGCTTATCCAGCTTATTCAACACGTCAACCGCATTGTCTGTAAACATATGTGACAACATGTCTGCAGCATACTGCGGCTCCATTTCCGCCAATATATCTTTATATTCACTGTCCTCAATATCCAAAACCTCAAAAAAGTCCGATACTTCCTTAGGTGATAAATATAGATAGATCTTCAACCGTATGTCATGGTCAATTTTCATAAAAAATTTTGCCTGGTCATACGGATGCAAATGTAAAAATTCTTCACGGAAACCCATCATGTTTTCATCATGAAGTGTTTCCAGCAGCAGCTCTTCATCCAATTGCTCTCGTTCTTCCTGATTCATTTCAGCCATCATTTTCGCGCCTCCTCTCCGCCTGTCTTTCCTATCCTAACAAATCTGAACCGGCTTGTCGTTATATATGATAGGCTTTTGCATAAAACGAAATGGATTATTACAATAATATCAAAGAACCGCTCAGCAAAGAAAATCCGGATATATTTGAAATAGACAGGTGATTTGTATTGAAAATTGATATAATCGGTGATATTCACGGGTGTTTTTCGGAATTTGAAAACCTCTCACGAAAGCTCGGCTATTCATGGCGGGATGGTGTTCCCATTCATCAGGAAGGCAGACTCCTGGGATTTGTCGGCGATCTCACGGACAGGGGCCCGCAATCTTTGAAAGTCATCGAAACCGTTTGGAAACTTTGGAAGCACCATGGTGCCTATTATGTGCCAGGGAACCATTGCAACAAGCTTTATCGTTATTTTCTGGGCAGAAATGTCCAAGTCACCCATGGACTTGAGACAACGGTTGCCGAGCTGGACAGCCTGTCGCCAAAAGAAGAGAACCATTGCAGAAGAATGTTCATGGAACTGTATGAGGGTTCTCCGCTTTATCAAATACTTGATGAAGGCAAGCTTATCATCGCCCATGCGGGCATTAAAGAAGACTACATTGGCAAAGTCAATAAAAGTGTGAAGACATTTGTGCTTTACGGAGACATTACTGGGGAATTCCTTCCTGACGGCAGGCCCGTCAGGCGGGACTGGGCGAAAAAGTACCAAGGCTGGCCTTTTATCGTTTATGGACATACTCCAGTCAGTGTTCCGCGCACTGTCGGAAGGACCATTAATATCGATACAGGCTGCGTATTCGGAGGCAAGCTAACGGCATTCAGATATCCGGAGAAGGAAACAGTCTCCGTTCCGTCCACCATGCCGTATATCCCGGAAAAATTTACGGAGTTTGCATAGGCGCGGAATTTGCCGGGGCTTCTATTATCCGCGGGTATTTCCTCTTATCCACGGGTATTTCCCCTTATCCGCGGGTACTTCCCTCTATCCGCAGATATTCTCGCTTATCCGCGGATTTCAAGTTCCTCCAACAGCATTTGCATATCTTGCGGCAATGGAGCATTAAAAAACATTTCTTTTTTTGTCAGAGGATGAAAAAAGGACAGCTCGCTGCAATGCAAAGCCTGCCGCATCATCCCATTCATCGGCCCGCCATACAGTTCATCACCAAACAAGGGATGTCCTATATGAGATAGATGCACCCTGATTTGGTGGGTCCTGCCTGTTTCCAATTTAATTTTCAGAAAGGCCGCATCTTTCATCTGCTTCTGTACTTCATATACCGTAACAGCCCTTTTTCCGTCTCTTCTTACTTCCCTTTCGATAATACTTGTCTGTTTTCTGCCAATCGGCACATCAATGACGTCCCTTTTCTTCCAAAAGGTGCCCGCAGCAATGGCTTCATATGCCCTATGAATGATCGCCTCTTTCTGCTGAAGGCCGAATAAATGGTGGGCGTGCCGATGTTTTGCCACCAACAGCAGCCCTGATGTGTTTCTGTCGAGCCTCGTTACTATATGAACCGCCGCCTTCGCCGACCCCTGATGCTCATAATAATAAGCCAGAGCATTTGCAACGCTTCCTGACGGGTGTTCCCTCGAAGGAATCGTACTCATATAAGGTGGCTTGTTGATGACCAAAATATCCCGATCCTCATATATAATATCAAGAGGTATATGTTCTTGTGCAAGGCGGGGATTGACCGGTTCAGGAGGGAATACAATTTCCAGCCTGTCGCCCTCATCCAGAAAATAGCGTACATTCTCTTCCTTTCCGTTAACGCTGATGGTCCCGCCGGCAAATTTAATATCCGTCAAAGCCCTTCTTGATATATGCTCCTCCGATAAAAAAGTTTTTATATCTTTTCCTGCGCGTTCCTTTGGGATGACCCATTCTAGTGTAAAATTTGACATTTTTTCCTATCCTTCATCTGATATGAACGAATCATGTACTCTTTTCCAAAAAGGAAACGGCCTGAACCGTGCAAACCGGACTTTTTCATCAGCAACCCGAAATTGAATGGACTTTACATCTCGGTGCATCACATTAAGGTGATCGATTGTAACATGAAAGTCATGGACATATACCGGTTTGAGCATAAGCGTATGATGTGCAGGCAAAATGAGCGGAGAGCCGACTGTCCTGAATACCCTGTTGTTGATGGATGCCATTTCGGCAAGTTGAATCGCATGGATGGCAGGATGGATGATGGCTCCTCCCAACGCTTTATTATAAGCGGTACTCCCGGATGGCGTTGATACACAGAGGCCGTCTCCGCGGAAGCGTTCAAAATGTTCCCCTCTTATTTCCACATCCATGACAAGGGTTCCGACGGTGCTTTTGACGGTCGATTCGTTCAAACCGAGGTATTTCGTCTCTTTTCCGCCATGCCGGTAACGGATGATCACTTCCAAAAGCGGGTACTCCACGACCTGATAAGGTGTTTTTGCTATAGCGATCACAAGCTTTTCGATCTCATCCGGAAGCCAGTCTGCATAAAACCCGAGATGCCCGGTGTGAACCCCAACAAAAGCCACTTTGTCCAATCTTGAGCTGTATCGGTGAAATGCGTATAGGAGTGTGCCGTCCCCGCCGACAGAGATGACGATATCCGGTTCTTCTTCGTCATAGACCAGTTCAAAATCCTGTAAATAAGTAATGACCCTTTGCATCAAGGCGTTAGATGTCGAATCTCCTTTTGAAAGTACTGAAAACCTCATCACGTCCATCCTTTCCCGTCAACGTTCCTTATTTACCATCAGGAAGCTCGTATGCTTCCCTGTTTTTTGTGAAATAGACTTGTGCTTCTTGTATTTCGCCCCTAATCTGTGACATTTGTTCATCTAGCCTGAATGCCGCTTCGGCGGCTGCCTGCAGTCTTTTTTTTATTTCTTCGGGAATTTGTCCTTGGTATTTATAATTGAGTGAATGCTCAATTGTGGCCCAGAAATTCATTGCAAGTGTACGGATTTGGATTTCGGCAAGGATTTTCTTTTCTCCATTGATTGTCTGCACCGGGTACTCGATAACCACATGGTAAGAGCGGTAGCCGCTCGGTTTTTTATGAGAAATGTAGTTCCTTTCTTCGACAATCCGAAAATCATTTCTTTTTCTAAGAAGCTGTACGACTGTCTGGATGTCATCGACAAACTGGCACATCATTCTGAGACCTGCAATATCCTGGATTTCGGTCTCCAGCTTATCCAGTGGAATGTTTTTCAAATTGGCTTTGACCAAAATGCTTGCAACCGGTTTAACCCGGCCGGTCACAAATTCTATCGGAGAGTGGACGTGCTCTTCGGCAAATTGCCCCCTCATCCCTCTCAATTTTACTTTCAATTCTTCTACTGCCTGCTTATATGGCGCTAAAAATTGATCCCAATGATTCATGATATGACTCACCCCTGTGACTTCTGGTGCGAAGACGGACTATTTTTTTCTATAATATATATACGAACTCATTTTAGCATAAAGTTGCAATTCATACATTGAACTATCTGTCTAAAAAAGCGATAATAAGATATAGTTTTAAGAAAAGCGTAAGGCGCGCAGCCTTAGGCGACAAGCACAAGGCGAATTTTGATGAGGGAGTTCTTCAGCCACCACAGCAATTCGCCTTGTGATCTCGAGCCGATGGCGCCTGAAGCTGGACATTACGAACTTTTTTGAAGAGAAAATCCGGTAAAATTTGATACTTTCTTTGACTTTCAGNAACTTTTTTGAAGAGAAAATCCGGTAAAATTTGATACTTTCTTTGACTTTCAGAAAGGACGAAGAGCTTTGGGCCGAAATATTGAAATTGAATTTAAAAACATGCTGAACAAAGAGAACTTTATCAAGCTGCAGAAGCATTTCAAAATCAATGAGCAAGATTTTCTCATACAAAATAACCATTATTTTGATACGGACGGCCTTTCACTAGGACAAAAAAAAGCTGCCCTCAGAATAAGGGAAAAAGGCGGGCGTTTTGAACTCACCCTAAAGAAAATAGCGGAGGCCGGTGTCCTCGAAATCAATCAATCCATATCCGATGAAAAAGCAATGGCCATGATCGGTAAAAATTCTTTCCCTTCCGGCGAAGTCAAAGATGAACTTATACTTATGGATGTAAAGCCTGAATCTCTTGAGTATAAAGGCATGCTTCAGACCCGCCGGGCACAGGTCCCTTATAAAAAAGGGCTGATAATGCTTGATCACAGCACTTATTTTGGCCGGGAAGATTTTGAAATAGAATATGAGGTTGATGAACAGCATACATCGAGCGGCAAAAATGACTTTTTCCAGCTGCTGAACGAACTCAACATTCCAAAGGTTCATGCCGATAATAAAATAAAGAGATTCTTTAATGCCAAAAAGGAGGGGACCCAATGAATTCACTTGGCCAGATCAGGGCATTGCTTGAATGGCAATCGCTCCAAAACTTTTCGGGGCAGCAATCAAATTCCGGTATGCCCGTTTCATCATCCTTTGCCAGCCTTCTTCAGGAGTTTGTTCAATCACAGAATCAAGTCTCTTCGATTGGACAGGCTGAAAACGGATTGAATACCCTTGGGCAGGTTTTTCAAAACAGCCAATATCACATACAGCAATATTTGACTGACAAAGGGGATGCCTCAAACATTTATGGAACGTCTTCGACCGAAGTAAAACAGGATTCCCCCGTCGAACAGGTCATAAATCGTGCAGCAGAAACATATAGACTGCCATCCAAATTAATTAAAGCGGTCATTCGCCATGAATCCAATTTCAATACACGTGCCGTAAGCCGGACGGGCGCTGCAGGATTAATGCAGCTGATGCCTGCCACCGCCCGCGGCCTCGGAGTCACCGATATCATGGATCCGGAGCAGAATGTCATGGCCGGCGCCAAATATTTGCGAAACATGCTTGATAAATATAAGGGCAATGTGAAGCTGGCACTCGCAGCTTACAATGCAGGCCCGGGAAATGTGGACAAATACGGAGGCATCCCGCCATTTAAAGAAACCCAAAATTATGTTCGGAAGGTAACAGACACATATTTAGGCTAGCCCGTTTAAACCCTGTTTTACATAACAGGGTTTTTTGATCGTGTCAATCCCCCTTTTTTATCAAAATGCTATTTATTTGTGTTATTTTTAAGCCGTTGATACAATGTACATATTATTTAAGAAAAACAACGGCGCCGGATCGGCTTCATTTGGCGAACAGGGAACCGATGGACTTTGCCGCCCAAGTTAAATATTATCCGATTCATGATCTCATACTATTTTTAGAAAAAGGAGCGATTCATATGGTTGAAAAGCGTATGATGCCGTATGACGCAATTGGGGAAGAAAAACTCTCCGCCCTTGTGGATGCCTTTTATCGCCGGGTTGGAAAACATCCCGACCTGATCCCCATATTTCCTGAAGACTTGACAGAAGTCGCAAGGAGACAAAAGCAGTTTTTGACCCAGTTCCTTGGCGGACCCCCTTTGTATTCACAAGAGCATGGACATCCCATGATGCGGGCACGGCACTTGCCCCATGAAATCACTCCTGTCAGAGCAAAGGCATGGCTGAGCTGCATGAGTGAGGCAATGGATGAAGTGGAACTTGAGCCTGACTTTAGGGAGTTTTTTTATTCAAGGCTGGCCATAACAGCCAATCATATGGTCAATACGCCTGATGAAGCCCAGGGTGAAGCACCGTGATGGATTGGAAAACCCAAAGCTTGCCTAAGCTCAAAAATGTACGAAATAAACCGATTGAAATTTATGTGTTCATAGATCCTTTCTGCGAAGAGTGCTGGCTCCTGAACCCGATCATTAAAAAGCTCCAGCTTCAGTATGGTGATTATTTCACCCTAAAGCATGTCTTATGTGGAAATTTAACCGTTCTGAATAATGGGAGCAAAAGCAGGGAGAGAACATCCGGCGATCAACAAATGTCGGAACAGGGCTCGGTTGTCCCGCATTTGGCGGCTATCAGCATAAAAGCTGCAGAGCTTCAGGGAAAAAGGGCAGGGATCCGCTTTTTGAGGAGGCTTCAGGAACTGCTTTTTGCTGAACAGGCTAATATTACGGATATCAATACATTGGAAAAATGTGCAAAAAGCGTAGGTTTGGACAGCAAAGAGTTTATCCGGGATATTTATTCATCAAGCGCCGCAAGGGCATTTCAATGCGATATAAGGATTTCATCTGAAATGAATGTGACGGAAATGCCCGCCATTGTCATTTTCAATGAACATATTGAAGATGAAGGATTAAAAATAACCGGCCTTTATTCATATTCCATATATGTCCAAATTTTAAAGGAAATGCTCGGGGGTTATGCACACCCTGCAAATATTCCGCCTCTGGAGAAATATTTGTCGTCCCATTCCATCATTTCTACACATGACCTTTCCATTATGTACGATGTTCCGTACCAACAAATGGAAAGAAAGATGAAAAAGCTTCAGCTGCAACGGAAAGTGGAAAAGGTACATTCAGCAAACGGTTCTTATTGGAAATGGCTGCAGTTAAGTTGAAAGGCGGGAACGCCTTTCTTTTTTTCTCATAATATCGATTCCTCCGCATAAAAATCTAAGCAAGGCATATGAAACGGAGGGATCACTGGATTGAGAAAAACACTGATTGGATTGATGATCCTTTTTTTCATCATCAGCTTTTATCTTAATATGCTGGGGCTTATGCAGCTGATTCCAATTTACATTACCTCGCCGCTGCTTTTCCTTTCCATCTTTATTTTTTTCTCCTTTATGAATGGAAGGAATAAGTTCAAAGGATTTCATTAGGTTAATGACCCCAAAAATGAGAGCCGGAAATCCGGCTCTCTATTTATCTTATTCATTTAACAGCTTTTCCATTTCATTCAGCTTTTCTTCAAAGACTTTGCAGGCTGCTTCAATCGGTTCTGAAGAAGTCATATCGACACCGGCTTTTTTCAATACCTCGATCGGGTAGTCGGAGCTTCCTGCCTGCAGGAACCCGATATAGCGATTGACCGCTTCTTCCCCTTCATCCAGGATTTGCTGGCTCAGGGCAGTTGCTGCACTATAGCCTGTGGCGTATTGATATACGTAATAGTTGTAATAAAAATGCGGAATCCGGGACCATTCAAGGCCAATCTCCTTGTCAATATGAAGGTTTTCTTCACCGAAATATTTCTTGTTCAGTTCATAGTACTCGTTCGTCAGCAGATCCGGTGTCAATGCCTCCCCATTTTGTGCTTTTTGGTGGATCAGATGCTCAAATTCCGCAAACATCGTTTGGCGGAATACCGTTCCGCGGAAACCTTCCAAATCATGGTTTATTAAATAAAGGCGCTTTTGCTTGTCATCAGTCGTTTTTTGCAAATAATGGCCCAATAATGCCTCATTGCAGGTAGAAGCCACTTCCGCCACAAAAATGGAGTAATTCCCATATGGATAAGGCTGGCATTTTCGTGTATAGTAGCTGTGGACGCTGTGCCCGAATTCATGGGCCAGGGTAAATAAGTTGTTCACATTATCATGCCAATTCATTAAGATGTAGGGATTTGTACCGTACACCCCGGAAGAATAAGCGCCGCTTCTTTTTCCTTTGTTTTCTATTACATCCACCCAGCGGTTTTCAAAGCCTTCTTTCAAAATATTGATATAATCTTCGCCGAGCGGTTTCAGCCCTTCCAGCAGAATATCTTTCGCTTCCTCATATTTGACCTTCATATCCACTTCTTTTACAAGAGGAACGTAAAGGTCATACATATGCAGCTCGTCAACTTGCAGGACTTTCTTTCTTAAGCCGACGTAACGCTGGAGCAGGTGCAAATTTTTATTGATGGTGGAAACAAGATTGTCGTAGACACTCTCAGGAATATTGTTTGCGGCCAGTGCCGCCTGCCTGGCTGAATCGTAATTTCTGGCCTTTGCATAAAAATTATCTTTCTTGATTGTCCCGCTTATAGTGCTGGCAAATGTATTGGTGAACTTTCCATACGTCTCATACACATTTTTAAACGCCTGTTCGCGGACATTCCGGTCCTGGCTTTCCAAAAACTGAATATAGTTCCCGTGTGACAATTGGACGTCATTGCCCTCTTCGTCTTTAATGACCGGAAAAACAAGATCCGCGTTGTTCAGCATGCCAAAAGTTGTAGCAGATGCGCCCAAAACCTCCGATGCTTCTGCAAGCAAAGCCTCCTGCTCCGAACTCAGCACGTGCCCCCGTTTCAGGTTAATTTCATCCAAAGCCTGTCTATACAGCTGCAGGTCCTTGTTTTCCTCAAGAAACTGATTCAGTTTATTTTCGTCCATTGCAAGTATTTCAGGGACAATATAAGAAAAAACACTGGCAAATTTAGAGTAGAGTGATTCAGCCCGCGCATTAAAAGCCTGATAATGTGAATTGGCCGTGTCCTGATCATAGCGCATATGTGCATATGTATATAATTTTCCCATCCGTTCGGCCAGCTTCGATTGGAAGTCCAATGCTTCGTATAGCGCATCAGCACTTTCATCCAATTTGCCTTTAAATTGTTCACCCTCAGGAATCATTTCCTGGATGGAGGAATATTCCTTCTCCCATTCTTCATCCGTTTGAAAAATATCTTCCAGGCGCCATGTCAGTTCCTCTTTCACCTCTGACCGGCTTGGAAGGGTTTTTACATTCGAATCGTGTGCCATAGCATATCCTCCGTTCGTTTTGTCTTATTCCAAATTTTGCATACTAACATATTCTCTTTTTCAGCATAAAAATCCTGCCAAGTAAGCCAGAAAGGCATTTTTGTTCACCCGCTATTGTTGATTAATGTGTCATGAATGTCTATGTCCCATAATTTCGCTTCCTCAACATGGGAAGGCCACGGAATAACCTGAATCATTCTGTATAAGTCTTTCCCTGCCCTTTGAAAATAAAACAATTCTTCAAGCAATCGGAAATAATCGCGGACTGACTTTTCCCATTGATTTTCATCATGGAGCGGAAGCGTCCTGCATATAATGTCCCCATTGGATATTCTTTCTCGAAGTTTATAATTTACATATTTCAACGAGATGTTTTTACCAGTTCCCAATTTCTTCAGACAATTGTATTTCGCAAGTGAAAAGTGAAC
>NZ_QYTU02000044.1 GCF_003605365.2 Siminovitchia fortis
GTCCATGTGCTGGGCATGCCGAAAAAAAAGGCGAAGGAGCGGGCGCTTGAGATGCTGGAGAAAGTAGGGCTCAAGGATCACGTGCACAAGTATCCGATCCAGCTGTCCGGCGGCCAGCAGCAGCGCGTGGCGATCGCCCGGGCGCTCGTCATGGAACCGAAAGTGATGCTGTTTGACGAGGTGACGTCAGCATTGGACCCTGAGCTCGTCGGAGAGGTGCTCGCGGTCATAAAGGACATTGCGCATACGACGAACATGACGATGATCCTCGTGACGCATGAGATGGACTTTGCCCGCGAAATCTCTGACCGGGTCGTCTTCATCGACAAGGGGAAGATCGTCGAACAGGGACCGCCGGAGCAGGTATTGGAAAATCCGAAGACCGAAAGACTGCAGACATTTTTAAAACGTTTTCGGAACGGGTATTAAATAAAATAGGTCGCGAAAGAAGGGATGGATTTGTTATCGTTTAATATTTTGGAATATAAGGAAAGGCTTGAAAAGACAAAGCAGCGCATGGTGGCGGAAGGGATAGATGTACTGCTTGTGACCGACCCGGCCAATATGAGTTATTTGACTGGATATAATGCGTGGTCCTTTTATGTTCATCAATTGGTGGTTGTGATTATTGATAAAGATCAGCCGTATTGGATCGGCCGGGGCCAGGATGCGAGCGCAGCAAAGCATACATCATGGCTTGACGATGCCCATATTATTCCTTATCAAGATGATTATGTTCAATCAACAATCAAGCATCCGATGGATTTTGTCTGCGATTTTTTAAAGGAAAAAAAGCAGGACAAACGGACAATCGGCGTAGAGATGGATGCCTATTATTTTACCGGGAGAAATTATGTTCAATTGACGGGCGGCCTTCCGGACGCAGCTTTTAAAGACGGGACGAATTTGGTAAATTGGGTTCGAATCATCAAGTCCGACCAGGAAATTGAATATATCAAGCGGGCCGCAAAAATTGCAGAAAAAGCGATGGGTGCTGCCGTTGATACGATTAATGAAGGTGTGCGCCAATGCGATGTTGTTGCAGCCATCTCCCATGCCCAGATCAGTGGTACGGAAGACTTTGGAGGAGACTATCCTTCGATTGTCCCGCTTCTTCCGACTGGAG
This sequence comes from Siminovitchia fortis, assembly GCF_003605365.2. Taxonomy (GTDB): domain Bacteria; phylum Bacillota; class Bacilli; order Bacillales; family Bacillaceae_C; genus Siminovitchia; species Siminovitchia fortis. Next base: position 1,127 of record NZ_QYTU02000044.1, read on the forward strand.
AAAAAACATCGGCCTGCCATTTGACATGGACAGATGATGTTTTCAAAGATGGCGATCCGGTTATCATAGAATTGGCCGGCTGCTATAAGCGGTATCACTCTCCTATGGCACGGACTGTAGTGGTCGGCAAACCGACCGACCAGCTGCAATATATTGCCGCTGTTGTCATAGAGGGATTGAATGCTGCATTGGATGCGATAAAACCGGGAATGACATGTGAGGAAGTGGAACAGGTTTGGCGCAAATCCATAGAGAAAAGCGGAATTAAAAAGGAATCCCGGGTCGGATATTCCATCGGGCTCAACTATCCGCCGGATTGGGGCGAGCATACGGCGAGCCTCAGGCCGAGCGATTATACAATCTTGAAACCGAATATGACGTTTCATCTGATTCCTGGAATTTGGCTGGACCATGTCGGCATCGAAATCAGCGAATCATTCCGGGTTACGGAAAACGGATGCGAAGTGCTGGCTGATTTTCCGAGGGAACTGCTGATCCAGCCGAACATAAGGCTGGCATAGAGACGAAAGGGCGTCAAAATAAAAATGAGAAGCAAGTGTTCACATGGAAACATGGAACGCTTGTTTTTTAGTATTTGGAGGTGGGTGCAGGATTGGATAGGATGCGTGATTGGGTTCTCGCCTCAGGCAAAATCCTTTCGATGCAGCACTTTTCCTTTTCCATTTTGTATAAAAGGATCAAATTAATTTCATACAAATTTGACGATGTTTTACCAAAATTTATTTAATATAATGTATTTAGAATTGTAAGCACTTGCAAAGGAGGCTTTTATATGTTGCCATTCAGCTATGAAGAATATCAGCACAGGCTGGAACAGACGAAGAAAAAAATGTCGGAAAAAGGAATCGAGGTACTGCTCATCACGAACCCGGCGAATATGAACTATCTATCAGGATATAACGGCTGGTCGTTTTACGTTGATCAACTGCTCATAGTCATCATTGATGAGGAACAGCCGATCTGGATTGGCAGACATATGGATGCCAACGGTGCAAGGGCTACGACCTGGCTGTTTGATGAACGCATCATCCCTTATCCGGAATCCTATGTGCATTCGGATAAACATCCGATGGAATTCGTGGCAGGCATTTTACATGAAATTGGACAATCAAACCGCAGGATCGGCCTTGAAATGGAGTCTTACTATTTTTCGGCTTTAGCCTATGAAAGGCTTAAACAGAGCCTCCCAAATGCTGAGTTCAAAGATGCAAGTTTACTTGTTAACTATGTTCGGCTGATCAAGTCGGATCAGGAGATTGAATATATCAGGCGGGCTGCAAAGATTGTTGAAAGAGGCATGGATGCAGCCGTGCAAAATATAGCTTCAGGAGTCCGCGAGTGCGACGTGGTTGCGGAAATCTATAAAAATTTGGTTTCCGGAACGCCGGAGTTCGGCGGCGACTATCCGTCGATCGTCCCTATGCTTCCATCAGGAGAAAATACTTCAACCCCGCATTTGACTTGGACAGACAGGCAATACAAATACGGCGAAATGGTTATTATTGAACTGGCAGGCTGTCATCAGCGCTACCATTCTCCATTGGCACGGACGGTGTCCATCGGGCAGCCGAGTGAAGAGGCCTATAATATTTCACAGATTGTCGTTGAGGGGCTGAACACGGCACTTGAGGCGGTCAAACCGGGAGTCACTTGCGAAGAAGTGGAGATTGCCTGGGAAAACGTCATTAAAAAATACGGCATCGAAAAGGAATCCCGCTTAGGCTATTCAATGGGGTTAAACTACCCTCCGGACTGGGGCGAGCATACGGCAAGCATCAGACGCGGCGATTTGACAGTGCTGGAGCCAAACATGACTTTTCATATGATTCCTGGTCTTTGGTTTGATGATTACGGAATCGAAATCAGTGAATCGTTCCGGGTGACAGAAACAGGCTGCGAGGTATTGGCGGACTATCAAAGAGAATTGATTGTAAAGGAAGATTTGGATTTAACGATTATTAGCTAGGAGGTGGGGAAATGCATATTTTTACAGAATCAGAGATTAAGCAAATGATTGAGCTCGACAAGCAAATCATTCCTGTCATTGAGGATGCTTTTACTCAGCTGGCTATAAAGGAAGTTATCATGCCCCCGATCATGAGGGTGGATGTAAAGGAAAATAACGGGGAAGTGGATGTGAAGACAGCTTATATTCCCGGCAAAGACATGTTTGCCTTGAAAGTTTCATCCGGCTTCTTTAATAATTACAAGCTTGGCCTGCCCAGTGCAAACGGTTTGATGATGCTGATCAGTACTGTCACAGGTGAACCCAAAGCTTTGCTGTTGGATAACGGATATTTGACTGAGGTCAGGACAGCAGCGGCAGGAGCCATTGCGGCGAAGCACATGGCAAAGGAGAATGTCAAAACCGTTGGTGTCATTGGAACCGGGGCACAGGCCCGCTATCAATTGAAAGCGCTCGATTTGGCCCGTGACTTCGAAAAAGTATTGGTTTACGGGCGTTCCCTTGATAATGCCAAAAAGCTGCAGGCGGACATGGAAGACGTTTTGGATGCCGACATTCAGATTGTCGCAGATGCAGAAACGGTCGTCCGCAACAGTGACATCGTCGTGACGACAACACCTGCCGCTGAACCTCTCATTAAAGCGGATTGGCTCCATCCGGGCCTTCACATCACGGCTATGGGGTCGGATGCAGAGGAAAAGCAGGAATTGGAAGCGGATGTTTTAAAGAAAGCCGACAGATTCGTTTGTGATACGAAAACGCAATGCGCAAGGCTTGGCGAACTGCATCACGCTATAGAACAAGGTTTTATTTCAGAAGATGCACCTGTCATAGAATTGGGTGAGGTGACTTCTGGAAAAACCAAAGGAAGATTGAATGATCAGGAGATTACCGTCTGCGATTTGACGGGGACGGGTGTCCAAGACACAGCGATCGCCCTGTTGGCATTTAAGCTTTTAACAGAAAAAGAGGGAATCGGTTTACAAATAGATAACAAAAAATCTCTTCATTTTACATGAGCAGCAGCGGGATGGGGGTTAAAACATGATCACGGATAAACAGACAATCATTGAAGAAGCCCAGGCGATTGCACATCAATTAAGCGAGTGGCGCCGCCATCTTCATCAACATCCTGAATTGAGTTTCCAAGAATATGAGACTGGCAGGTTCGTAAGCAGTCGGTTAAAAGAATTTGGAAATATCGCTGTTCAGACAAACGTTGCCAAAACCGGTGTAGTCGGTACGCTTTCTTCCGGAAGCGGACCGACCATCGCCATCCGGGCCGACATGGACGCATTGCCCATTGTTGAACAGACCGGCCATGACTACCGCTCGAAAAGAGACGGAGTGATGCATGCATGCGGCCATGATGCCCATACGGCGATTTTGCTCGGCATCGCCAAAATTTTTTCCGATAGATTTAAAGAGGGAAAAATATCAGGTACAGTGAAATTTTTATTCCAGCCTGCCGAAGAAGATACGGATGATGAAGGCCTGTCGGGTGCTCCGAGGATGATCCAGGAAGGCATCTTGGATGATGTGGAGGCAGTTATCGCTCTCCATGTCTGTCCTTGGCATCCTGTCGGCGTGATTCAAGTCAATGACGGCTACAGCATGGCAAATGTAGATGTTTTTCATGCAAAAATCATCGGCTCGGGCGGACATGGCGGCTATCCGCATATGACGAAAGATCCGATTTGGATGCTTGGCTCTGTTTTACAGGCATTTTATGGATTGGTTTCAAGACGGATTTCACCGCTTGATACAGCTGCAGCAAGTATCGGGAAAATAAACACGGGGACTGCCAGCAATATCATCCCGGAGGAGGTCTCCATTACGGGTACACTCCGGACGTATTCCCCGGAAGCAAGGGAGCAGCTGATCAAGGAAGTTGAAAATGTTTTTAAAATAACCGAATCGTTCGGAGGAAGCTATGTTTTCACCGTTGAAAGAGGGGAGCCTGCATTAAAGAATGACCCGGCTGTCAATGCGTTATTGGTTGAGACGGCGAGAAATCTGTACCCGGATATACAGGTGGAAAGAGAACCTTTTGGTATGGGGGGAGAAGATTTCGGCTATATGACACAAAAAATTCCGGGAGCGATGTTTTTCCTTGGCTGCTCGCTTGAAGACGGAAAAAACAGGGATCTTCACACAAATATCTTTGATATTGATGAACGCTGCCTTGAAATGGGGGTCTTCATTTTAGCCGAAACTGCCACCCGCTTATTGGCTGGAAATAACGATATTTAAGCGTCGATATGAAACTCACGGCCATATAATCATCTGGAAAGGCGTGATGAAATTGTCTACAAAAGTAATGGGGAGAGAAATGTACCTTGCCGGAAAATGGGTGGGGAGCGACCGAACGACGGAGGTCCTCAACCCACAGGATAACACGGTGATCACTACGGTTCCTGCGGCAACAGCTGAAGATATGCTGTTTGCGATAGAAGAAGCGAAAAAAGGGGCAAAAAAAGCTGCAAACTTGCCGGTTCACCTTAGAATGACCATCATTAACAAAGCGGCGGACTACATTGAGGATAGAAGCGAAGCATATGCAGTGACCATTTCGCAAGAAGGCAGCAAGACGATAAAAGAGGCTAGAAACGAAGTGAAACGCTGTATCCAGACGTTGAGATTGAGCGCTGAAGAGGCAAGGCGGATCAATGGTGAAACGATTCCATTCGACCAATCTGAAAATGGTGAAAACCGGGTCGGCTACTTTTATCGCTTCCCAATTGGCATTATTGGCGCCATCACGCCATTCAACGATCCGTTGAATCTGGTTGCCCATAAAGTCGGCCCTGCCATTGCATCAGGAAATGCCATCATCGTCAAACCGGCGACCGTTACACCGCTGAGCGCTCTTCTGCTGGCAAAAGCATTTGATCATGCAGGGCTTCCTGAAAAAATACTATCTGTCGTAACGGGAAACGGCAGGGATGTCGGTGACGTCCTTGTAACTCATCCGGACGTCCGGATGATATCTTTTACAGGAGGGCTTGAGACGGGAGAAAGCATTGCCCGCAAAGCAGGATTGAAGAAGTTAAGCATGGAGCTTGGATCAAATTCGCCGGCCATTGTCTTAAAAGATGCCGACATTAAGCAAGCGGTTGAAGCATGCGTATCTGGAGCATATTCCGCAGCGGGGCAAAACTGTATCGGTGTCCAAAGGATTTTCATTGAAGAGGAGGCTTATGCCGATTTTAAATCTTCCTTCCTTCAAAAGACGGCCATGTACAAGGTTGGCGATAAAAGACTGGAAACGACGGACATGGGTCCGCTCATCAATGAGAAGGAAGCCATCAGAGTTGAAAAATGGGTGAACGAAGCAGTTGAAATGGGAGCGGAGCTTTTAATCGGAGGAAAGAGGGACGGAGCATTTTATTCTCCGACAGTACTGGAAAACGTACCAGAGAATTGCACCATTGCACGCGAGGAAATTTTCGGTCCTGTTGTTTTGTTATATCCTGTCTCTGATTTACAGGCAGCGATTGAAAAATCAAACGATGTCAATTTTGGACTTCACGCAGGAATATTTACGAAGGATATTGAAAAGGCATTTTCAGCCATTCATCAGTTGAATGTGGGCGGCATCATGATCAATGACAGCGGAGACTATCGGATAGACGGAATGCCGTTTGGCGGCGTCAAAGGCTCCGGGTTGGGCCGGGAAGGCGTCAAATTCGCAATCCAGGATATGACCGAGCCGAAGGTGGTCAGCTTCAAACTTCAGAACGTCGGAACCCAGCTATAAAGAAAAGCGCAAGCGTCTGTTCATCGACGTACAGACTGGAGCGATTCCAACGAGATAAAGGAAACACGGCGACGGAGGCCGCCTCAAAACGCCACGTCCTGTGGCTTCGGTGGCACTAGGACTTCCTGTCCGGCGAAGCCGATGTTGACTTATCGTAGGAGGAAGAGTGAAGTCTGCTAGTCGATAGGCGCTGGAGCTAGACATAGAACTACCCATACTCACGGAAAGATTAGTCAATTTTATACTTTCTTTAGAATAGATAAAAAACAACTGAGTGGGGGCAGCTTATGAAGAACAAAACGAACCCGAGTTTTATGAATAGCACCTTTTGGATTTCCGCCATCATCGTCTTTTTAGCCGTACTTTGGGGTGCAGTGGACCCGGCAGGGCTGTCAAATGCTGCAAATGCCGCTTATGGTTTTACCACAAACGTATTTGGATGGTTTTACTTGTTAGCCGTATTGTTTATTGTCGTATTTCTCATTGGATTGGCTATTAGTAAATACGGCAGCTTGAAGCTTGGAAAAGATGATGAAAAACCGAAGTACTCCTTCTACACATGGATCGGCATGCTGTTCAGCACCGGATTCGGTGCGGGACTTGTGTTCTGGGGAGTCGCTGAGCCGATGAGCCATTTTGTCAACAGTCCTTTGGCTTCGGAAGGAAAAACACCCGAAGCGGCAAGAGTCGCCATGCAGTATTCATTTTTTAACTGGGGTATACATCAATGGTCCGTATTTACAATTGTCGGTTTGGTGTTGGCATATTTCCAGTTCAGAAAAGGCGAAAAAGGGGAAATCAGTACGACATTGAATCCGCTGCTCGGAAAAAGCGGGAAGCGCGGTATTCGGAAGACGATCAATATACTTGCTGTCATTGCAACAGTGATGGGTGTAGCCACTTCCCTGGGTTTGGGAATCTTACAAATCAATGGAGGACTCGACTATTTGTTCTCTATCCCGCAAAATACGCCGGTTTTGCTAATTATTACGGGTATTTTGCTTGTCATGTACCTTACTTCGGCCGTTACCGGGCTGGATAGGGGAATTAAAATTTTAAGCATATTGAATTTAAGCATGGCGTTAGGATTGGTTGTCATTGTCCTGGTACTGGGACCAACCACCTTCATACTTGAGAGCTTTACAGTGGGAATCGGCGACTATATCCAGAACTTTTTCGGAATGAGCTTGTCATTATCGCCATATCAAGGAAGCACTTGGACAAAAGAATGGACGGTAGCCTACTGGGCGTGGGTCATTTCCTGGTCTCCTTTTGTAGGGGCATTCATTGCACGGATTTCAAAGGGAAGAACAATCCGTGAATTTATTTTTGGGGTTTTGATCGTTCCGCCGTTGATCGCCACGATGTGGATTGGGGTTTTTGGCGGTACGGCGCTTCATATTGATCTTTTCCAAGGAGGAAACATTGCGGATGCAGTTCAGGCAGACGTGACAAGCGCATTGTTTGCCACATTCGGAAACTTTCCGATGAGTACAGTGCTTTCCGTTATATTTATTTTGCTCATTGTCACATTTTTAGTTACGTCGGCAGACTCGGCCACCTTTATTTTAGGGATGATGACATCCAATGGTAATCCAAATCCGTCGACATTGGTGAAAGTGATCTGGGGTGTCCTCATGTCGGCAATTGTTGCCGTATTGATCATAAGCAGCGGGCTTCAGGGCCTGCAGACGGCTTCACTCGTCACGGCGCTTCCATTTACTGTTATATTGCTACTTATTACCTATTCGCTGATCAAAACAATCAAAGAGGATCACAAGCCGAAAATCACATCGGAATCAGTGCCTGACTTTTTAAAGAGAAAGGCACAGTAAATTTATTTCATACAGGAGGAATGCAACATGGCTATGCAAATGAAAAATGATGCTCAGGTAAAATTCGAGAAACTGGCTGCACTTGATAAAAAGCACTTTTTACATCCGTCAACATCCATCAAACAGCATATGGAAAACGGACCGGGATTTATTTTTACAGAAGGTGAAGGAATTTATTTAAAAGATGTCAGAGGCAGAAAGTTGATTGACAGCTTGTCTTCCCTCTGGAATGTCAACATCGGCCATGGAAGATCGGAACTGGGGCAGGCAGCAGCTGAACAAATATCAAAGCTTGCTTTCAGCTCAACGTTTGCAGGGAACAGTCATGAGCCCGTCATCGAACTGGCCAAAAAGGTTGCTGAGTGGGCCCCCGGCGATCTGAATACGACTTTCTTTACATCCGGCGGTTCAGAATCAAACGATACCGCATTTAAAACAGTCCGGCATTACTGGAAAGTGAAGGGCCAGCCGAATAAAACGAAAATCATTTCCCGCAGCCTTTCCTATCATGGAGTTGCGATGGGAGCAACAAGTGCGACAGGAATCGAACCGTTCAGGGAATTTACAACTTCATTGGCACAAGGATTCCTTTATGTTGATTCGACCATTGAATCATTAAAAGCATTGATTGAAAAAGAAGGTGCTGAAAATATCGCCGCATTCATCTCTGAGCCGATCCAGGGATCAGGGGGCGTCAATCCGCCGTCGGAGGGCTATTTCAAAGAAGTCCGTCAAATCTGTGATGAGAACGAGATTTTATTCATCGCGGACGAAGTCATTTGCGGATTTGGAAGGACAGGCGAGAAATTCGGAATGGATCTGTTTGGAGTCGTTCCGGATATCATCTGCATGGCGAAAGGGATTTCCAGCGGCTATGCGCCAATTGGGGGAATGGTCATTTCCGACAAAATCAAAAACGAATTGATGGAAAACTACGAAGGAAACTTCTGGCATGGCTACACATACAGCGGGCACCCTATGTGCTGCGCAGTTGCATTGAAAAACCTGGAAATCATCGAAAAGGAAAACATGGTTGAAAATGTCCGCAGCATGGGAGAAGAGCTGCAAAAAGGGCTCAAATACCTGGAAGAGACGCATGCATTCATGGGCAACCGCAGAGGCGTAGGCCTGCTTGGCGCCATCGAATTTTTCAAAAATGAAGAAACGAAAGAAAGATATACAGAGCCTGTTTCTGCAAAAGTGGTAGCGAAGGCGCTTGACCGCGGCCTTCTGGGCAGAAGCATCGTTTACGGAGGACAGGATACATTGGCATTCGCACCACCGTTCTGCATTACAAAAGAAGAAGTAGAAACGATGATTTCCATTATCGACGATTCCATCGTTGAAGTGAAAAAGGAGCTGTAAAAAGAAAGATAAAATCCCCGCCTTCATGGATGGGGATTTTTCCTTTGACTAGCAAAATATTATAAATGAACCTTATTTTTTTTATAAGTTTATGTTATTATGTATATATTCGAAATATTCATTAGGAGGGTTGGCAGACAAAGTTTTTGAATGATACATATGTCGAGGTGAAAAAGTGGTTCAAAATTCCTTAAAAGCAGATGTTGTGTATGATGCAGGCCCCACTGGCTGTGGAGAATTGATTATGAATCTATTTATAAAAATGAAAAAAATGGACAAGGATCAAGTGATCGAGGTCAAATCTTACGATCCGGGTGCAAGGGAAGATATCCCGGCTTGGTGCCGCCTGCAGGGTCATACGCTGTTAAAGCGCTTGGATCAGGGAAAGAACAGTGTCTATTATATTCGAAAAAATAAATAAGTTTCAGGAGGAATCGTACATGTCTAAAATTGCAGTGAGCATTACTTGTGCAAAAAATGATCCGGATAAAGCAACGGTCGGGTTTGTGGTAGCTAACGCTTCAGTGGCTTCAGGACAGGAAACGGTCGTTTTTCTAACCGTGGATGGCGTCTATCTGAGTGAAGAAGGATATGCAAATGACATTCATGAAGAAGGCTTTGCTCCGCTGAAAGAGTTAATGATCCAGTTCCTGGAAGCAGGTGGACAACTATGGGTTTGCAGCCCATGTTTTAAAAAGCGCGGGTTAGATGAAGAAAAACTTGTCAATGGAGCGAAAATTGTCGGTGGTGCAAAGCTCATTGAATTCCTTTCCCAAGGTGCTGCCTGTATCACGTATTAGGGGGAATAAGAATGAACGAAAAAAGAACGGCTGCGGCAACTTGCGATGGAGGAGACTTGGACTGTGGTTCAGGTCTTCTCCTCATTATTAAGAAACATATGGATTCGATTCAGAATGGAGAAATATTAGAGGTACGGAGCCGGGAGCGGACTGTTGCTGAAGACTTGCCGGCATGGTGCCGGATGGTAAAACATGAATTTCTGGATTCCCGAAAGAATGAGGACGATGTAAGTTATTTTATCAGAAAAGGCGGGACAGACAGCAGTCTTCAGCAAGATTTGGAAGCAGCCCGCCATTACCAATGGAATGTCCGCGTACAGGGGAAAGAAGGATTGACAGCCAATGTCTACAGTCGAAATCATACGTTTAAAGCAGGACAGCCTGCTGATTTTTCAGCAAATGTAGAGGCACCCAGTGCGATCGATTATATGTTGGCTTCCCTTGGCACTTGTCTCACTGTAGGCTACAAACAGCATGCGTCTCGCCGGAGCCTTACGATAGATGCCTTGGAATGCAGTGTAAAAGGAAAGCTCGATAATGTTCTCTATCATATGCAGCTGGAAGACGAAGGAAGCCCCAGACTTATTGAAATCAATGGCACGTTTTATGTGAGCTCACCTGAAGAAGAAGCCTTGTTGGAAGAAACGTGGGAATTGACTTTGGAACGATCTCCAATTTTTCAAACACTGTGCCAAACCATACATATTGATATTAGATTTGCAGCCGTTTTTTAAGAAAAAAGAAGGAGGGAGCATGCGATGGAGCTTCCGTTGTTTCCAACTACAGTTGTCGGAAGCTGGCCAAGATCGAACGAAGTGCTGCATGGACTTCGCGATAAAAAGGCTGGCAGAATAGATGAAAATGAATTTAATAAAATTGCCGACAAGGCGGTAATCGATTGTTTGAGGCTGCAGGAAGAAGCTGGCCTTGATATTGTATCAGACGGAGAACTGCGGCGGGATAATTTTATTTCTTTTGTTGCTGATAAATTGGAAAATGTAAAAATGCTGACGGTAGCGGAACTGCTTGATTATGTGGAAGACAAAGCGAGTTTTGAAGAAATTTTAGGTACACTGGATGTTCCCGCTTTCTCATTGTCGAACCCGGCTGCAGTAGGAAAAATTGACAGGAAAACATCGATTGCATTGGATGATTGCCGGTTTTTGCGCCGGCATACGGATCGCCCCATTAAGGCAGCCTTGCCGGGGCCATATTTGCTTACCCGGTCCATGTGGGTGGAAGGGTTATCTCAGGAGAGTTATCCGACAAAAGAGGCCCTTGCAGATGATATTGTTCGGGTCCTGCGGGAAGAGCTCATCGATTTGATTCAGGCGGGGGTCGAATTTGTACAATTTGATGAGCCGGTGCTGACAGAGCTGGTTTTTACGAATAAAAACGCAAACCGGACCTTTATGTGCGGGGCATTGACGGCGAAAGCCGACCGGGAGGAAGAACTGGAATTTGCAACGACATTGATCAACCGGGTAATGGAGGGTATGAGAGGAAAAGGAACCAGAATCGGCATACATATTTGCCGCGGGAATTGGAGTACGCAGGAGGATGTGTTATTAAGAGGGCCTTATTCTCCTTTAATGCCTTATCTTTCTCGAATGAATGCGGACCAATTTATTCTCGAATACGCTACACCTAGGGCAGGAGAGCTGAAGGATATTTCAATCCTGGACGGTAAAGAATTGGGTTTAGGTGTTGTGAATCCCCGTACGGAGGGTCTTGAGAGTATCGATTCAATCGTTGAGAGAGGAAAAGAAGCGGCGAAGCTCCTTTCACCGGAAAAGATTTTTTTGAACCCTGACTGCGGATTTGGAACTTTTGCCCAGCGGCCTATGAATACACCGGAAACAGCTGCTAATAAATTAAAGGTAATGGTTCAGGCAGCGGAAATATTAAGACAGCAGTTATAACAACACCCCCCTGGCTAAAACGCCCAGGGGGATTTGTCGTATAACTGCCATTTGTGTTACAATTCTAACATGTCAATAAACGTAAATTGCCTTTTCTTTCTTTTCGGTTACTTCTCCAATTACCGAAGCCTGAATGGAGTAGATGGATGCAAGCGCATTGATGAAGAGGTGAGCTTCTTGTTTAGGCAAGCTTATGAATAACCCGCCTGATGTAATGGCGTCGCATAAAATAAGCTGTTCTATTTCTGAAATATCTTGGCTGTAATCAACATGGTTCATCAACCATTGATGGTTTGCTTTTGAACCTCCCGGGATGATACCAACTTCAGCAAGTTCTCTCGTTCCCGGCAAAATAGGTACGTCCTTATTGTAAATATTAAAGCTGACACGGCTTCCGTCAGCCATTTCAAAGGCGTGTCCCAGCAATCCAAATCCGGTAATATCCGTCACGGCATTCGGATGAAAGCTTGATAGGCATTGTGCCGCATATTTATTCAATGCACTCATCACTTCAGTTACCCGGTTTATTTGTTCTTTCGTCAAACGGTCCCGCTTAATAGCTGTTGTTTGGATACCGACGCCAATTGGCTTTGTTAATAACAGCAAATCCCCGGGCCTGGCGCCGATATTTTGATAGATTTTATCAGGGTGAACAGTTCCGGTAACTGACAGGCCGAATTTGGGTTCGTTGTCATCTATTGAGTGTCCGCCCACAATTTGCGCCCCAGATTCCCGGACTTTATCGCTGGAACCTTGTAAAATTTTCGCTAATATTTCTGGACCCAACTTTTTAATGGGATACCCGACAATGTTCAATACTGTTTTCGGTGCCCCGCCCATTGCATATACATCACTTAGTGCATTGGCGGCTGCGATTTGGCCGAACATGTATGGATCATCTACAATAGGGGTAAAAAAGTCAACTGTTTGTACGAGTGCGATGTCATCTGTCAACTTGTACACCCCTCCATCATCGGGATGGTCCAGCCCTACCAGCAGGTTAGGATCATTTTCTTGTGGTGGTAAATAACGCAAAACTTGCGCCAGGTCCTGTGGACCGATTTTGCACCCTCAGCCTGCTTTAGTGGACAATGAAGTTAATTTCAGCTGATCTGTCACTTTGATACCCCCTTTTTTTAAATAATAAAAAAATATGGTTCATCATAAAGTATAAATTGTTTTATTAAAAAAAGCGAACAAAGGATTTTCTGCGGATGGTGAATGTTATGGATAATCTTAGGTACTTGCCGGCAGTACATCAATTAAAGAAGGACAAGTGTTTTTCTCAAATCTTAAATGATGTTTCAGTTTCAGAAGAAGTACTGACAGAATGGATAAGCGAGCAGGTAGACATTGTCAGAAATAAGATGATCAAAAATGAGTTACATATGGAAGATGTAAACCGGGAAAAGTTAATGGAATATATATTTCAATTGCTTGAAGCGAAGGTAGATTCATTTAGTGAAAATCAATTGCGGCAAGTAGTAAATGCAACGGGCGTGGTGCTTCACACAAATCTTGGAAGAGCCCGCTTAAGCAGACAGGCGATTGATCAAATTGCCGAAACAGCCTCTTCTTATTCAACGGTCGAGTACAATTTGAATACCGGCGAACGGGGGTCCAGGCATGATATTGTCGAGGACTATATTAAACAGCTGACAGGGGCGGAGGCCGCTGTCGTAGTGAATAACAATGCAGCAGCCGTTTTTTTGGTGTTAAAAGCCATTGCTTCCGGGAAAGAAGTCATCGTTTCCAGGGGAGAACTTGTCGAAATCGGCGGCTCTTTTCGAATATCTGAAATTATGGAAGAAAGCCAGGCGGTTTTAATCGATGTGGGAACGACAAATAAAACCCGTATTCGCGACTACGAAAGGGCGATCAATGAAAATACGGGATTATTGTTGAAAGTTCATAAGAGCAACTTTAAGATTCTCGGTTTTACCGAAGAAGTTGATACGGATGAATTGGCAGAAGTGTCAAGGAAGCACAACATCCCTATTTATGAAGATCTCGGCAGTGGGACGCTATTTAACTTTCAAAGGCATCAAATTGGATCTGAGCCGACTGTCCAAGAAAAGATCAAAACGGGGATTGATATCATCTCTTTTAGCGGAGATAAATTACTTGGGGGGCCGCAGGCGGGAATCATTGCAGGGAAAAAACCCTACATCGAAAAAATTAAAAAACACCAGCTTGCCCGTGTACTTCGGGTCGATAAATTCACCTTGGCCGGGTTGGAGGGAACATTAAAATCTTATATAAGAAATCAGGAACAGCAGGAAATCCCTACGATCCGTGATATTTTGGAATCAAGCGAAACGATATTGGAAAAGGCAAATCATTTTATGAAGGAATTAAAATCAAAAGAGGCAAAATTCAATTGCCATATAGAGCCGGACAAATCCAAAGTTGGCGGAGGAACCATGCCGGAAGTGGGATTGGATACATATGTTGTGAATGTTAAACATGAAAGGTATTCCAGTCATGACATTGCTGTTAAACTGAGAAACAATAAAATTCCTATTATTGTAAGGGCAAAAAATGAAGCGGTCGTTCTTGATTTCAGAACAGTGACTTGGGAAGAGTTGGAGATGGTTGTCGAGGCGTTCTTGCATATTCAATAGAGTTTTTGGCGGGATCGTGTGGGAATCGAACCCACCGGAGACGTCACGCGCCTCCCAAATGGTTTTGAAGACCAAGGAGAACACCAGTACCTCATCCGACCCCAAAAACTTTGACAAACTATGTTGATTATTTAGACATATCTTATTATATATTTCTTCTACCTTACTAAGCAAGTAAAACATACATATACTGTAGGTGAGCGACATGAATCGGTTTTTTACGATAGGAATGGCGGGCCATATCGATCATGGGAAAACAACATTGACGAAAGCGTTGACGGGGGTAAATACGGACCGCCTGAAAGAGGAGAAGGAAAGAAACATATCAATAGAATTAGGTTTCGCCCCGTTGATTAATGAAGACCAATTACAGGTTTCCATTGTCGATGTCCCCGGCCATGAAAGATTTATCCGGCAAATGATTGCTGGTGTAGCCGGCATTGATATGGTGATTTTAGTGATTGCGGCCGATGAAGGGATTATGCCCCAAACGCAAGAACACCTCGATATTTTATCGCTTCTTGGTATTCATAATGGGCTGGCAGTCATAACGAAAATCGATCAAACGGATGAGGAATTGCTCGAAATCGTTATCGAGGATGTAAAAGAAACGCTCGAAAAGACATTTTTAAACAATGCCCCGATATTTTTAGTTGACAGTCTGTCCCAAAAAGGGATACCCGAGTTGAAAGTCGCTATCAGAGACAAAGTAATGCAGATTGAGAAAAGAGAGAACAAGGCGCCATTCCGGCTGCCGATTGATCAGGTGTTTACGCTTAAGGGGCAGGGGACGGTCGTTCGCGGAACCATTTACGACGGAGAGGTCAGGCAGGGGGAACGTTTAATGCTGCTCCCTGTCAATAAAGAAGTCCGGGTCAGGCAAATACAGGTCCATCGTAAACAGGCGGAAATAGCCGTTGCCGGCCAGCGCACAGCCATAAATCTTGGGGGGATTTCATACGACAGTGTTTCCAGGGGGGATGTTCTGGCAGCGGATGGGTTTTATTCGGTCTCCGATCGAATTGACGTTGTGTTTTATCCGTTAAAAGACATGAATTCCAGAATCAAGCAGCGCCAGCCGGTAAAGCTTTATGTCGGTACGTCAGAAGTGATGGGAAAAATTATTTTTTTCGATCGGAATGAAGTGAATAATACAGAAGATGGGGAAATCCTTTGTCAAGTTCAATTAAATGAAAAAGTCGTGGTGACGAGAGGCGACCGTTTTATCCTAAGAAATCCATCGCCGGTGGAAACGATTGGCGGTGGATGGATCATCGAGCCCAACGGTAGAAAATACCGATTTGGAAAGAAAACGATCGATCAATTAATGATGAAGAAGGAAGGAACGGCTCTTGACCGGATCCGATCGTTAATGGAAGAGAAGCATGTGTTAACTTATGACGAGCTGTTAAAAGGAGCCTCCGTTACAGAAAAAGAGCTGGATGAAGCGGAAAAAGTTTTGCTTAAAATGGAAGGGGGGCTTTTTTCTCTCCATTCCATATTTGAGCGGGTTAAAAACAAAGTGACTGATTTGATAGAGTCATTTCATAAACGTTATCCGATGCGGGTTGGAATGGATAAGGCGGAGATCATTTCAGAAATGAAAAAACATTTTCCGGCACCGCTTTTAGAATTTGCCGTTAAAACATTATTGGAAGAAAAAGTGATTAAAATTGAAAATCAATACGTTTCATTAACAGATGCGGCTCCAACTTTACCCGTGAAATGGAAAACGAAGTTGGAAGCCGTTGAAAAAGAATTGAACGATCAGGGGATCGAGGTTGAAAAATTTAATACGGTACTAAAGAAATATGAAATCCCGCCTGATCTTCAAAAAGAGTTTTATCACTATTTAATTCATACGAAAAGGGCGCATATTTTGGATGATGACATGCTTATAGCAAAGGAAGCTGTTGAACAAGCGCGTTTACAATTAGAAGCAGATACTCATTTAGAAGAGTTTACACTGCAAATGGCAAGGGAAAGCTTGCCTGTATCACGAAAATATTTAGTCCCGCTGCTCGAATTATTTGACCGATTAGGGTACACAAAAAGGATGGATAATACCCGAAAGTGGGTTCAAAAAAATTCAGGTTGAGGGGGTCTATCCCTAAAAAAACGCGGTAAATACTTACTGCGTTTTTTTATTGAACAACTTTTCAGAAACATTTGACTAGTAAATATTAAGGTGATAAGATTATCTTATACATAATATAACGTTTTTGAATGGGGTGTTTGGGATGCGTCAACTGTTCCACAAGGTCTTTAATGAGAACTGGAATCCTTATGCAGCGGTAGGGATGGCCGGATTATTAAGTGCCCTATATTTTGGAATTACAGGTACGGTATGGGCTGTAACGGGGGAGTTTACAAGGCTTGGGGGCCATCTGCTTAAGTCCGTAAATGTCGATATTTCCAGTTGGGCATATTTTGATCTTGTCGGAATGAAAGGGACCCCGCTGGAACGGACAGATGGATGGATTGTTATTGGAATGCTGATCGGCGCATTAATGACTACACTTTTAGGGAATAAATTTAAAATTCGTGTACCACAACAAAAGCGCCGGCTGATACAGGGGTTTATCGGGGGAGCCATTGCAGGGTTTGGTGCAAGGCTTGCGCTCGGTTGTAATTTGGCTGCTTTTTTCACGGGTGTTCCCCAATTTTCTTTTCATTCATGGATTTTCATGATTGCAACAGGTATTGGAACCTATATTGGCGTAAAAATTATCAGAACAAGATGGTGGCGCGGGAAACCTAATCTAAAAGCATTTAAAAGTGCAAAACAAATTGAGGGGAAACAGGCCAATCATTTTGTACAGCGATACATAGGAGTTTTTGTCTTTTTATGTTTTAGCGTGATCGTTCTTTATTATTTTATTAACGGAAAGACAATGTTGGCGATTGCAGCCCTTTTTGGCGCCGGATTTGGTATTCTTATTGAAAGGGCCCAAATCTGCTTTACATCTGCTTTTCGTGACTTATGGATCAGCGGACGTGCCGTAATGACAAAGGCTCTTGCGATTGGTATGATCATAAGTGTAGTCATTACTTATTTTTATATTCAAACAGGAGCAACAGCAGTGGTTAAGGTGGCCGGCCCAGGCACGCTGGTTGGAGGGCTTTTGTTTGGCATTGGCATTGTTATGGCCGGCGGATGTGAAACCGGATGGATGTACCGGGCAATGGAAGGACAAGTCCACTTTTGGTCGGTAGGGGCCGGTTCAATTGCAGGCGCTACTTTCCTGGCATTTGCATGGGATCACCTTGGTGTGTACAGTCTTCTTGTTGAAGGCTGGAAACCTATTAATTTAATGGAAGTGTTTGATCCGAAACTAGCCCTGTTCTTCACGCTATTACTTCTCTTTGCATGGTACTTATTTTCGGCTTGGTGGGAGAAACACTATCGATTTGGAAAAGGGCTTGACCTGAACAGGAAAGAAGGCCATTATTCTGTTCAGCCTTCAGCCGCAAAGAAATAAAGGCGCGAGTTCAAAAAGTCGCCAAATTAGAAGGTCGACTAAGAGCGCCACATCCTGTGGCACCGTCGACACTAGCACGTCCTGTGCGTCGCAAGAAGGTCGAGGCGGCGAAGTTAGGAGCAGCGGAATGTATGCTTTTAAATACATGAGCAGCGCAGAAACGAGCCAACGAAGAGATTCGCCGCTTATCATTTGGTGATTTTTTGAACATCCTCTAAAGGCAGGTGAGCATAATGGAAGATATCATCATAGATTATGTCTTGGATATCCGCGGGGAGNTTTTTTGAACATCCTCTAAAGGCAGGTGAGCATAATGGAAGATATCATCATAGATTATGTCTTGGATATCCGCGGGGAGCCTTGACCATACCCTGTTACCTATGCGCTGGAAGCGCTGGATAATATGAAAAAAGGCGAGGTATTGCAAGTGATTGCCGATTGTCCGCAATCTTTTCAAACCGTTCCGGAGGAAATTACAAAGCATGGCTATACGCTGTTGGGCAAAGAGAAGCAGAACCAAGATTTATATTTTACAATAAAAGTGTAACCGGGGTGATGGCGGTGAACATCAATCATATGAGAGCGTTCGTAACAGTTGTTGAACTGGGAAGCTTCAATGAGGCGGCAAAGCGTCTGGCCGTTTCCCAACCCGCAATCACCCAGCGGATTCAGTCATTGGATGAACATTTTAAGACAAAATTGCTGCAAAGAGATGCCGGCGGTGTGCATCTTACTTCCCAAGGGCAGATTGTCTATGATCAGTTCCTTTCGATTTTAAAAAAATGGGACAATCTTGAGAGCCAATTATTAGGCGGCAATCTTACGGGTAAACTGACTGTAGGGGCCAGCACGATCCCATCCGAATACTTTTTGCCTAAATATATTAAAAGTTTCATGGATATATATAAGGAAGTTGAAATACATATCCGGATTGCCGGTTCGAAAGAAGTCTTTCACTGGCTGCTTAATGGAGCTGTGGATTTGATCGTGACAGGCAAGCCCGAAGATCACCCGCGGCTTATATCAAAGCCGATTTTGGAAGAAGAACTGAAAATAGTCGTTCCTATCAATGATGACCGATTTCCCGAAACAGTAAAGCTTGCGGACTTGACGGAATGTGATTGGGTTATTCGGGAATCAAATTCGGGGACAAGACTTGCCTGGGAGCAAGAACTGAAAAAAAACGGAGTTGATCCAAAGTCATTAAAAATTGCAGGTCATATGGGCAGTACGGAAGCCATTATAGCCTCCGTTGAAGCAGGAATCGGCATTTCCGTCATTTCGTCCCTGGCGGCAGAACAGGCAGCACGATATGGAAGGGTGAAAGTGCTGGAAATAGATGATTTTATCGTCAGGCGCAATTTTTATATTTCCACTTTAAAAGATTACGAAAGCAATCCGCTCGCAGCAAAGTTTATTTCTTATCTCACACATGAAATGGTTCATCAGTAAAAAAACAAGCCCCATTCAAGCTGCAAAGGGGCTTGTTTTGCTTTCGTTATGAATATACTTCGGCCTTTTCAGGCGCAGCTTGCTGCTTACCCGTATAGACTGTACTTGGAACAAGATTAAAGCAGCGCTTGTAAAGCCATTTATAGGATTCCAAATTCAAATCGCGCGGATTGCCGACAGTTTGCGGGTCATTTAAGGCCTCTTGAGCCAATCGATCAAGCATATTTGGGGAAACTCCCTGCTCTTCAAGGGACGGTATATCCAAATCATCGACAAGCTCGTAGACCCAGCGGACTGCCGCTTTAGCCGCTTCTTCCGTGGATAAACCATGAGTATTGATACCGAGTGCCTTTGCGATTCTTGCGAATTTTTCGGGATTTCCTTTCCAGTTATACTCCATCACAGGTCCCATCATGGCTGCAACGCATTGCCCATGGGCAACAGGAATGATTCCTCCAAGGGTCTGACTCATGGCATGAGCGGCTCCGGCTGACTCACTTCCGTAAGACAGACCGGCCAGCATAGCAGCCTGTGCCATTCCGTACCTTGCCTCCAGATCAGTCCCATCCGAATATGCCCGTCTAATATATTTTGCAACGTATTCCATTGCCAATAAAGCGACAGCATCTGTTATCGGCTGTGCGTACTTCATTGTGTAACACTCGATTGCATGGGCCAGGGCATCAACGCCTGTCATGGCTGTTACATGAGGCGGCATCGATAGATGCAATTCGGGGTCAATAATTGTCAGATGCGCAGCGATGAGCGGACCGCCCGTGTTAAATTTAAACTGTCTTTCTTCATCAGTAATGACAGCCCATTGGGTTACTTCCGAACCGGTCCCTGCCGTTGTCGGAATGGTGACGAGCGGCGGGATTCTTTTTTCAAGCGGTTTTTTTCCTTCGGCAGCTTCATAGTCCAAAACGGACCCATCGTGTACTGCTTCCACACCGATTGCTTTGGCTGTATCCATTGAGCTCCCTCCGCCAACCGCAACCAGCCCATCGCAGTTTTCCTCTTTATAAATCTTTGAGCCTTCATTTACAAGCCTGACGGGCGGATTTGGTTCTACTTTATTGAATAATACAACGCCTATTCCTGACTCTTCCAATGAGGAGATAATGGGTGCTGCCACTCCGGCTTTATAAATCCCCGGGTCGGTAACGAGCAATATTTTGGAAACTCCGAGATTTTTTATTTCATCCCCTATATTTTTAATGGCCCCTATCCCGTGCTTTATAACGGTGGGTGTCTCAAAAGTATGATATTTATACATTTGCTCTACTTTCATTTGTAAACTCATTTTTATTTCCTCCTGTCAATTTTTTATCAGGCTTGGGTATTCGAACTTACATTCAGCTCTTTTACTTTGAACCAATTTTGCGGTTCTGGTTTTGTATTTTGGTAAATATGCTTGATTTCCGTATATTCCTCCAATCCAATGTGGGCTAATTCCCTTCCAATTCCGGATTGTTTATACCCGCCCCAAGGAGCTTGAGGGAAATAAGGGTGAAAGTCATTGATCCAAACAGTTCCCATACGCAATTGCTGCACTACTCGTTCCGCACGGTTCATGTCACGCGTCCAAACGGCTCCAGCCAATCCGTAAACGCTGTCATTTGCGAGTTCGATGGCTTCTTCCTCTGTATTAAAGGCCTCAATTGTCAAAATCGGGCCGAAAGATTCTTCTTGGACAATCTTCATTTTTCTGTGACAATCGGTAAAAATGGTCGGTTCCATGAAAAATCCTTTTTGCAATTCTGGTGCAGCCGGCCTTTTTCCGCCTGTTGCGAGCGTTGCCCCTTCATCGATTCCTGTCTTAATATAAGCTTCCAAGGTTTTTAGGTGCTCTTCTGATATGACAGGTCCCATTTCAGTGTCCTCATCAAAGCCGCTGCCCATTTTGATTTGTTTCGTCCGGTCTATGACAGCTTCGACAAAGCGGTCATGGATGTCTTTTTGGACGAGAAGGCGTGCCCCTGCCGAGCACACTTGTCCGGCGTGAAAAAATACGGCATTCAATGCATAATCGACTGCTGTATCGAAATCTGCATCGTTAAATACAATATTCGGGTTTTTTCCGCCGAGCTCCATGGAAATTTTTTTGAAGTTATTGGAAGCTGCTTTCATGATTTCTCTTCCGGCATCACCGCCCCCTGTAAAAGAAATTAAATCGACAAGATCACTTTCTGCGAGTTCAGCCCCCACACTTGAACCCGGGCCAAGCACAAGATTGATCACTCCTTTTGGAAAGCCGACCTCCTCGAAAATTTCACATATTTTTATCGAAGAGAGGGGAGTAATTTCAGCCGGTTTTAAAATAACTGTATTTCCGGCAGCCAAAGCGGGAGCGAGTTTCCAGGAAGCTTGAAGCAGCGGGTAGTTCCAAGGGGCAATTAACCCGCATACTCCTACAGGCTCACGGACGGCCCTGCTGACAGAATTTGGGTTTGGAGATTCAATCATCATGCCGCCATCTTTGTCTGCAAGACCGGCATAATATTGAAAGACCCCGGCGATTCCATCCATGTCCGCAAGACTTTCTGTAACAGTTTTCCCGGTATTGAGGGACTCCAATTCGGCAAGCTCCTGTCTGCATTCTTTAATCTTTTGGGCAGTCCCGTACAACAGGTCTCCTCTTTCGGATGCACTAAAATGCTGCCAATGTCCGTGATCAAACGCATTTCGGGCTGCAAGTATCGCTTTTTTTGCATCTTCTCTATCACCTCTTGCAACTTCTGCAATCACTTCCTGGTTATATTAGGGACCGCCACCACGTTCAGTTTTTTCATTCGGCCAATGTCCTCCGGATTGACTAATTGCAGATGGGTAATCGCATGCCGGGAATCGAATGGTTCGTCCTGTTCCTCCGCATATTCAAGGCCGTCCAAGGCAATTCTTGTGGATGCATCTCCGATGGAATGGATATGGATCGTAAATCTTTCTTTGTGCAGCCTCGCCGCTGTTTCTTTATAGCTTTCCGGATCCCATACGAGCTCACCGTGTGAATCGATATGTTCATAGGGTTCTTCGAGATAGGCGGTTGCCCCTTCGACGACGCCGTCTATAAAAAATTTCGCCGAATTCGTCTGGAAATACGTTCCTTGACTATGTTTCTCTCTTTCAGCTGCCAGTTCTTCCACTTGATCGATCCCTTTTTCCGGATCGACAAATAAAGAGTTTCTAAATCGGATTGTCAATTTTCCTTCCTTTTCCAACTCGCTGTATGCGTCAAGGGCATTTCCGTTTCTCATGAACGGCTCATGAACGGAAGTGATTCCGCAGGCAGCAGCCATTTTTTGATAGGCTAAAATTCCTTCCTTATATTGTTCAACTGTATATTCGGGAATGTGATTCGTGACGAGATTCATTGCACTTTCACGCAGTGTTCCTGACGCCTCTCCCGTTGCGGGATCCCGCTCGATCACTCCGCCTTTGGGATTTTCGGTTTCATTCGTAATCCCTGCGAGTTCCAGTGCTTTGGAATTGACCCAGAGCGAATGGTGATCCTCTGAATAAAGGCAAACAGGAACATGCGGGGCAATTTCATCAAGGATTTCTTTTCTCGGTCCGATCCCTGTTCCGATCGCGTTTCCCCAGCCTACTCCAATAATGACTTCGGCATCGGGTTTATCGTCCAGAAATTTTTTTACAGCGTCAGCCGCTTCCTGCTGGCTTTCGCAGTCATTCAAATCGACAGTGAAAAGCGCTTCAGCTCCCCCCATGCTCACATGGGCATGGCTGTCGAAAAATCCGGGCAGAACCATCTTTCCTTCAAGGTCAATGACCTTTGTCTGCTCGCCTTCATAAGCTTTTGCCTCTTCGTTCGCACCCACAAACAATATGTCGCCGCCGGCAACTGCAACAGCTTTACACCAGCTTTTGTTTTGGTCGACGGTATAAACTTTTCCATTATATAAAATCAAATCTGCATAAACGGCCATGATAATCTCCTCCAGTTTGCCGATAATATAAAACGCTTACAAAAATCTTAGTAACATAATTCTAATTCATAGGGTTTACACTGCGTCAATCACTCCTTTCGCCATCTTTTAAATAAAACATTGAGCCAACCCCATGTTTATTGTATAAATAGATTACCGGCATAGAGGAAAAGAGAGGTTTTCACAATGAAGATTGGTGAATTCGCTAAAAGCTTTCATGTAACGACCGATACGGTTCGTCATTATATAGAAATGGGACTGTTAATCCCGACGAAAGAAGGGTCCCATTATTTTTTTGATGCTGCCTGCATGGATGATATGGAATGGATCGTCAAATTAAAACAGCTCCAATTTACTTTGCAGGAAATTCATAAAGTCATATCTTTAAAGCGTGTGACCCATTTCGTTGATATCGAAGAAATTGATTATTATTTGAAAGTTTTGATAGAAAAGAAGCAGGAACTTCTCAGGGAAAAGAAAAAAATAAACCGGTCCCTTCGGCTGCTGGATGAGAAAATCGAATCCGTTCACCAAACGAACGTCACAACGGCGGAAACCGGCGTGCCATTGTTATTTTTATCGATGTTTTACTGTCCGTATTGCCGGGAGGCTCTGCACGTGACAGATGCTTTTATCAAAGAGCAGTATGTACTAAAAGGTTCTTTCCGCTGCTCCTGCGGATATGAAGCGGTCATAAAAGATGGTATCGTTGTCACACCAAACCTGAGCGCTTCTCCACAGAACGAACATTATATATATCCTTAATCCGTGACTAAATTTATC
>NZ_QYTU02000045.1 GCF_003605365.2 Siminovitchia fortis
AAATACAGGAATGCTTTCTTACTCAGAAAAAAAGACCAACCATTAAGCTGATTGGTCTTTCACAGGGATTTATTCAAGAACGTTCATAACTTCCCGGACAGCATCTGCCGATTTGTCCAAAGCCGCTTTTTCCTCTGCCGTCAGTTCAAGTTCAATTACTTGTTCTACACCATCTTTGCCCAGGATTGTAGGCACTCCCAAATAAATGCCTTCATATCCATATTCACCTTCAAGGTAGGCGATGGCAGGCAGCACCCTGCGCTGGTCTTTTACAATCGCTTCAACCATCTCGACGAGAGAAGCGGCCGGCGCATAATAGGCACTTCCGTTGCCGAGCAGGTTCACGATTTCGCCCCCGCCTTTTCTCGTCCTTTCCACGATAGCATCAAGCCGATCCTGCGGAATCAACTTTTCCAGCGGGATTCCTCCCGCATAAGAATAGCGGACAAGCGGTACCATTTCGTCTCCATGGCCGCCTAAAACGAATCCTGTGATGTCTTTCACAGAAAGGTTAAGCTCTTGTGCGATAAATGTACGGAATCGTGCAGTATCCAGGATCCCTGATTGGCCGATAACACGGTTTTTTGGGAATCCTGATTCTTTATACACAGTATATGTCATGGCATCAACTGGATTTGTCAGAACAATGATATGACAGTTTGGAGAGTATTTGACGATTTCCTGTGTAACGCTTTTCATTACTTTCTGGTTTGTCTGCACCAGGTCGTCACGGCTCATTCCCGGTTTACGGGCGATTCCGGCTGTAATGACGACAACATCGGAGTCTCTCGTGTCTTCATAATTGGATGTGCCAATGATGTTTGCATCGAATCCTTGGACCGGACTCGCCTCCAACATGTCGAGCGCTTTCCCTTTTATAGGGTTTTCCATTTTTGGAATGTCAACAAGGACGATATCTCCAAGTTCTTTTTGTCCTGCCAGGAATGCTGTTGTAGCTCCTGTAAATCCTCCACCAATAACAGATATTTTTTTCCGCTTTAATGACATGGGAAAGTCCCTTCTTTCATTAAATTTCACAACAATTGGAGACTGCTTTAAAAACAGTCTCCATTTTTTTGCTCTTAACCTCACTTTTCCCTGTTGAAAGAAAATTAATCCATGTTTTCAATCAATGCATTTCCGAATTCAGAAGTCTTCACTTCCGTCGCGCCTTCCATCAGGCGGGCAAAGTCATATGTGACAACTTTTGATTCGATTGTTTTTTCCATTGACTTGGTAATCAATTGGGCAGCTTCTCCCCAACCGATATGCTCAAGCATCAGAACTCCGGAAAGAATGACGGAGGATGGGTTCACTTTATCCAATCCTGCATACTTAGGAGCCGTTCCGTGTGTAGCTTCGAAAATCGCATGGCCTGTATCATAGTTGATGTTTGCACCAGGAGCAATTCCGATTCCGCCGACTTGTGCTGCGAGTGCATCGGAGATGTAGTCCCCGTTAAGGTTCATTGTTGCCACTACGTCAAATTCTTTGGAGCGTGTAAGAATTTGCTGCAGGAAAATATCCGCAATCGCATCTTTAATAATGATTTTTCCGGCAGCTTCCGCATCAGCCTGGGCTTTGTTCGCAGCTTCTGTTCCCTGCTCCTCTTTGATTTTGTCGTATTGGTTCCATGTAAATACTTTGTCTCCGAACTCCTGCTCAGCCACTTCATAGCCCCAGTTTTTGAAGGCACCTTCTGTGAATTTCATGATATTTCCTTTATGTACAAGAGTTACGGATTTGCGTCCTTCTTTTAGTGCATAGTTGATGGCTGCACGGACCAAACGCTTCGTTCCTTCAGAAGAAATCGGTTTGATACCAATACCTGAAGTTTCAGGGAAGCGGATTTTATTCACACCCATCTCGTTTTGCAGGAAATTGATTAGCTTTTTCACTTCTTCGGAGCCTTCTTGATATTCGATACCTGCGTAGATATCTTCCGTGTTTTCGCGGAAAATGACCATATCTGTATCTTCCGGGCGTTTTACAGGGGAAGGAACTCCTTCAAAGTAGCGGACTGGGCGCAGGCAGACATACAGGTCAAGTTCCTGGCGCAGCGCAACGTTCAGTGAACGGAATCCGCCGCCGATCGGTGTTGTAAGCGGTCCTTTGATTGCGATAAGGTATTCGCGGATCGTATCCAGAGTTTCCTCAGGAAGCCACTCACCAAATTTATTATGCGCTTTTTCACCCGCATATACTTCTTTCCATTCGATTTTTCTTTTGCCACTGTAGGCCTTTTCTACAGCTGCATCTAAAACTCTTTGAGCCGCTGCCCAAATGTCCGGGCCTGTTCCATCTCCTTCAATAAAAGGAATAATTGGATGGTCAGGCGTATTTAATACACCATTTGAAACTGTGATTTTTTCAGCTTGAGACATAACTAAATCCCTCCAATTTCAGTATCAAAGGTTAGAAAGCTAAAGCTTCTAACCTTTTCCCCGCTTTATCATATCAAAATACAATCTAAAATTCTAACTCATCATCACTTGCGTTCGTCAAGCGGGATGTATGAGCGCATTCCAGGTCCGGTATATTCCGCCCGCGGTCGGATCAGACGGTTATTTTCGTACTGTTCCAGAATATGTGCAAGCCACCCTGAAGTACGGCTTACAGCGAAAATCGGCGTAAATAGATCGTGATCAAATCCAAGGCTGTGATATACTGATGCGGAATAGAAGTCAACATTCGGAGGAAGCGGTTTTTCGGAAGTAAATACCTCTTCAACCTTGACGGAAATGTTGTACCATTCCGGCTCGCCGGTGATTTCAGTAAGCTTTTTGGACATTTCTTTCAAATGTTTGGCGCGCGGATCTCCCTTGCGGTAAACGCGGTGGCCGAAGCCCATGATTTTTTCTTTTTTCTCCAGCTTATCTTTAATATAACTTTCAACATTGTCTGCAGAACCGATTTCTGTAAGCATTTTCATAACCTGTTCATTTGCACCGCCATGCAGAGGTCCTTTTAATGCTCCGATAGCTGCTGTGATTCCTGAATAAATATCTGATAAGGTTGCAACACATACTCTAGCGGTAAAAGTGGATGCATTAAGCTCATGGTCTGCATGGAGAATCAGCGCCTTATTCATCGCTTCCACTTCGATTTCGTCAGGCTCTTCCCCTTTGATCATATACATGAAGTTGGCTGCAAACCCAAGGTCTTTGCGCGGGGCAATCGGCTCAAGCCCTTTGCGGATACGGGCAAATGCGGCTACAATGGCAGGCATTTTCGCTTGAAGGCGGATCGCTTTCTTATAGTTTGCCTCTTTATCCATCACTTCGGCGTCTTCATCAAAAATTCCAAGAGCGGAGACTGCTGTCCGGAGAACGGCCATTGGATGAACTTTTTCAAGCGGATAAGTCTTAAAGCTGGCGAGGACTTCCTGCGGCAGCTCCATATTTTCTGCCAGCTCCTCTTTTAATTGCTGAAGCTGCTCCTTTGTCGGCAGTTCAAGATGCCATAATAAATAAATGACTTCTTCAAAACTGGCGTTTTCAGTCAAGTCATCAATGTTATAGCCAACGTATGTAAGCGTGTCATCAATGATGGAACTGATCGAGGATGTTGTGGCTACAACCCCTTCTAACCCGCGTGTTGCTGTCATTGAAAACCTCTCCTTTATCTCTTTTTTTAAAAATTTCCTGTATATGGTGGAAAACATGTAATACACATTGTTTAGAGGAAAACTTTAGACAAAGAAAATGTCATGTGGAAAATCATAAAATTATAAAGAACTCATCTTCTATTATAAACAAATCTAAATTCTTGTCTATTTATCAACATTTTATAATGATTCATATTTTTTATATCCAGCCATAAGATTTTCTTTTAGATGAGCAAATCATCTATCCGCCCATGCCGGATCCCGAGCGAAAAACCTCAAAAAATTTCATTGCTAGGTAGGCGATTCCTGCTCCAATCAAAGGGCCGACTGCTACGCCCTTAAAAAGGGAAACAGCCATAATTGTCCCAAGAACAAGCGCGGTTGTAATATGAGGATCTTCGGATAACAGTGTAACACCATATTTTGCTATGATGGCCACTACCATCCCGGCGCCAAGGGCAATCCAGGCATATGGGGATTTAATCGCCCCGCCGAGTTCTTTAAACCCGATATATCCGCTTGCAATAGGGGCTAAAACGGCAATTGTGATGACAGTGATCCCCCAGTTGATTCCTTTTACTTGAATGATGCCGAAAAGTTTTTCATCCGCCCCGGCCAGTTTAAGAATAATCAACACGGCTACGGCAATGATAAGTGATTGGTTTTTTGCAATCACTCCAATTCCAAGTAAAAGGATCAAAAAGAAAAAAGCCTGATTGAACAAAGAACTCATCCTTCCAAAATCATAACGTTTTCTATCATAATCATGGTATCATATATTTAATCAGATTGATAAGGTGGGGGTTTCCTTTGAATCGTGAAAATGCAGATAGGGTTGTCCGCTTTTTCATTGTTGTTATCGTTGCGGCCGCATCCCTGCTTTTCATATATTATGCATCAAAAGTTATTTATCCATTTATCATCGCATTGATTATCGCCATTGCAATCAATCCTGTTGTGGGCATGTTAGAAAAGAAATGGAAATTCCCCCGGACTTTGGCCGTTTTGACTACATTGATTCTTTTGATCGGGATTTTCACCGGGCTGATTACACTTTTAATAGCCGAGATTGTCGCGGGGGCTTCTTATCTTGCAACAGTCGTGCCTGAACATGTCGCCACATTGATCAGATATTTGGAGAAACTGTTTGCAAGCCAGGTCATCCCTTTTTATAACAAGCTGGCAGGCATGTTCCAAAGCCTGGACAGCGGTCAGAAGGATACGATCATGAACAGCATTGATGAGACCGGCGGACGCATAACAGAGAGCGTAACTGCTTTCCTGCAAAACTTTTTCCTTAATTTGCCCGGCCTCGTATCGTGGATTCCGAATGCCGCCACTGTTATCATTTTTTCTTTATTGGCGACCTTCTTTATCAGCAAGGATTGGTACCGACTGACCGCCCTTGCCAACCGCCTTCTTCCGGGTAAAGTCAAAAGCAGCGGAACAAGGGTATTTGCTGATCTGAAAAAAGCTCTTTTCGGCTTTGTTAAAGCCCAAATCACATTAATCTCCATCACCCTTGTCATCGTATTGGTCGGGCTGTTGATCCTGCGGGTAAACTATGCCATCACCATTGCGCTTATTTTGGGGCTGCTTGACCTGCTCCCTTACTTGGGGACCGGAACGGTTTTTGTGCCATGGATCATCTATGAAGCGGTAACAGGGAATTTCGGACTTGCTGTCGGGCTTGGGATTCTGTACACGGTTGTGATTGTCCAGCGCCAACTGATGGAACCGAAAATCCTTTCTTCCAATATCGGCCTGAATCCTTTGGGGACACTCATCTCCTTATTCGTGGGCTTTAAACTTATAGGGTTTCTCGGGCTTATTTTGGGACCCGTAACATTGGTTCTGCTAACTACCCTTCATAATGCGAACGTTTTTCGGGATATTTGGGCTTATATTATGGGCAAACCGCCGAAAATCATTAAATGAAATGGCTTGGAACGGTGCATGCCTAACAACTAACTTACGCACGATTCCTTTCCTTACCAAATTTTTCTTTCCACAAAAAAAAGAGCATCCGCTCTTTTTTTATCTGTATATATATATTTGTTTCTTTGAGATCCGGCTTTTGATCATTTTTAACAAAGCAGGCTGCACCATTTTTCGGGTTGGAGGCAAAACCAATAATAATCCTGTAATGTCAGAAATGAAACCGGGTGTTAACAAGAGCAGGCCTCCAAACAAAACGCAGACGCCCTCGATCAGCGCCTCTCCGGGAGGATAGCCTGACCTCATTTGCTCCTGCATTTTTCTGAGTACTCCCAACTCTTGCTGTTTCGCAAGGTAAGCACCGAGGATTCCAGTGGCGATAATCAGTGCAATCGTTGCCAGACCGCCTATGGTTTTGCCTGCCAAAATGAACAGACCAATTTCCAGAGCCGGGACGACAATGAAAAGGAATAGTAGAAATCTCATATTTTGTCACTTCCCAAATGGTCTTTCCCCTATTATATCACAAGACCTCATAGAACACTCGCATGACCGTTGTACACTACCCCCCGGGTGCCGTCAACGGTTATTTCCTGTCCATCATGGAAAATGCTTGTTGCGTTGTCCACTCCGACTATGACCGGGATCCCAAGGCTGATACCGACTACAGCCGCATGACTGGTCAGACCGCCTTCCTCTGCAACAAGAGCCGAACATTTTTCAAGAGCCGGAACCATTTCCCTGTCCGTTCCGATGACAACCATAATGTCGCCTTTTTCTACTTTTTCCAAGGCTTCGCCGGCATTTTTTACAATGACTGCTTTTCCGTAGGCTGACTTTCTTCCGATTCCCTGTCCTTTTGCCAAAACATCTCCAACTACATGCACTTTCATCAAGTTTGTTGTCCCCGCCTCCCCAACTGGAACCCCTGCCGTGATAATAATGAGGTCCCCATGTTTTACTATACCGGAGTTAAGGCTTTCAGTGACTGCAAGATCGAGCATTTCATCCGTTGTTGTCACCTTTTCACCCACTTGAGGGGATACTCCCCAAACCAATGTCAGGCGCCTGGTCACGTCCACACTGGATGTTACAGCGACAATCGGCGCTTTTGGCCGGTATTTTGAAATCATCCTTGCAGTATGCCCGCTTTCCGTTGGCGCCACGATGGCATTTACACCAAGATTAATGGCTGTATGGGCCACTGATTGGCAAATGGCGTCCATCATGTTGTGTTCATTATGCTTGCTTACATGGGAAAGGATCTCTTTATGGTTCAATGCTTTTTCTGCTTCAAGAGCAATGTTGTTCATTGTCCGGACCGCTTCGGCCGGGTAGGCTCCCGCCGCGGTCTCTCCAGACAGCATGACTGCATCGGAACCGTCAAAGATGGCATTCGCAACATCGCTTGCTTCCGCTCTTGTCGGCCTTGGATTACGCTGCATGGAGTCGAGCATTTGGGTAGCTGTGATGACCGGCTTGCCGGCCTCATTGCATTTTTTTATAAGCCGCTTTTGAACCATTGGAACCGATTCGGCCGGTATTTCCACTCCCAAGTCACCCCTGGCGACCATGAGGCCGTCCGATACTTCCAGTATTTCATCAATATTGTCGACGCCTTCCTGGTTTTCGATCTTTGGAATGATATACATATGCGGAGCATTATTTGTTTCAAGCAGTTGGCGGATTTCAAGCACATCGGAGGCTCTCCTTACAAATGAAGCCGCAATGAAGTCTACTCCCTGTTCTATCCCAAAAAGGATATCCCGGGCATCTTTTTCGGTAATTCCGGGCAAATTGACAGAGACCCCAGGTACATTTACCCCTTTTTTATTTTTTAAAATACCGTTGTTCAAAACCTTCGTAATAATTTCATTGCTCTCTTTTTCTATGGCGGTCACTTCAAGCTCGATTAAACCATCATCCAGTAAAATTTTGGAACCGACATGGACATCATTGATCAATCCTTCATATGTAACAGATATTTTCTCATTCGTTCCTAATACTTCTTCCATAGAAACAGCAAGCACTTTACCTGTTTCCAGCTCGACAGCACCATTTTCCATGTCATGGGTTCTAATTTCGGGACCTTTCGTATCAAGCAGGATTCCGATTTCCTTCCCGGCTTTTTCCGCGGCTTTGCGGATGTTGGTGATTCGCTCGCGATGCTCATCCTGGCTGCCGTGTGAAAAATTCAACCTGGCAACATTCATTCCAGCCTCAATCAATTGTTGAAGCAGTTCAGGACTTTCACTTGCCGGCCCGATTGTACAGACTATTTTCGTTTTCTTCATACATGCCCCTCCTATTTGACAGTCACCTATATGGATAATTCTTTTGATAATTGGTATAAGTTGTGATCAATATGTTTCGGCTTATTCAAAACAGTCAGCAAATCTGCATCTACGACTTCGCCGTCTTCCATTCCTACTGCACGGCCGCCTTTTCCCTCCATAAGCAATTCAACCGCCTTGGCCCCTAGCCTGCTTGCAAGCACCCGGTCAAACCCCGTCGGGGTTCCTCCTCTTTGAATATGGCCGAGGACGGAAACTCTCGTTTCCAGCCCTGTTTTTTCCGTCAGCCTCTCAGCAAATTCCGCACCGCTGGCCACTCCTTCGGCGACAATGATAATACTGTGTTTTTTCCCTCTTTTTACTCCATTTTCAATGCGGGCGGCAATATCTTCCATATCGTAGGGTTCCTCCGGAATAAGGATTGATTCAGCCCCTCCTGAAAGCCCGGCCCAAAGGGCGATATCACCTGCATCCCGCCCCATCACTTCAACGACAAATGTTCTTTCATGCGAAGTGGCTGTATCGCGGATTTTGTCGACGGCATCCAGCACGGTGTTTAATGCAGTATCAAACCCAATTGTATACTGGGTTCCTGGAATATCGTTATCTATCGTTCCCGGCACTCCTATACACGGAAAACCGAGTTCGCTAAGAGCTTTGGCCCCTAAGTATGAGCCATTTCCGCCGATCACGATCAGTCCTTCGATCCCATGCTTTTCCAAACAGGCAAGCCCCTGCCTCTGCCCCGTATCCGTTTTGAATTCTTCGCATCGGGCCGACTGCAGGATTGTTCCGCCCCTGTGGATGATATCCCCGACTGATCCAATCTCCAGCTTTTTTATATTACCCGTTATCAATCCGCTGAACCCTTGATATATTCCGTATGCATCGATCCCATGATAGATTGATTTTCTTACAACTGCCCGGATGGCTGCATTCATTCCGGGTGCATCTCCCCCGCTTGTCAATACCCCTATCTTTCGCATCTGAGTCACTCCATTGGAAAAATAATATATGTATCAAAGCAATAGATCCTGTATGTTAAAAATACCATTTCATCATGTGGTTAACAAATTTTATATACATGAAAAGCGTAAGCGCCTGTTCATCGACGTACAGACTGGAGTGGCTTCGACGAGATAAAGGAAACACGGCGACGCAGGCAGGCTCAAGCAGCGACGTCCTGTCGCTTCGCCTGCACTAGCACGTCCTGTGCGTCGGAGCCGATGTTGACTTATCGTAGGAAAGCTACTACTTGAAATGGCCTCGTGTGATGCTTCCTCGAGTTGGCGTCGTGCAGCTTTGCTATGATGTTCGCCAAGCATCCTCGAATAAGCATCGCCGCAGGAGCACATTAGGCGCGAAGTCTGCTAGTCGATAGGCGCTGAAGCTAGACATAGCACATCTATTTCCAACAGAAAACTTAGTCTAACTNTAGCACATCTATTTCCAACAGAAAACTTAGTCTAACTTTATAATTTTTTAACAGTAAAAAAGGAATGCCCTTTGGACAATCCTTAATTTTGAACATTTTCGTATTCTTTTTGTTCCTTATATTTCCCCATCTTTTTAAACTTTTCGTAGCGGTCTTTTATAAGGGCTTCAGGCTCTGTACGGATAAGCTCCTGCAAAGCCGTTTTCAGGACTTTGTCAATGGCTTCCGCCTGTTTTTCAACATCCCTGTGAGCTCCGCCCCTTACTTCCGGTATGATTTCATCTATGATTCCCAAATTCTTCAAATCCGGGGCAGTGATTTTCAGGGCTTCGGCCGCCTGTTTCGCCAAGGAGGCATCTTTCCATAAAATACTTGCCGCCCCTTCAGGCGTGATAACCGAGTATGTGGAGTTTTCAAGCATATAAATCCGGTCACCGATCCCAAGCGCCAAAGCTCCGCCGCTTCCTCCCTCTCCGGTGACGATACAAATAATCGGCACCTTCAAGCCGGCCATTTCAAAAAGATTGCGTGCAATCGCTTCGCTCTGTCCCCGCTCTTCCGCCGATTTTCCCGGATATGCACCTTTTGTATCGATGAAACAAATAATGGGACGATGAAATTTTTCAGCCTGTTTCATCAAACGCAAGGCTTTGCGATAGCCTTCCGGATGCGGCATACCAAAATTCCGGCGAATATTCTCCTTTGTGTCTCTGCCGCGCTGATGGCCGATCACTGTCACTGGAAGGCCTTTGTATTTGCCGATTCCTCCTACAATCGCGTGATCATCTCCATACAGCCTGTCTCCATGAAGCTCCAAAAAATCAGTAAACAAATGGCCTATATAATCCAGCGTTGTCGGCCTTTTTGAATGGCGGGCAAGCTGCACGCGATCCCAGGGACGCATGTTTTCATATATTTCTTTTTCAAGCACTTCCAGCCGGGTTTCCAATTTGTCGATTTCATCCGACAGATCCACATCCGAGTTATTCGTGAACTCTCTCAATTCCGCTATTTTTTCTCGGAGCTCAAGCACGGGCCTTTCAAATTCGAGCTCGTTCACCATGCAATTTCACCTACTTGTTGATGAATTTCCAGCACTGTCGCCAGCTTTTCCTTCATTTCGGAACGGTGGATGACAGCATCAAGCTGGCCGTGATTCAATAAGAATTCGGCAGTCTGAAAGTCTTCGGGGAGCTCTTCCCTTATCGTCTGCTCAATGACGCGGCGCCCCGCAAAACCGATCAAAGCTCCCGGTTCCGCAAAATTATAGTCACCTAGTGAAGCAAAGCTTGCCGAAACTCCTCCTGTCGTAGGGTGAGTCATGACGGATATGATCAAACCGCCTTTATCGCTGAACATCTTAAGCGCAGTGCTTGTTTTCGCCATCTGCATCAAAGATAATACTCCCTCTTGCATCCTTGCACCGCCAGAAGCGGTAAAAATAATGAATGGCACGTGTTTTTCGGCCGCCGCCTCAATGGCCCTTGCAATTTTTTCACCTACAACCGAACCCATGCTTCCCATCCGGAAATGGGAATCCATGATGGCTGTCACCACTTCAATTTGATTGATTGTGCCTGATCCAGTGAGAACCGCTTCGTCCAAATTTGTTTTTTTTCTGTCCTGTTCCAGTTTCTCTAAATAATTCGGAAATTCAAGCGGGTTTTCTGATGCTATTTTATCATCAAACGGTACAAAGGAACCCTCATCAAACAAGCTCTCGACCCGTTCATGTGCCGTCATTCTGTAATGGTGGCCGCAATGAAGGCACACCTTGTTATTCTTTTGAAGTTCTTTTGTATACATGATCTTTTTGCATTCCGGACATTTCGACATGATCCCTTCAGGAACATCCTGCTTGGCGGATTCAGAAGGAATGGTCGCGTACTTCCTTTTCTTTGGCTTTGCATTCTTTTGCTTTGAAAAAAAATCTTTCAGCACAGCAGGCCCTCCTTTCAATTATTAGAAACCTATCATCAACGGCGTCCTGTCCAAGTCATCCTGGCCGCTTGGTTTGGCCGGCCTAAAAATCAAATCATTATGATCAAAAACGGCACAAGCATAGGAAAGACCGGCCTTCAAGTCGGCACGGCCTTTCTTAGCATTTGTGTATAAATTTATTTGTTATTTATCTTTGCCGATGACAGCCAGCTGCATAGTTCTTTGCTTGACCTTTTCCGGATCCACTTTTACCCGGGCCACTCCGGATTCCATGGCAGCTTTCGCAACGGCAGCAGCCACATGAGGGGCCACCCTCGGATCAAATGGTCCGGGAATGACGTAGTCGGGAGACAGTTCGTCTTCTGACACCAAGCCGGCTATCGCTTCCACCGCAGCCTGCTTCATTCTCTCATTGATCTTCGTAGCCTCCACGTCAAGCGCCCCACGGAATAGGCCGGGGAATGCCAATACGTTGTTGACCTGGTTCGGGAAATCGGACCTTCCTGTCCCGATTACTTTGGCACCTGCAGCCCTGGCCGTATCAGGCATGATTTCCGGATCAGGGTTGGCCATGGCAAAGATGATCGGATCGTCTTTCATTGAAGCGACCATTTCCTCAGTCAATGCACCAGCTACGGATACTCCGATAAACACATCCGCATCTTTGATGGCATAGGCCAAATCACCGTCAAGCCGGTCACGGTTTGTGAATTTGGCCACTTCGGCCTTCACTTCGTTCATTCCTTCAGCGCGGCCCTCAAAGATCGCCCCTTTGGAATCGCACATGATGATGTCACGAACACCATAACTATGGAGCAGCTTGATAATCGCAATTCCTGCTGCACCGGCTCCGTTTGCCACGACTTTGATTTCAGACATTCTTCTTCCCGTAATTTTTAATGCGTTCACAAGGCCGGCTACAGTAACAATAGCTGTGCCATGCTGGTCATCATGAAAAACAGGAATGCTCAATTCTTTTTTTAATCTATTTTCGATTTCAAAACAGTTCGGAGCTGCTATATCCTCGAGATTCACTCCACCGAATGTCGGCTCAAGCAGTTTAACTGTTTGGACAATATCATCCACATTGGTTGTATTTAGACAAATCGGAAAAGCATCCACTCCGGCAAAGCTTTTAAACAATACCGCTTTGCCTTCCATGACTGGCAAGGCCGCCTCAGGGCCGATATTTCCCAACCCCAATACTGCTGTTCCATCAGAAACGACGGCAACCATGTTGCCTTTCATTGTATAATCATACACAGTTCCTGGATTTTCATAAATTTCTTTACATGGTTCAGCAACACCGGGAGAGTAAGCCAGACTCAAATCTTTTGCATTCTTCACTTCAATCTTTGATTTGGATTCAAGCTTTCCCTTATGTAATTTGTGTATATGCAATGCTTCATCTCGCAATGACAACAAAATTCACTCCTTCATACAAACCATACCCAGTTTTTTATACACCAATAAAAAAGCTTATAAAACAATATAACATATTATCGTCTGTTTGAGAAAATTATTTTAACTTTACACAATCTGCTCCAAGAAGCCCGCTGATCTCCTTGAGACATTTTTCTTCAGGTCCGACACGGTTTTCATCCCCCAGCTTTATCAGTTTATTTTCTTTCTCATAATAAAGAATAACCCCTGTTTGTCCCGGATATTTTTTTAAAATGGAGTGCAGTTTATTTAATATATCAGGCATGTGCAATTCTGCCGGAACTTTCACATATAAGTTCTTCATTTGTTTGCCGGTTTTTTCTTTCAATTCTTCAGTTGAAACAACCTTTTGAACGATAAATTGAGCGGCGCCCTTCCGTTCTTCCACATTCCCGGTGACAAGAACAACCCCCCCCTGCTTCAGCAATGCGCTGCTGCGGTTGTATACATCCGGAAAAACGACGCCTTCCATTTCGCCCGAAGGATCGCTCATCGTAATGAATGCCATTACGTCGCCTTTTTTTGTACGGATTGTTTTTACTGCGGATAAGTATATTCCGGCCGATTGATTTCTTTGGCCCGGTTCCAGGTGAATCAGTTTGGCGGCATCGGCTGATGAAAATTCTTTTTCAAATGCGGCTGCCGGGTGGCTTGATATAAAAATGCCTGTCGTTTCCTTTTCAAATGCCAGCTTATCAGCCAAGCGCATCGGCTCAACCTCGACGTATATCGGTTTTATATGGAACATCTCTTCTTCGATGAAAAGATCCGGCGTATCTCCTGATGGCCTCATCAGTTCAGCGTGCTCAATTGCCACATCAAGGGTCGCAAGCAAGACAGCCCTGTCCTGTCCAAACTCATCCAAGCATCCGGCATACACAAGAGACTCAAGTATTTTTCTGTTAATAATCCTTGGAGATACCCTTAGGCAAAAATCGAACAGATCTTTAAAGGGTCCGCCTTCCCGTGCCTGGACAATTTCTTTCATTGCAGCTGCTCCAAGGCCTTTGATCGCCCTAAGGCTGAAACGGATCCCCTCCTTTTCAGCCAGGAAAGGGAAATGGCTCTTATTGATGGACGGTGGCAGGATTTCTATCCCTTTCTGCTTGGCTTCAGCTGTATAAAGGGCAATCTTGTCTTCATTGCCTATTACTGACGTCAGGAGTGCTGCCATGAAATATTTTGGATAATGGGCCTTCAGCCAGGCCAGCTGCCAAGCTATAAAACTATATGCCACCGCGTGGCTCCGGTTGAACCCATAGTTTGCAAAGCGGACAATCAAGTCGTATGTAGCATTTGCGGTATCCTGGCTATATCCTTTTTCAACTGCACCTGAAACGAACCGCCTTCTCTGCTGATCAAGAACCTCCCTCTTCTTCTTGCTCACTGCCCTTCTGAGAAGGTCGGCTTCCCCAAGGGAATAGCCGGAAAGGGCCGCAGCTATTTGCATGATCTGCTCTTGATAGACAATGACTCCATAAGTGAAATCCAATATCGGCTTCAAGTCTGGATGGGGATAGTCTACCTTCTCATTGCCGTGTTTTCTTTTGATATATGTTGGGATGTTTTCCATCGGTCCCGGCCTGAAAAGAGCATTGACAGCAACAATATCCTCAAACCCCGTCGGCTTAAGTTCCCTCAGAACCTTTCTCATCCCTTCGGATTCCAGTTGGAAAATTCCGGTCGTATCACCTTTTTGCAGCAACTGAAATGTTTTTTCATCCGCAAACGGGATATTTTCCAAACGAATTGTTTTTCCTGTATGAATTTTAATGCTTTTGACAATCTGCTCCAAAAGCGTCAGATTGCGAAGACCTAAAAAGTCCATTTTCAGCAGGCCGATTTTCTCAAGGTCCTCCATCGGAAGCTGTGTCACATACACCCCGTCCGGGCCTTCTTTGATCGGAATGATATTCACGAGCGGTTCTTCGCTAATGACTACCCCTGCAGCATGAATAGAGGTATGTCTCGGAAGCCCCTCCAGCTTTAAAGCCGTCTCAAACATCAGGCGGTTTTGCTCAGAGGATGCCATCATGTCCCGCAATTCGGCCGACTCCTTGACAGCACTCTCCAATTTCATTCCAAGACGGGAAGGCATCATTTTCGAAAGCCGGTCGATGTCTTTCGGGCTTAAACCAAAAACCCTTGCCGTATCGCGGATAGCCGCTTTCGCCGCAAAAGTCCCGAATGTAATAATATGCGCGACATTCATTTTTCCATATTTTTCAGCTACATATCCGATTACC
Organism: Siminovitchia fortis; assembly: GCF_003605365.2. Lineage (GTDB taxonomy): Bacteria > Bacillota > Bacilli > Bacillales > Bacillaceae_C > Siminovitchia > Siminovitchia fortis. The sequence continues at coordinate 14,905 of NZ_QYTU02000045.1, forward strand.
TGATCACGGCGTATATCCGGGAAGTCGATATCGATGTCCGGCATTGAGATTCTTTCGGGATTCAGAAATCTTTCAAACAATAACCCATGCTTGACCGGATCGACATCAGTGATTTCCAGTACATAGGAAACAAGCGAACCGGCGGCCGAACCGCGGCCCGGCCCTGTCAGAATACTGTTATCCCTCGTATACTTCATAAAGTCCCATACAATGAGAAAATAGTCATTAAACCCCATTTGATTGATGATTTCCAGCTCATATTTCAGCCTTTTCCGATATTCGGGATCATCGATTCCCCTTTTCTCCAATCCTTTTTCACACTGTTCAAGCAGCATATTTTTCGCTGTCTTGTTTTTGGGAACGGGATACTTCGGAAGCAGATGCCTGTCCGTTTCAATAAAGACGTTGCATTCTTCGGCAATCCGAAAAGTATTTTCAAGGGCTTCGGTATACTCGGAAAACTTTTCTGCCATGGCTTCCTTGCTTTTAAAAAAATATTCTCCGGACCTGTATAATTTTTCATCGGTGATATCCAGTTTTTCCCCATCACGGATTGCCTGAAGACATCTGTAGGCAAAGTGGTCCTCTTTTTTCAAATACCGCACATCGTTTGTCACAACCGTCTTTATTCCAATCCGCTCCGCAAATTGTGCAAGCGTGTCTGTAAAACCGGGCGGCGTATCTGTAAGATGATTCTGCAAGGAAAGATAGAAGGAGTCTTTGCCAAAAGTGGAAATGTAACGCTCCGAAACTGTTTGCGCCTGCTCCACGTCCCCTGCTTTCAAGAACTGCTCAATTTCTCCCATGATTCCCGGGGTGATGGCAATCAATCCTTCACTGTACGATCCAAGCCATTTCCACGAAATGGTTTTATTCGGCTGTATTTGAATGGCGCTCGATATTTTTAAAAGATTGGCATAGCCTGTATTGTTCCTGGCCAATAAAACGAGGGGATAAGCTTGGTTTCCGTCCGCTTCCACATCCGCAGTCAATCCGATAATCGGTTTGATGCCTGCTTCCTTGCAAGTTTGATAGAAAGACAGGACGCCGTATAAAACATTGTGATCTGTAATGGCCAGAGCATGGAAATTTTTCCTTTTCGCTTCCTGAACAAGCTCAGAAATGGAAACCGTACTTGACAGCAGACTGTAAGCAGTGGCTATTTGCAAATGAACAAAGTTCAAGTGATTTACCTCTTTTCTATCCGATACTTTCCTGACAGTCTAACGGAATATTCGTTCTCCCTCTATTATAACCTTTCTTTTTACATACATTAATGGTTTGTCCCATATAAGTAATACAAGGAAAGAATATTTCAATCTTTGGGGTTGGTAATCGTGCAAGAACCTTTTTTTCCGGCTTTCTTTAACAGCTACTTCATCGCCTTCGGAGTAATGCTGGGCGGCTCTTTGATCGGCGGACTGGCCGCTTTTGTAACCGGAGCGCCGCTGCTGGCGGAAATAGCGAACATTGCGGGGCGGGTCAGAATTTGGGCCATCATCGCAGCAATTGGAGGTACCTTTGACACTGTATACAGTTTTGAAAAAGGGTTTCTGGAAGGCGGGACAACCGATCTGTTTAAACAGTTTTTATTGATATTGTCAGCGATGGGCGGTGCAAAAACAGCCGCCTTGATCATTTCATGGCTGACCCAGGAGCACATATCATGAGGATTCCTCCTTTCTATCGCCACCCGGTATGGCAGCGTTTTCTTGCCGGTGCCGCAGTTGGCGGATGCATCAGCTGGCTTGTTTTCCTTTTCATGTTTGGAACCATCCAGCAAAAAAACAGTACGATCATAGAAAGACAGGCCATCCGGATCAATGAGTTGAGCGGGCACATTCAAATCTTGGAAGAAGATAAACAAAAATTGAACGAAGAGAATGAAAAGATGCTGACCATACAGGAGATAGACGTGAAGATCCATAATTTTGAACGGTACGGAATCAACGATCGTCTAGGTATATATAAAGCGGAGGAATCGGTCGGGGAAGACTTAAGGTCGCTGATTGCCGAGGATTTGACGACTGTTTATAAAAATAAGGAAATCATAAAAAAGACAGTTGAAAATAAAAGATTGACCATCAATGGGAAGCAATACAGGCTGGTCGTCAAGGAACTGTATTTTTACACAACGATCAGCCTTGTATTGGAATTGAAACTGGCTGACTGAAACGTCGGCCGTTTCAACTTTGCCTGCAAATCGCTTCTATTTCTTCTATTACTGATTTGGCTTCTTCCCACGAGTAGACCGAAGCACCTGCCGCAAGCGGGTGGCCTCCGCCTCCATATTTCATGGCAATCGTATTGATGACAGGACCTTTTGAGCGAAGCCGGACACGGATTTGATCGGCTTCTTCAATAAAGAACGCCCAGGCTTTGATTCCTTTTACCATACCCAAAGAGCTTACAAGCTGTGATGCTTCTGACGGAAGGATGCCGTATTCATCAAGGGTTCCTTTATGTATGGAAACAACTGCCGCACCATCTTCATTCATTTTAAAGTTTTCCAATACATAGCCCTGAAGCTTGATCATTCTTGGAGCAAGTTCATACATTTCGTTATAGAGGAGTGTCCGGTCAAAAGAATAGCTGATCAGTTCCTTGGCGTATTCAAATGTTTTTTCGGTCGCACTTGGATATAAAAAACGTCCGGTGTCGCCGACAATTCCGGCGTATATTAATCTTGCCGCTTCATCGGTCATTTTTAAACATTCATCGCCGAATATTTTATAAAATTCATAGATCATCTCACTCGTGGAAGAGGCATTCAAATCAACCCAGAGAATATCTCCATACGGATCTTCGTTTGGATGATGATCGATCTTGATCAGCTTATCACCCAAATGATATCTTGAATCGCAGATCCTTTCCTCGTTTGCCGTATCACAGACGATGACCAATGCACCTTCGTACATTTCATCGGCAATGACGTCCGGTTGCCGCAAATAATCCAAGGAAGGATCATGTTCCCCAACAGCATAGATCTGCTTATCAGGAAATGATGTCTTCAATATTTCTGCCAGCCCTCCTTGAGACCCATAGGCGTCAGGGTCCGGGCGTACGTGGCGATGAATAATAATCGTATCATAGCTTTTGACAGCTTCAAAAATCTCTTCCTTCATAAGAAGCTCCTTTCACCTTGCGCAATCGGCGGGAAGTTCACGAAATAATCGAAATTGGGCAAGTGGCAATTATAATGGATTGGCGTTACAATAAGGTGGATGACAGTTATTGATTTGGAGGATGTACAAATGCCATTTTTAGTTTTTCTGATCATCTTATCAGCTTCGTTTTACATTTATTATAAAATAAAATACTTCCGAAGCAGAAGGCCGATGGAAAAAAAGCTGCTCAGCGGCAAATCCAGCATCGCCCTTGGCCTGTTTGTCGCGTTATTCGGAGTAAACCAGCTTTTCCTGTTCAGCACAACTGTGACCTATGTTGTGGCTGCCGTCTTCATTTTGCTGGGAAGTGCCAGCGCATGGGCGGGATACAAATCCTTCCGCCATCATATTCCATATGTTCAAGAGGAAGCGAAACAACTTGATGGACAGACCCGCTGAATGAGCCGCTTGGAAAGCGGCTTTTTGCGTTTAGAGCCTTTCGTTAAGGTATTTCGTTACCGATCAATCAACCGGCACATCATCAGCGCTTTTCCTACGATTTCCCCGTTGTTGAATGCCTCGACGTCCACTTTTCCGAATTTACGCCCAGCCTCCATTATTCTTGGGACAACTTCAAGTGTTGAATCCATTTGGACCGGCTTCAAAAAATAGATCGTCATGCTTTCTACAGCGAGCTCCCCTTTCTTCTGCAGCCTGAAAAGCCTGTTGGAAGCTTCAGCTATAATGGATGAGAAGACCCCGTAGGAAATCGTTCCAAGCTGGCTTGTCATCTGCGGCGTCACCTCGAATGTAAAGGATGGTTCGCCTGCATACTTGCTGTTGGATAGCTGCTTTGAAATCGTATCATCAATTGTTTCTCCCACCTGGGGCTGTCGCTGGATCATTTGCAACGCTTTCAATACATCCTGGCGGCTGATGATCCCTTCGAGCCTTTGGTGTTCGTCCACAACCGGCAGCACTTCGATCCCTTCCCAAATCATCATATGGGCAACAGAGGCAACGCTTGTTTTTCTCCCGACGGTGATCGGATTTTTCGTCATCACTTTATCGATGCCAATGTCCGGATCCTGCCCAATGACGTCCTTTCCGGTAACCATCCCTTGTACTTTGTTATTCAAATCAATCACGGGATAACGGCTGTGATCGGACATTTCCTTTTTCGTATACCAGTCTGACACTTTTTCCTTTGTCGTAATGGCAATTGTTTTTTCGAGTGGGATAAAAATATCTTCAACAAGAATGATTTCTTTTTTGATAAGCTGGTCGTAAATGGCCCGGTTAATCATGGCAGCCACTGTAAAAGTGTCATAGCTTGTTGAAATAATCGGCAATTCCAATTCATCCGCAAGCTTTTTCACATGGTCTTCTGTATCGAATCCGCCGGTAATCAAAACAGCAGCACCCGCCATCAACGCGTATTCGTGGGCTTTTGTCCGATTTCCTACGATCAGCAGGTTGTCCGCACCCGTATATCGCATCATGGCGTCAAGCTTCATTGCGCCGATGACAAATTTGTTCAGCGTTTTATGGAGGCCGGCTCTTCCGCCCAATACCTGGCCGTCAATGATATTGACAACTTCAGCATATGTCAGCTTCTCTATATTCTCTTTTTTCTTCTGTTCTATACGGATCGTTCCAACCCGTTCAATTGTACTTACATATCCCCTGTTTTCGGCATCTTTTATTGCCCTGTAGGCAGTTCCTTCGCTGACATTCAACGCTTTGGCGATTTGCCGCACTGAGATTTTTTCCCCGACAGGCAGTCCGTCAATATGCCGAATGATTTGTTCATGCTTTGTCGACAAGCTTTTCACCCTTTTCATTTACCGTACAATCATTAAGCTTATTATATAGTGAAAAGCCCAGATCATCAATTTTATCCTTCTCTCAATTTGCCCTCATGCGTTTTTTGCTTTTTCCTGCAGCTTCTGAACCCTCAGCGTATTTCTTTTTATATTTATTTGGAAATAAAAGAGCAGCCAGGTTTCCGGCAAAAACGAGGAAAGCAAATGCCAGCCAGCTTGCGGCAAACACACCTTCCATCCCTGAAGCGGTCGGGTGGATCCGGGGCACAGAAAAATAAATCAAGGCAGAGCAAATAAGAAGGCAAAGCAAATAACGGTTATTCATAAAAATCCCCCCTGCATTGAACTAATGGTACTAATATATGCAGGGGGATATGCTTATAGCTCGATTAAATCGCCGGGATTCATGACTTTCCCGTTAATATTCTCCTTTAGCAATTCGATAAAACGCTGCGGGTCCTGTTTAATCGGCGGAAATGTATTGTAATGAATAGGGACAACCGTTTTGGCCTGTACAAATTCCGCCGCCAGCGCAGCATCTTCCGGTCCCATTGTAAAATTGTCGCCTATCGGCAGAAATGCCAGGTCAATAGCGTTTCGCTCCCCGATCAATTTCATATCGGAATATAGCGCTGTATCTCCGGCATGGTAGATTGTTTTTCCTTCTGCCATCAATAAAACTCCGGCAGGCATGCCTAAATAAATGATTTGTTGGTCGTCTGTGAAAATTGCGGAGCCGTGAAAAGCAGGTGTAAATTTCACTTTTCCGAAATCAAACTCATACGCCCCTCCAATATGCATGGGATGAGTATTCACACCTTGCCACCCGATGTAAGTCGCGAGTTCGTTCGGGGCAATCACGAGTGAATCGCATCTTTTGGCAATTTCCACAGTGTCACCGACATGGTCGGAATGCCCATGCGTTAAAATAATGACATCGGGATTTTCATTCTCCGCTTTTAAATCCGTCAATTCATTTCCGGTGATAAACGGATCAATCAAAATCGTTTTTCCTTCCGTTATAACTTTTACGACTGAATGACCATGGTACGATACTTTCATCTTGCTGCAACACTCCTTTAATTTAAAATCCCTATACCAAAATGATTTCGAGATAATTTGGGTTTTTCCTGCCTATTCCATGATTGTTTTCCTTCTTATATTTGTCTCTTTTATCATCTAATGCTAATCTCAATTTAAACAATTGAAATCAGGGAGATGATAGACTTGAACGCCAGGCTGGAAAAGTTAATGTTATGGCTGAAAGACCAACAAATCGATGCTGCTTTCATTTCTTCACCGGATAATGTATTTTATCTTACCAGATTCAGGTGCGAACCGCACGAACGGCTGCTTGGACTCGCCGTTTTTCAGGAAAAGGAACCGCTGCTCATTTGTCCCGCCATGGAAGCGGATGATGCAAAGAACGCGGGCTGGGACAAGGAGATTCTTGGTTATAGTGATACCGATAATCCTTGGGACCTTGCAGAGGAACGGATAAAAGCGCGCCTACCCCGGATACGGTCATGGGCTGTGGAAAAGGATCACCTGAATGTGAGCAGATACGAAGAGCTTTCGCTGAGGTATGAAGATGCCGATTTCGTAAGCGCCGATAACATTTTGAATGAATTGCGGCTTGTAAAAGACGAACAGGAAATCAAATTGATCAAGAAAGCTTGCGAGCTTGTCGATTTTGCCGTCGAGGTCGGAGTCAACGAATTGGCGGAAGGAAAAACCGAACTGGATATCATTGCTGCCATCGAATATGAAATCAAGAAAAAAGGAGCTGGCATGTCATTCGATCCCATCGTTCTGGCCGGAGCAAATGCTGCATCGCCGCATGGAATTCCCGGTTTGACGAAAATAGAACGGGGCCAGTTGGTATTGATGGATTTAGGTGTTATATATGAAGGCTACTGCTCTGATATCACACGTACTGTTGCCTTTGGGGATATTACCGATGAGCAAAAGAACATATATGAGACTGTATTAAAGGCAGAAGAAGCAGCCGTCAAATTGACAAAGCCCGGGGTAAAAGCAAGAGAACTGGACCAAACCGCAAGGAATATCATTCAAGACGCGGGATTCGGGAAATACTTCACCCATCGGCTCGGCCATGGGCTGGGAATTAGTGTACATGAGTACCCCTCCATAACGGAAACAAACGAAATGGAACTGGAGCCGGGGATGATTTTTACAATAGAACCTGGGATTTATATACCGGGAGTTGCAGGAGTGCGCATTGAAGATGATGTTTTGGTAACTGAAGAGGGTGTGGAAGTTCTTACCGGCTATTCCAAATCACTTCAGATTATTGAGTAAAAAATTGGGAGGGTTGTAAATCATCCCTTGATAGCGAAGGAACTTGTCTGCAGCAGAAAAAGGTGACAGCATTCTCGTGGTATGCGAAGTACTAATGTGTGAAAATCCTATTTCAATGTGCGAGCTGTAAGACGACAATAAGGTTGTTTATTTTAATGACAAAACACGTATAACCCTGTCCTATATAGGGACGGGGTTGTGTTTCCTTTAAGAAAATATTAAAAAAAGATCATATCTGGTCAAATATATGATCGGGTGTATTATGCATCTAGTTTTCACCCGGGAAAAGGACAGCTAAAACAACAACGTCGTTATCAATTAGCTTGTAATAAACCCTAAACTTCTTAATAACTACCCTTGAAATCCCTTTATATTTCCCAAATTCTTCAGTATACGATTTCCCAATAATATCATTCGCTAAGAGCTCTTCGACTTCTAGGATAAACTGGGAAATAAAGTCTAGAGTTTCTTCTGGGGTAAATCTTTTACTCCTAAACTGAGTCAATTTTTCCTTGACAGCGGGGGACCAAATAACATTACGATCATACATTACATAAAGTCCTTTTTGGAAAGTGATTTTAAAAGTTCCGTTGTAGTCATGCCATGCCCTTTTTGGTGTTGCTCAATACTCTTCTTTAACATACGCTTAAGTGCTGGATTTTCCTCAGCTTCAATACTTATTGATTGCTCGTATTCTTCTTGAAGAACAAGTGTAAATTTCCCCTTGCCAGGAATAGAAAACTGAAATACAGAATTCTCACTATTCATATTAGAAATATATTTCATTAGTTCTTCGAGGGAATAAATTTTTCCCATAGTAATCACCACCGGTTGGATCCTTTGTTTTAGGATACCATATCAACTTCATATTTTCTTGTTTTTCCCTATAATTGCCTGCGAGAAAGGAAAGGTTTCCTAAATTATTTTCAAAAACAACCGCCCGGATATCACTCCGGGCGGTTGTTTTTTGTACTAAAGCGCCGATCAGGCGACATTCGCTATTCTTTATTAAAACAATTCTTTTGCCTCAACAAACTCGTATCCGAGGTCATCTGCAACTGCTTTGAATGTAACTTTGCCGTCAAGGACGTTGATTCCTTTGTATAGCGGCTCGTTATCCAAGCATGCTTGTTTGTAGCCTTTATTAGCGATTTGAAGCGCATAAGGAACTGTTACGTTTGTCAATCCCATCGTTGATGTTTGTGGAACTGCACCAGGCATGTTTGCAACAGCATAGTGAACAACACCATGTTTTTCATAAGTCGGATTGTCATGAGTTGTAACTCTGTCGCTTGTTTCAAAGATACCGCCTTGGTCGATCGCAATGTCAACAAGTACGGATCCCGGAGACATGGATTTAACCATTTCTTCAGAAACGAGTTTAGGTGCTTTCGCTCCAGGGATAAGAACAGCTCCAATAACCAAGTCAGATTCTTTAACTGCATTGGCAATGTTGAATGGGTTAGAAACTAATGTTTTAATGTCGTTGCCAAAAATATCGTCAAGCTGGCGCAGACGGTCAACGTTAAGATCGATAACTGTTACGTCAGCACCAAGGCCCACTGCCATTTTCGCAGCATTCGTTCCAGCTTGTCCACCGCCGATAACTGTTACTTTTCCGCGTTCTACACCTGGGATCCCTGCAAGAAGCTTTCCTTTTCCGCCGTAAGTATTGGAAAGGAACTGCGCACCGATTTGTGTTGCCATTCTTCCTGCAACCTCACTCATTGGGGAAAGAAGCGGAAGTGAGCGGTTTGGAAGCTGTACAGTTTCGTAAGCGATCGCAACCACTTTCTTTTCTATAAGTGCTTTAGTCACAGCAGGCTCTGCAGCAAGATGCAAGTATGTGAAAAGGATCAATCCTTCACGGAAATAGCCGAACTCTTCTTCAAGCGGCTCTTTAACTTTCATAACCATGTCCGCGTCCCAAGCTTCTTTGGCACTGTTTACGATTTTCGCGCCGGCTTCTGCATACTGTTCGTCGGTAAAGCTTGAGCCAAGGCCTGCACCTGTTTCAATATGTACTTCATGGCCTGCATGCGTCAATGTATAGGCACCAGCCGGGGTCATAGCCACACGGTTTTCGTTACTTTTAATCTCCTTAGGTACACCAATAATCATACTACTTCCTCCTAACATGTTCTAACTATCACAAATAAGATATTAACACTTTAATGGAACAAACGAAAGCCTTCTGTTTAAAACATTTTTGTGAACAATACAGAGGTGTTTTCAAAAACACCTCTGTACCAAGTATTTTAACCTATTTTTTATTTATTATCCTGAATCCGTGACGTAGTTTGTTAAA
>NZ_QYTU02000046.1 GCF_003605365.2 Siminovitchia fortis
GATAAATTTAGTCACGGATTAAGGTATACTTTTCGACAGTTCGCTGCTTTGCTTCCTCTTCTTCTTTTAGTTTTGCCAGTTCAATTTCCTTACCGTTTATAACTACTTTCCAACTTCCAATAGCCACAAGCTGTTAAAAGTGATACAGCAGTAATTGTCGCCAACATGACCAACCAGTTTTAGAAAAAACACACTTAATAATGGTTTTGCCAATCTCGACGTGATTAACATTATTTTCAGCACTATTTACAATCCATTAAATTGGCCATAAATAAAAAACCTGACTCTATTAAGAGCTAGGTTTAGATTATACTATCAAATTATGGTTGTAAACCGTTCGGGAAGACGTGAATTAATTTATCATATACGTCAAGGTTTAGGTAATTTATTATCAATGTAAATTCGTACGCCATGCCACAAATAGTGAAGCGCTTATTTCTTCGTTTTTTCTTTTTGCCATAAGACAATCCTAACTTTTCAGTGGGTTTAGTTTGTTGGGTTTAGAATCCTTTTTAATAGATCATAATAAGCTCATTGCTTTTTTAACTTTTTTTACTATCATACTGGAAATCTTCGAATAATGTTTTTGCTTGAGGCGAACAATATAAAAATCGGGATGATGTTTTTGATATTTTTTATCCAAAGCCAAATCCACTGTGACAATACCTGAATTAGGTATAAATAAATTGTCAATTTTAAAACTGTAGTCTATCCCTAACATTAAAGCTAAATTTTTAGATAATACTTTTCTTAAGGAATCTAGATTATTTGTAGTTAAAAAAACTTCTAAAGGTCCATAACTTTCTACATAATCATCTATAAATTGAGTGGTATATTCATCGTTAAATAAGGCAATTGGATAATTTTTTAGTTCCTCTAGGGTGAGTGATTTTTTCGATGCTATTGTCGATTTTTTATTTGCCCCAATTACGAGATTTCCTTCTGTGACCTTCTCATAGATAAGGTCTTTTGTATTTCTTTTATTATTCTCGGGTAATGAAACCATTCCAATATCAATTTCTTGATTTAATATTTTGTTTATTATTTCCTCTGGATTAGTTTCAAGTAATAAGAATTGAATGTTTGGGTAGATAAATTTTAATTCAGAGATGATATCCATTAAAAGAGGCATTAGACCAGCCTCATTTCCAATTCTTAATTGCCCGCTCAGAGTATCGGTAATGCTTTGTGCGTTTTCTTTTAATTCCTCCAGTTTCATTAAAACTTCATTTGCATTTTTGATAATAATGCTGCCTTCAGAAGTGGGAAATGTACCGGAACGGGAACGGTTAAATAGTAAAAGTTCTAATTCTCTCTCTAATTGGGAAAGTGACTGGCTTAAAGCTGAAATCGTTATATTTCTATTACGGGCAGCTACTGTTAAAGACCCAGTTTTAGCTATTTCCACGATATTCTCTAATTGATCGATATTCATTCATACTTCTCCTTTGTTTAGATTTTTTAAAGTGTTTTTAAGAATAATTAAATATACTTTAAATCAAAACGATGTTATATTCAATAATATATTCAGATTTTTGTGAATCAGGCGTTCTTAAAAAAGGGAGTGGAGAGACTGAGGGAATAGTAATTAACAAATAATATTTTGAAAACGATTTCAAACAAGGGTATTGCCACCGAAAGGAAGTTTAAATAAAACATACTATAAATTGTAGTTTTACGCCCTATGACTATTAACAAAAGAGATGGAAAAGGGCAACTCATTTTTGGAAGTTTATTGATTCGGGGGAGATAAAAGTGTCAAAAAAAGCAGACATCATCCTTTCAAGTAATGCAGTTTTTACTGGGGTGAACTCAAGGCCAGAGCCAGCTTCCATAGCTATAATTGGTAATAAAATTGCAGCTATAGGCTCAAAAGAGGAGATTTCATCCTATATAGGAAATGATACACAAATGCATGATTATCAAGATCAATTAATTATGCCGGGATTTCACGATTTTCATTTACATGTTTTCCCTGGAAGTCTTGAATTAGACAGTGTTAGTTTATTAGATGCTAAATCCGAAGAAGAGGCTGCTGAAATGGTCCGTCAATTTGCTGATAAAAGGCCAGAAGCTTCATGGATTATTGGATTTTCTTGGGACAATGCAAACTGGGAAAATAAACAACTGCCGACTCGCGCATCATTAGATCGAGTCCTGCCAGATAGACCAGTAATCTTAAGTCATATAGAGTGTCATTATGCCTGGGTTAATAGTAAAGCATTGGAAGTTATGGGAATTACTCGTGATACACCAAACCCTCCTTTTGGAATAGTAGATAAGGATGAAAATGGCGAATTAACTGGAATTCTGTATGAAAAGGCGATGGACTTAATTTTCAAGGGTGCTTATGATTTTTCGAAAGAGAAAAAATTGCAGATGCTTAAGAAATTTTTTTCACTGACCGCTGAATATGGGGTAACTTCTGTAAATGACATGTATGCACCTACAAGTGATTTTCTTGATGACTATGGGCTATTTGACACTTTGGAGAAGTCAGGGGAGTTATCTACACGTATTCACCTTTTACCTGCTCTATCGGCTGATTTAGAAAGAGCAAAAGAATTAAGAGATACGTATTCATCTGATATGCTTCAATTTTCTGGACTGAAGTATTTTATTGATGGGGTTATCACTGGTTACACTGCATTTATGCTAGATCCTTACAATGATAAGCCGGAAACAAGAGGAAGTTCATCGGTATCACCGGATATATTCAAAGAGTTGGTTGTAAATGCTGATCGAGCAGGTTTTAGGGTGCGTGTACATGCGATTGGTGATGCTGGAGTCCGACTTGCACTGGATGCCTTTCAGGAAGCACAGAATGTAAATGGTGTAAGGGATTCAAGGCATACAATCGAGCATATTGAATCAATCCATCCCGATGATATTGACCGGTTTGGACAGCTGGGAGTTATTGCTTCGATGCAACCTCACCATCTCGCTTTAATAGATAATAAAGTCTATAGTGCACGGCTGGGAAAAGAACGGAATAAATTAACCTTTGCGATAAATACTTTAAAAAAAGCGGGGGCTAAACTGGCATTTGGAACAGATTTTCCTGTTACATCAATAAATCCTATGTTAGAAATTTATCGCGCAGTAACAAGGGTTGATTATTCTGGTTCACCAGAAAATGTATGGAATAAAGATGAACGCATTTCACTAAGTGAAGCTTTGAAGGCATATACGTACGGACCTGCCTATGGCACATTTAGAGAACACAAGCTAGGAACTATAGAACCTGGGAAACTTGCAGATATTATTGTATTAGATCGAAATTTATTTGAAGTTCCACCAGAAGAAATATTGGAGACCAAGGTAAGCTTAACCATTACCGATGGCAGGATTGTGTTCGAGCAGGGAGCATGTAATAAAAAAGTAGTCGAATCAAAATAAAAAAAATAGTAATTAATCTTCAATAACTCCGGAGGGGTCACTATGGACAAAAATCCTAAACTTCAACGTTCACTCACTTTGTTTCCGGTTGTACTATTCGGTATTTCTTTTATGGCGTTAGGTACGGTTTTTAGTACTTATGGTATAGCATCTCAACTATCTCATGGTATGGTTGCAGGCTCGTACTTACTTGCTTTAATTATTATGCTTTTTACCGCTTATAGTTACGGGCAAATGGCAAAGGCTTTTCCTGTATCCGGATCTGCCTATACGTATGCTCAAAAGTCGATTAATCCATATGTTGGTTTTTTGGCAGGTTGGACAATTTTGATGGATTATTTACTGATTCCAATGGTTAATTATTTAATATTTGGAATTTTTTCTCGGCTGCATTTCCTTCTGTTCCAATCTATGTATGGATTCTAGGCATGTTAATTACAGTAACCATTATAAATTTAAGAGGAGTTAAATTGGCGACAGGTGTAAATATCTTCATCACTTTGTTTGCGGCTTTATTTATAATCATTTTCTGTTCCCTATCCATTCGGGCAATTTTAAATGGCGAGGGCACAGGGACACTTTTTACCAGTTTACCATTTTTTAATCCGACTGAATCATTCTCTTTTGTAATAGCCGGAGCTTCCTTATTATGTTTTTCCTTTCTTGGGTTTGATTCGGCATCAACATTTTCCGAAGAAACAAAGAATCCGGAAAAAACTATACCTAGAGCAATATTTATTATCACCCTTGTTGGCGGTTTAGTTTTCATTGTTGTCTCTTATATTGCACAGAACGTATGGCCAGACTACACTTCTTTTAAAGATCCAGATTCAGCTTCTTTTGAAATTATTGGACTGGTAGGCGGGACCTTTTTGACCTCGGCATTTTTGGCTTATACCGCTATCGGAATTTTTGGGTCAGCTATGGCTTCTCAAGCAAGTGCTGCACGGGTATTATATGCAATGGGGCGGGATGGTCAATTACCTAAGAAATTTTTTGGACATATTCATAGTAAATACCACACTCCTTCCAATAACATTTTATTAATAGGTGTACTTTCTTTATCGGCGTTGGTACTAAGCTTATCGCTCGTAGCATCTTTTATTAATTTCGGGGCATTTCTTGCCTTTACTTGTGTGAATATTTCCGTTATTATGCATTACTTTGTCAGGAAGAGAGAACGCTCTTTCAAAGGTTACATTTTATTTCTCATCATCCCACTTATTGGCGCCATATTAGATATCATATTGTTACTAAATCTGGATACGCATTCAAAAATTCTAGGTGGAATATGGTTTGCAGGTGGTGTGATCTATTTGCTTTTCTTGACTAAAGGATTTAAAAAACGTCCACCTGAAATGGATCTGTCTGCTTAAACGAAAGAAAAGTTCTTCTTTTAAATAGTTATTTATGTTGGTGATGGAAGATTACGTTTGAATAATCTTTACTTACAATTGTTCGTTCACATGTAGGTACCTAAACTATTGAGATAATTTCATAAGTGGGGTCTCGAAGATTATTGTATTTTCCGATTGTGGCTTTTTTTTCGCTATGATGCATTAGGAACGCCATGCAAAAGCTCGGAGTCAAGGNCAAAGCTGTAATAACAAAATCGGCTGTCCGAATATTATTACTGTGTAAAATGAAAATCAGCCAGAAGCGTTAGGAAGCTTCTGGCTGATTAGTTTTATGCAAGTGACTTCTTGTTTTGCTTTTTCCTATCTGACAAAATAGGATGTTTTCAGTTGATAAATATACCATATAGGGGTATAATGCAGATATAAAATAAAAGGAAGTGATTCATTTGGATAAATTCTTACATGATCACCCGAGTAAACCAAGAACACAGGATGAAAAGCAAAAAGTTATTAATCGTTTAAAACGTATAGAAGGCCAAGTTCGTGGAATACAGAAAATGGTAGAAGAAGATCGTTATTGTGTGGATATTTTAGTACAAATTAGTGCAATTCAGTCCGCTTTAAAAAATGTAGGTTTCGCTGTGACTGAACGACATATTAACCACTGTGTCAGTGATGCAATCAGACAAGGTGAAGGTAAAGAAACGATTGAGGAATTAATGAGTGTCTTAAAGCAGTTTTCCAAGTAAGGAGGCAGTGTTTAGAAAGCCATTCGAATCAATCATGCAACCATTCGAAATCTACGCCAAAACGGACCTTCGCCTAAAATACAGCAGGAATCCCGGTTGCAACAGTCGGACTGCTTGCACCATGGGTTACTAGTAACAACAATGGTATTAAGTCCGGCAGTTGTCCGCTTTTCGCCCAGCAGTAGACAATTGGCGAAAAGCATTTCCGATTTTTCCTGGTCCCTCTTTATCGAAAAATTGGAATACAAAGCTGAATGGTATGGGAAAAAGGTAGTCAAAATCGACAGATGGTATTCATAATCGACTGTCGCATGTTATCCAATTTGTCGGGCAAAAACCTGAGGTGTAAGGAAAAACTGACTGGATTAGGCCTGCGAAAGGAAGGTCTTATGAATGGGGGAATTCGCTTTTAGGCTACTGGAGAATATCCAGCAGCCCAATACTGTATAGGATGTCCCACTTACTACAATGATTTAACATGAAAATAATACAATCCTTTTCTAATTAATGAAGTATTTTATATTTTTCTTTCCCCACTCGTACATCTTCAAAACGATCGGCATTAGGCTTTCTCCCAGATTGGTTAATGAATACTCCACCCTTGGAGGAACTTCAGGAAATACTTTTCGATGAACAATCCCAGCCTCTTCCAACTCCTAATTTGAGTGGTTAATACCTTATGGGCAATTTTAGGCAACAATCTTTTAATCTCACTGAAACGTAATATTCCTTCCGTACCTAAATGGTAAATAATGACGACTTTCCACTTACCACTGATTAGGGACAAGGTCAATTCCTTTTCACAATTAAATTCACCATTTTCAATTTTTCTTTTTATTTCTGATCTTAAATCATCCATTAACGTTTTCCACATTCCTTTGTTTCAGAAAGTCAGCTAAAAAAGACCTCTATCAGCCCTCTATTACCTTTAGTTTGTTATCCGCTTAACAGGTAGATTCCAATGTCCCTGACTAGAAGGCCGACCCGAAAAACCAGGCCCATATTGGTGCGATGATGCCGGGAACGGTGCTGAAAGGGCTCGTTGAAAAAGGCGAGAAGGTCCAATAAGGGGATCACTTTGTCCTTACGAAAGCGATGAAGATGGAAACTACAATTCAAGCAACTGTTGCAGGAATAGTAAAAGAAATATATGTTGATAACGGTGATAAGATTTAACCGGGAGATCTGCTTATTGAATTGCAGAAATAATGCTTTAAAAAATCCTGAAGCTTATTATAAATGCCTTCGGGATTTTTTATATTTCGGCTTACATCAAGCATTGATTTTAGTATTATACTAAAATTTTACTTGTTTGAATGAATTCAGACGCCCTTATGAGTGGCTCACTGTTTGTAGCTCATGCACAAAATAATAAGGGTTGCAGGTTAAAATTCGGAATCAAAGTACAATTGTTTATATTCTTTTCACACGATATGCTTGATACAAAAAATAAAGCAGTTTTCTTATAGAATCCCAAATCGCAAGGAGGGGACTCCTGAATCAATTTAAAGCGCTTACAAGTGAATTGATCTAAGGTAAAAATGATGTGTAAAGGGGAGTACGGAATGAATAAACATTATGATGTCATTGTTGTCGGTGCAGTTTCAATGGGGATAGCCGCCGGCTATTATTTATCGAGGCAGGGCGTTAAAGTATTGCTCGTGGATGCCTTTAATCCTCCACATACCAATGCCAGCCACCATGGAGATACGAGGGTTATCCGGCACGCATACGGTGAAGGCAGGGAATATGTGCCGCTTGCTTTAAGGGCCCAAGAATTATGGGATGAGCTTGAAAAAATGTCCTATTTAAAAATTTTCAGCCGGGTTGGTGCACTGGGATTTGGCCCGAAAGGTGAATCACCTTTTATAGATGAAGCAATTGCCAGCGCAAAAGAATTTGATTTGAGTATTGAATTGCTGTCCAGCAAAGAGATTTCCAAAAGATGGCCCGGCATTGCCATTCCTGAAAACTATGAAGCGTTTTTTGAACCAAATTCTGGTGTTTTGTGGAGCGAAAATTGTATCAGAATGTATCGGGAACTGGCAAAGGTCCACGGAGCCGACATCGTTGTAAATTCACCTGTTGAAGATATTCAGACCTATGAAGACTCGGTCACTGTTGTGACGAAGAATAGAAACTAAAATCAAGTCCAAATTTTTATAAATCTCTTTAATTTCAATATAAAGAGGAAGAGGATTCGCTTTCTGAGAGCCCTCTTCCTTCTTTTGTATAAATTAAGTTAATTTCGCTAAGATTTCACGGATAAACGCAGGTTCATCTGCCGGAGTACGTGATGTTATGAGGTTATCACTGACAACTACCTCTTCATCACGGTAGTCTGCACCTGCCAGCTTTACATCATCTCGAATTCCAATATAGCTGGTTGCAGCCTTTCCTTTTAGTACATCAGCACTAATCATGACTTGTGGTCCGTGACAGATGCCGGCAATTAACTTGCCCTGCTCATTTATTTCCTTCACAAATCGAACAACTTCTTCATTCACTCGTAAAGCTTCTGGAGCGCCTCCGCCAGGTATTATGACGGCATCAAATTCTTCTGACTTTGCTTCAGATGCCCCGAGATCTGCCGTGTAGGAAACTGTTCCTTTTTTTCCATCGCATTGTGCACCTTTTTCCAAGCCGACTATTATTGCCTCATGTCCTGCTTCCTTTACCGCATTATATGGATTTTTCATTTCAGAATCTTCAAAGCCGCCTGCTAAAAGAAACGCTACCTTTGCCAAATTAAAAACCTCCAGTTAAAAACTTTTTACAAGATTACTATAATCTATCACCCAATAAGATGGCAAAATATGTGCTTATTATGAAAAGCATACGACGAATAGAAGGAATTTTAATGCCTTCTATTCATGAGTGGCTTATAACCTCAAGGGGCTAGTCGATGAAGCCAGACACCAAAACTATATAAGGGCAGTGTAGACCGACTTATTCATAGTCTGTTTACTCCCCTTAAACTATTTATCTTCGGATAATATGTGATTGAGGCTATTCATCCAATTACTTCTAAGCATGTCCTCAGCTTCTTTATATTTATTATTTCTTAACCCATCAATAATCATGTCATGTTCATTAACAGATTTTTGTTTTGGGATAGCTTTATGGAAGTAGAAAGATTCTACCCTTATTATTTTATCTTTTAATTTAGTTAATAGCTTTTCAAGCTCTTTATTCTTAGACATTCCAACAATATGTGCATGAAACTCCATATCATATGTGAGACATTTTTTTGCGTTGCTTTCTTCAATTGCTTTCTTGTAAAGGTTATTTATGTCTTCAAGCTGCTTCAATTGTGAGGGGGTGGAGTGTATGAATGCTTCTTGCAGTGCAAGTGATTCCAAGGCGATAACTATGCTATAAATTTCCTTAACCTCAGTGATGTTTATAGGTGCAACCATGGTAAAACTGTTCGGTTTACTAATAATAAACTCTTCATCCTCTAACCTTAACATAGCCTCTCTTATTGGCGTCCGGCTTATACCTAGCTGCTCTGATAACTCCTTATCCTTAATCTTCATCTCAGGTTCTAATTCACCAGATATAATAGCATTTTTAATGATTTCATAAGCATTATTACGCATGGATACACGGTTAATTTTTTTCCCTTTTAAAGTCATTTGATCACCTGTAAAAAAAGTATTTACTTTCTTATATATAATATGTAATATATCAGTTATGAAAGGTGTATTCAAGGTCTGGAGGGATTTATATGAAGCCAAAAACCGTAAATATTTTACTTGTTATAACAATTGTTTGTATCTCTTTATCAGCCATTTTTGTTAAATTGTCTGATGCACCTTCGACCATCATGGTTATGTATCGGATGTTTTTAGCGTGTTTGTTATTATTGCCCTTTTTTCTAAAGTACAGAAAAACACTAAAACAGATAAGAAGAAACGAATGGCTGGCTATTATCTTCGCGGGTCTGTTTTTAGCGGGCCATTTTGGATTATGGTTTGAGTCACTTAATCATACATCTGTGGCAAGCTCTACTTTAATTTTAGCTTTACAGCCAGCGATAGCATTAATTGGCGGGCTTATTTTCTTTAAAGAAAAAATACAACTGCGCACTCTTTTAACATTAGGTGTAGCTTTTACCGGTGTTGTCATTGTTGGAGGAGGTAATCTTGGGTTAGGCAGAGATGTATTATTTGGAAATGTATTATCATTACTTTCTGTTTTTTCAGTAGTATTTTACCTATTAATTGGTCAAAGATACGTGAAATCAATTAACCATTGGGTTTACAGCTTTCTAGTTTTCTTTTTTGCAGGTACAACCATGATTATTTTTAATGTTATTGGTGAAATTCCTCTTACCGGTTATTCAGCCAATGATTGGATGGTATTTATTTTACTTGCCATTTTTCCAACTGGAGCCCATATCATCTATAACTTATTATTGAATTATATAAATACAACTACTGTATCTATGAGTACTTTAGGAGAACCTGTCGGGGCTTCATTATTGGCTATTGTATTCTTAAACGAAATGCTGACTTTGGTAGAGGTAATTGGCGGCTCTTTAATCATTGTAGGGATTTATCTGTTCTTAAAATTGCAAAGTGGCACAAGCAAGGTTTTATCAAAACAAGCAAAAAACGCGTAATGGCTAATGACACATAAGAAAATTGTTATTCCTGAGACTATTATATCTTATATATAGGAAAATGAACCAATTCAAAAAGGGATGCCTCCACCATTTCGCTTTATAAAGTTGATCTAGTCAATTCGTGAATAGGCTCAGGAAATCCCGTGAATAGACATGTTTAATTATCCATTGGCATGTAGTTCTCATTAAATTCCGTACCTAAAGAAGAGATTTTTTATTTTGAACAAGGTTATTGCTGTTTGTGGACAAGATAAGCAGAAAGAGTTAAGGGCTACGGTGCTGATGAAATTATTTTCAGAGGAGATAGCTATGTTGAAAAGATCGGGAAAATGAAAGTGGATGTATTTTTAGATGTGGCTGATGACGTTACTGCTGAATAGGACCCAGACTGCTAATAATTCCTCAGTCAGCGTGTACTTCGAGGTATTTTAGAAATATCTTTATTTTAGGTCCTGATAAGCTTGGCCGGGCCTATTATGAGAGAAATCCCCGCGACTATCACGTCCGGGGATTTCTTATCAATCACTTAATACTCTTCATGTCTGCGCCTGCATTCTCTACACCTGCATTTGAATTCACGCTCGCGTTCTCTTTCCCGTTCACGCTCGCCTCTTACTTCGAAACATTCGCAGATTATTCTTCTTCTGCGTCTTTCTCTTTCACCGCCAACAAAATCGCACATAATCGCACCTCCTTAAAATTGAATTAAGTCGGCCGACTTACTATTAGTATATCGAAAATTGCTGAAAGAGATTGGACAATCATTCTGATAAAAGCGAGGAATTTCTCTGTTAAAATAAATGGGGAGGCGTACGTCGCAATTGGACCTTTTCTGGAATAGGGAAATTAGTTCGTTTATATATTTAGAGTGATAAGTAAGGATGGGGATGGTTCAGATGAAAAGAACTTATATTTATGCCGGATTCATTTGGTGTTTCCTATTTGCGCTAATAAGCTTTTACTGGGCAGGTGGAGGTATGCTAGGCGCAAAAACATTGGGAGGATTCATCTATAAAAAAGCCATGGAAAGAGAACCATCTTTTATAACATTGGTTTGGTTACTGGATTCGTTAAGTTATGCGGAGGGGTTTTTTTACTTTTACTTCTAAGAAGATGGTCTAACATAATAAATCGTATTTTATATTTTTCAGCTTTAATAGCTGGAATCTTTTTATCTTTATACGGTCTGGCAAACTTTATCACCCTTATTCTTTCAAGTATTGGTCTGTTATCTCTTCAGATTGACAACTATGCTCTAAGATGGAGACTCTTTTTTTGGGAGCCCTTTTGGATAATTGGAGGAGTCTTTTTTATACTCTCTGCAATCGAGTTCAAGAAGCGATTACGATTATAAACAATTTACCACCCCTGCATCTTTTGTACCATTCATGACAAAGGCTGTACTACGACGTGCCAACCACATTGCCAATAACCCCTTCTAACATTCACTATTTGCGTTGGAGAGAAGATTGTGTGTTTTTGGCGTGAGTTTAATCCTTGAAGTAATCTGTAAAAATATGGTTGGAATTCGAGCTGGAAATCGTTCAGCAGCAGGCGTATTTGAAAAACACCGAAACTCATAGGTAGACGACAAAGGTTCTCTTTTTGCCATATCACCAATAAAGAAAAAGTATTAGAATAGTAATTGGGGGCGTTGTCCTAAAGGAGCAAATAAATAAAGAACAGCAGGGGAGAATATGAAAAAAATAGTGAGGATTGTTTTTTGTATAAGTTTTGTATTTTATCTATTTGGGTTATTGATTGTATTATTCTTGGGCTCTAGGGGATCTCTATGGTCAGATCTGACAATGCTGGAATACATAAGATATTCGTCAAATATTGTTCCATTTAAAACGATCAATACATATTTTAAGGCAATGGTTGATGGAAGCATGAATATGGATATACCTGTAAAAAACCTCGTTGGAAATTTCATTTTATTTTTGCCAATGGGAATTTATCTTCCGATCTTTTTCAGAAAAATAAATAAAGCAGGCATATTTTTTTTGTCCATGATGACAATGTTATTTATTGTTGAAGTAATACAATTGGTTACAAGAAGGGGAAGTTTTGATATTGATGATTTCATTCTCAATATCCTTGGTGCTTTGATTGGATTTGGCATTATGAAAACAAAAACTTTTCAGAAACTATGTATCGGAAATCCGCAGTTAAAGGCATTTGAAAGGTAAAGGGCATTTGAAAGGTAAAGGGCCTGGAAAAAAACGCCAGTATCCAAATCGAAACAGTCCAGAATGCCAATCCTCCTTTGGATCTGGGGCCATTTAATACGATCAAGGCCATAACGGCTTTGGAAAAAGCAGTAAAAAGCTCGGACAGTTTTTTAAAATCCTAAACCTTGGGTGTAATGATTTAGAGGTGAATTTTTATGGATGTCAAGTATGCTCAGTTCACGTCCATCCCCGAACCTGAAATTTTAAATGGCATTTTGCGTTTGCATAAACGCGTTTTTGGTCATTCCAATCATTTGATTGAAAGGATGGAAAGCAAACCGGGTCTGCTGATTATTGTTGCCATGCATGGTGAGAAAGTGATCGGATTTAAGATCGGCTATAAACTTGATGACGAAAAATTTTACAGCTGGCTGGGCGGCGTTGATGAGAAATATAGAGGGAATGGTATTGCTGCAAAGTTAATGGAATTACAGCACCACAATTTAAGAGAAAATGGGTTTTCAATCGTTCAAACAAAAACAAAGAATAAATGGCGGAATATGCTGATTTTAAATATCAAAAGCGGATTTGATGTTATTGGTACATATACAGATGAAAGAGGGGAGCCCAAGATTATTCTTCAAAAGAAGTTGTCCGATTTAACGGGCAAGATTAGCAAGTTATAATCATATCGCCTAAAAATATTTATATCTTACAAGGAGAGCAAAATGGATATCCGGAGACTAGGGGCAGAAGAAAAATTTCCAATGGACTTATTGTTATTAGCGGATCCTTCTAAAAAAAGTGTTGAAGATTACATAAAAAGGGGAGAATGCTTCATTGCTGAAATAAGCGGAAAAGTAATTGGAGTTTACGTACTATTGCCCACAAGACCCAAGACGGTGGAATTAGTGAACCTTGCCGTTGCTGAAGAAATGCATGGGAAAGGAATTGGCAAACTGTTAGTGATGGATGCAATTAACACAGCGAAAAAAAGAGGATATAAAACAATGGAAATAGGTACTGGAAACTCAAGTATAGGACAGCTTGCTCTCTACCAAAAATGTGGATTTAGAATTATTGGTATTGACTTGGATTTTTTTATCAAACACTATCCAAATGAAATATTTGAAAATGGGATACAGTGCAGGGATATGGTTCGACTATCACAAGATTTATAAAAAGTCTTTCTTGTTTTCACGAGCTTTTCCAAAACCAGGAAATCAAGGGTGTTTTTAAGGCATGTCTTATGCATGCCCCTTCTGCAATTCCCATTTCAACATATTATTCTCTGATCCTATTCTATTCATATTCAGCTTTTCTAGCACCCTAATGGACGGCCCATTATCATCCCGGCATTCCGCAATTACTTTCGTGACATTCTCAAATGTAAACGCCCATTTTATGATTTCCCTAACTGCTTCTGTTGCATAGCCTTTGTTTTGTGCGGAAGGCAGAATTCCATAGCCTACTTCAACGGCATTTTCTGAATCGGGTTTTCCTTTAAATCCGATATCGCCAATAACCGAATCGTTTTCTTTTTCTATGACAAGCCAAACCCCCCAGCCTAAAAGAGTGGAATCGTCTTTTAGCTTCTTCAGGTACTCTTTTATGTGAGGGCCGATTTCATATCCTTTGATCGAAATTGTTGATATTGATTCAGCTGTACAAGGAATGAGTTTTAGTCTTTGTGTTTGCAATTCCATTTTGATCTTCCTCTATATCTGTTTCATTTTCGGGCTTCCAGGTGTCTTTCATTCCAGCTAAAAAATTTTATCATAAAAAGGGGATTTTGTATTCTTTTGAATGGGTTCTTTTTCCCTTTGACCTTGTTATAATTGTTATTGGAGAAGTGCGAAGCCATCGTTTAAAATCTTTAAATGATGTAGCCCGTCGGCACTCTCCCTGGTGGCGCCGGTATTTCTGTCGGGTACCGGCTTTAAGGGTTCAAATCCCAATTGAATCCGCTCCGCAGTTTATATATGTTTTGGCAATTTTGCAGGGAAGACCTCCATTGTCCAACACATTCCTGTGGGGTGGATTCACCATGTATGTTAGGGGGCGGATGAGATGGAACTATTAGACATCTCCATTATGACAGCTGTTGCAATTTCTATCATTTTAGGGCTAGGGGCTATTGGAAAAAGACTCTTTAGATCGGCTACCATTTTTCAATATGAACAAGGAATCAAGTTTCACAATGGAAAGTTTAAGGAAATACTGGGTCCCGGCAAGTATCTCTATTTTACTCCTTCAACAACTGTCGACATCTTTGATATGAGACCTGCCGTTTTACAGCTAAATGGACAGGAAGTATTAAGTTTGGACAACGTTGGCGTAAAAATGAGTTTGGCAGTAAAATACCAGATTTTAGACCCGCAAGCACTCATTTCTGAATACCAAAATTTCCAAGAATATTTGTACATGAGCGTTCAATTTAAACTCCGCGAAGTGATTTCCTCGATGGGAATGGATGAAATTTTGGCAAACCGCCAAAAAATAAACGATCAAGTGAAAAGCTTGCTGGTGGAAGACAAATCCTTAATCGGGCTATCTATTCAATCGGTAGATTTGAAGGATATCATGTTATCGGCTGATTTAAAAAAAGCTTTTGCCGAAGTGGTGAAAGCCAAAAAAGAAGCTCTTTCCCTATTGGAAAAGGCAAGGGGGGAAACGGCAACTTTAAGGAGTTTGGCCAATACCGCCAAAATGCTGGAAAACAATCCCGAATTGGCAAAACTCAGGTTGATTCAAACCATTGAATCTTCACAAGGGAACACATTCATTATTGACATTTTGAATGATTCCATTAAAAAAACGAGCGGTAAATGATTTTCTTGTGTTGAATATTGTAAATATTATTATAAATTAAAAAGGAGGCGACCCAAATGGGGGCATGGGGAACAGGACTTTGGGAAGATGATTTATCTTGTGATATACAGGATGAATGGAATGATTTGCTGGATGAGGGAGCAAGTACAAAAAGCGCTACAAAAACCATTCTTGATACATGGTTAAATGAATTCCAGGATTATGATGACGAGGAGCAGGCTTTAGCAGATTTATCGATTTTATATATTTCTCTCGCTGCTCTGCAAATGAGGCATCGTGCATTGGAAAGAAACATTAAGGAGAAAGCCTTGGAATACCTGGAAAAAGGCGCGGATCTTTCACTTTGGGAAGATGCAGATGAAACAGATGTAGAGGATAGGAAGATGGTTCTGGATGAATTTAAAAAGAAGCTAATGGCAACCGAGCCTCATTTGCCTTAGGATAGAGTTACATTCAAAAGGCTACGGAGAAAAGCTCCTTGCATTTGTCCATCCATGGGCGAACTAAGACCATTATGAAAGTGCCGCCTTATCTTCAGGCTTGCAGCGTATGGATGCACAAGTTAAATAACATTATTTCTGTACCGTCCATTTTTATGGACGGTACAATGGGAATTGCGGCTTCAAAATTAAACAAATTTATATTTTTATCCAATTCAAATTGCAAAACTGTTTATAAAATAATTACGTTTCCGGCCCTATCAAGAGTTGGAGACGTTTTTATTTGAAAGAATGGCTAGTGAAAAGGATTTTCAGATGCTTTTTTGGTAATAGAAATGAAGGTCGAGATTTATAAAAAGGGTAAAAGTACGTAAGGTAAAAAGAGACCGCAAGTGCTGCTAACACTGATGGTCTTGTACAATAGCCGCCTCTCAAAGAGTGGCAGGCTCCATGGCAGTAGAAATAGACCATCCCCTAAACTCACTCGGGGCTCAAGGGAGGTCTATTTCTTTTGGTTTTGAGACAGTATGGCAATTAAAGCGCCGATGGCAGAAAAATCGTCCTTAATGACAAAAGGCCGCATTAAACATTGGAGGAGTTTAGTTGAACGTCAAAACGATATATTTTGATTTTCTCGTGAAATCATATTAACTTATTATTTCACTTTTTTCCTCAAAAATTTCCGGAGGTGGTTGCTTAAATAATTTGGTTTGATTCATTAGATATAAAAATCCGATAATCAGCCAAACACCACCTAAAATAAGGGCGTTAAAATTCAAACCTAATAATAGTACAAAAATAAAAATTGCACCTATTAATGGAATGATTAAATATTGAATAATCCCCTTAGGCGTACGTACCCCTTTCTTTATAAAATAATGACTGATAACTGATAGATTCACAAAAACAAATGCAAAAAAAGCACCAAAGGTAATAAAGGAAGTTGCTGTATCAAGGTTAAAAAACAAGGCTGACAATGCAACAATAGCAACTATTAAAATATTATATACAGGTGTTTTGTATTTAGGTGAAACGTATCCAAAAATCCGTCTGGGCAGTATATTCTCTCTGCCCATTGCATATAGGATCCGTGCTGCAGAAGATCCGGATGCAACAGCAGAAGCAAATCCGGCGGTAAGTGCAACCGCTGTAAAAGCAGAATTCAGGAATATTCCACCAATGTCAGAGGCAATTTCCAAGTACGCAGAATCAGGATTTACGAATGTACTCACATTCGGATGAACCATGTGTAATAAATACGATGATGTAATATATAGAAATCCGCCTATTAGTGGAATAGCATAAATTGCTTTCGGCAGCGTTTTTTTAGGGTCTTTTGTTTCCTCAGATAAAGCCGTAATTGCATCGAACCCTAGAAAAGTAAAGCATAAAATGGGGACTACAGCAATTAACGAAGAAAACTCCACATTTTGGTCTAAGAAAGGCTGAATAGAAAACAACGTCCCGGTTCCCCCGCCAGACAGCAAATATTTTATGGCAAAAATAAAAAAGAAAACAAAAATCAATAGTTGTAAAAGAAAAACATACGTATTAAAATTCGCCGCGAATTTAATGCCACGAACATTTACTATCGTTATAACCGCTATAAAAAGGATGATCCATACATAAATTGGAATTGCGGGAAAGTAGGCACTTAGCGCTATTCCTAAAAGTAAAGCACTAATCATTGGGCTCAGCATGTAATCAAGCAAAATAACCCAGCCCACAAGAAATCCTAAATAGGGATTAATCGCTTTCTGTGTAAATGTGTAAGCCGCACCAGCTGAGGGGAATGCTTTAACTAACTGTGCATAACTGAATGCTGTGAATAACATGACAATTAGTGCAATCATATATCCAGTCGCAACCATCCCGTTGCTTTCAACAGCTACAATTCCATATGTTGCAAATAACGTTTGGGGAGCCATAAAAGCCAGCCCAAAAAATACTATATGTCTAAAAGTTAACACTCGTTGCAGTTCTCCGGATGTATTCCCCATGTTTAACCCCCGATTATTTTTGTTTAGAGCTTTAGAAGGCAACCAGAAAGGCCTTACATTAATTTTGAGAATTTAATTTGGTTCGAGCAGTTCCTCATCTACTTCTATGATTTATTTGCATTCCCTGGATGAGAGAGCAACAGCGCGGCTGTTGCTCTTACAAAAGGTTTTAGAGACCGCTTTCCTCCATGTTGCATGGTCATTTTTTTAAATGGGAATCTTTTTCATAAATTACTTGTCCATCAAGTATCGTTAAAACTGTTTGTGCATCTTTTATTTGTTCTGCCGGAATATCAAATAGGTTCCTGTCAAGAACGGCAATGTCGGCAATTTTTCCAACTTCCAATGTTCCAAACTCGTTTTCAGTAAATGTTCCATAGGCAGGTCCTGCTGTATAGGCTTTCAACGCTTCTGAAAGCGTGATCCGTTCATGTGGGTGCCAAACATCTTTTCCACTATTATCAATTCTGGTGACTGCCCGATAGATTTGCAGCATTGGGTCTAAGATATCGACTGGAAAGTCGGTTCCAAATGCCAGCTTTGCACCCGTTTTTTGTAACGTGTTAATAATAAATACATATTTTTCTCTTTCTTTACCGATACGGTCGGTATAGACGCCTCTTTCTGACATTGCAAAATGATCCGGCTGCATTGAAGCAATGACTCCCAGTTCATTAAAACGCCCAATATCATCCGGATGGATCACTTCAACGTGTTCAATCGCGTTTCTGGAATCCCTTTTCCCGTTCTTGTTTTGAGCTTCCTCAAAGGCATCCAATGCCATACGGATCGCACCATCGCCAATCGCATGAAAACGAACAGCAAATCCTTCTTTATCTGCCTCCGTTACCCATGTGTTGTATGTTTCTTGTGAAAAAGTCGTTTCCCCTCTTGTTTCCGGCGCATCTGCATAGGGTTCCAACATATATGCGGTCCGCGATGTAACAACCCCGTCGATAAATTGCTTCAAGCCAGAGACCCGAAGTCTGTCAGATTGATATTCTTTACGTAACTGTTTTGCATACTCTATATCGCCATTTAATTCCGGCCATAGGTATAACCTCAGGGATAACTCATCTTTATCCTCGAATTTTTTAAAGAATTTGTATTCCTCTATTGAATCTTGAAATGGTGCATACATGTCATTAACAGCTGTAACACCGACACTGGCAGCATGGGCAAGGAAGTTCTCAAACATTTTTTCCTGCTGTTCCTCAGTGAAGGTATGTGAAATATTTGTTACCAAACTTGTTGCATTTTCGTATAAAATCCCTGTGGTTTCCCCGTTTACATCTTTTTCAATTTCGCCGTATTCCGGGTTCTTTGTATATTTGTCAATATTTGCAAGCTCTAACGCTTTTGAATTGACCCAGGCATAATGCATTTCTGCATGAAACAAAATTGCCGGCCGATCCGGAAGGACCTGATCCAGTGAATGGCGAGTAGGAAGATTTTGCGGATCCCAATACCCCGCATCCCACATATATCCGATGATCCAAGGTTCATCCGGTTTGGAGTCCGCAAACTCTTGAACCATTTTTACAGCTTCTGCTTCGGAACGAGCATCAAATAAATTGACACTATTCAGGAATACACAACCTTGCATAATGTGTAAATGAAAGTCATGAAAACCAGGTGTGATTAATTGATCCTTAAAGTCATATGTCTTTGTGTTTTCATCCGCATAAGCTTTCATTTCTTCCTTCGTACCAATCGCAATAATTTTCTTGTTGGCAATCGCGATGGATGCCTTTATTGGATGGTCCTCTTTTCCAGTAAAAACTGCATTACTTGATAGAATAAGATCTGCTTTTTTATTCATTTTCTTCATTCCTTTCAACTAATTCAGTTTATATTAGTATTTGTCCTGACTACAGGTATGGATTGTCAGAGTGTTATCTGTAATCGTTTTCCATCTCGCTGTCACTGGGATCATGAAACATTTTTTTGTAAACAATTTCAAAATCGTCTGCCCTAATCTCAAGGTCAGCTTCATCCAACCTTTTGACAGATTGATTCAGCGCCAACAGTGTAGGCAACCATTTTTCATTTATAGACGTGCTTTCGCCGGTCCTTTGCAGGAGATGATTTTTGTTATTGCATCATGAATATAAGATCCACCTCCTCGTAGAAATATCACGCAAGATTCGTGCCAAATTTAAAATGTGAGTCTTAGTCAAAAACTTTGACATGAGCAGTACCTGAGCTTCGAAAGCAAATAAAAGGTTTGGACGTTCATGGTATCCGGTATGAATTTATTGGGGAATTGGGGAATTGGGGAGCAGCAAAAAAATGATTCAAATTCGAAGTAAACGAACCGAAAATGAAGCGGAATCGAGGTCTTAGAATCCAAATGGGTCTGTCTTTTTTGTTTATTAATTATGGGGGTATTATAAAAATATTAACGGTGATAACAGTACAATTGGTTATGCTGTCATAAATGGACAGATCATTGACCAAGCTAAAATGATAAATGAAAAGGGGGTGAATCCATTGGATAAATTTGAAAGAAAAGTAACAAAAATAGGTATTAGTACTGGCCCCACTATTCCACCTGAG
Source organism: Siminovitchia fortis (assembly GCF_003605365.2). GTDB lineage: Bacteria > Bacillota > Bacilli > Bacillales > Bacillaceae_C > Siminovitchia > Siminovitchia fortis. The sequence continues at coordinate 20,142 of NZ_QYTU02000046.1, forward strand.
GTGTTGGAGCACTTGGGAGTTAAACTGGAGATGAAGTTTCTTTCCGTTTAGAAGAAGGAGGCAAAATATCATTAAGAAAGAGCGCGAATTTGGATTTTGAAGGGGTAGAGGAAATTGATCAAGAGTTTCTCTATGGTATGAAAAACCTATTTAATGATTACAATAACACGTTAAAAAAGTTGGCGGACAGATAACTGCGATTGTTAGGGCTTATTTATCATGTCCGAAACTTGAATTACTCTTTAAAGCGCCCTTTCAAGGAATAACCCCCAAATTTATTCAATCATTATTCAGTTTCTCCCATTCACTTAAATACATACGATTTGTAATATTTTTAGGGTTTTCAAGTTTACATATAAATTCTAAACTATTCCCATCAGGGTCATTAAAATGGATTTTAGCATGGGCCATGCCATTATGTGCCATAACAAATGGTTCAACTGGTTCAAAACCGAATGCTTCCCTGGGTCTATATCCTTTTTCGTTCAACCAAACAACTGAATTTTTTAACCCTTCTAAAGAAACTTGAAAAGCTATGTGCCTTATTGAAGGGTGATATTCAAGTTCTACTTTGTCTGTTTCCCATAGTCCCACCCAACTTTTATCTTTTTCAACCCATAAAAACGCCAACCTGTCCTCATGACTATGAGAAAATTCCAAACCAAGTCCCTTATAAAATTCTATCGATCGTTTCAAATCACTTACGGGCAAATGTGCCTCATATAACCCTCTGATCATTTAAACAACCCCCTTTATTGAATTTAAAATTCACCCCGCTATAAGGGGACTTTTCCCCTGCAGTTATTATATCTCCACTATTTACTCAATTCAATATTATCTAAACTTTTAAATATAAAAACATAAAAAGGTCCACCCCTTAAGTCGAAGGTGTGGATCCTTTAAATTATTGTTATTTAGTTAATAAATCTATGATAACCCTGTAATATCAGATCAGGGTTATTCAATGATTTTATTTTTAGATAGGCGATGAAGAGAACAAAGAAGGGATGCCCAAACACTTCCTATTGGATAACGGGTCAAACTATTGTAAAATCTCGGGCATTTAAATATGATAAAATTAAAAAAATTGACTCTATAAAGTCAATAAGGAGGATTTTCTCATGGCAAATGCGTTAAATAACAAGAGAACAGATTCTGCCTCAAGGGTGATAAAGGCATCACCGCAAACCATCTATCAGGCATTCTTAAACCCGGAAGCTTTGGTTGCGTGGCTTCCACCGAAAGGAATGTCGGGTCATATTGATATATTTGATCCCCGCGAAGGCGGGACTTATAGAATGAATAACCCTCACATACGAAATGGATAACGCAACTTCGGGTAAGACTACGGAAAACACTGACGTAACCCAAGGGAAATTTTTGGAGTTGGTTCCGAATAAACGAATTGTACTATCTGTAAAATTTGATTCCGAGGATCCGGCGTTCTCAGGTGTAATGATACAGAAATGGTTATTGGATTCTGTTTCAGAAGGCACAAAGGTCACTATCGTTTGTGAGAATGTACCTGAAGGGATACGTAAGGAGGATCACGACACAGGTTTAAGATCCACACTAGAGAATCTGGCAATTTTTACTGAATGAAAAACTGTAAACGTAAATATTTTTAATGCTTGGTAAATATCATCAATTTTGAATTCATATCTAGTATGGAAAGAAGAAAAGAGGGAATTATTTTGAATTTATTAGAAGAGAAGTTCTCAAGAATTGGTGCAGAATATGCACCTGGGCAAGAGGGCCGCCAGAATACAGATGAAGTTCATCTGCGCGGCGAAAAAATTCATGGTACGCCGGTTGATTTTTCGCACGGTGATGTAGACGCTTTTGAACCTATTCCTGGCAGTTTAGATGCCTTTATCGAAGGCGTTCATCTCGGTGGTAAGCAGGCCTATACAGAGTACCGTGGAAGTGGAACCATCCGGGAGAACGCAGCCCAAAAGCTTTCTGATTTTACCGGTACAACAATTGACGCAGATCGAAATTTTATAATCACTCCGGGAACTCAAGGAGCACTCTTCCTGGCAGTGGGATCTACTGTCTACAGAGGCGACAAAGTCGCCATTGTCTCACCGGATTATTTCGCCAACCGTAAGCTGGTCGAATTTTTTGACGGGGAAGCAGTGCCGGTTCAAATGAATTATTTACATACAACCACATGCGCAGGATTAGATTTATCCCAGTTGGAGGATGCGTTTAAAGCCGGGGTGAAATTATTTTTGTTCTCGAATCCGAATAACCCCACAGGTGTTATTTATTCACCAGATGAAATTCGTGATATTGCGGATCTTGCACAGAAATATGGTGCAACAGTCATCGTCGATCAATTGTACTCGCGCCAGATTTTTGACGAACGTACTTATACTCACCTATGTGCACAAAATATTGATCCTGAAAATGTAATCACTATCATGGGACCATCGAAAACCGAATCGCTAAGCGGTTATAGGCTTGGAACAGCGTTTGGCTCTGCCCAAATAATTGACCGTATGGAAAAGCTGCAGGCCATCGTCTCTCTCCGCGCAGGGGGCTATAGCCAAGCCGTGTTGAAATTGTGGTTTTCCGAGCCGGAAGGATGGATGGCCAAACGGATTGCCCAGCACCAAGCCATTCGTGATGATTTAATTAAAAAATTGAGTGCTACAGGATATTTTCAACTGAGAACCACAGAGGCGGGCAGTTATCTCTTTCCGAGAATTCAAGAATTAGATGTTTCGACCAATCAATTCGTGAAGATTCTTCGTCTTCAAGCTGCTGTTACCGTAACGCCAGGTACGGAATTTGGGTCGCAGTTCACTGACAGCTTCCGTATTAACTTTTCACAGGACCATGCAGCGGCAGTTGCTGCAATTGACCGTATAATTAAAGTAGTGGAGGGATATCGTACATGAGTATGTCAGAGAAAAAGGGGAATCCGATTCCGCAAGGGAAATATGTTCCGGCATTACGATTTGGAAGCCTTATCTATACTGCTGGAATGACCCCAAGAAATAATGGCGTGTTGATTCAAAGTGGAAAAGTCAGCACTAAGGAGCCGATTGAAAATTATAAAGAAGCTGTCAGACAGGCGGTTGCAAATGCGCTTGCCGCAGCCCAAAATACACTTTCAGAACAAGAACAATTGAAGCAGATACTCTCTCTCACCGTTTACATTCAAGCGGAAGAAGGATTTCAGGCGCACTCAAGTATAGCAGACTTTGCTTCTGAGTATCTGTTTGAAACGTTGGGAGATGCGGGTATAGGGAGCCGGGCCGCAATAGGTGTTTCATCATTGCCGGGCGGTGCGCCGGTTGAGATTCAATTGATAGCTGCCGTTTCTTCTCAAAGATAAAGACTCAATGGGAAAAATTATAAAGAGCGCTCAAACTTGGGCGCTTTGATTGAATAGTAATACATGATAGGCTTAAACTGAGAATAAATTCCAAAGGGTGATAATCTTGAAAAAATATTTGGTGTTTATAATTAGTTTTGTATTGCTTTATATGGTATTCCAAATAGTATCAGGAGCCATTTTAACTGCCTTCTATACTCCAGATTTTTCTGCAATTCGAGGTAATCTCAATCAAGAGGCAATGTTCGGTAAGTCTTCTATACCATTATTTGTAATATTGATTATTGCTACTTTTGCTTACTTTCTCTCTCAGAAAACGTTTAAAACAGCAAAAAGTTGAATTTGTTATATAAACTGAACGAAACATTGTACCATTCTGAAGAAGGACATAGGTTAGCTCCACC
>NZ_QYTU02000047.1 GCF_003605365.2 Siminovitchia fortis
CGTGAAAGGAGGAAACCGCATTGCCCGTACAACGGCTCCGTGAGCCAGTGCCCGCGAAAGGGGGAAACCGCGTAGCCCGGACAATGGCTCCGCGATCCAATGCCCGCTGATCGAGCCTTTCACTTACATCCCCGCAATCTTTTTCGCTTTACCTGTATTGGCAAAATGCAGTTTTGTAAACTCGTTCAAGGCGGAAACACCTTTTTCTTTAATGAGCCTTGCCGCCGCATGATCAACCTTGGCGCCTGCTCCTTTTGGAATGGTAAATCCCGCTTTTTTGCTTAAATCCTCAAAAGCGCGGATGAAAGCGTAGCGTGCCAAGATTGATGCAGCCGCCACTGCCAAATGGATGCCTTCCGCCTTCGTACTGAAATAGACTTTCTCTCTTTGAATCATTTTTTTCCCTTTCAGGTGTTTGTAATAGACGGGAGCCTGGGCAAATTGGTCGACCAAAATGGCATCCGGCTTTTCGGGCGAAATTTTTTCAAGTAAATGGTTATGCGCCTGGTTGTGCAGGATGGCGGTCATTTTCCCCTGCGTCATGCCTGATGCCTGCAGCTTGTTATATTTTGGATTACCCAGCTTTAACAGGCTGTATGGCAAAAAAGTTGCCAGGTCTTTGGCTATCTTGATGATTTGGGAGTCCGTCAGATGCTTTGAGTCCTTTACGCCAAGCTCTTTCATCAGGGGAATCTGATCAGCTTTTACGTATGCGGCTACAACAATAAGCGGTCCAAAATAGTCGCCCTTGCCGACTTCGTCCGAACCGATGATTGACAATTCCGAGATGTTATCCGGCAGCGGCATTCCTGATGCCTTTGATGCAGCGGGGTTTTTTGCTTGATTTAAGCCAGGATTGCCCCATTGTTTCGCTTCTTCCTCGTTTCCGGCTCCCTGGAACATGACTTTCCCTGATTTATAAGCAGTAATGACACAGCCGTTTTTCCTCGCAAAAAAAATACTTCCAGGTGGATTTTTTTCGGAAAGGTAAGGCTGATAATATTCTTTCATCTTCTCAATTTCCTTAAAGGTTGTTTGAATAACGGTATTGGCCATAAGACAGCACTCTCCTGATCTTCATTTTTTAAATGATTCCCATCTTTTTTTATTCGTGTTATGATATAAGGTAGGATTTTTTACATGAAAAAGTAGTAGTTTTATATTTTTCAAGCTTTACATGAAGAAATGGGGGCATGACTTTGTCGTCAAGTGAAAAGACCCGCACTCCAGTTACAATCTATGGACAACATTATATCATTACAGGGACAGAGACATCAGCGCATATGAGACTGGTCGCAGAGCTTGTTGATGAGAAAATGCGGGAAATCCGATCGGTTAACCCCAATCTTGATACCGGCAAGCTTGCCGTTCTGACGGCTGTCAATGCTGTCCATGAGCAAATCAAACTTCAAGAGCGCCTGGAGCATCTGGAACAAGAGCTTTCGCGTCTAAAGGAATGAAATACGTATGTTGAGCTTAGCTTTATTGATCATCTTGATCATTGGTTTCTTTGTCGGTCTTAGAAGGGGATTCATCCTTCAGGTGATTCATATGATCGGCTTTATCGCCGCTTTTATCGTTGCTTACATTTATTACGATGATTTGGCTCCGAAACTCCGGCTTTGGATCCCGTATCCGGACCTTGATCCAGGGAAGACATTGCAAATGGTTTTTGACGGAGTAGGCATGGATGAGGCTTTTTACCGTGCCATAGCATTTGTCATTATCTTTTTTGCCGTTCGTATTATACTGGGCATCATTGGATCGGCGCTTGATTTTGTTGCAAGCCTCCCGATCTTAAAAACGTTGAATGTCTGGGCCGGTGGCATTCTCGGATTTTTGGAAGTTTACTTGATGATTTTCATATTGTTGTATATCGCGGCACTGCTGCCGATTCCGGCTATCCAGGAGGCAATCAATGGTTCATTTCTTGCCAAAGGGATGATTAATTATACACCTTTTTTATCTGCTGAATTGAAAAAATGGTGGATCGACTATATCCAAAGCTGACTTCTCTTTGCGAAGAGAAGTTTTTCTTTTAATGTCTAGCTTCAGAGCCCAGCGACTAGCAAACTTCGCACTCCTTTCCTCGACAAAGCTTCGCTTTTTCTGCGTGGATGTTTATTCGAGGAAGTAGGCTCAGAGCACTACGATAAGTCAACATCGGCTCCGACGCACAGGATGTGCTAGTGCAGGCGAAGCGACAGGACGTCGCTGCTTGAGCCTGCCTCCGTCGCCGTGTTGTCTGGCTGCGAGTGCCATCGGCGCAAGGATTAAGCCAATCGCTGCTGAAGGCAAACTACGCCTTCTTCAGCGCTCGTCTAGCTTTGCGCCGATAAGCAGGCACTCTCGCACTTCCTTATCCTTTATCTCATTGCGGAGTGCTCCAGTGTCTAGCTTCAGACGGCAGGGGCTCGAGGTCGCTTCGGTCAATCCAATGAAGTCAAAGAACGACTTCACTGGATTGCCCTCCGACGGACAGGATGTCCCAGTGCCACCGACGCCACAGGATGTGGCGTTTGTCGGCGGCCAGCGCTTGTCGCCCCTAAACAGCCGTCTTCCGCATTTCCGTTTGTACGTCGCTAAACGGGCTCATCCGCATTTCTTTTAGCAATCTTATTTGATAAAATGAGAGGCAGGAGAATGGAGAACGGTTGGTGACAGAAATGGGAGTAAATAAAAAAGATGTCATTCGTTTATTGGAGCAGATTGCCGTCTATATGGAGCTTAAAGGGGAAAATCCATTTAAGACGGCCGCATTCAGAAAAGCGGCTGCTGCATTGGAAGCGGATGACAGAAGTTTATCTGAAATCGAAGACTTTACAAAAATTCCGTCCATCGGAAAGGGAACAGCTGCCGTCATTGAGGAATTTATTGAAGACGGCGTTTCTTCTGTCCTTAAGGAACTTCAGGAAACAGTGCCAAAAGGATTAATTCCCCTCCTGCAGATTCCCGGGCTTGGCGGCAAGAGCATTGCCAGATTATATAAAGAGCTTAATGTTGTTGATGTCAAATCTCTGAAAGCAGCTTGCGAAGCGGGCAAGCTTAGGACAATCAAAGGTTTTGGCAAAAAAACGGAAGAAAATATCATGGAGGCGCTGGCTTCAATGGGCAAGCAGCCGGATCGGCTGCCGATTTCATATATGATCCCGATTGCGGAGCTGATTGAAGCCTCCTTGAAAGAAATAAAGGAAATCTCGAAATTTTCGAGAGCTGGAAGCCTCAGGAGGGTAAGGGAAACGATCAAGGATCTTGATTTTATTATTGCAACGGAACATCCGCAGGCAGTCAAAGAGCAATTGCTGGAACTTGAAGGTTTTGGAGAAGCTACGGCAAGCGGGGATACAAAAGTGACCCTATTGGTGGAAGGCGGGCAATACCGCATTTCCGCCGACTTCCGGATTGTGGCTCCCCATGAATTTGCTACGGCTCTCCATCATTTTACCGGTTCGGCGGAACATAATGTCCGCATGCGCCAGCTTGCAAAAGCACGAGGGGAAAAAATCAGCGAATACGGTGTGGAGAATTCCGAAACAGGTGAAATAAAAACGTTTCAATCGGAAAGCGACTTTTTCCATCATTTTGATTTGCCGTTTATACCGCCTGAAATCAGGGAGGATGGCCAAGAGGTTGATGAGTATGACGGCAGCCGGAAATTAATCCATGTTAATGATATAAAAGGCGACCTTCACATGCATACAACCTGGTCGGACGGAGCTTTTTCCATAGAGGAAATGGTGGAAGCATGCCGGAAAAAGGGCTATCAATATATGGCCATCACGGACCATTCCCAATTTTTGAGAGTGGCCAACGGCCTGACTATTGACAGGATTAAAAAACAAAACGAGGAAATTAAAGAGCTAAATGAGAAGTATGACGATATTTTAATTTTATCGGGCATTGAAATGGATATTTTGCCGGACGGAAATCTGGATTATGAAGACGAATTGCTGGCTGAACTTGATATTGTCATTGCATCCATACATTCGAGCTTTTCACAGCCGCGGAAAAAGATCATGGAGCGCTTGAGAAGCGCTTTGAAAAATCCCCATGTGGACATTATCGCCCATCCGACTGGCAGGCTGATCGGCAGGCGTAACGGTTATGATGTCGATATGAAAGGGCTGATTGAGCTGGCAAAGGAGACGGATACCGCATTGGAGCTGAATGCCAATCCCGCAAGGCTGGATTTGGCCGCAGAACATTTAAGGCATGCCCAGGAACAGGGTGTGAAATTGGTGATCAATACGGATGCGCATAATATCGGAAACCTTGAGTTCATGCAGCTTGGCGCATCATTTGCCAGAAGAGGCTGGATTCAAGGCTCATCTGTCATCAATACTTGGAAGCCGGATGAATTGGTCAAGTTTTTACAAAGAAATGATTAGGCATTTTGGAAAGGGGACTTAAAACAAAGTTCATGAATGAAAAAATATTGAAGACGCTTGAATTTAATAAAATCCTCATGCAATTGGAGGAATTCGCAGCATCTGAGCTTGGAGCGGAACGGATCAGAAATCTGAAGCCATCCACATCTTTTGAGGAGGTTGTTTTGCTTCAGGAGGAGACCGATGAAGCTGCGCATGTACTCAGATTAAAGGGACATGCCCCTTTGGACGGGATTTTTAATATCAACCCGCATATTAAGCGTACACAAATCGGCGGGGTGCTGAATCCTGCCGAGCTTGTACAAATCGGAAGTACGATCCATACAGGCCGTTCAATGAAACGCTTTATCGAGGATCTTATTGAGGATAACGGATTGGAAATACCCAATTTAGCAGGTAAAGCCGATCAAATAGCCGTGATGACTCCATTGGAGCATGACATTAAGAACGCCATTGATGAAGGCGGTGAGGTGCTTGATTCTGCAAGCCCGGAATTAAGGAGCATCAGGCTGCAAAAAAGAAGAAACGAAAACAGGATAAGGGAGAAGCTTGAGAGCCTTATCCGCGGAAGAAATGCCCAGAAGATGCTTTCCGACGCTATTATCACCATCCGGAATGAGCGTTACGTCATTCCAGTCAAGCAGGAATATCGCTCCAATTACCAAGGTATCGTTCACGACCAGTCATCTTCGGGGCAGACCCTGTTCATCGAACCGCAGGCAGTCGTTGATCTGAATAACGGTCTTCGCGAACTGCAAGTGAAGGAAAACCGGGAAATCGAGCGGATTCTTATCGAACTATCCGGTAAAGTGGCTGAAGCGGCGGATGATTTGCTTGTCCTTGTAAAACTCTTGGAGTCCCTGGATTTTATTTTTGCAAAGGCCCGATTTGGAAAATCGATGAAGGCAACGAGGCCCGGCATTAATAAAGAGGGACGGATCCAATTATTTAAGGCCCGGCATCCGCTGATCCCTTCGGAAGAGGTCGTGGCCAATGATATTACACTTGGAACGGATTATTCCACAATTGTTATAACAGGGCCGAATACAGGGGGAAAAACGATTACACTGAAAACGGCGGGGCTTCTTACCCTGATGGGGCAGGCGGGGCTGCATATTCCTGCTTCCGAGGGATCGGAGCTGGCTGTTTTTCAGGAAGTTTTTGCGGATATTGGTGATGAACAGTCGATTGAGCAGAGTTTGAGTACCTTTTCTTCACATATGGTTAATATCGTAGATATTTTGAAGCATGTAAATCATAAAAGTCTTGTCCTTTTTGACGAACTTGGTGCAGGGACGGATCCCCAGGAAGGCTCGGCCCTGGCCATTTCCATTTTGGATGATGTATACAGCCGGGGAGCCCGTATGATTGCTACGACCCATTATCCGGAATTGAAAGCATATGCTTATAATCGTGAAGGAGTCATCAATGCGAGCGTCGAATTTGATGTGGAGACTCTAAAGCCGACGTACAGGCTTCTGATCGGTGTACCCGGCCGGAGCAATGCATTTGAAATTTCCAAACGGCTGGGGCTTTCGGAAGAAATCATTACACATGCAAAATCGTTCATAGACACGGAAAGCAATGAAGTGGAAAACATGATTGCTTCTTTGGAAAAGAGCCGCCGGGAGGCAGAGAAAGATTATGAAGAGGCCCATTTTTATCTAAAAAATGCCGAAAAGCTTCATCAGGATCTCCAGAAGCAGATGGCGGAGTTTTATGAACGTAAAAAGGAAATGTATGATAAGGCCGAGCAAAAAGCTGCCGAAGTGATAGAAAAAGCTAGAATTGAAGCCGAAGAAGTGATCCATTCATTGCGGAAAATGAGACTGGAAAGTGGTGCCCAAGTAAAAGAACACGAACTGATTGAGGCACGCCGGAGGCTCGATACTGCAGTTCCTCAATTGGATAAAGGACCCGGGCAGGCTAAAGCTTCCAAGCAGAAGCGCAAGCTGAAGCCGGGGGATGAGGTCATGATCACCACATTCGGCCAAAAAGGCACTTTGCTGGAAAAAACGGGCGACAGCGAATGGCAGGTACAGGCCGGTGTTTTAAAAATGAAAGTTGCCGAAAAGGATATGGAGTTTATCAAGTCGGAACAGAAATCTGATCCCAAGCCGCTTGCTACCGTCAAAGGAAGAGACTATCATGTTGGGCTTGAACTTGATATTCGGGGTGAACGGTATGAAGATGCCCTGCGTGAAGTGGAAAAATATATTGACGACGCACTTCTAGCCAACTATCCGCGTGTATCCATCATCCATGGGAAAGGAACGGGCGCCCTTCGATCAGGAGTAACGGAATATTTGAAACATCATCGGGCTGTCAAACGTATAAGACTTGGAGAAGCAGGAGAAGGCGGGAGCGGTGTCACAGTCGTCGAATTCAAGTAGCGCCCACCGAGTCTCCTATTAAAAAGGGGAATGATCTGAATGGACTCTTTTTGGGAAAATTCATTTGTGCAAACGGCGGGCTATTACAGTGTCACTGTCCTTTGTATTGTTTTGTTCCTGTTTATATTTGAGTTGGTGACCAAATATAAAAACTGGGAAGAAATAAAAAAAGGGAATGTAGCGGTTGCAATGGCTACCGGAGGAAAAATTTTTGGGATAGCAAATATTTTTAGGCATTCCATCCTGCATCATGATTCTTTATTTGTGATGATCGGCTGGGGAATGTACGGTTTTTTCCTTCTGTTGACTGGGTACTTTATCTTTGAATTTTTGACGCCAAAGTTTAAAATTGATGAAGAGATAGAAAAAGACAACCGTGCCGTTGGCTTTTTGTCGATGGTCATTTCCGCAGGACTGTCTTATGTCATCGGCTCCGGCATTCATTAAGGAGGAAGCAGTGGAAAAACTGGCAAAAGTGCTGTTTGTTGTATGCAGCATCTTTATCATAGTCGGTATTATCTATTTAATACGAGCATAAACCGTCTGTCGGACACAGGCGGTTTTTCCAATAATTTAGGCATTTGGTTGTACTGGTGCCCATCGTTGTAATATAATATTCATAAGTTTAAAATTTTCTAACTGTTTATCAGAAAAAGGAGGAATGTAAATTTATGAAACCTTGGTTGGATCTTTATCCCGACACCATTCCCAAAACATTGGAATATGAGAGGAAACCGGTACAACAATATTTGACGGATACAGCCAAAAAGTACCCTGACAAAACAGCTATTCATTTTATGGGGAAAGAATTGACTTACCGCGAGCTTTACGAAAGTTCCCTTAAATTGGCCAATTATTTGCGCAGTCTCGACATCAGGAAAGGAGACCGGGTGGCGATCATGCTTCCGAATTCTCCGCAGGCGGTCATCAGCTATTATGGGATTCTTTATGCAGGTGCGATTGTTGTTCAGACAAATCCTCTTTACACGGAAAGAGAACTTGAGTATCAAATGAAGGATTCAGGTGCCAAAGCAATCGTCGGGCTTGATCTCCTGTATCCGCGGATCATGAAAGTGATGGGAAATACGGATCTTGAGCATGTAATTGTAACCGCTGTCAAAGATTACTTGCCCTTTCCCAAAAATGTCATTTATCCATTCATCCAAAAGCGGGATAGCGGAATCGTCGTCAAGGTAAAGCATGAAGGCAACCAGCATCTATTTAAGGAGATCATGAATGGAGCTTCCCCTGATGAGGTTCCCATAGAATTTGATTTTGACAATGACCTGGCCCTCCTGCAATATACCGGTGGTACAACAGGAAATCCGAAGGGCGTCATGCTCACCCATAAAAACTTGATTGCCAATGCGACTGCCTGCGATGCCTGGCTCTATAAGATGAAAAAGCGTGAGGAAAAAATTCTCGGTTTGCTTCCGCTCTTCCATGTTTATGGAATGACGACTGTACTTATCTTAGGAGTCATGCAGGGCTATAAAATAATCCTGCTTCCGAAATTTGATGCGAAAAACACTTTGAAAACGATCCATAAACAGAAGCCAACTCTATTTCCTGGAGCACCGACGATTTATATCGGCCTGTTGAATCACCCGGATTTTAAAAAATACGATTTGTCCTCCATCGAATCTTGTATAAGCGGATCTGCTCCGCTGCCTGTAGAAGTCCAAGAGAAATTCGAAAAAGCGACCGGAGGAAAATTAGTTGAAGGGTACGGTTTGACGGAAACCTCCCCTGTTACACATGCCAACTTCCTTTGGGACCGCGAGCGGGTGAAAGGGAGCATAGGCATACCGTGGCCTGACACCGACGCCATGATCGTTTCGTTGGAAAACGGGGAACCTTTGCCGCCGGGGGAAGTCGGAGAAATTGCAGTAAAAGGGCCGCAGGTGATGAAGGGTTATTGGAATATGCCCGAAGAAACGGAAAAGACAATGAAAGACGGATGGCTATTGACCGGAGATTTGGGATATATGGACGAAAAAGGATATTTCTATGTCGTTGACCGAAAAAAGGATATGATCATTGCCGGAGGGTTCAACATATATCCTCGTGAGATAGAGGAAGTGCTGTACGAACATCCTTCAGTCCAGGAAGTTGTTGTCGCCGGTGTGCCGGATGCGTACAGAGGGGAAACAGTCAAAGCCTATGTCGTCTTGAAAGAAGGGGCAAGTGTAACCGAGCAACAGCTGGATGAATTTGCCCGCAAGCATTTGGCTGCATTTAAAGTTCCAAGAATCTATGAGTTCAGGGATGAACTTCCAAAAACGGCTGTTGGAAAAGTTCTGCGGCGTAATCTTGTTGATGAAGAGAGAAAGAAAATGGAGCAGGAAGAAAAGCTCGGATAATCAACCGTTTTGGCATCAGGTTTTTAGCGCCTATCAGCCAAATGTTTCGTCCAATCCAACAAATTCTCACTTTCACCATACGTCGATGATCAGGCGCTTGTTTTTGAATATAAGCCCAGTTTTTTACAGAAGAATAATTCCTTGACAGAAAATTATATTAGATTTATCATATTTTTATGAATGAGCAATCATTCATTTTGCTGCAGAAGGTGAAACTAGTGAGAAGGAATAAACCAAAGTATAAACAAATTATTGAAGCGGCCGTCGTTGTCATCGCCGAAAACGGCTACCACCAGGCACAAATTTCCAAAATAGCAAAACAGGCCGGGGTGGCAGACGGTACGATCTATCTTTATTTTAAAAATAAAGAAGATGTCCTCATTTCGGTTTTTAAGGAAAAAATGGCCATGTTTGTTCAAAAAATCAACGAAGTGATTGCAGGAAAAGAAACAGCTGCGGAGAAATTGTTCGTAATGATTGAAAGCCATTTCAAAATTTTATCCTCGGACAAAAAGCTGGCGATTGTCACCCAATTGGAATTAAGACAATCCAACAAAGATCTGCGCTTTAAAATTAATGAAGTGCTAAAAGAATATTTAAGCGTATTGGAAAGCATTCTGGAATATGGCAAAGAACGCGGCGAGTTTGCTTCAGATCTGGATATCCGGCTGGCCAGGCAAATGATTTTTGGAACAATGGATGAAACAGCGACAACCTGGGTGATGAATGAACATAAATATGACCTAGTCGCGCTCGCCCCGAAAGTACACCAACTGATTCTGAATGGATGCATGTAAAAAACTCTTAAAGGGGGCCCGATAATATGGAGTTTCTGTCGGTTTCAAAGGAAAACAATGCTGCTTTTATTAAGATGGAGAGACCGCCGGCCAATGCACTTTCAACGGCCGTGATCAGGGAGCTTGATTGGCAATTGGAAGAACTTGAGAACGATAAAGATGTCCGGGCAATTCTTCTGTTTGGCGAAGGCCGTTTCTTTTCCGCTGGAGCGGATATAAAGGAATTTACAGAAGTCCCAAGCGGTGAGGCGTTTTCCGAACTGGCCGCGGACGGCCAAAGGGTTTTTGAAAAAATTGAATCGTTCCCGAAGCCGGTTATCGCTGCTATCCATGGAGCTGCGCTTGGAGGTGGGCTTGAGCTGGCAATGGCGTGTCACATCCGGCTAGTGAGCGACAATGCGAAGCTTGGGCTTCCTGAACTGCAGCTTGGGCTGATACCCGGTTTTGCCGGAACGCAGCGTCTGCCGCGGTATGTAGGGGCAGCCAAGGCGGCGGAAATGCTTTTTACAAGCAAACCGCTCACAGGCAAAGAAGCGGTGCAATGGGGCTTGGCCAACCAAAGCTATCCGGAGGAAGATCTGTTGAACGAAGCGAAAGAAATGGTTCTGTCAATCGCCAAAAAGAGTCCGGCTTCTCTGAAGGCTGCCATTGAGCTTCTCCAGTACGGAAAGGACGGGCGCTTTTATGAAGGAGTCAAGCTGGAAGCGAAAAAATTTGGCGAGGTCTTCACTACGAAGGACGGACAGGAGGGAATCCGGGCTTTTATTGAAAAAAGAGAACCGAATTTTTCTGGAGAGTAATAGCATTATAAGTTTCATATTTTAGGAGGTTCGATCAATGAATATTTTCGTACTGATGAAAAGAACATTTGACACAGAAGAGAAAATTTCCATTTCAAACGGCCGGATTGAAGAAGATGGGGCAGAATTCATCATCAATCCCTATGATGAATATGCGATTGAGGAAGCCATCCGCGTTCGCGATGAGCATGGGGGAGAAGTGACTGTCGTAACTGTCGGCGAGGAAGATGCCGAAAAGCAGATCAGGACTGCATTGGCAATGGGAGCCGATAAAGCTGCGCTGATTGATGTTGAAGACGATTTGGACGATTATGATGAGTTTTCAGCGGCTGCCATTCTGGCGGAATACCTTAAAGATAAAGAGCCGGATCTGATATTGGCAGGAAATGTTGCCATTGACGGCGGCTCGGGACAGGTCGGGCCGCGTGTTGCAGATATTTTGGATATCCCCTATGTAACGACAATCACCAAATTGGAAATCGAAGGTGAAACAGTCAAAATCGTCCGTGATGTTGAAGGTGACTCCGAGATCATTGAAACATCCCTTCCATTGCTCGTCACTGCCCAGCAGGGATTGAATGATCCGCGTTATCCATCCCTGCCGGGAATCATGAAAGCGAAGAAAAAGCCTCTGGAAGAATTGGAATTGGATGATTTGGACCTCGATGAAGATGATGTTGAGCCAAAGACGAAAACGGTTAAAATATTCCTTCCTCCGGAAAAAGAGGCGGGCCGGATTTTGGAGGGCGAATTGGAGGACCAGGTAAAAGAACTTGCAGGCTTGCTCAGTAAAGTAATCTAACATCCCATTTACAGAGAAACAGGAGGTTTAAGCAATGGCAAAAAAAGTATTGGTACTCGGTGAACTCCGGGATGGCAGCTTAAGGAATGTTTCTTTTGAAGCGATTGCGGCAGGAAAGAAAATAGCTGAAGGCGGAGAAGTAGCCGCTGTTCTAATCGGCGATTCAGTGAAAGATAAAGCGGAAGAGATGATCCATTACGGAGCGGACCGCGTCATCACAGTGGAAGACGAACAGTTAAAGCACTATACTTCAGACGGTTTTTCACAGGCGTTCATGGCAGTCGTTAATGAAGAAAACCCGGACGGCATCGTCTTTGGGCATACAGCCCTTGGAAAAGATCTGTCCCCAAAGATTGCCAGCAAATTGAACACAGGACTTGTTTCCGATGTCACGGCCATTGAAGAAGGCGATGACGGCATCGTGTTTATCCGTCCGATTTATTCAGGGAAGGCATTTGAGAAGCAGGTCATTACCGAAGGCATTACATTTTTTACGATCCGTCCAAACAACATTGATCCATTGGAGAAGGATGAATCAAGGAGCGGCGAAGTTACATCAGTTTCAGCAGAGATAAAAGATTTGCGGACCATTATTAAAGAGGTCATCACGAAAGCGAGCGAAGGTGTGGACTTATCAGAGGCAAAAATCATCGTTGCAGGCGGCCGCGGCGTAAAAAGCGCCGAAGGATTTAAGCCTTTGCAGGAGCTTGCAGACGTTCTTGGAGCCGCGGTAGGAGCTTCGCGCGGTGCGTGTGACGCTGATTACTGCGATTACTCCCTTCAAATCGGGCAAACCGGAAAAGTGGTGACGCCGGATCTTTATATCGCATGTGGAATATCGGGAGCCATTCAGCATATGGCCGGAATGTCCAATTCCAAAGTGATTGTCGCCATCAACAAAGATCCGGAAGCGAACATTTTTAATGTAGCCGACTATGGCATTGTCGGAGACCTCTTTGAAGTGGTGCCATTATTGACAGAAGAGTTCCGGAAAATGAAAGCCTCCTCTTAGGAAATGCGGCGTGTAAACAATTCTGCCTAGGGTATATTAAGGTATAGGCAAATTGTTAGCGCGTATCAAAGCCTGATGATATACTTGCCTTAGCTTCGGATAGTATATTAGGAGGTAAAAAAATGGCTATTATTAATGCAACAGACGAAAATTTCAAAGCTGAGACTGGCGAAGGAGTCGTTCTTGTAGATTTTTGGGCACCTTGGTGCGGTCCATGTAAAATGATTGCTCCAGTTCTTGAAGAATTGGACGGCGATCTTGGAGATAAAGCAAAAATCGTAAAAGTGAACGTTGATGAAAACCAAGATACAGCCAGCCAGTTCGGAGTCATGAGCATTCCGACCTTGCTTGTAATGAAAGACGGCGAAGTTGTTGATAAAACTGTAGGTTTTCAGCCAAAAGAAGCATTGGCAGATTTAGTAAACAAACATCTGTAAGATGTTCAGGAATCCGAGCGGGCAGCTCGGATTTTTTTTGAGATATTAATCTGGAGGTCACTTCCTTGAATCAAATGATAAAAAATAAACTGGAAATCCTGCCTGACCATCCCGGATGTTATTTGATGAAAGACAGGCAGGGTACCATCATTTATGTGGGAAAGGCGAAGAAGTTAAAAAATCGGGTTCGTTCTTATTTTACGGGGTCCCATGATACGAAGACGCAGCGGCTTGTGTCTGAAATACAGGACTTTGAATATATCGTGACTTCTTCTAATGTTGAAGCACTTATTTTAGAAATGAATTTGATTAAAAAACATTCTCCGAAGTATAACGTCCTGCTCAAAGACGATAAGAGCTATCCATATATAAAATTGACGCATGAACGCCACCCAAGATTGATCATCACAAGAAAAGTGAAGAAAGACAAAGCGAAGTATTTCGGGCCCTATCCGAATGCCCAGGCGGCCCATGAAACGAAAAAGCTCCTCGACCGGCTTTACCCTTTGCGAAAGTGCCAGTCGCTTCCTGACAGGGTCTGTCTATATTATCACCTTGGCCAATGCCTTGCGCCTTGCGTCAATGAAGTGGAACAGGAAACGTACAAGCAAATAACGGACGAAATTTCCCGTTTTTTAAACGGGGGATATAAGACGATCAAAAAAGAGCTGCAGCAAAAAATGGTCGAAGCCGCCGACCAGCTTGAGTTTGAACGGGCGAAGGAATATCGGGACCAAATCAGCAATATTGAAACGACGATGGAAAAGCAGACGATCATTTCTTCCGATTTTATCGACCGGGATGTGTTTGGATATGCGATTGATAAAGGGTGGATGTGTGTTCAGGTATTTTTCATCCGTCAGGGAAAATTGATCGAAAGAGATGTATCTTTGTTCCCGGTATACGGAGATCAGGAAGAAGAGTTTCTTACATTTTTAGGACAATTTTACCTCCAGCCCCAGCATTTCAAACCGCGGGAAATCCTTTTGCCAGATTCCGTTGACGCATCCATGGCGGAGCAGCTGGTTCAGACAAAAATCCTCATACCGAAAAGAGGACAAAAGAAGGATCTTGTCCAGCTGGCTGAAAAAAATGCAAAGGTTTCCCTGCATGATAAATTCGCCCTGATCGAAAGGGACGAAGAGAGAACAATCCGAGCTGTCGAGAAGCTTGGGGAAGCGATGGGCATTTATACGCCGTACCGGATTGAAGCATTTGACAATTCCAATATCCAAGGGGCCGATCCGGTATCGGCCATGGTTGTCTTTATAAATGGAAAGCCTGATAAAAAGGAATACCGGAAATATAAAATCAAGACGGTGGAAGGCCCTGATGATTACGAGTCAATGAGGGAGGTCGTCAGACGAAGGTATTCCCGGGTGTTAAAAGACGGGCTTCCGCTGCCGGACCTGATTCTCATTGATGGCGGAAAAGGCCAGATTGAAGCGGCAAAAGACATATTGGAGGATGAGCTTGGCTTGGACATTCCGGTGGCGGGATTGGCAAAAGATGAAAAACATAAAACATCCCAGCTTTTGTTCGGCGATCCGCTGGCTGCCGTTCCGCTGGAAAGGAACAGCCAAGAATTTTATCTGATGCAAAGGATTCAGGATGAGGTTCACCGGTTTGCCATTACGTTTCACCGCCAATTGAGGGGGAAATCGGCATTTCAGTCCATCCTGGATGAAGTGCCCGGCATCGGCCCGGCAAGGAAGCAAAAGCTTCTTAAGCACTTTGGCTCATTGAAGAAAATGAAAGAAGCAGACCTGGACGAAATAACCGGGTTGGGCATTCCGCTGCCTATCGCAGTCAGTTTGATGGAAAAATTGAAAGAATAGTTGAATATGAAAAGTCCGCGTGCTATAATGAGGCGAAATCAATAAGTTGATAGAGGCGCAAACCTTAAAGAGTAGTAATCCGGAGAAGCATGGGCTTTGAGGAAGGGTTATGAAAGGGAAGGATTGCCGAAGTGAAAATAAACCCCATGATTATTTTTGCTGGTTCTGTTATTGAATAAATGCAGAATTGTCAGTATGAAATGATTCATACTGGAGGGCTATCTCATGTTGTGGCTTTTTCACTTTTATTTTAACTGTGACTCACAAGCAATGAGAGAAGACTCTCATTGCTTTTTTTATTACTAACGAAAGAAGGTAGATTATGGGTACCATCGTCATTAAATTCGGAGGCTCGTCGCTTAGCACAACGGATAAAATCAAAAATGCTGCGAAAAGGATCATCGCGGAAAAGGAAAATGGTAAAAATGTCGTGGCTGTTGTTTCGGCAATGGGGAAGACGACTGACCAGCTATTGACATTGGCCGGCGAGATTACGGACCACCCCGCAAAGCGTGAAATGGACATGCTGCTTGCCACCGGGGAACAGGTATCGATTTCATTATTGTCGATGGCTTTGACAGAAATGGGAGCCGAAGCTGTTTCGTTGACCGGCTGGCAGGCAGGGATCATCACGGAGAAAGTGCATAATAATGCAAGAATCGTCGATGTTAAGACGGATCATTTAGAGGCAATTTTACAAGAAGGAAAAATTATCGTAGCGGCCGGTTTCCAAGGCGTGACGGAAGACGGGGAAATCACAACGCTAGGAAGGGGCGGCTCGGACACGACTGCGGTAGCCCTTGCGGCTGCGCTCAAAGCCGAACGCTGCTCCATCTGCACTGATGTAACCGGAGTCTTTACATCTGACCCCCGCTACGTTACAGAGGCCCGCAAGCTGGCATCAATTGGATATGATGAAATGCTCGAGCTTGCCAATCTTGGAGCTGGAGTTCTACACCCACGTGCCGTTGAGTTTGCAAAAAATCACTCCGTATCATTAGAAGTAAGGTCCAGCATCGAAAATGAAGAAGGTACAGTAATTGAGGAGGAAGCTTCTATGGAAAAGAACTTGATTGTACGCGGTGTCGCATTTGAAGACAATATTACAAGAATGACTGTATTTGGTTTGAAAGATGAAATATCAGGACTTCCGTCCGTATTCTCTACCTTGGCTGCCAATCAGATTGATGTGGATATCATTATTCAAAGCCAAACAGACAGTGAGACGAACCTGTCATTTTCAATCAAGGATAAAGACCGGCAGGAAGCGATTGATGTGTTAGAAAAGGAAAAGGTGACAATCGGGTTTGATCATATCGAATGTGAGACCGGCCTTTCCAAGGTATCCATCGTCGGGTCAGGAATGGTTTCAAACCCGGGTGTGGCAGCGAAAATGTTTGCCGTATTGGCTGAAAACGGAATCCAATCCAAAATGGTCAGCACATCCGAAATCAAAGTATCGGTACTTGTTGATGCCGATAAAATGAAGCCGGCCGCCCGGCATCTGCATGATGCCTTTGAACTTGGTGTACTTGAAGAGGCAGCCTCAAAATAAAAAAGCCTGCTCCCCTCCCGGAGCAGGTTCTGCTTATGCAGCGATACATATTTAGGGATTGCTAATCTGTCAGGATTGCTTTGTGATCCCAGCGGACAACAAGCGCCACTTTGCCGTGTTTTTTATTGATTTCCTCGAAAGCTTCAGCTGCAGCTTGTTTCATGGACTGCACCTGTTCGGCAAGAAACCCGGCTTCGAGACGGAAGCAGGGGTCTGACCCCATCACAAGCCGTCTTTCGACAATGTCGCCGCTTAATTCCAGAAGGAATTCGTTTTTCTTTTCGTGGACTATATGCAGATGTCCCCAGCCGGCTTCCCTGAAGAACTCTATGGCTTCATCCAGTGACAGAAGCGGAAACTTCCGGGCGATATGTTTTCCCGCCCAATAGGAAATTTCATGGGTATCGCCGCCGAGCAGCTCCGGGATGAGTACGTCTCTTAACAATTCATAAGCAAAGACAGGCACCGCTGCCGGCTCTTCATTTTTCAAAGGAAGGTGTTCATGCTTGGATAATGGTCTCACGGCTATTCCTCACTTTCAATATGAGTATATTATAAACGAAAATGGTGTTTAATTGGAAAGGAAACCTATTATGAATTGGATTCTTTATTCAGTATAGAATAAATTAAGAATCCCTTGTCTTGACGAGCCCGTATGAGGGGAGTAGAATGAAATATGGTCACAACTTTGTTACAAACATTTATGTTGTTCGACATGCCCAATCGGACAAAAACTGTCAAAGGAGCAGACGCTTAACTACTAAGGGGGGTAAATCGTGGCAGGAAAAAATGAGTTTTATTGGCGCAGGCTGCACTCTTTACTTGGAGTCATTCCGGTAGGGGTCTTTTTAGTGCAGCACTTGATCATCAACCATTTCGCTACGCTTGGCGAAGAGGCGTACAACAACGCAGCAGGATTTGTCGGAAATCTTCCTTTCGTCATCATCCTGGAATTTGTTGTCATCTACATACCTTTATTATTTCATGCCGTACTGGGGATCTATATCGCATTCACGGCGGATAATAATCCGGTCAGACTGAACTTTTTCCGTAACTGGATGTTCACCTTGCAGCGAATAACAGGAATTATCTTATTGTTCTTTATTGCTTGGCACGTATGGGAAACGCGTATCCAAAAAGCGCTTGGTGCGGAAGTGGACTTCCAGATGATGGCGGATATCCTGACTAACCCGATCATGCTGATCATTTATATCATTGGAATCATGTCTGCTACATTCCACTTGGCAAATGGCCTATGGGGATTCCTTGTAAAATGGGGCATTACACAGTCACCAAGATCCCAATATATCTCTTCTTGGGTAATGGGAATCTTCTTTGTGATTCTTTCTATTGTCGGAATTCGTGCCGCTCTTGCTTTTGCCTATCCAGAGTGGTTCGTATGATGGGCCCAAGATGACTTTGTTGCGGGAAAACGATACAATTAGAAGTAGAAAAGGAGTGTAACCTCACGATGAGCAAGGGCAAAATTATTGTCGTCGGCGGTGGATTAGCCGGCCTGATGGCAACTATCAAAATTGCAGAAGAAGGAAATTCAGTAGATCTTTTCTCCCTTGTACCTGTAAAGAGATCCCACTCTGTTTGTGCGCAGGGCGGCATTAATGGAGCGGTTAACACAAAGGGTGAAGGCGACTCGCCTATGATCCATTTTGACGATACAGTTTACGGAGGAGACTTTTTAGCCAACCAGCCGCCTGTAAAGGCGATGTGCGAGGCAGCTCCTTCTATTATCAATCTTCTGGACAGAATGGGTGTCATGTTCAACAGGACACCGGAAGGCTTGCTTGATTTCCGGCGTTTCGGCGGTACCCAGCACCATCGTACAGCATTTGCGGGTGCCACAACAGGCCAGCAGCTATTATATGCACTGGACGAGCAGGTGCGCCGCCACGAAGTGGCAGGGCTTGTCACCAAGTATGAAGGCTGGGATTTCCTGGGGATCATTCAGGATGACAACGGAGTTTGCCAAGGGATTGTAGCCCAAAACCTGAATACAATGGAAATCCAATCATTCCCTGCAGACGCTGTGATCATGGCGACCGGCGGACCTGGTATCATCTTCGGCAAGTCGACTAACTCTGTCATCAATACCGGATCAGCAGCTTCCATCGTCTACCAGCAAGGTGCAACGTACGCGAATGGTGAATTCATCCAGATTCACCCGACTGCCATTCCCGGCGATGACAAGCTTCGCCTGATGAGTGAGTCAGCGCGTGGTGAAGGCGGGCGCGTTTGGACATATAAGGACGGAAAACCTTGGTACTTCCTTGAAGAAAAATATCCGGCATACGGAAACCTTGTACCGCGTGACATTGCCACTCGGGAAATTTTCCATGTCTGCGTAGATATGAAACTTGGCATTAACGGTGAAAACATGGTTTATCTCGATCTTTCCCATAAAGATCCAAAAGAACTGGATATCAAGCTTGGCGGAATTATCGAGATCTATGAGAAGTTTACCGGAGATGACCCCCGTAAAGTACCAATGAAAATCTTCCCGGCAGTCCATTACTCAATGGGCGGTTTGTGGGTTGACTATGAACAGCATACAAATATCGAAGGTTTGTTCGCAGCCGGTGAATGTGATTATTCGCAGCACGGTGCAAACCGCTTGGGTGCAAACTCCCTGCTTTCTGCCATATATGGCGGAATGGTAGCGGGCCCTGAGGCTGTCAAATATGTAAATGGTCTTGAAAAGAGTGTTGAAGACCTTCCTTCATCACTATTTGATTCGGCTGTTAAAAAAGAAGAGGAAAAATGGGCGGACATCACATCACTTGATGGAACTGAAAATGCTTATGTGCTCCATAAAGAACTTGGCGAATGGATGACAGACAATGTAACAGTTGTTCGCGACAATAAAAACCTGAAAGCAACTGATGATAAAATCCTTGAGTTGATGGACCGCTGGAAAAACATCAACATCAACGATACAGCAAGCTGGAGCAATCAAGGGGCCATGTTTACAAGACAACTGTGGAACATGATGCAGCTTGCGCGTGTCATCACCATCGGTGCATTGAACCGCAATGAAAGCCGCGGTGCCCACTATAAACCTGAATTCCCTGACCGCAATGATGAGGAATGGCTGAAAACAACCATGGCTAATTTCAACCCTTCCAAAAACCAGCCGGAATTCAGCTACGAGGACGTGGATGTATCCCTTATTAAGCCTCGTAAAAGGGACTATACTAAAAAGAAAGAGGAGAAATAAGGATGAGCGAAAACAGAACTGTCACCTTCATTATCACTCGACAAGATCATCCTGATTCCCATCCATATGAAGAAGAATTCAAACTGGATTACCGTCCGAATATGAACGTCATTTCGGCGTTGATGGAAATTCGCCGTAATCCCGTAAACGCCAAAGGGGAAAAAACTACACCGGTCGCATGGGATATGAACTGTCTTGAAGAGGTATGCGGAGCATGCTCTATGAAAATCAACGGCAAGCCGCGCCAATCCTGTACGGCTTTGATTGACAAGCTTGAACAGCCGATCCGCTTGCAGCCAATGGATACCTTCCCGGTTGTCCGCGACTTGATCGTCGACAGAAGCAGAATGTTTGATTCCTTGAAGCGGATCAAAGCCTGGATTCCAATTGACGGTACGTATGATCTTGGACCTGGCCCGCGTATGCCGGAAAGAAAACGCCAATGGGCCTATGAGCTATCCAAATGCATGACATGCGGAGTATGCCTGGAAGCATGCCCGAATGTCAACAGCAAATCCGATTTCATCGGACCTGCATTCCTTTCACTGCCTCGCCTGTATAACGCGCATCCAACCGGGGCTATGAACAAAGATGAGCGTCTCGAGGCACTGATGGACGATGGAGGAATCACAGGCTGCGGAAACTCCCAAAACTGTGTTCAAGTTTGTCCGAAGGGAATCCCGTTAACAACGTCGATTGCTGCGATGAACCGTGCTACAAGCATACAAATGTTTAAAAAGTTCTTCGGAAGCGACCATATGGTGGATTAATCGTATATTCACCTTGCTTGTTCACGCAATGAAACAGCAGCTGTCCACATTGAGGCAGCTGCTGTTTTTTATTAAAGGAGGAATATGGGTATGTCCCGAATTTCATACATAGAAAACCTCGAAGAATGGAAAAATGAATTTTCTTTTTATCAAGAAGTGAAAGTGCGTTTTTCAGAAACCGATATGTTTGGGCACCTGAATAACACTGTGCCGCTGGTCTATTTTGAACAAGTTCGTATCGCTTTTTTTAAGAAAACCGGATTAATGCAGAAATGGCTGAATTCCTCCCAGGAAACGATTCCTGTGGTGGCAGATCTACAATGCGATTTCCTGTCGCAGGTTTATTTTGACGAGCTGCTGAAGATTTATGTAAAGGTAAACAAAATGGGGACCTCTTCGATAGATCTCCATTACATGGGAACACGGGCGGACGGTTCACTTTGCTTTACAGGGAGGGGAACGATCGTCCAAGTTTCCAAATCAAGCGGGAAAAGTGTTCCATGGTCGGAAGAATTCAAAGAGCGGTTGATGTCGAAAGTTTGAAACCTCAAATATAATTTTTTAAAAAGGAAGTTGAAATGTGAAAAGACTCGTACTGTTCCCTTTGCCGATTGCCATCATCGTGTATTTGATGGCAAATGGGTGGCTGAATAAATATTATACAGATATCGAACCGAATATCCGGACATACATTGCCATTGGTGCTGCCCTCGTTTCGGGAGTCATTTCTTATTTCCTGTTCAAGGATGATTCAGACAAGTTTAATTCGGCTGATGACAGCCGTAAAAAATGAAGTCAATGATTGCCTATTTATCGTTTTCTTGCCATTCCCATGTCACTCCCATTATTTGATTCACATATGATGGTGATGACAAAGTTAATACCCATCCCCACGGTTGAAGCTGGCGAAGGCAAGGAGGGTTACAATAGTTGAAGGAGAACGAATTCACTCATAAACCGCTGCTCACGAAAAGAGAAAAAGAAGTATTTGAGCTATTAGTTCAGGATAAAACCACAAAGGAAATCGCGAACGAACTGTTCATTAGCGAGAAGACGGTTCGCAATCATATATCCAACGCCATGCAAAAGCTCGGAGTCAAGGGGCGTTCTCAAGCTGTCGTCGAACTACTGCGCATGGGAGAACTAAAGCTTTAGCTGCAAAACCGGCCGTCCGAAAGGGGCCGGTTTTGCTTGTTTATATAGAGCATCCCAAAACGATGTAAAAAAGTTAACTCAACCTTTATAGCGTGCAGAAAAAAACTTTTGTAAATCACCGGTTAATAAACAGTTATCTTATCGTACCTTTCGTTTTCGATAAACTCTTTCTTTTACGATTGATGGTTGCGTTTCCGCTTATAGGATGCTTTCACTCGTCTCTGAGTTATAACGGACATATCAATTTGGTGAATAAATCGGTCTAAAAGTGCATCCACCGTTTCGAGAGAGAATACCCTAAATCAAACGCCATTTCCTATTTAGTAGATTCCAACCTGAGTTGTACTAGAATTCGTGAGCAAATAAAGAGAAAATACTTATCCTCTGGTGTCATCTCTTCCCCAAATCTTGGATCATCTGTATATGGTAATCTAAAAATGAAC
>NZ_QYTU02000048.1 GCF_003605365.2 Siminovitchia fortis
AACGGCATAGCGATCCAATGCCCGCGCAAGCGTTTAATCGTCGAACGCGGTCAACGCAGTGTCCCTAATATACGATGAAGGACTAAAACGGGGTGAATCACTTGCCCCGCATTCCGGTATTACTTAAATCCGCTCTTAGATCGACATAATGCGCAGATCCTCCTCCCCCTTTTAAAACAAAATTCCTCCCCAGCACTCTTCTAACTGTTTTTTTTGAAAAAATCTCTCCACACCAATAATAAACACGATTAGTGGTGACTTTTTCTTCAGGAAACAGGAGTTGAAACTCTTTGAGTGTTCGAATAACAGCAGAGTCAGCGGCTTCTTCTTTACCGCATTTCCCGCAAATGATCGTGATTTGGTCGCTTTTTAAAGAAATTGAAAATGAACTGCAAGCTGCGCAATAGATACCCTTCTTTAATTCGGAATCGTTATATTCAGGCAGGTGGTCATACGGAGATCGTTTTAAATGGGCGCCGGCCAGTTTTTCGGCAAGATTTATGTCTCGAATACCAGGCTTCTTTGCACTCCTATTCAATTGTTGAACCAAACGATCCAGTTGTGTCGGGAGTATAATCGGAAGATCCAGCGGTGCTTGATATAGGGTAAACGTGGGATTGATAAAGACGACGTTGCCTTTTATGGGGATGTTAAATCCATATTCATGAAGAAGTTGTCGGAGAAGAAATTCACAGCGGTTCAATTGCAATACGGGGTCTCTGATTTCTTTTCCATTAATGGTAAACCATTTTCCGGAGTCGATGTAAAAATCACTTTCGAAATTTTTTACTTCGAAAAGGTGGAGGGATTTCGGTGAGATCAAGAGGGCATCGATTTGAAAAATGGTGCGCCTGTATTCCAGTCTCAAATCATAAAGGATCAACCAATCATCTGAAATCTCTTCTAATAATCCTGCAAATTTCAGTTCGCCTTCGTAGCCTTTCACCAAATTTTCAAAGTGCTGCTTTTCAGCGTGCTCCCCCTGGAATCGTGGAATTAAACATAGCCATTCCGGTTCGTGAAGAGGTTTGATAATCATTGTCCACTACCTTTCTAAATTTTTCCTCTCATTATAACATTTTTCTTTCTATTCCGACATTATATCAAATGAAACATATATTAGAATTATCTTTCATTTCACGGTAAAATGGGGGCAAACAATCGGATCAGTAAAAAGGAGAATCAATATGATAATTGAAGAAATCAGGATCGATCGCCTGGAAATGCCGCTGAAGCATCCGTTCGAAACGAGCTTTGGAAAATTGATGGCGAGGGATTTTTTAATAGTGAGCGCAACAAGCGGCGACATCACGGGATACGGGGAAAGCACGGCATTCCCGCTCCCTTTTTATAATGAAGAATCAACGGAAACGGTCCTTTATATCTTGAAGAAGCTGATCATCCCCCAAGTTTTAAAAATGGAAAATCTGGAACATCCGGAGGACCTTGATCCAATCTTCCAATCCGTCAAGGGGCACCGCATGGCGAAAGCAGCGTTGGAAGGGGCTGTGTGGGATCTTTACTGTAAAAAGAAAGGAATATCTCTTGCAAATGCATTGGGCGGAACGAAGACGGAAATTGACGTGGGCGTCAGCATCGGGATCGAGCCGACGATCGGGGAGCTGCTCGATCGTGTCGGAAGCTGCATTGACCAAGGCTATAAAAAAATAAAAGTGAAAATCAAGCCCGGCTTTGATGTCAAACCGATGCAGGCGATCAGGGAACGGTTCGGAATGGACGTCCCATTGATGGCGGATGCCAATTCGGCTTACACCTTGCAGGACATCGATCTTTTAAAGCAGCTTGATCCTTTAAATCTGATGATGATTGAGCAGCCGCTTGCCTATGACGATATTATTGACCACGCAACCCTTCAGAAGGAACTCTCCACCCCCATTTGCCTTGACGAAAGCATTCATTCCGTCGATGACGCAAGAAAAGCGGTGGAAATTGGAGCAGCCAGGGTGATCAATATCAAGGTGGGCCGGGTAGGAGGGCTTACTGAGGCGAAAAAGATCCATGATTACTGCCAGGCAATGGATATTCCTGTCTGGTGCGGAGGCATGCTTGAATCGGGCATCGGAAGGGCGCATAATATCGCGATCACTTCGCTGGCCAACTTCACGATCCCTGGAGATACATCTCCGTCCGACCGCTACTGGGAGCAAGACATTACGGATCCGGAAATCAAATTTCACAAGCCGGGTGTTATAAAAGTGCCGGAAGGGCCGGGCATCGGTTACGGAATTAATGAGCAGGCATTTAATGATTATGTTGTCGGTACTGAAACATTTTCAAGGACAAAAACCGTTTGATCTCGGAGGGAATCCATGTCAAAAACATACATTTTTAAACCCGTAATGGAACATGGCGAGTTGCAAAAAGCGGTTGATCTGCAAGTTGATACTTGGGGAAGAGAAATTGTCACCGCTCTTGCCCAATTGGTTGCGGCAATCCATAACGGAGGCTGTGTGATCGGGGCCTATGACAGTGATCGGATGATCGGGTTCGTCTACGGATTTCCCGGAATCACAGACATCAGCAAAAAGCCTCATCTCGTTTCCCATATGATGGCCGTCGATTCCGATTATCGCAACCAGGGGATCGGCGAAAGCCTGAAACGCCGGCAGAGGGAATGGGCTATTGAGAAGGGTTATGAAAAAATCACCTGGACATTCGATCCGCTGGAAATCAAGAATGGCTATCTGAATCTGTCAAAGCTCGGCGGATACGTCCGGACCTATTACGTCTCTTACTACGGAATTACGCAGGACAAAATCAACAAAGGGATGCCGACGGACCGATTTTTGCTCGAATGGGATTTGCTGAGCGAACCTGTTGTCAATGCCGGCATGAAAAAAGAAAAGTACGGAAATATTAGCGATTATCCATTGGCGCTTGATTTTTCCATCCAGGATTCATTGCCGGTTTCAGGAGACGTCGTTCGCCGTGACGGGGAAAAAGTCCTCCTCGTTCCCGCTCCGAAAGACATTCAGGCATTAAAAAACCGTTCATTTGAGCTTGCTTATGATTGGAGAATGAAAATCCGACAGGCCATTCAAGCGTTATTTTCAGACGGGTATGTGCTTGTGGCAGCTATCCCTTCGGACGATGTCGGGTATTATATATTGGAAAAAGAAACACGAAATACAAAACGCAGCGGGAAATAGTATTCCGCTGCGGTTTTGCATATGACTGTTGAAGAAGAAGTCCCGCACAACGTGGCGCTTCAAGTCGGCCAGGCACCAACGGCGCAAGGAATAAAAAGGGAAAGAACGCCTTCGCAAGCATAATCCAGCCAAAGGCTGCGCGCAATCCGTTTTTCTTAATGATCTTTTTGTGTCTCTGTCACAACCAGATCAAGAAATTTGTCGCTTTCCTCAAACAGAGGGGAATGGGCCGATTCCTCAAACCAAACCCAATGTTTTTCTTTGGCCTCCAAGTTCTGATAAAAGTCCCAAGTAGGCTGGCTGGGAACGGTTAAATCATGTTTGCCCATACAAAAATATATGGGGATTTCAATTGTATCAACGATATTTTGGAGGTTTATTGCTGCCGTTTCGTCCCGCATTCGTGTAAGGCTGAAATATTGCCCTTTTACATGCCGGACCACATCAAACAATGTATACTGTCCGTTCAGCAACATATCTTTAAAAACCTTGGCAGCCAGTTTTCCATCACGGGAAATCCCGCCGCCAAAACGCTCCAAATATTTTTGGTGCACCCGCTCATGTTTTAAATGAGACCAAGGGGGCTTCCCGATTTCCTTTAAGTCCCTCAAGGCTCTCTCATTATTTTCCCTCTCTGCTTTTTGCAAAAGGCTTTCATAGGAGATGTACTCGTTTTCCATCATATTCACAAGTTGCGCAGCACCGAAATATCGTTTGAAAAGAAGCGGTTCCTTGTAAACAGCCAGCAAACCGATAACAGTTCCCCATGAATGTCCGACAAGGTACAGATTATCTTGGCTGAATCGATCAAGCAGATAATGGCTCACTTCGATTGTATCTTTCACAAATTGACGGATATTCATCGTACTTGCAGGAATGTCTTTTGCATAAGATAAACCGGCACCTCTTTGATCCCAATTCACCATAACAAAGTGGCTTTCAAGCCTTTTCTGCATCTTTCTGGCAAAGCCGATTTGAGCGGCACCAGGCCCACCATGCAGCATAAGCAATACAGGCTTTCTTTTGTCTTCACCTCTAATGTAAAGCCACTGGTCAATCCCGCCAATTTTCAATTTGAAAAGTTCCGAAATTGAATGATCGCCTTCTATACTGTACGCTTTTCTTGTAAACATGAAATCACCCAGACTATTTGTTTGAATAGATTTTACCATAATGACGTTGAATGGATGGTGTACCATGAAAAAAGCAGACCGTATAAGAAGATATGAGGCTTTGAGGACTTGCGATTGAAACAGGTTTCCACAGGCCTTATCCTATTGCGGAGTGCGTCGCTAAACGGGGGCTTGCAATCTTCCTTATTTTTCGGATATTTCGGTTCCCCTCTTGATAAAAATCAACTAGTGATGTAAACTGAATAAAACGGAACGTTTGTTCTTAATAGGAGGGGTAATATGCTTGACCATGATCGATTGTTCAAATTGTTGATTGAAACATTTTTCGAAGAATTCATCATGCTCTTTTTACCGGACGCATTCGAAGCCATTGATTTTTCAGATATCACCTTCTTAAATCAGGAAATCTTTACCGACTTGATGGAGGGTGAAAAGAAGGTTGTCGACCTGCTGGTCAAAACAAGATTGCGTGGAGAAGACAGTATTATATTAATTCACGTTGAGCCACAATCTTATTACCAAGAAAACTTCAATGAACGCATGTTCATCTACCACAACCGCCTCTACGAAAAACACCGCTTGCCAATCCTACCAGTTGCTTTATTCACCTATGACGAGAACAAAATTGAACCTGATGAGTTTGTAATTCAATTTCCGTTTAAAAAAATTGTATCATTTAAATACGTCACAATTGAATTGAAAAAGTTGCCATGGCGCCAATACATACAACAGGATAACCCCATCGCTGCGGCATTATTGAGCAAAATGGGGTATACTAAAAAAGAAAAAGTAAAAGTAAAGAAAGAATTTTTGCGTATGCTTCTCCGTCTTCAACTAGACCCGGCAAGAATGCAAATGCTGACGAGCTTCTTTGAAACCTATTTGAAGTTGGATGAAAAAGAACAGCTGATTTTAATGGAGGAAATTCAAATGATGGAACCAAAGGAGGAGGCTGAACTGATGGAATTAATCACTTCGTGGGAGAAGAAGGGGAGAGAAGAAGGGGAGAGAAGAAGGGGAGAGAAGAAGGGGAGAGAAGAAGGCGAGAAACAAGAAAAGATAAAAATTGCGAAAAACATGTTGAAAAAAGGAACAGATGAAGCCTTTATAATTGAGGTAACCGGCCTTTCAAAAGAAGAATTGGAAGAAATTAAAAAAGCATGATGGAGTCAAACCTGATTGGTTGTCCTTTTTTTGTAGGCCCACAGGACGGTCCAATGACAATCCAAAGGAGGAGGCAGAACTGATGGAACTGATCACTTCGTGGGAGAAGAAGGGGAGAGAAGAAGGCCGAAAGGAAGGCGAGAAGCAAGAAAAGATAAAAATTGCGAAAAACATGCTAAAAAAAGGAACAGATGAAGCCTTCATAATTGAGGTAACCGGCCTTACGAGAGAGGAATTGGAAAAAATCAAAAAGGGTCAAATGTAGGCAATCTGACTGGTTGTCCTTTTTTGTAGGCCCAATCAGATGGTCCAAAATACAGAAACCGGCATTAAAATAATCCGGAAAGCGTTACTGCTTCCTTATTGCTCATCGCCACTTTTTTTACAAGCCCAATTTAGTCAGGCCGGCTACCCTATTTTAGCTAATCATCAAAAGGAGCCTCCAAAAGCGGAAGCTCCCATTTTATCTATAAGCCCCGGCATCTGCCGGTTTGGTCTCCGTACCGAAAAATAAGAAAGCCCCCAGCAGTACGGCAACGATAAAAAGAGCCCCTTTTGACGGCTTTATCGTTGGAACATCTGTTAACGCCACAAGATTAACCACCTTTCATATCCATGTGTTAAGTTTTAAAGTAGTCTCCAAGATGATCAAAAAATTGCTTTTTTGTCTCCGGTGCAACCTCAGTTTTTGGTACTCCGAAGATGGGCCCGCTGACGACAATGGAAAAAAACCCCGAGCCGATCAATGTACCTCTGACACTGATTTGGCCAAATATCAACAGGAGAGCCAAAATCAAGTCAATTGAATCTATAACAATCGTGGCTATCTTTGATTTCCCGGCCAATCTCCTTCCCCCTGTGATGGGACCTTGGAGTGGTATGGAAAAGCCCCCGGCCGGTTGAACAAACATCCCGTTCATTGTTATTTGACCCGATATCAACAGGAAAGCGGTAATCAGGTTAATATCCAAATATATCCATTCAGCCGTGTTATTTTCCAAAAGTGTCACCCCTATTCCTTATGCTTAATGTATTCATGTTTGGATGTTCCCGCAACACCGTCAACAATATCATTTTTCTGCCATCATGATCATAAGATGAAATAGCATGCCATTGATGCGGTTGGGGGTGACTGGAATCATGAAGATCATTGGGCAAAGCGTATTCAGGAAGGAATCCTGGGAAAAAGTGACCGGAAAAGCGAAATATACGAACGATTTTGAGCCGAAGGAAATGCTGTTCGGCAAGCTTGTGACAAGCCCGTACGGCCACGCTAAAATAAACCATATTGATACATCCGAAGCCATAAAAATGAGAGGGGTCCGCGCTGTGATCACAGGCGGAAAGTTTCCGCTCACGGGGGAAGAGATGCGTGACCGCCCGCCGATTGCCGTTGACCGGGTGCGGTATTATGGGGAGGTTGTCGCCATTGTCGTCGCGGATACCCTTGCAACAGCGCAGCTCGCAGCCAGCCAAATCCACATTTCATATGCCCCTCTTCCGGTTGTAAACTCCCCAAGTGCGGCACTCCAACCGGGCGCTCCTCTACTTCACGAAAACCTTGGAAGCTATGAAAAAATTGCCGGCGTGTATCCGGTGCCGGGGACAAATATCGCTTCCAAAATCAAAATCCGCAAAGGAAATATTCGAAAAGGCTGGGAAGAGAGCGAAGTTTCTGTACAGTCCACCTTTTCCTTTAATCCATCTGACCATGCGGCGATGGAAACCCGCTGTTCTTTTGCACAAATCCATGAAGACGGAAAGGTTGAAATCACTTCGTCATCACAGGCTCCTTTTATGATCAAAAAGCTGATGGCCACGTATTTTGGCATTCCAACAGGCAATATTCTTGTGAAAACTCCTTTAGTGGGAGGGGCCTACGGCGGGAAAGCGTCCGTACAGCTGGAAATCCTGGCCTATATCGCCTCAAAGGCGGTAAACGGGAGACTGGTGAAAGTGGTCAATGACCGCGAAGAAGATATGGTTACCTCTCCCGGACATATCGGCCTGGAGGCAACAGTGAAGCTCGGCAGCACAAAGGACGGAATTTTAAAAGCTGCAGAGCTGCTTTATTTATGGGACGGCGGCGCTTATTCCGATAAATCGATCGACCTGGCCAGGGCGGGGGCCGTTGACTGCACAGGGCCTTACAGGATTGAAAATATATATTGCGATTCACTTTGCATGTACACGAATCATCCTTATCCCGCGCCGTTCAGGGGTTTCAGCCATTCGGAAGTCCACTTCGCTTTTGAGCGGACGATGGATATGCTTGCAAAAAAATTGAACATGGATCCGCTTGATTTCAGATATAATAACGCAATCAAGCCGGGTGATACGACACCTACCCAAGTAAAATTGACTAGAAGCAGCGTCGGGAACGTGCAAAAGTGCATTACCAGATTGAAAGAATTGATCCATTGGGATGACGGGCAAAGGATCGAAGTTGGCGAAAACACGATCAGAGCCAAAGGAGTCAGCTGCATTTGGAAAACTTCCACAATCGATACGAACGCAAGCTCCGGAGTTATCTTAACGTTCAACCCGGATGGAAGCATCAATTTAATGTCCGGCGTCGTTGAAATCGGAACGGGAACGAAAACGATTTTGGCACAGATTTTAGCGGAAAGATTGAAAATGCCGGTTGAAAAAATCCATGTTCAAATGCTTGTGAATACCCAAAATACGCCGGAGCACTGGAAAACAGTTGCGAGCAGGGCAACGTTCATGGCGGGAAGGGCGGTTCTCAATGCAGCCGACGATGTGATTTTACAATTAAAGGAAAGAGCTGCCTGCATTTTGCGTGCCCCGGCTGAAGATTTGGAAGTGGGGTATGAAAAAGTATTTCTCCGAGATGATCCCGACATCCATATTCCCGTAAAAGATATTGCCTATGGCTTTGTATATCCCAATGGAAATACAGTCGGCGGCCAGATCATCGGCAGCGGAACCTACACGCTCAGACATATGACGAGACTGGATAAGGAGACGGGTGCAGGCAAGCCGGGGCCCGAATGGACAGTCGGCGCACAAGGCGTGGAAATTGAAATCGATACGAGAACATACCGTTATCGGTTACTGAAAGCTGTATCCGTCATTGATATCGGCAGGGTTTTAAATCAAAAGACAGCCGAAGGACAGGTGATGGGGGCGATGAATATCGGCTTGTCCTTTGGGGGGCGGGAAACCTTTATCTTTGACAAAGATGCGCGGGTTCTCAATCCCCAGCTTCGGACGTACCGGCCGATACGCTTTGGGGAGCAGCCGGAATACATTGTCGATTTTGTAGAAACCCCTCAAATAGACGCACCATATGGAGCACGGGGAGTCGGGGAGCATGGCCTGATCGGCATGCCGGCGGCGCTGGCGAACAGCTTATCCGCGGCTCTTGAAGTCGAGCTCCGCTATTTGCCGCTTACACCGGAATTGTTGTGGAGAACAAAAGAAGGGGGGACGTAAACATTGCTGCCGGCTTATGTGGAATATTACCGCCCTGCCAAGTTGCGGGAAGCAGTGGAATTGTTCCAGAAATTAAAACAAGCAAACA
The DNA here is from genome assembly GCF_003605365.2 of Siminovitchia fortis. Lineage (GTDB taxonomy): Bacteria > Bacillota > Bacilli > Bacillales > Bacillaceae_C > Siminovitchia > Siminovitchia fortis. The sequence goes on from NZ_QYTU02000048.1 coordinate 9,015, forward strand.
AAGAACCGATGTATTGGTCCGGCGGAACCGAAATTTTAACGCTTGGCCGGCTGAACATAGACACACCGCGTTCCATTATTGATATCAAAGGAATCCCGGAAATGATGGTTTTGGAAAAAACTTCACGGTTTTTAAAGGTTGGCGCTGCTATTCCATTGACCACTCTCGAAGAAGAGAACAGCTTTCCGTTATTAACGGAGGTTTCAAGGGGAATCGCCGACCGGACTGCGCGGAACAAGATTACCATTGGTGGAAACATTAGCGGGAAAATTTTTTACAGGGAAGCGGTATTGCCTTTCCTTCTGGCAGACAGCCACGTTGTCATAGCGGATCTTCAAGGAGTGAAGGAAGTTCCTATTAATGAGTTAAAGTTGGAAGAAGGCCAATTGCTTGTAACTATTCAAACAGATACAGACTTTCTTCAACTGCCTTTTACTGCGCAAAAAATCCGGAAACAGTGGGAAACCGGTTATCCTCTCATTACCGCTGCGGCGGTCAAAACAGCCGGGCGGATAAGGGCAGCCTTTAGCGGTCTATCCCCGTTTCCGTTTCGGTCATTAGAGATGGAAAAAGAATTGAGCAGTTTAGATGAAACTTTGGAAAACAGGGTCGACCGGGCTCTGGAACATGTGCCTGAACCGATTTTGGATGATATTGAGGGATCAAGGGAGTATCGGCTGTTCGTATTACGAAACTTGTTGATGGATTTTTTGCACGAACTGGAGGGAGCCTAGTGGAAACACGGAAATTCACAGTAGAAATGGAAATAAACGGTGAAATGGCGGATATTGAAATCCAAGCCGGTGAAACACTTTTACATGTCCTTCGCAATAAACTTGGATTGACAGGTGCGAAGCCCGGCTGCCTGAATGGGGACTGCGGAGCCTGCACGGCCATGGTTGGGGAGCTCCCTTTTAAAACGTGCATCATGCTGGCTGTAGAAGCGGCCGGCCAAAAAATTACAACAATCGAGGGATTGCACGACACGCCGATCCAGCGTGCTTTTATTGAACATTTCGCTTTTCAGTGCGGCTACTGTACGCCGGGATTCATCATCAATTGCCATTCATTGCTGCAAAACCATCCCAATCCATCAAAAGAAACGATCAAAAGCTGGCTTTCATCCAACATATGCAGATGCACGAGTTATCAGGAAATCAACGAAGCGGTCCTGTCCGTGATCAATAGAAAGTGAAAAGGCACCTTTTCTTATTAAAAAGGGTGTCTTTATTTAAGTAAAAGTATAAGCTGATATGAAAATTTTTTTCAATAGAAGCCTTTCTTTGTCCAGCTCCAGCGCCCAGCGACTAGCAAACTTCACACTCCTCCACTACGATAAGTCAACATCGGCTCGTACCTCGCCGTGTTTCCTTTATCTCATTGCGGAGTGCTCCAGTTTGTACGTCGCTAAACGGGCGCTTGCGCTTTTCTTATTTAGCAAAATGAAAAGGATCATTTTCTATGGCTGGGAATGAATCTCCACAAACTATCTGAAAAGTCATTGTGTGCAGACGCCAAATATGATAAGTTTATAAAATAAAATGAAGTTTAAACTTCATATTCAATAAATTTAAAAGTTTTAACTTCTTTATGTGATGTGGGTGAACAGTAATGAAACTGATGGAATTGGTTCAGTCCCAATACGGCAATCTATCAAAGGGACAGCAAAAGGTTGCCAAATATTTGCTTGAGAATCCCAGGGAGTTTGCGCTTCATTCTGCCAAAGAGATTGGAGAAAAAACCGGTCTCAGTGAGACGACAGTGATCCGTTTTTGTTATGCCATTGGCTTGTCAGGGTACTCTGAGCTTCAAAAAAACGTACGTGATCAATTTATTTCTGAAAAAAGCAGTCTAGCCAACTATTATTCTTCGAAATTGGACATAGTGGATGAACCCCGCTTTTTTGAGCAGGTTATGGAGAAAGATATCCAGTTTATCCGGGAAACAATCGTACGCATCAATGAAGCTGATTTTCAAAAAGCCGTTGATTTGCTGGAATCAGCCGAAAAGGTATATATATGCGGGCTGAGATCATCTTTTTCAATGGCAAATTGGCTCGCTTTTTCACTTGGAATTGTCAGAAAAAATGTGCAATTGATCCGGAGAGATACAGACGATGTTTTATCCATGATTTCCGGAATGAACAGCGATTCTGTCTTTGTTGCACTATCTTTTCATCGATATATGAAGGAAACACTTCATATTGCAGAAATGGCCAAAAGCAAAGGGGCATGCATTGTTGGGATTACGGATTCGCCGGTTGCACCGCTCCGGGACATTGCCGATATTCTGTTGCCGCTGTATTCTGCGGAAATGTCCACCCTGGATATTGCCCCAGCGTTGATTTCATTCATCAATGCCGTTGTGGCAGGTGTGACAATCAAAGACAAAGCTAAATTTGAAAAACGGAAAGAAGAATACGAAAGAATGAATAGCGAAGGTCTATTCTTTAGTTAATTTGAAAAAAAGAGGTAAGTGAAATGGTTGAAATACGCACGCTTCATACAACTCATGAGTTACAGCTTGTACAAAAACTAGAGAAAACCATTTGGGGTATGGAGCCGATTCCAATCCATCAAACAATCACCGCAGTCAAGAATGGCGGACTGATGTTGGGAGCGTTCATTGGGGATGAACCTGTAGGAGTCAGCTACAGCTTTCCCGGGTATACCAATGGAAAAAGTTATTTATGCTCGCACCTGCTCGGTGTTCATCCGGACTGCCAGCATAAAGGGATTGGAAGAAAGTTAAAAGAAGAACAAAAAGAAGCCGCGTTGAAATTGGGATACACTATGATGACGTGGACGTATGATCCTCTTGAAAGCAAAAATGCCTATTTGAATTTATCCAAGCTTGGCGGAATTTGCTCAACATACGTAGAGAACTGTTATGGAGACATGGATGATTCGCTGAATGCCGGACTTCCGACGGACCGTTTCAAATTAGAATGGTGGATTGATCGCCAATTTATCATTCCAAAATGTGAAAAACAATTCAAAATACCCTGGGAATCTGTACAGGAAGGCAAGCCTAAGCTGGTCGATGTTGATTCAGCACTATCCGGGATTGGGGATTGTGACTCCGTCTATGTACCGGTTCCTTCCTTTTTCCAGGAACTGAAACAGAAAGACAAACTGCTTGTCATCGATTGGCGGATGAAGACCCGGAAAATCTTTCTAACATTGTTTGCCAAAGGATTCGTGGCGGTTGCACTTGAACGGGAGCAAACGGGACCTGTCCATTATTATAAATTGGTCAAACAAGAATTAATGGGAGTTGAAAAACATGAAAATTAAAGAAGTAACGTTGCGCCATTTGCGAATGAAGCTAAAGTTTCCATTTACAACAAGTTTTGGGACATTTCAGGACAGGGATTTTATTTTACTTGAAGCAAAAGACGAAAGTGGCAACTCCGGTTGGGGTGAATCAGTAGCTTTTCATTCACCGTGGTACAGTGAAGAAACGATGAAAACGAACTGGCATATGTTAGAGGATTATTTAATTCCTGCGTTATTGAATCAGGAAATTACACATCCGGATGAAGTTTCCGAGGTTTTTTCCAATATCCGTAAAAACAATATGGCCAAATCAACGATTGAAGGTGCGGTTTGGGATTTGTACAGCCAGCAAAAAGGCGTTTCCCTTGCTTCTGCACTTGGTGGAAAAAAATCGAAGATAGAAGTCGGCATCAGCATCGGCATCCAGGAAACAGCTTCGGATCTTTTACGAATTATTGAAAAGCAGGTAGAAGACGGCTATAAACGAATGAAAGTAAAAATCAAGCCGGGCTGGGACGTTGACGTGATGCGAGAGGTAAGAAAAGAGTTTCCGGATGTTCCGCTCATGGCAGATGCGAACTCCGCTTATACGTTAAAGGATATTGATACATTAAAAGCGTTGGATGAATTTGATCTGATGATGGTGGAACAGCCTTTGGCATCTGATGACATTATTGACCATGCCAAGCTGCAACAAGCGATTACCACTCCGGTTTGTCTTGATGAAAGCATCCATTCATATGAAGATGCAAGAAAAGCGATTGAATTGGGAAGCTGCCGTATTATCAACATCAAAATTGGACGTGTCGGCGGCCTATCCGAATCCAAACGTATTCATGACTTGTGTGAAAGCCATGATATCCCTGTTTGGTGCGGCGGCATGCTCGAATCTGGAATAGGCCGGGCACATAATGTGGCGTTGACAACTTTATCCAATTTTACAATGCCAGGCGATACGGCTGCGTCTTCACGCTACTGGGAGAAAGATATTATTACACCGGAAGTTACGGTTACAGATGGTTATATTACTGTTCCTGATCAACCGGGAATTGGTTATGAGCCTGATGTGGAAGCCATCGAAGGTTTTACCGTTGAGAAGAAAACATTTAGATAAGGAAAAAGAGTATTTCTTTTTCCTTGTTCGTCAAATTGACAAAAAATTTAAACAAAGGGGATAATCATGAAAAAAAGCATTCAAATTGGCGGAGCTTTTATCGGTTTAATTGTTGGAGCCGGTTTTGCCTCAGGACAGGAGATACTACAGTTCTTTACAAGTTTTGGCTGGTTAGGAATAATTGGTTCGGCGGTAGCCACTTTCTTATTTGCTTTTTTGGGTATGAACCTTGTCCAGCTTGGAAACCGTCTGCAAACAAACTCCCATAAGGAGGTCATTTACCATATCTGTGGTAAGTATCTGGGAATCGCAGTCGATATTTTAATGACCTTCTTTTTATTCGGTGTTACGGTTGTCATGTTCGCCGGAGCAGGCTCCATATTTGAACAGCAGTTTGGCATACCGGGAATCGTCGGTAACATTTTACTTGCACTTATCACTATCATTGTCGTTTGTCTTAACATTGAAAAGGTAATTTCAGCCATAGGTATTGTCACACCGTTTCTGATTTTGGCGGTTATCATCATTACTATCTATTCATTGTCTACAATGGATGTCACCTTTGCACAAATTCAGGAAGCCGCAAACACTCAAAAACCCGCTGCTTCCAATTGGGTGCTTGGCTCACTATTGTATGTTTCCTATAATATCGCTGCTGGAGCCGCCATGCTTGCTGTTATGGGGGGAACGGTAAAAGATGAAAAAACAGCAGGATGGGGTGGAATTATCGGTGGCGTCGGATTGGGTGTTTTGATCTTTTTTATCAATATCGGAATGTTTGCAAAATTGGATGTTGTTTCGGGAACAGATATGCCGATGCTGCATTTGGCAAATGAAATTTCTCCCGTCTTTGGTGCTATTATGTCCATTGTTTTATTGGGAATGATATTCAACACCGCGGTAGGGATGCTGTATGCTTTTACCGCACGAATTAGTAAAACAGATACGCCAAGGTTTAAGGTCCTTGTCGTCATTTGCGGAGTTGCCGCATTCGGTGCAAGCTTTGTCGGCTTTATTACACTTGTTGGAACAGTCTACCCAACTATGGGGTACCTTGGATTTACATTAATTGCAGCGATTATTGTCGCATGGTTCAGATGGAAGCAGAAACCAGAAGTTCAGGATATGGGCAAACCCGCATCTTAATAGAGGAGATCTTTTTCTACGATTTGAGAATCTACTTTTTCGCTTTTACAAACTCTGAGTTGGCGGTGCATATCGGGGCTGTCGAGAAAATCAGTATTTGCTGATTTTGTCGCCGGCCTCATTTCTTCTATCTGAATAAACTTCCTAATAGATGCTATATTTAAATAAACCAGAGCGGGGGAAGTGATGAGTTGGAAAGGGAGAAGCTGATACGTATTTTTGATAGGCAGGCGGCAAGATACGCAAGCAATAAAGACCCCTCCAGTTTAAGAAGGTGGAGAAGGCAATTGCTGAGCCACGCGGAGGGCGAGGTTTTAGAACTGGCTGTTGGGGCGGGAGCCAATTTCCCATACTATCCTGCAGAAGTAAAAGTAACGGCCGCCGATTTCAGCGAAGAGATGCTGGCTGAGGCTCGAAAAAAAGCATCAGCCTGCAACATACAAGCTGAGCTGATCTGTACGGACATAGAGAAAATGGAATTTTCCTCTCACTCATTCGATACAATCGTGTCGACTTTATCATTCTGCTGCTATGAAAACCCCTTGGATATGCTGAAAAAGATTCAACGTTGGTGCAGGCCTGATGGAAGAATATTATTGCTGGAGCACGGAATCAGCTCCAATTTTTTCGTTTCCAGTACTCAAAGGGCTTTGAATCCGCTTTTATATAAAATGATCGGCTGTCACCAAACGCGAGATATCTTAAAGCTGGGACGGGATTCCGGTTTGAACGTCCACAGGTCGGAAAGCCACTGGCTCAATATGTTTCATATTATTTGGGCAAGCCCGGGGACAGAAGAGATATTTTAAAAAAGATTGCGGGAAGTCAAGTCGCCTGCCTTGAATATTTTCAACGAAGATGAAGCCGGCCGCTTCTGACCGGCAGGAGCGCCCAGTACAGACCGTGGAATGTTCAATGCAATCGTTATAAAAACTCTATATGAGCATCTGCCGCCTAATTTTTCAGAAAATATGTTATACTGCACGTGTAAAAGCTGTTGAACAATATCCAAAGGAGTGGATACATATGTATGATATCGCAATCATTGGGGCAGGAACGGCCGGGGGAAGTGCGGCCATCTTTGCGGCCAAGGCCGGAAAGAAAACGATCGTCATTGACAGCGACAAGAGTATGACCAAGCGTGCCTGGATTAAGAACCATTACGGCATCGAGGATATCACTGGCCCTGAATTAATTGAAACGGGGAAAAAGCAGGCGAAGAGCTTTGGGGCGGAAATTGTTCAGGATACAGTTGTCAATGTGACAAAGACCGAGAACGGCTTGAAGGTCGAAGGGGAAAACGGGACATATGAAGCCAAGCATGTCATCCTCGCAACAGGCGCTTTGGTTGCGCTGGCCGAAAAAATCGGGGTGAAAACAAAACCGGGCACCGAACCGAGAATCAAGACGATTGTCGATGCCGGAGTCGATGGGAAAACAAATATTGACGGCATCTGGGCTGCCGGAACCGTAGCGGGAGTCAGCGTCCACACTATCGTAACAGCGGGTGACGGGGCTAAGGTGGCGATCAACGTCATCTCCGAACTGAACGGTGAGCGCTACGTGGACCATGATGTGTTAAAGTGAAATGATAACCGAATCGCGGTTGAGCCTGAATAGGTACATGTCCATTTGAAATCACAGCCCCGTTATTTTTAAGATTACTTTATTCTAACATTTTTTCATAGGAGATGGAGATGAACAGTTTTTTGTGTCATATTAGCCTCTCTAAGAGCCAGCGGGATTTTCTTCAATGAATTTTACAGACCCTATTTCATGGATGAATATACAAATCATCAAACTTGCACCATATTCGTATTCGCAAACCTTCTTTTAAGATAATGATGATAAAAACCTCCCGGAAACGGGAGGTTTTAGAAGGTTGGTTAATTTTTACCGTGTGATTGGCTTATTTTTAGCTTGTCTATACTACTATTACTCTGCTTCCGATAGAATATAAAATATATAGAAACAACACCAATTGCGATCAGGCTGGTCATTATTACTTGTATTCTCATCGATTCAATGAAGAACATGGCGACATAAATTCCCAAAATAACGATCATCGTTGCGTAGGTCAAATAAGGGAACAACCACATTTTAATAGGAATCTGCCCATGCTCTTTTTCAATTTTCCTGCGCATGTTCAACTGCGCAAAACAGATAATGAGGTAGACAAGCAAAGCGACCGCTCCTGACGAGTTAATAAGGAAGAGAAACACCTTGTCAGGGGAGATGAAATTCATGATTACAGCAACATACGAAAATACGGTGCTGAGAAGGATTGCCTGAACAGGTACTCCTTTTTTACTCAACTTCAACAGCGATTTCGGCGCATCACCCTGCTTTGCCATCCCGTATAATGTTCTAGAGTTTGCATACAATGCTGAATTGAGACAAGACAACACGGCTGTCAGTACGACAAAATTCATAATCTGTGCAGCGGCAGGTATTCCAATATAATCCAGGACAGCAACGAACGGACTTACAAGAATATTAGCCGAGTCCCAAGGCAGGAGTGTCACGACGATGGTGATGGAGCCGATGTAAAAAACAAGAATCCTCCAGATAACACTATTTGTCGCAATCCTAACAGACTTTACAGGATTTTGGGACTCTCCTGCTGCAATGGCAACAATCTCAGTACCCATAAAAGAAAAAATCACGACGGTGATTCCAAGAAGTACAGCACCAAACCCTTCAGGCATAAACCCTCCGTTCCCAATTAAATTTGCTGTACCGGGGGCTTCGACATTTGGATACCAACCGAAAATGACAGAAAGTCCAAGAACAAGAAATAGAGTGATGGCAACAACTTTGATGAGAGAGAACCAATACTCAAATTCACCAAAGGACTTAACAGAAAATAAATTCGTCATTGTCAAAAGAACCGTTAAAATTAGACTCATAAGCCATATGGGGAAGTCGGGAATCCAATATTGGATGATTGCTGCCCCGGCCAAGGCTTCAATGGCAATTACAACAGTCCAGAAAAACCAATACAGCCATCCGATCGCAAAACCGGCCCATGGCCCAATTGCCACATTTGCATAAGTGGCGAAAGATCCACTTGTTGGGTAAGCAGAGGCCATTTCACCAAGCATCCGCATAACCAGTACGACAATAAGCCCGGCAAATGCATAGGACAGGATTGCCCCAGGCCCCGTCGCATTAATAACAGCCCCACTTCCTATGAAAAGCCCGGCCCCTATAACACCAGCTATTGAAATCATGCTAATATGGCGTGTTTTCAGATCCGCTTTCATTTCCGGCTTTCTGTCTTCTTCACGTTGTTTCTGTATTGGCGCTTTTTCTTTGTTCACGAAAGCTACTCCCCCTCCAAGTGATTCTAAGGTGCTTTTTGTAAGCGTGTTCATAAAGTGATTTAAAGGATTTACAAATCATGTTAACATAGGAAATTGCTTTTTTCTTTACACATTCTGTAAATAAACGGAAGCAAATACTTGACACTTAGTTAAACCGCTTTCACAAAACGTCATTACATCAATGTTTTAACGACTATACTGCAAAAGACCTATTTTACACTGCAAAAACAGTTTTGAGCGAACAATGCTGGCGAATGCCCGTACGGACACGGAAAAACAAATGAAAATTAATGAAATCGTAAATAATCTTTTTCCGAGAGATTCATTATAGTAAGCTAAAAGACTGTTGATATTTCTTAACTATATTTGGATGAATACGATATAAATGCACTAGCTTCTGAAATATTCCTCAAAAGTTTTAAAAACACAAAAAAGCTCCTAAAGAAGAAGTAAGACGCAAAAGCGTGGCTACCCACCAACTTCAACTTTAGGAGATGGTAAAAATGGCTGTTCATCAAATGAACAAAAGCTAACTAAATAAGTGGGTAACCACCAGTCTCCAGGTTTCGTGCGGCCTTTTTTAAGTTACCAATCACTGACTGAATTGCACGGAGTATGTTTTACCATTTTTTGTATGCGCTTTGCAAAGCTAGTGATATAAATGCCCTCATAGGGATTGATATTTTAATAAACAGTCAAAGAACCTGGAATTAGTTCAAAATCAATAATCAAAACGGCGAATTTAATAGCAGTGATGAAGGCGCATTTCTTGATCGGGGATGCGCCTGTTTAAGATTTTTCCTTATTTAAGATCATATCATGCAGCTTGTTGGTTCAATGATGCATTGATACGAATATTCGGCAGTTTTTGCTTTATTCACTTATAAAACTTACAATATTAAATGAAGTTGCATTTTTTAAAAAACACTTTGAATACCGTTTATTTTTAATCATCTTAACAAAAAGTATTATGTTGGTATGGAACTTGCTAATATTACTATTTAACCACGCCCGCAAAGAATCAAGCCATTATTGTAAACGATACCATCCTAAGCTAGAAGGTTTGGGAAGGTAAACTTTAATAGGGGTGATCTCACATTGAAAAAAGTTCCATTTAAAAAAATGCATGGGTGCGGCAATGATTTTATTATTATTGATAATCGGGAAGCTCTAATGAAAAGCTTTGAGCTTTCCCGTTTTGTCAAGTCAGTCTGCACCAGAAGGTTCCATATTGGTGCAGATGGTCTCATGTTATTGGAAAAATCCACTATAGCAGATTTTAAAATGAGATACTTCAATTCAGACGGCAGTGAAGGGGAAATGTGCGGAAACGGAGCACGCTGTATCGTGAAATATGCACATTTAATGGGAATAGCCAGGGAGGTAATGACATTCGAAACCTTGAATGGAATTTACGAAGGAAGAATACTCAATGGGAAGGTCCAAATTAAATTTCCGCCCATACCGATTAAAGACTTCAACCTTAATCAACCTTTTCCTTCGGATGAAAACGATTTCTACCATTTTGCTTGGGTTGGCGTACCTCACACGGTCTTTATTGAAAGGCGAATTGATGAAAAACAGGATAAAGATTTTATACAGTGGGCGAGAAAGATCAGGCACAATCCAGCCATCTGTAAAAGTGGAACGAATGTAAACTTAATTGAAATACTGGATAAAAATCAAATGAAGATTAGAACGTTTGAACGTGGAGTGGAAGATGAGACATTGGCCTGTGGTTCTGGTGCGACCGCTTCGGCAATTATATCAAGTTTATTGGGTCATGTATCTTCTCCTGTGAACGTTCATGCCAAAGGAGGGGTTTTGACGATTTCCTTTCGAATCACTAAAGACGATGTTCAAGATATAGTTTTGGAGGGAAATGCGGTTGTTGTTGCCGAGGGAGAACTTCTGTCAGAAGCATCGGTCAGTGTATAAAGTGGAAAGGGAGAGGATGGATAAGAAAAATGTATTTACACGGGACATCTAAGATTAATAAATATAAGCGCCTGTACACGAAACAGCAAGAATATCTCCTGGTTGAACCGAATTCCAAGACCAGCAGTTGTATTTGCAAGAGCGGGCTGCCTGAAATTTCAGTTATGAAGATATCATTCAAAGAGACCGTTTAACTCATGTCAATTCCCCATCTTCGAAGAAGGAGGTGGATCGGGTCAAATGTATTTGAGAGACGAATGGCCTAGTGAAAAAATCAACCGATTTTAAAAGTTGATAGAAAAGCAGAAACATATTTCAACGAAGAACCGAAAAAATGAAATTTATTGTGTCTTTCTGATTCCGAATATTCCCATTATGTGCAACCTGTATTTATATTAAATCAAATGAGACAGGAAGCTAACAAACATAGGAGGTAATGACTTTGGCAAAAAAATTAAAAGCCTATCGATTTCCACTCATTCTTCTTTCCTCCATTATGATCGGTTCCATTATCGGTCTGATTTTTGGTGAAAAGGCTGGTATTATTCGGCCGCTTGGAGATTTATTCTTAAATTTACTTTTCATGGTAGTGGTGCCACTTGTATTCTTTTCCATTTCATCGGCTGTTGCCAACATGGATAGCATGCGCCGGCTTGGTAAAATCATGGGGTCGATGATAACCATTTTCGTGATTACTGGTATTATTGCATCTGTTACGATGGTTGTTGCGACTATTATTTTTCCGATGGGGTCTGGTGTTGATATCCCTTTGGAAACTCCGGAAAATGTAGAAAAGGTTACACTTTCAGATCAACTCGTAAACACTTTCACCGTTCCGGATTTTGTTGAACTGTTTTCACGTCAAAACATGTTGGCTCTCATTGTATTTTCTGTCCTCATTGGATTAGCAACAGGGTTAACCGGGGATGTCGGCAAACCGTTTGCCAGATTTCTTGAAAGCGGTTCTGAAATATTTATGAAGGTCATTCAAATCATTATGTATTATGCACCAATCGGTTTAGGAGCTTATTTCGCTTCTTTGATAGGAGATATGGGTGCGGAATTGATCGGTGATTATGCTCAAGCATTCCTCCTTTATTATCCGGTTTCCATTCTTTACTTTGCTATAGGATTTACACTGTATGCCTTTCTTGCAGGGGGAAAAAAGGGCGTTGCCCGTTTTTGGAAAAATATCCTTACCCCAGCAGCAACGGCATTGGGAACTGGAAGCAGTTTTGCCACTCTGCCGGTAAACTTACAAGCTGCTAAAAACATAGGCGTTCCGAAAGATATCCGGGAAACCGTATTGCCTCTTGGGGCAACCATTCACATGGATGGATCTTGTCTGTCAGCGATCCTTAAAATTGCTTTTGTGTTTGGTGTGTTCAACATGGATTATAGTGGAATCGATACATTTCTAACCGCTATTGCTATTGCCTTATTGTCCGGTGTTGTCATGAGCGGGATTCCTGGCGGGGGCTTCATTGGAGAAATGGTCATTGTTACATTCTATGGTCTGCCGATACAAGCATTGCCCATTATTTCAGCCATCGGTGTCGTCGTAGATCCACCTGCGACCATGCTCAACTCTACTGGGGATACCGTAGCAAGCATGCTTGTCACAAGACAATTAGAAGGAAAAGAATGGATGGACAAAGTAAATGTTGAAGAACAACAAACGGCGTATATGCAAGGGATGAAGAAGGAAACGATGTGATGAAAATGATAAACGATGAGGAAGTTTCAGCTGAGGGAATGTTTTAAAAATAAAATGATATAAAAGCGAGCATTTGGATGTGGCTTCATGCTAGGGGGCAACAAAGCTGCTTACAGCTATTTTTGAAAAGGAAGAGGGATGAAGAGTACTAAGTTAAAAGGGAGTATAAATTATTTTGTGTAATT
>NZ_QYTU02000049.1 GCF_003605365.2 Siminovitchia fortis
ACTATTATGGTAAGTTGGATAAAGCCTGTTTACTTGAATTATTTGAATCTCACGGTTTTTAGGTAAGATTAGACAAGTACCCCACCCAAAGGCTGGCAAGGCGCTCATTGGGTGGTTATTTTTTTGGTGAAATAAAGGGCCGGTTTGCTCTAAAAAGTCTCTATCTTTAACTGCGATCCTTATATGTAATCAGTTTGCATTCAAGCTTATATTTAAAGCTCTCTCCAATGTTGAAAAGGTAGGAATTTGTTCAAAGGAGAGGCCCAGATGGATTGCTGTTTGTGCAATCTCAGGGCGAATTCCACATAGGACTGTTTTTACACCCAGTAATCTTAAAGTCTCGTTTAAACGAAAAATTTCGTGGGCCACCATCGTATCGACCATGACTACTCCTGATAAATCGATATAGAGACAATCTAATCTTTTCTGAGCACACTGTTCTATTGTTTTCTCAAGTATATATTTTGCACGGGAAGTGTCAATATCGCCGACAAGCGGAAGAAGTCCGGCATTATTTGTAAGAGAGATTACCGGTGAACTTAACTCGTTAATAAGCTCCCGATGACTTAATAATCTTTCCATAGATTGTTTATCATACTCTTCCAGAAACCATACCGTCACCTTATCCATCGTGCCAATAATCAGTTTATCCCAAGACTCTTTTACCTCTTGAAAGTGTTCTTCTCCGTGCAAAGACACAAATTGCTTTATTAAGTCGAGATATTGATTACGGGTCCGGTAAAATTCATTCAATATCATATTCGAAGGCGTTGCCAGATGATTTTCATCTTTAGCGACCTTGACGATCCAACCTTCCAATTCTTCTAAAAAAGCGGTTTCTTCTTTAATAAAAACTTGAAAAAATTTCTTGTGAAAATCATTGTTTTGCTTTTTTAGAAGCCGGATCTCTTCCGGGTCTGTCGAGGCATAGACCCCCGAAGTGTTGTCATCCAGCCCCTTATACCACTCATCTGTTAATTGTGAGGCTTTACTCATTAGAAAATCATAAAGCTTTTCATATTTGGGCATTTTTTCCTCCCCCCAGCCATCATATTTTTCTTTAATATTAATTTAATATAAACAAGAGGATGTGGCTATGATTATTTTCTGTAATGTGCAGTTGTGACCATGCAAAAATATATGATAACTCGAGTAATGAATGGCTCATATTTATTCTTCCCGGTAAATTTCACATGAAATCATCCCTTCAGACCAATTCCTAGCTCTATTTTTAATGATCTTTCTGGCTGGGATTGTTTTTTTCTGCAGATTTTAAATGTATATAAGTTGAATTAATTTTTCTTCATGAGCGTTGGAGAGGCCGTCTACTTTGGTTAACGCTTTTTCAGAAACACATAGATTCGTAACCTTCTTGGGGAGGGATCCATGGTTACCTGCCCGGGTTCTCGGGTTTATTGCTTCTTCGGGATGGAATCACTCGCTTTCCTGCCCGGGTTCTCGGGTTTACTGCCCCTTCGGGATGGAATCATTCGCTTTCCTGCCCGGGTTCTCGGGTTTTCCCATTCTTCCGGAGGAAAACTATCGGATTCGAAAATGGATTTACTGATAGCTGCTTATTCGAGAAACATTCTCCGTTTGCCAATCAAATTATATAGCAAAGCAATATTGGCAGAAATTTAAAATTATTCCTGCTGGTGTTTTTTGAGCATCTGTTGCAAATAATCTTCGGACTTTCCCTTCGGAATGCTCAGGCTTTCCCAGTTTTCGCCTTTTATTTGCTTTCCAATATAAACAATTTGCCCAATATGATAAGCATAATGTGCCAACTGTCTTTCAATTGCCTCTATTACCGAATGACTTTCTCCACGAATATATACATTCTTTAATAAGTCTTTTTCGTTTAAACGATCCAATGTGTCAAAAAGGGTACTCCACCCTCTTTCTGAAATCTCTCTCAATTCGGCTTTTGAAGATACATTATCAAGAAATTCTTGGTCGCGATCTCTGTATGCTTTCTCCCCATCCGAATGCAGAAAATGGGTCCATCTCGAAATCATATTGCCGCTTAAATGTTTTATGATTACGGCTATGCTGTTTGATTCCTTATTGGGCTTCCAATGAATATCATCCTCTGATAATTGCTCAATTGTCTTATCTCCAAGGGTTTTTACACTTTTAAACCGCTCTTTTATAACTCTCAAGTACTCAGCCTCAACTCTCACTGTTTCCCCCCTAAATTTGGATTATATTAAGCTAGTTGTCCTGGTATGAACTCCAGTTCATTAATGAGCGCCTAAATACTCTGTTTTCAGTTCTACCTCTTTCAATCCCTCATCCAAATAGACCTTATACGCCTTTGCATGCGGTCTGGAGCTTACAGCTTTTTTTAAATCCTCATCAATATAATGAATGGCAACGCCATCATCAGCTGCTATTCCAGCCTGTATTTTGCCATCGGCTATCAATTGACGATAAGTGGGCCTTCTTTCCGCTTCCCCATCATAATGCGGGCAATTGCTTCCCTTTAATAAACCCAAACACTTTATTGGTTCAAGTCCACCGCCGAAAGAATCAGTAACCCCTTCTTCAAACCAGCAGATGGAGCCCGCACTTATGCCAGCCAATAATATTCCCTGATCCCATGCCTTCGCCAAAATGGTATCCAATCCCCATTCCTTCCACAGTACTAATAAATTCCTGGTATTTCCTCCACCAACATAAATGATATCCTTTTCCAGCAAAAAACCCTCCAAATCCCGTGTAGGCGGTTGAAAAAGTGATAAGTGTGAAGGTTGGCAACTCTGTTGTTCAAAAAAGTTATAAAATCCTGATATATAATTCTCTGAATCTCCACTCGCTGTAGGAATAAAACAAATTTTTGGACGTGATTTCCCTGATTGATTAAGGATATATTGATCTAACAGGTGATTTTCAGGCTCCATGGAAAAGCCTCCGCCTCCAAGAGCAATAATTTGTCTCATTTTTTTACACCCTTCCCCAAAAAGTTCTTACGGTATCATTCGCTCAAAGAGTGTTTGATTTTAAAGGAACAATTATTTTCAGTTTAACCTGTTCATCAGCTCGCCTGTAGTAAGAACAGAAGCAAACTCCTCATGTAAAGTTGCAATGGAAATATTATGAATTTCATCAGGGCTATAATAAATACCATCGGGACCAGTCATTCCAAATGCAGCTGTCGCATCCGAAATTAAAAACGTATTAAATCCCAAATTTGCACTCATTCGTGTTGTGGTAGAAACGCAGTGTGGTGTAGTTAACCCCACAATCACTACATGATTGAGACTTTTTTGTTTAAGGTACTCCTCAAGATTTGTACCGATAAACGCACTATTAACACGTTTCTGGATCACCATTTCCCCTTTAAGGGGCTTGGCAAATTCCATAAAATCCACCCCAGGTTTTCCAGGATAAAAACTTGAATCAGGGTCTCGAGACAAATGTTGAACATGAATAATTGGTAAATGTTTCGAACGCCAGATTAACAATAATCGCTCTATATTTTTTTCTGCTTGCAGATTATTACGTTCTCCCCATTTCTCTTCCTCAAATCGTTTTTGTACATCAACCATAACTAAAACGGGATTTTCCAGCATTGGCTCCATATAAGTCTTCCCCCTATAAAATTAAGAACAAGATCTCCAAGCATGCTATTTTTTTTACTAAAAGTTAAAGTAAGTTCTTTTCTGATCCCAATAATATTCAATCCAAATTGATTACGATCTTAGTTCCTGTCGGACACTCATTATACGGTCCTTCACTTTCTCTAAAAATCAATTGCAATCCCGATACATCGTCCGGCAGCCGCGGTGACACGACGAATTTATAGTTGAGATGATCATCTGATCCGCCACCGTAGTCCACCGTGCAGTGGTATTCCTCATTTATATACAGCTCCCAAAAATGGTGCCCGTGAAGATAATCATCCGAAGAATTCTCAGGCTCGTCCCAATCGATATTAAAGTTGACGACACTCGCGTTCTCATACTGGCGTATAAAGGTTACCGAGTATAGAAACTCATCTTTAGCAACTGATTTCAAAACAGGAATGTATTTTTGAAATCCTTTTGGTTCCACCTGAGGGCGAAAATGCTCATCGGTTCTTAGCATTTCAAACAACGAAATCAATAAGCCCTCGTACAGGCCGTACTGTTTGGCCCAATCTTGTATGTATTCCGTTTGTGGAAATCCGGGGTTGTTTTCCGACAGTTCTTTACGCTTTTTTATTAACTTGCAAATTTCCTCATCAATGGATAGAAGTTTCTTTTCATAATGATCAGTTGGGCGTTCAAACGGCAATCGTTTCAATGCTTGCTTCCTCCTCTTTGATAATAGATGAGCGTCTCTGCAATTTCAGAAACGCCCCAATGATTGATTGAATTTCTATGGTGCAAAAGGAACAAAATACCTAAACATAATAGCCAAAAAGGCAAATACAGAAATTGTACATATACATGCCAAATGCAAGATGATATACAAAATTTTCAATTTCCCTTTGATAAAAAATGAATAAATAAAACCAACTAAAGGGCTTATTATCAAGAAAGGTGTAGTAATTTCCATAAATGCAAACGCAATCTTAGGTACAATCTTTAAATCGACCCCTATTAAGCTTATGATGCATATATGCAAGATCGTTAAAGTAATCGTTATGATTAAGGTAGTGAGGGCAACCTTGGATGGCTGTTTAAAAAACTTCTTCATCATAATCTCCTTTTTTATTACATTTGGAGTTTCTCTCTTAATACATTGATTCTCCGGCCAAAAAGCATCTTTGCCAGGTTACTTTTCAATGCAAGAAGTCCATAGATCGCTCCGCCAACGGTTACACAAACGGCAATGACCAGGATTGACTGGAATCTGCTTTCAGGATCCACCACCATTGCAAGGACGCTCTCAGCTCCTAAAACTGCTCCGGCCATTATCGCAGTAAAAATAAACATCAACAGTGATCTTTTTAAAACAACCGTGTATTTGTACTCAGTGGAATAATAAATGAAAAATAAATTCAGCAGGCAAGCAACCAAATAACCCAATGTTGTTGCATAAACTGCTCCAGCCGTTTCAAATATTTTTATGAGGGGAATGTTCAGGATTAATTTTGTTAACAACCCCATCGACAAACTAAGAACAGTCATCTTTTGCATGTTGATCCCCTGCAAAACTGCCGCCGATATTGAAAAGACAGCAAACAGAATCGCGGCAGGAGCGTAGATGGCGAGAATTTCTGTTCCAAGCGGGTTATGACCATAAAAAACGGTGTAAATCGGACCGGCCAAAATAGAGATTCCGATCACAGCCGGTATGGTGATAAATAAGACAATTTGGAACGCCTTATCAAGTTCACGGCGGAACTTTTCCATATTTCCGCTGGCGTATGAACTTGTCACAGCTGGTATAAGCGCCATCGAAAACGCAGTGGCAAGCGTCATCGGAATAACAACCAGCTTTTGAGTGTTAAAATTTAAGATCCCAAAGGCCGATTTTACAATATCATCCAAACCAATGGAAGCCATTGCCCTGCTGAAAGTCAGGTTGTCTATAAACTGAAATAACGGCATTGCAATGCCTACTACAACAAATGGGATCGAAGAAAAAAAGATCTCCCTTTGTATTTCAGCCATGGATGTTCCCGCTTTATTCTGATCTTTAGCTGCAAGTTGTTTTAAGTAGGGCATTTGTTTATTTAAGTAGATTAAAAGAACAATCGTGCTTCCTATGGCACCAATTGCAGCTGCGAATGTTGCGGTACTGACTGCTGTTACCAACTTGCCTCCGAAAATTTTCAAGACGACAAATGCACCGCTTAATAGGAAAACAATCCTTACGATCTGTTCAACAACCTGTGAAACAGCCGTCGGCCTCATATCTCCATGACCTTGAAAAAAACCGCGGATAATACTCATCGCCGGCACCAGAATTAATGCAAAGCTGACTGCCCGTATCACAGCCGTCAAATCTTCCGAAGAAAATCCTTTATTGCCGTAGCTTCCGAATTCCGCCAAAAACGGGGCAGCAGAAAACATAGCAAGAAAAGCCAAAATACCGGTAAGGATCATTATTTTAAAACTCGATTTAAAAATTCTTTGGCTGACCGAATATTGACCAAGGGCATTATATTTGGAAATGATTTTTGATACTGCAAGCGGAATTCCCGCCGTGGCAATGCTCATAAAGATCGTGTAGGGAATATAGGCATATGCATACAAGCCAACCCCTTCCCCGCCCAAAAGCATATTAAAAGGGATGACGTACAACAGACCAAGAATTTTGGATAATACAGAGCCCAGGGTAAGAATGAACGCCCCTTTGATTAATGTAGAAGACATTTATTTATTTCCTGCCTGTTTAATAGATTTCTTTATAAGTTGAGCATATCACAAATATCTGCAAAATGAGGAAATATTCATTCATTTTTAAACTATTGATTGCTGATTCAGGAAAGAAGGATTTTTCAGGAGATAAAAAGATTGATGTTCACGTTAATTGATAAATTTCTTGAGCCCTTCACATTATTGTTTTTCTTTTACCTCGGTAAAATATTTAAACGCTTCTTCTATTTGGGGCAGTTTTGCAATGATAATGGATGAATCTTCATCAGCATTTGGAATGTTTTGAGGCAGCTCGCTTTCAGGCATTGTTTTTGCCATTTCAATATTTCGAGCTTCCTCAATTGAGTCTACAATGATAAATTTTGATTTGTTATTTACTTCTTTTTCAGGAGCAGTTTTTGAAACCGTTTGTTTGGCATCACCTTTTGGCAGCCAACAGATAATGAAAATGGCACAAACGCACGCAGCAGCCGAAATGAACTTTTTCAAGATAAGAACCTCCCTTTAAGGTAAATAATTCTTTATACTATCATACTGAAAGGTGAACAGAAAAAGAATAAAGAAATCCCGGCAACATTCTCTATGCTTTTCACCCTCTATTAGATACATCAGTAAATATAATCATGAATAGCCCTCTTCTCATTCTCATACATTTATATATCCGGATATATCAGGAGGGAGATTCATTGTTTAAAACTAGCAGCCCAACTACCACTTTAATTAACTTTCTAATCGGCTTAACCATTTTAACAGTGACTACTTTTTTAATCGCAGTCATCATCTCATTCAATTCTGCTCTCTCTTCCGCTGCTATTAAATCTATACTAAGCAAAGTGAATATGGACAGTGTACTGGTAGAGTTGATAAGATCAGAAGTTCATGCACTGCCCCCATCAGAGAATCTTCCGTCACTTACGGAACTTTCATTGGACCTTCTAATCAATATTAAACCGAAGGACGTTAGAACTTTTCTTGGAAATGAAATTCCGGGATTAGCTCTTAATCATACGGAAATTGCAGTTGCCGGGCAGGGAACGAATATTACGAATCTGCCTATCGAGTCTCCTCCTCCGCAATTTCATTTGTTGGAGGAGACTGATGAACCCGAAGACAATAAAAAAGATGAGGACAATCGTTCGAAAAATAAAAATAAGACGGTTTTCATATATCATTCTCATAGTTGGGAAGCTTATAAGCCATTGTTGAAAAATCCAGCCCAGACCTCAAGTAACAATGAAAAAGCAAATGTTATTGCAGTGGGGGAAACATTAAAAAACAAACTGGAAGATAAAGGGATTGGCGTAGAGCATTCAAAAAAGAATGTATCACAAGCATTAACATCCCGTAACTGGAATTACTACCAATCATATGCACTATCAAGAGAGACCGTTCAAGAAGCGATGGGTAGTAATGATAAGCTCAAGTTCTTTATTGATATACACAGAGACGCCCAGCCCAAAAAAGTTACAACCGCAGTCATCAATCAAAAAAGGTATGCCAAATTATTCTTTGTTGTTGGCAAGGAATACAAAAATTATGAAAAAAATCGTGCCTTTGCCGAGAAATTACATGCAGAAATTGAAAAGAAGTACCCTGGTATCAGCCGTGGGGTTTTTGTTAAAGGAAAAAGCGAAGGTGATGGAGTATATAACCAGGATTTAACCGAACATGCCCTTCTGATAGAATTTGGCGGAGTTGATAATGATATGACGGAATTATCTAACTCTGCCGAAGCACTTGCAGATGTCTTTAGTGAATACTATTGGGGAGAGTCCGGAATTTAAAAGATCTCCCCATTGAAACTATTCATTTTCACAATCGTAGATATAGTTAAGGAGGGCGTTTAATTGGTGAATGTTGGTGACATTATATTTCAATTCATAATGCTGCTATTTATATTGGGTATTACTTTCGCTATATTTTTAGTTGTGCGCTCATTAGTCAAGGATCAGTCAAGGTCAAAAAATATGGAACAAAAACTCGATAAGATCATCGAAATGCTTGAAAAAGAAAAACAGGAGTAGCAGCATATGGGGCATGACCCGGGTCCAAGCCTGCCAAGTCATGCCCTCTCCAATCAATTCACCTTTTCATCCTCGGATCAAGTGCATCCCTCAGTCCATCCCCCATCAGATTGAATCCCAACACTGTAAGCATAATGGCTATCCCCGGAAAAAATACAGTCCATGGAGCCTGGATGATGAAGTCTTTCGAATCAGCAAGCATCTTTCCCCATTCGGGTGTCGGCGGCTGCGCACCCAATCCAAGGAAGCCCAAGGCTGCCGCTTCAATGATGGCCGTTGCAATGGAAAGGGATCCCTGCACGATGATCGGCGCCAGGCTGTTGGGCAGGACATGATGAAAAAGAATTCTGCCGTCCGTCATTCCAATCGCTTTTGCCGCCGTAATATACTCCTCCTCTTTTACGCTGAGCACCCTTGAACGGAGCAACCGTCCAAATGTCGGTACATTGATAACGGCGATGGCAATCATTGCGTTTTGCAAAGACGGCCCAAGGATGGCGACAATCGCAATGGCCAGCAATATACTTGGAAATGCCAAAAGAATATCAAAAATTCTCGATATGATACCGTCCACCCATCTCCCGTAATAGCCGGCAATAATTCCTAGTAAGGAGCCCACTATCACCGATCCGCTGACCGCCAGAAATCCGACACGCAGGGAAATGCGTGCACCATAAATGACCCGGCTCAATATGTCACGGCCGAACTCATCCGTTCCAAACCAATGTTTACTTGATGGCGGTAGATGTTTATTCGCCAACTCCGTTTCTCTGAATCCATATGGAGCAAT
Source organism: Siminovitchia fortis (assembly GCF_003605365.2). Classification (GTDB taxonomy): domain Bacteria; phylum Bacillota; class Bacilli; order Bacillales; family Bacillaceae_C; genus Siminovitchia; species Siminovitchia fortis. The sequence continues at coordinate 9,126 of NZ_QYTU02000049.1, forward strand.
CAAATCCGCGAATATGGCCAGTAAAATGAAGAACATGACGATGCCAAGCCCCAATAAGGCCGCCTTGTTTTTTCTAAAGCTTCGCCACGCTTCTTTCCAAGGGGAAATGATTTGTTCTTCTTCATTTACATTCATGTTTGCATGGTTTTGAGGCAATTTCGCTGCTGGTTCAATCATTGTCTTTCCCCCCTATCGGTATTTAATTCGCGGATCAATCGCTGCGTACAACAGATCCACCGTTAAATTGATTAAGACGAAAATGGTGGCAACAACCAGAATTCCTGATTGAATGACCGGATAATCGCGGAACTGAATCGCATCATAAATATAACTTCCGATTCCCGGCCACCCGAATATCGTTTCCGTCAAGATCGCTCCGCCCAAAAGCAGGCCGGTCTGCAACCCGATGACCGTCAACACAGGAATAAAAGCGTTTTTTAAAGAATGTTTATAAACAACCCAAAACATGCTCATCCCTTTGGCACGGGCAGTCCGGATATAATCAGAACGCATCACTTCCAGCATGCTTGACCGCGTAATCCGGGCGATGATCGCCATGGGAATCGTGGCGAGGGTCAAACTTGGCAATACAAGGTGTTTAATGACTTCAACAAACTGGTCAAATCTTCCCTGCATCAATGTATCAATTAAATATAGATAAGTAATCGGTTCAACCGGGTCCCGAATATTGTCGCGTCCTGTCGTCGGGAACAAATCAAGCTGAATGGAGAAAACATACTGTTCCATCAAACCGAGCCAAAAGATCGGCATGGAAACACCAATCAGAGCCAGCAGCATGGCTATATAGTCAAACCATGAATTTTGAAACCATGCCGAAATAATGCCCGCGTTGACACCAATGATAATCGCAATCAGCATGGCAGCCAATGCCAACTCCATGGTTGCTGCCAAATATGGCCATACTTCCTGGCTGATCGGGCTTTGGGTGCGGATCGACATTCCTAAATCTCCGGTCAACAGATTTTTGACATAATCGAAAAACTGTATATATAAGGGCTGATCAAGACCCAATTGCTTATTTAATGCCTCAACGGCTTCTTCCGTCGCCTGTTGCCCCAAAATGATCTGGGCCGGATTCCCCGGGATTGCATGGATGAGGGAAAATACAATCAGCACCATCCCCAGCAGGACAGGGATTAACAATGTCAGCCGTCTTATCGTGTATGTGAGCATTCGATCACCTTTCTTGAAAAGTTTAAATGGCTGCGGACTAAGAAAAGCGCAAGCGCCTTGCCCATCGACGTACAGACTGGAGTGCCTCCGACGAGATAAAGGAAACACGGCGAGGAACGCGGGCTCAAGCAGCGACGTCCTGTCGCTTCGCCTGCACTAGCACATCCTGTGCGTCGGAGCCGATGTTGACTTATCGTAGGAAAGCTTCTTCTTCGAGAGGCTTCCTGAGCTTTGCGACGAGCTGAACAAGGCTTCCTTGATAAGCTATGGCGCAGGAGCACCAGAGGTGCGAAGTCTGCTAGTCGATAGGCGCTGGAGCTAGACAACAAATGGCTTTGTTCAAAATTTTAAAGCTAAAACATCTTATACTTGCTTACTCAGCCAAAAAAGGGGAGTACGCCCACTCCCCTCGCAAATCCCTATTCCATTGACACATCGTCAAACGCTTGAGACCCTGTCGGATGCGGGAAGAATCCGTCTATTGTACTCTTTCCGGCGAGCTGCGGCACGGAATGGGCGAGCGGTACCCATGGAGCATCATCGTGAATGATTTCCAATGCCTCTTTATACAGTTCGCTGCGCTTATCTTCATCCGTTTCTGTTTGTGCCTCAATCAGCAGCTTGTGAACATCCTCACTCGCATACCTTGAATAGTTGTTGGATCCGATACTGTCTTTATCCAACAGGGCATACAGGAAGTTATCCGCGTCCCCGTTGTCGCCAGTCCATCCAAGCATGAACATCGGAGCTTCCCCGTCCCGTACTTTTTCCAAATAAGTGCCCCATTCCATTGAAACTATATTGACTTCAATGTTGAGCTTTTCAAGGTCTGCCTGGATTGCTTCAGCCACCTTCTGCCCGTTTGGCATGTATGGACGAGGTACAGGCATGGCCCATAAATCCATCTTGAATCCATCCTTGAATCCGGCTTCTTCCAGCAGCTTTTTCGCTTTATCCAAATCAAACTCATAGTCTTCGATTTCATCGTTATATCCGTTGATGGAAGGCGGAATCGGGTTTTTCGCAGGTTCAGCCGTTCCTTCATAGAAGTTGTCGATGATCGCTTGCTTGTTTATTGCGTGGCTGATGGCCTGGCGGACCTTTTTGTTGTCAAAAGGTTCCTTTTCAACATTGAATCCCAAATAGCCGATGTTCATAGACGGACGCTCAAAAATTTGCAGGTTGCTGTCCGCTTTTACTTTTTCGACATCACTTGGATTTAATCCATCGATTAAGTCCACTTCACCTTTAATCAGTGCGTTTAAACGGGCAGAGTTGTCCGTGATGACTTTAAAGATGACTTTATCCAGCTTCGGAAGCCCTTCCTTCCAGTAGTCCTCATTTTTGACGACTGTGATTGTGTCATTCCGTTTCCAGCTCTCAAACTTGAACGGCCCTGTTCCAACCGGGTTTTCGATGTATTTGTCACCAAACTTTTCAATGGCAGCCGGACTTGAAATGCCAAACGGTGTCATAGCCAGGTTTTTCAGGAACGGCGCCTGAGGCCTGAATAATGTAAATTCTACCTTATTTTCATCAACCGCTTTCACTTCCTTGATAACCGCCGCTTCTTCGCCTTTAAATCCGCCAAATTGCGATACAAAATAAGGGAATTCCGCTTCATCCTTCCCGTTCATCCAACGTTCGAAGTTTTTAACGACTGCATCCGCATTGAAATCAGTGCCGTCATGGAACTTTACACCTTCCTCTAATTCGAATGTGTACGTTGTCCCGTCATCAGAAACTTCCCAGTCTTTGGCAAGGCCCGGGACAATGTCCGCCGTTTCCTTCTCATATTTCACAAGTGTCTCAAGTATCTGGTGCGTTACGATTAAGGATTCACCGTCCGTAACCGTTATTGGGTCAAGCTTGACTGCATCCCCTCCGCGAGCATAAATCATTGTTCCGCCGCTTTCAGCTGTTTTTTCTTTCTTTTCTCCGCCCTTTTCTTTTCCTGTCTCTTTCGATCCGGAACAGCCCATAAGAGCCAATGACAGGACGAGCAGCAGTGAAAAAACAATGGATAAACCCTTCTTCATGTTTTTGCCCCCTTCATAATATTTGCCTTTTATTTATTTTACGCGATCAGTCACTCATACAAGTGGCACGCCGCGTAATGGCCTTTTTCAACTTCTTTGAACAATGGACGTTTGTGAGCACATTGTTCCATTGCCGCCGGACAGCGCGTATGGAACGCACAGCCCGCTGGCGGATTCGCCGGGCTTGGCACATCTCCGCGTAAAATAACTCGCTCCTTTTGGAAATCAACATCTGGAACAGGTACAGCCGATAATAGCGCTTTCGTATATGGATGTTTCGGATTTTCATACAATTCTTCGCTATCCGCAAGCTCCACGATCCTTCCAAGGTACATGACTCCTACCCGATCGCTGATATGCCGGACAACCCCCAGATCATGTGCGATAAATAGATAGGTCAAATCAAATTCTTCCTGTAAATCCTTCAGCAGGTTCAAAACTTGCGATTGGATGGATACATCAAGGGCAGAGACAGGCTCATCCGCTACAATGAGCTTTGGATGGACAGCCAAGGCCCTTGCAATGCCGATCCTTTGCCGTTGGCCCCCGCTGAATTGATGAGGATACCTCTTTGCGTGATAATCATTGAGCCCCACGATTTCCAGCAGCTGGCGCACCCTTTTCTTTCGCTCTTTTGAATCTGTCACGCCATGAACGATCAATGGCTCCTCCAATATTTTTTCAACTTTATGCCTTGGGTTTAAGGAAGCGAACGGGTCCTGGAACACCATCTGCATTTCCCTGCGAAGACGGCGCATTTCATTTTTGGGAAGGTTCGTGATCTCTTTTCCTTCAAAGTATATTTTTCCTTCTGTCGGTTCCAGAAGACGGAGCAGCGTTTTGCCTGTCGTTGACTTTCCGCATCCGCTTTCGCCGACAAGCCCCAATGTTTCGCCTTTCTTAATAAAAAACGATACATCATCAACCGCTTTCACTTCGCCTATTTGTTTCCCGAACGCCCCGCCTTGGATGGGAAAGCTTTTCTTTAAACCCTCGACTTCCAATAATCGATCTGTCATCCGCTGACTTCTCCTTTTTCGCTTTCATACAACCAACATTTCACTTTATGTACATCTGATAGATTCAAAAGGTCAGGGGTTTGGGCAAAGCAGCGGTCAAAAGCATGTTCACACCGTGGTGCGAAGTGGCAGCCTGTTTGGATTGAACCGGGTTTTGGCACATTGCCCTCTATTGAATAAAGCCGCTCCTTTTTATGGCGCATATCCGGGACAGACTGGATCAATCCAACCGTATAGGGATGTTTCGGATTTTTAAAAATCGTTTTGACATCCGCTTCTTCCACGATATGCCCAGCATACATGACAATGACGCGGCTGCACATTTCAGCCACGACTCCCAAATCGTGAGTAATCATAATAATCGCAGTATCCGTGTCTTTGTTAAGCGCTTTCATCAAGTCAAGAATTTGCGCCTGAATGGTGACATCCAGTGCCGTTGTCGGCTCATCCGCAATCAACAATTCCGGATTGCAGATCATCGCCATCGCGATCATGACGCGCTGCCTCATCCCACCGGAAAGCTGGTGAGGATATTCATTGAGCAATTGCTCCGCACGCGGAAGGCCCACAAGCTTCAACATTTCAACCGCACGCTCTTTTGCTTTCTTTTTTGGTAGTTTCCTATGGATCTGAATAGCTTCCAGCAGCTGCTCGCCGATGGTAAAAACCGGATTCAGGCTCGTCATCGGTTCCTGAAAGATCATGGCGATTTCATTGCCCCGGATTTGCCGCATTCGCTTTTCCGATGCCAAAGCGAGGTTTTCTCCTTTAAATAAGATTTGGCCATCCACTTTTCCCGTTTGTGCCGGAATAAGCCCCATGATAGACAAAGAAGTGACGCTTTTTCCGCATCCCGATTCCCCGACAATTCCGAGGACTTCACCGGATCGGACATGAAAGTCGATGCTGTTTACAATCGGGATTTCCCCATCATCTGTAAAAAAAGAGGTTCTCAGCCCTTCTACTTTTAATAATGCATTATCCACTGCCTCGCTCCCTTCTGAGGATGACTTACTATATTTCAAAAACATTATTACATTAAAACGAAAAATTGGCAATATGAAAAATAGAATGATATGTATATAAATGCCTAGATTACAGTCTATTAAAGTATTCGATACTTTTTTCGTAAGTCCTTTTTATTATTGGAAAATGAACTGCGGATTGAAGATTGGCATCGGAATACATAGCAAATAAGCGGGCCAGCCCTTGTCTGATCCGCTTTTATTGTCAATATCCGACTACATCGCTCTGTCCCGATTGCCTTTCGAACGTTTTTCTACAAAAAGAATCCCAAGTTCGTGGTGATCGCCTTCGTAGAGGGCACATTGCTCAAATCGGATTTCGCCCTTCACATCAAGCACCTCAAGCTTGCAATAAGCACGATTTTTCAAAAGTGCTTTATACAATTCATCTTTATTGGAAACCGCCACATTGTTGCAGGCCTGGATAATTTCTCCCGTTTTCAGCTCCATTTTACTTGCCGGCGTCCCCGGAATAATGTCCAGTATCATAACTCCGCTGTTTCGGGGTGTAAAATAATAGAGCGTATTATTTTCCCTGACACGGTGTCTGTATGAAATGAACAGCCGTCCGAGAATGGCGATGCCTGCAATAACCGGAGGAATATATTCCTGGTAATAGAAACCGGCTGACGATGCGGCAAGGATGATCACACCCAAAAGAATGATTTGTTTTGCCAATCTTTCAACCGCCTGGCTTGGCAAACTGCTTTGGACCTGGTTCTGGAAGCCGAGTGCAAAAGGGACGAGTATAAGTGAATACGTCTCTGTTCCCCAGTCGATCACCGGCCACCAGTCAAACGGAGCCGTCAAAGGGCCTGCAGGCAGAAAAAAGAAAATGGGGAGCAGCCACACCCGTTTGATTTGAAGTGCGCCTATCGTAAGCCCCCTTCGGCTTGTCCGCAGCTTGGGAGAAACATCTTTCAAGCCGTTTTTTAACATTAGAATCCCTTCTGATAAGAGGAGAACACCAAGCAGAATGGGAATCCCTATTAAAAATCGGCTGTTTTCCAATAATGTATCTGTGTAAGGAATATGTACACTAAAAAACGTGATAGTAAACACAATTAGAATCGGAAGACCTACAGTATATGCAGGAGAAAGCAGCCTGGCGTTGCCGATCACTCCCAGAAGAATGGTGGTGATGGCAATCAATGCAAACATTTCGAGGGGAATCGTCAATCCGGTTATAATCGTTATGATGGATAAGCTCATACCTGCCAGAAGTCCTGCAGGGAGCAAATGCTTCAGTTCATGGAATTGGTCATGGACTCTGACATTAAAATCGTTCCGTTCCCTTTTTATTCTAATAAAACCGGCAAAGAGCACCAGTAGGATAGAAAAATATAATACAGGATTCAGAAAAAGCCTGCCTATTCCCTTGGCTAATTCGAACAGCCATAATTGCACCATCTTGCAGCCTCCCTCTGGAATGAATGATTATCTCTTATTCTATCAAAGATTTTATCAGGGAGAAATGCATATTTTTTTAGAAGAAGACAAAGGTACAGGCCCCTGCCCACTGTTTGCAACTGTAAAACGGGTATTATGAGTCCAAAACGGCCACGCAAGAGTGGCTTGCGTGGCCGTCGATAAGTTTGCCGATTTATTTCATTGATTTTAATGCCACCTGAAGCTGGAGATCATTTCGTTCATCCTGAATTTCCTTGATGACTGCCTCTTCCAGCTTTTCGGCGGTTTTTTGATCAATTTTTCCTGTTACCGGCACTTTTTCAATTGATTGGAATGCCCGTACGGCACGTTCCGTCTGGCCGTCGAAATATCCATCCGTCCGTCCCGGACCATAGCCGAGCCCTGTCAATAACTCTTGGGCAATCTTCACTTCTTCGCTATTCATGTCACGGGCCAGCTCTTTTTCGACTGTCAATGAATGAGCGTGGAAATATTCCGGCTGTTCGACTTCTATCGTCGGTGCGATTCCTTTTTCATGAATCCAGTTGCCGTCAGGCGTCAGCCATTTGAACATCGTCAGTTTAATATTGCTCCCGTCCTCAAGTGGGATGGCCTGCTGGACCGTTCCTTTTCCAAAAGACTTGGTTCCCACCAAATCATAGCCTTCGGCTTCCTTTAAGGCGCCGGCTAAAATTTCTGATGCTGAGGCACTTCCTTCATCAATCAGTACAGTAATCGGATAGGCTTTCCTTTCTTCCAGGCCAGAAAAATAAGGATTCTTTTTTCCGCTTCTTTCTTCGATTTGAACGTAGGGCTTTTTATTTGTAACCAACTGCTGTAATATTTCCTCCACACTGGAGAGCATGCCTCCCGGATTGCCACGGACATCGATAATGAGGCCGGCCATTCCTTCCTTCTCCAATCTGTTCAGCTCGCTTGTAAACTCCCGGGCCGTCCCCTCTGCAAAAGAGGTGATCTCTATATAACCGATTTTTTTATCCCCATTCTTTTTCATATCGGCAAAAACGGTCACAACCGGCACTTCTTCACGGGTGATTTCCACCGCAAACGGTTTGCTCGCCCCTTTGCGCAAAATCTCCAACTTGACAACTGTCCCTTTTTCCCCGCGGATTTTTGTTGTAGCTTCATATAAATCCAGCCCTTCCACCGATTCACCGTCAATTTTTAAAATTTGATCCCGCGGTTTGAGACCTGCCTTTTCAGCCGGTGTATTTTTAATAGGCGCCACAATGATCAGCTTGCCTTCCTCAATCGTGACCTGTGCTCCTATTCCGTCAAACGATGAATCGAGACTGTCGTTGAAGCGTTCCGCCGTTGCCGCATCCATATAGACGGAGTACGGATCCTTCAACGTTCCGATCATCCCCTGAATGGCACCCTGAACGAGCTGTTCGTGATCCACTTTTTTAACGTATGATTTTTGAATCAATTGATAAGCCTGCTCTATTTTTTCAAGATTGCCCGATACCACCGAGGACTTGTTTGTGCTTTGCTTTTCTTCAATTGGATTGTCTTTTGAATTGGATTCTTTCCATTTCATTCCTGCATATGTCCCGCCGGCCCCCAAAAACAAAGAGCAGGCGGCGACCAATGCCAGCCATTTTTTGTTCATCGTCTTCCCCCTCAACCGGTTCACCTTACTTCAAAATCTATGCCGGCGATGGACAAGTTATGAAGGTTTTTCTTAATTGTGATACGATGTAAAAAAGCTTGGAAAGGCGGTTTGCCTTATGATAGTCAGAGAACGGCCGGATGAATTTGTCATGATTGAGCAGCATCATCATGCGGAGATTTCGGGCAAGTTGATGTGCTGCTTGAAAGAGGAGTTGCTTAAAGGGCAGGCAAGGGAATCGGTAACATTTGCCGTTTACCAGCATGACTGCGGATGGAAGCTTGCAGACAAGCAGCCGATTTGGAATGACAGCGAGCTCGCTCCGTACTCCTTCACCAACTTTCCGACGCCGTTGAAAACACTCATTTATCAACATGGTATCGATGAAGTCGCCAAGGAAGATGCATACGCCGCCCTTTTATGCAGCGAACATTACACAAGATTCCTGCTTCACGATGAGTCGGAAGAGGCCAAGGCTTTTGTAAAAAAGGAAAAAGCACGCCAGGAACAACTGATTGAAACGCTGCCCCGTTTCGATCCTGCTTTATTCGGATTTCATTATGGTTTGCTTCAGCTTTTCGATAACCTGTCGCTGTTTATATGTTTGAACGAACCCGGAAAGAACGAGAATCCTTTTTTCCGGAACGGCATCCCCTTAGCGCCTGCACTTGGTCCGAATGGGAGATTGAATGTGCGTTGGATTAATGAGAGTACGGTTCAGGTAGAGGATTCCCCACTCGAAAAGGCGTGCACGGTGACTGTGAAGCAAAAAACCGTGCGCAAAGAGAATATTATAAAAGAGGGATTGATCAAGAGCTGCTTGGAAGCCCCTCTAGAGAAATTTTCCATCACAATGACACCTCATATATGAAAAGTTGATTTTTACGATGGTGCGAATACAGGAATCGTGTAAAAAAAGCCGGCGTGCATTGAAGTGCACATCCGGCTTTTCAGTATCATTCTTATTTTGCTTGGCCCACCGCCTCAACGGCTTTTTCAATCGCTTGCGCAAGGTCCGCAGTAATATCTTCAACAGACTCCAATCCAACCGCCAATCTGATCAATTCTTCTGTTACGCCTGTGTCTTTCAATTCTTCGGCGCTCAATTGCTGGTGAGTTGTAGAGGCAGGATGGATGATCAACGATTTCGCATCTCCGACGTTCGCTACGTGTGACCAGAGTTTGACGTTGTCGATTGTTTTTCTGCCGGCTTCTCTTCCGCCTTTGATTCCGAAATTCACAATGGCTCCAGGACCTTTAGGCAAGTATTTTTTAGCGAGCTCATGTGCAGGATGGTCCTCCAATCCCGGATAGGATACCCATTCCACTGCATCATGATTTTTCAGGAATTCAGCGACAGCTTTCGCATTTTCTATATGCTTTTCAATCCGTACATGCAATGTCTCAAGTCCTTGGAGGAAAATAAAGGCATTATCCGGGCTCAGGCATGGGCCGAAGTCGCGGAGCAGATGTACGCGGAGTTTTGTCGCAAAAGCCGCACCGGGCACATCGATTCCGTAACGGATGCCGTGATAGCTTCTGTCCGGTTCAACAAAATCAGGGAATTTTTCGTTGTTCCAATCAAACTTCCCACCATCCACTACGACACCGCCGATGGCTGTACCATGACCGCCAATCCATTTGGTAGCAGAGTGGACAACGATGTCAGCGCCGTACTCAATCGGCTTGCACAGATACGGTGTCGCAAAAGTACTGTCTACAATCAATGGAATATTGTTGTCATGCGCCACTTTTGCAACGGCTTCAACATCCAATACATGAAGGCTTGGGTTTCCGATGATCTCCCCGTAGATCGCTTTTGTTTTCGGAGTGATCGCCTTGCGGAAGTTTTCCGGATCGGTCGGATCGACGAATTTTACATTAATGCCGTACTTTGGCAGCGAAATGGAGAACAGGTTGTATGTGCCTCCATAAAGATCCGTAGCAGCTAAAATTTCGTCACCTGCACGGGCAATGTTCAAAATGGTAAACGCGATAGCGGCCGCTCCGGAAGAAAGGGCAACAGCAGCCGTTCCCCCTTCAAGCTCGGCAACTCTTTTTTCAAATACGTCAACTGTCGGGTTCATAATTCTTGTATAAATATTTCCTTGTTCTTCCAGAGCAAATAGTTTTTGAGCATGTTCTGTGTCGTTAAATACATAGGAGGTTGTTCTGTAAACAGGAACAGCACGTGATCCTGTAGCATCAGGCTCCTGTCCTCCATGCAATAAAATTGTTTCCGGCTGATAATTTTTTTCTTGTGTCATTTTTTCTTCCTCCTTAAAGTTTTTTAATTCGATCGGAACAGTTGGTAATAAAACGGCGCAAATACAATGCCGTTTAGGAAGGGGGAAAAGAAAACTAAAAGCCCTCTTCCGTATAAGAAGAGGGCCGATATGACGATTCCTCCCCTTATCTTCCAAGTCAATAGACTTGTAGGAATTAGCACCTTTTCAGAAAAACTGAAGGTTGCCGGGCATCACAGGGCCTATTCCCTCCGCCGCTCTTGATAAGAGTGTTACTTGTTAATTCATGTAATTGTTCAGCTCTGTCGAGCTCTTGAATAATACTATATACCACTGGTCCATGAACTGTCAACACTAAAATGAATTATTTTACATTTTGGATGTTATTTCATTTCAGATACGATCTTTTCAATCGTTTCTTCATCCATCGGACCAATGATTTTCGTATGGATCTTGCCATTCGTATCAATCATGTAAGTCGTCGGGATGGTGAATGCCCCATAAGTTTTACCGATCTCTCCGCTTTCGTCAAGAGGCACAGTAAATGTAAGATCGTATTCTTCAATGAAATTCTCAACCTTTTTGTTGACGTTCCCTCCCCGCTCGGCATTCGTCAAATTCACGGCTAAAATTTCCGTATTTTGCTGTTTGGCCTTTGTTTTATAGTAATTTTCCATATGGGGCATCTCCGCTTTACACGGCGGGCACCAGGACGCCCAGAAATTCAGAATGACCTTTTTGCCTTTATAGTCTGACAGCTTTACAGAAGCGCCGTCTAAAGTTTCCAGCTCAAAATCCGGCGGGACATCCCCATTTTTTAGGCCTTCACTAGTTTGCTCCTCTGTTTGCGATTGCGTTAAAAACTCCTCCTGAGCGGCTTCGATTTCGTCATTTTCGCGTACCTCCTGGATGATGTTTACAACAACGATTCCGACAAGCAGTGCGATAAGTGCCAAACCGAATATCCTTTTGTTCATTAATATTTTCGACTTCCTTTCCATGCGGCCCAGCTAATCATAAAACTGCCGGCTGTATAAGTCGCCATTGGGACGGAAAACAAATTTCCTGCCAATGAGTGAATAAGCCCCAGAAAACAAAGGTATAGTACGAGAGTTTGAATACTCCAAACTGATTCAGCCGATTTTTTCCTCAACCAAATGAAAAAGGCGATACTCCCGATCAATTGTAAGCTTGAAAGCAATATATGCCATTTGGTTAATAAATAGAAGACAAGCTCATATACTGTAATCATCAAAATCCATACTTCCATTTGGAGACTCTTTTCCAAAATCGCGGATTTTCTTGCGGCAAAAAATAAATAAAGGAAAGCAGCTGCGAATCCAATCCAATATCCTTTAAGGCCGCCGTTAAAATACACGATGGAAAAAGGATTTTTAACTGCAGTTTGAAATTGGAACAGAATAACGCTCAGCTTCCATGTCAGTGCAAAGATAAAAAAGGCATTGCTCTGAAACCTCTCCCCATTAAAATGG
>NZ_QYTU02000005.1 GCF_003605365.2 Siminovitchia fortis
CGCTGGCATTCATCCCGGCATTGAAATGCCGGGCCTTCTGCCAGTTGTTCGTAAAGGTCTGCTGCCTGCTTTTTTCGCTGAAGTCTTAAATATACATAAACACTGACAAAGGCGGCAGCAACAGCCGCCCAGAAAGCAGGAAAGGACAGAGTTCCAATCGAATACCATTTCATCACAATAACCTACTTCCAGGGTATTTTTATAAAATGGGTGAAAGCAGGCGTGAGATCGACTCCTTGAAACGGATGATTTTCGGCCTTCTCAAATATTGATCGTATGTCAGCGCACGGGATAATGAAGCATCTTTTTCAAAAATATCGACAAGCTCCTGAACGAGTTCCTGATCATATAAGAAGGCATTCACTTCAAAATTCAGGCGGAAGCTCCTCACATCAATATTGGCTGTTCCCACGCTTGCAATTTTTCCGTCAGCAATCATCGTTTTCGCATGAATGAAGCCATTTTCATATACATACACCTTTGCTCCTGTCTTCAACAGCTCCCCAACATAGGAGTACGTCGCCCAATAGACGAAGGCGTGATCCGGTTTATTGGGAATCATCAGCCTGACATCCACACCGGATAATACAGCAATTTTCAACGCATCATGCACACTGGAATCCGGAATGAAATACGGCGTCTGAATGAGAATATAGTCTTTTGCCGAGTTGATCAGCTTAATATACCCATACTTGATCTGCTCCCATTCTGAATCAGGACCGCTTGAAACAATTTGAACATCAGTATTGCCCATCGGCCCGATTTCCGGGAACAGCCTGTCTTCATAGCTGATTTTATTCGATGAGGCCTGGTTCCAATCAAGGATAAACCTTGTTTGCATTGCATAAACAGCTTTCCCGTAAATTTTTAAATGAGTATCCCGCCAATAGCCGAATTTCTTGTTCAAGCCAAGATATTCGTCACCAATATTGAAGCCGCCGATATATCCGACAGCACCGTCAATAATGGCCAGCTTTCTATGGTTGCGGTAGTTCACCTGCAAGTTCAAATGGGGAATAATGGCTGGAAAAAAAGCACTTACCCTTCCGCCTGCAGCGATCAACGGGCGGAAAAATTTCCTGGGGAGCCTTCTCGACCCCATCGCATCATAGAGAACCCGCACCTCCACACCTTTCTTGGCCTTTTCCACAAGGAGCGCTAACAAGTCGTTGCCCAGCCTGTCGTTGCGCATAATGTAATAAACGAGATGGACATGATCTTTCGCACTGCGTATGTCGGCCATCAGGGATTGGAACTTTTTATTTCCATCTGTAAAAACATCCACTTTGTTATCCTGTGTCAGGACGGCGCTGTCATTGACAAGCAGCATGTAAATCAAATCCTTGTACTGCGCCGTTTTATTGTCATGGAAAGGGAAATCACCGCTTCTCAGCATATCAATTTGGGTATCCGTAATTTCCATGATCCCTATTTTCTTTTTATCTTTCCATTCAAAAATTTTTTTCCTGCTCAGGTTCTGGCCAAAAATCAGATAAAGGACAAATCCTACAACCGGAACAAAAAACAAGACAAGAAGCCATGCCCATGTTGCGCCAGCGTCCCTTCTTTCCAGAAAAACAACGAAGCCGGCAAGCACAATATTCAAAATGAGAAATATACTTAATACAGCCGTACTGATCGTAGCAATTGTCATCGTCTCAACCTCGCAGCTCATTTAGATACAAAGACAAAACTCTCATTCATTTTACCATATAACTCCAACCGAACATATAAACTGTCAATGGTTTTAAATGATCGGTTCCTGTTCATTCAAAATCATTAATAGACTGAATTTTCCAATTTAGTTAAATGAAACCAAAGGTGGAGTTGTTTCGTACATTAATAATAAGAGTTTTTAAAACGGCTTTATGTACATAACAGTCCTTTATTTACTTTTTTGCTCTTCTATTTATTAAATGAGGGTGAAGTATATGAAGAGAGCATTTGTATGTTTATTTGTATGTTTATTTGTATTATTCCTTTGTTCAGGATGTATGGGGGAAGACCGTCAAAAACAGCAGCCTGCTGAGACGGAAACCGCCGCCGTGCAACTCCCGGAAAAAAAACCGGATCCAGTCATGCAGAAGGCTGTCGACAGCTACGAAGGGATTGAAGATCCCGTTTTACGCGAACGGGTGCTGGAAGAATTGGGGCTTGAAGAATATGCAGCCGACAAAACAAGGCCGACTGTCGAAGACATGGAAAAGCTGATCGTTTTCAGGGCTGACGATAGATGGAGCATCACCTCCCTGAAGGGGCTGGAAGTTGCTTTCAATCTCAAAATACTGAGTCTTGACGGTACTGGTGTCAGCGATTTGCAGCCAATCTCACATTTGCCTTCTCTGGAAAAACTGTACCTGTCCGGAAATGAAATCAGGGATATCAGCCACTTATCAAGTTTGACTTCTCTCCAGGCGCTGACATTATGCGGTAATGACATTGTTGACTTTTCCCCGTTAAAAGAGCTGAAAGAACTCCGGATTTTGGGGTTGGGTACAAGCGGTTTGACTGATATTTCCTTTTTATCGCATTTAACTGAATTGGAAACTTTGAACTTAAGTGGAAATCAGATAACGGATATATCGCCTTTATCAAAACTGACGTCATTGTCAAAATTGGATCTGTCCAGCAACAGCATCGAAACAATTGACGCCTTGTCAAACCTCGATTCATTGACGACTCTCATTTTATCCAAGAACGCCATTAAAGAAATTGATCCTTTAACGAACATGACATCCCTGCTTCACCTGGACCTTTCCGAAAATCACATTGATGACTTCAGCCCGGTGGAGGATCTGGAACTACTTGAACTGATAAGATAGATACCCCTTATGGGCCAATGAAAAAAGCGAATACAATGGTGGAATGATTGGTTCAATTATATGAAAATCAATCAATATCAAAAGTAGAATCCACAAATAACCGGGAGAATACAAAGACTAAAATGGCCGCTTTACTTACATTGCTCTTACCTTTACCCCTGAAATGGAACGACAAGGGGGCATATCCGGGCAGCCCATGAGATGGAGTGCTGTAGAAAGAAGAGCCGCATCCATTTGGATGCGGCTCTATATATTTTAGAGATTTATAAATTTATATAACCTGCCGGATTTACACGGCTTCCATTCTTAAAGATCTCAAAATGAAGGTGTGTTCCATCTCCGCCTTTTCCTGCTACAACATCTCCTGTGTTACCCATAGCTCCAATTACCTGACCCTTGGATACTTTGGTACCTACTCCAACAGAGCGGCTGCTCATATGGCCGTAAAGTGTTTTATAGCCATTCCCGTGGTTAATGATGATAACATTTCCATAGCCACCCCAATTTCCAGGTGAACCAAATGTTGAAACCTCTACAGTTCCACTTGCTGCCGCTACAATCGGCGTACCTTTTCCTGCTGCAATATCTACCCCATTATGCATTGCACCCCAACGGGTACCGAATCCGGATGTAAATATTCCAGAAGCAGGACGTGTAAACATTCCTGAGCTTACTGCAGGTGCTTTACCTACAGGAGCAGAAGGCTTGTGGTATGTAGTAGTTACTTTACTTTTTCCTGGTGAAGAAGATTTTGATGCTGTCTTCGTTCCAGATGAAGTAGTTCCAGATGAAGTAGTTCCTGATGAATTGGAAGCTTCGTGTACACGGGCTGTCGCTTTAGCTTTCTCTGCTTCTTCTGCCTTTCTGGCTTCTTCTGCAATACGGGACTCCTCAGTACTAATGGCCCCTTGGATTTCTAACTGCTTGGCATTAAGCTTTGAAATTTCTGCTTCCAGAGATTTCTTTTCATCTGAGATGCCTGCTTGTTCAGCCTTCACATTTTTCATTGCTTCATTTTTTTGTGCTTTTTGAGAGTTAAGATCGGCTTTCAAGTCTTCCAACTCTTTAAGCATACCATTCAATTTTTCCAGATTCTTTTTGACCTTTGCCTGCTTTTCCTCTAGTGCATCCTTATCTCGCTGCTGCTCTTCCATGATTTCTTTATCTGCACTGACAATAGTTGTTACTGCAGAAACTCGGTCAACGAAATCGCTAAAACTTTCAGCCCCTAGCAAAACATCGATGTAATCGACTGATCCGCCATTTTGTTGGATGCTCCTTGCTCTTTCTTTAAGAAGTTCACTTCTTTTTTCTATCTTTTGTTTCAATACTTCTATTTCTTTTTCAAGCTTTTCAATTTCTGCTTTCGTTTTTTCTATTTCCTGCTCTTTTCCTTTTATTTTTGTATTAGTGGTATCTATTTCCGTTTCCAGCTTCTTTACTTCAGCTTGCATATTATTAAGCTGGTTTGTCAAATCAGCCAGTGCACTTTCTTTCTGGGCTAAAGAATTGTTAATATCGGACAGTTCAGAAGCAACCTGAGACTGTTGGTCTTTCAAGTCAGATAGTGATGTTGCGGATGCCCCGCCGGCTAATGAGAATGTTCCTCCAAAACCTATGACGCCTGCTACAGTAATTGATAGTAATGAACGTTTCTTCAAGAACTAATTCCCCTTTCTCCCTGGCACGAAATTTTTATTTACGTTTCAGATTTTACCGTCTGGGTAAAATTAACTATATACTCATATTTTCAAAAAGCGTTTGACAGATATAAAGCTACCCCAGGCACCGATAATGACACCGATCAACAGCATCAGTCCAATTAATTGGTATACAAATGGACTATAAGAAAGCGGTTGAATGACCTGATTCGGAATACGCGAAGCCAAAAAGTCATAGGCATAATAGTAGCCTGCCGCCACAACTGCAATCGGAATAATCGCACCGATCAATCCGAGCCACATGCCTTCAAAGAGAAACGGCCAGCGTATGAACCAATTCGTCGCTCCTACCAGTTTCATAATCTCAATTTCCCTGCGTCTTGCAAAAATAGTGATCTTAATAGTATTTGAGATTAAGAACATTGCTGTAAACAGCAATCCGACAATCAGAACAAGACCAATGTTACGGCTTGTCTTTAACGTATTGAATAATTTTTCGACTTTTTTCTCTCCATAGAGCGCTGAGTCAACAAAATCAAAAGAGCTGATTTTCTTGGCAACTACCGGCGTGTCAACCGGTCTTTTCGTTTTCACAATAAAGACATCATGCAACGGATTTTCCTGCTCATACAGCTTCCAGTCTTTTCCCATTGTTTTGATCAAATGGTCCAGTTCCTGCTCTTTGGATGAAAATGTAACTGATTCCACCTGATCGATTTCTTCAATTTTTTTCTTTAGCGCTTCCTTGTCTTCTTTCTTGGCCGTCAATTCTATATGCGTACGAATTTCGACATCATTCTCAATATCTGTGGCAAATTTATTCATATTCAGCATGATGACGAAAAAAACACCAACGAGCAGCAACGTGACAGTGACTGCGCTTGCGGAGGCAAAGGTCATCCACCCATTGCGGCGCAGACTTTTGAAGCTTTCTCCCAGATGGCGCCGAAACGTCCTAGCTTTCATAACCGTATTCCCCCTGCTGTTCATCACGGACAATGATTCCATTTTCAATGGCGACAACCCGGTGCTTGATCGTATTTACGACTTCGCGGTTATGGGTAGCCATAATGACCGTTGTGCCTTGTGCATTGATTTCTTCCAATAAATTCATAATCTCCCAAGATGTTTCAGGATCCAAGTTCCCTGTAGGCTCGTCAGCTATGACAACCTGCGGCCTATTGACTATTGACCTTGCGATCGAAACCCGCTGCTGTTCCCCGCCGGAAAGCTCAGATGGAAGCATTCGGACTTTATGCTTCAAGCCGACCAGTGCCAAAACTTCCATGACCCTTCTCTTAATCTCTTTGGGATGGTGTTCAGTGACCTCCATCGCAAATGCTACATTTTCAAAAACTGTAAGAGTCGGAAGGAGTTTAAAATCCTGAAAAACCACTCCGATGTTTCGACGTAAATATGGAACTTCCCTATTCTTAAGTTTTGATATGTCCACTCCATTGACAATGATTTTTCCTGAAGTAGGACTTTCCTCCCGGTACACCATTTTAATAAAAGTTGTCTTACCAGCACCGCTGGGACCTACTACATATACAAATTCACCTTGGTTAATCAGGATGTCCAAGCCGTTTACAGCAATAATACCGTTAGGATATTTCTTGCTTACATCCTGCATTTCAATCATACAAACCACCTTACTCCTTTAAGTAAATCATTCGCTATGTATTTTGCTCACATTGTGTCAAGGTGAAATTCCTCATGACAAGTGGATGGAAAATAAACATTTCCATACAAAGCGCGGCTTATCCGGTAAGCCGCATGTTATGAAAAACTCGTCAAATTATATCGAAATTTAAACCCAGACCCATTATAACACTTGGCGTCCATAATTTAAGGTACATTTATATTACATTTGTGTTTCAAAATGTCATATTACGGTAATATTCGAGATGATTAGACATTCATGAAAAAACTGCCTGCTCCGTAAAAATATCCCTTTTAAGCATTTACTGACTACCGGATATAAAGACCTATGACAAACGGATTGATCGGTTAAGCGATTAACAAAGGCCGAACAGTTTTCTTCAAAAAAAAAAGAGACAAGCCGATCCATTTTCAGCTTGTCTCTTTTGTCCAGCTCCAGGCGCCATCGGCGCCAGGATTAAGCCAATCGCTGATGAAGGCAAACCACGCCGTCTTCAGCGATTGGCTTATGCTTGTCACCGATAGACGGGCGCCTTGCGCTTTTCTTAATCCTATTTACTTTTTCTCTGCCAGCCATGCAGCCACTTTGTCTGCATCATCACCTTTGATGATGCCTGCCGGCATTCCTGGCCTTCCATTTTCGATTACATCATGGATTTCATCTTGGCTTAATGTTCCGCCGATTTTTTGTAGATTAGGGCCATTGCGTCCTTCCAAGTTTTCACCATGGCAGCTTGAGCAGTTTTGCTTGAAAATAGCTTCCGCGTCATTTGTAGCAGTTGCTCCGCCGCCTTCATTTCCTCCGCCGGCATTGTCATTATCATTGCCGCCACCGCCGCAGGCAGCAAGTCCGATGGCCAATCCAGTACTCATTATTAGGGCCCACATTTTTTTCTTCAAGGTATACATCTCCTTTTTAAAAATGGTGCTCTTTTAGTATACCAATTAACATGCTTTTTTAAACAAATAAGGATGCGGGCATTTCCTTATAATGGAAAATTAGTGACAACTATTGGGACCCTTTATAAACGTGAACGCAAAAACGCGTTAATGAACACATCAATGTCTCCATCGGTCACCGCCTGGACGTTTCCGACTTCTGTATTTGTGCGGTGATCCTTTACCATGGAATATGGATGGAACACGTAGGACCGGATCTGGCTGCCCCAACCAATCTCCTTCTGCTCCCCTCTGATGTCGGCAATCTCTTTTTCTTTTTCTTCGATTTCGCGCTGGTAAAGCTTGGCCTTCAACATTTTCATCGCACTTTCCCGGTTTTTGATCTGTGACCGCTCGTTTTGGCACGTCACGACAATACCGGTCGGCAAATGCGTGATCCTGACGGCAGAGTCTGTTGTATTGACATGCTGGCCGCCTGCTCCGCTGGAGCGGTACGTATCAATTTTCAAATCTTCGGACCGGACCTCGATTTCAATGTCTTCATTCAGCTCGGGCATGACCTCACAAGACACGAAGGAAGTGTGGCGCCTTCCTGAAGAATCGAAAGGAGAGATCCGTACAAGGCGGTGAACGCCTTTTTCAGATTTTAAATAACCGTAGGCATTATGCCCTTTGATCAGGAGGGTCACACTTTTGATTCCGGCTTCATCACCCGGAAGATAATCGAGAGTCTCTACTTTGAAGCCATGTTTTTCAGCCCATCTTGTGTACATTCGGAGAAGAATCGATCCCCAGTCCTGGGACTCGGTCCCGCCGGCACCTGGATGAAGCTCCAAAATGGCATTATTCTTATCATACGGTTCGCTCAATAGAAGCTGGAGTTCAAACTTATCAAGCTGTTCCTTGAATTCCTTCAAGTCATTTTCCAGCTCTGCTTCAAGGTCAGCGTCTCCCTCTTCCTTGACAAGCTCGTGGGTAACTTCGAGATCCTCCTGGGTTTCAACGAGCCCTTTATATTCGCCAACCAAATCTTTTAAAGCGTTGGCTTCATTGATTACGGTCTGTGCGGTTGATTGGTCATCCCAGAAGGAAGGGTCGGCCATTTGCTCTTCCAGTTCGGCAATCCTCGTCTCTTTTTCCTCTAAGTCAAAGAGACCCCCTAAAGTCAGCTAACCTCTTAGCCGTATTTTCCAGTTCAGTTCTTATTTCAAAAAGTTCCATACTACCACCTCGGATGTTTTGTTTAATTTGTGCGTTGGCCGTTTCAATTAACCAAGACGGCCGTGGCAATGTTTGTATTTTTTGCCGGAACCGCAAGGACATGGATCGTTGCGTCCGACAGTTTCCTTGCGGCGGACAGGTTTCCTTTTCGCCTTCCCGCCTTCTTCTTTCGGATTGACAGCCTGCCCTTTTGCCACTTCTTCACGCTGCAGATTGTTGCGGATTTCGGCTTTCATGATATATTTTGCAACATCTTCCTCAATGGAAGCCACCATGTTTTCAAACATGTTGAAGCCTTCGTTTTGATACTCACGAAGCGGATCAATTTGTCCGTACGCGCGCAAGTGGATTCCCTGGCGAAGCTGCTCCATCGCGTCGATATGGTCGATCCATTTCGTATCGACAGCCCTGAGGAGAATGACTTTTTCAAATTCGCGCATTTGGTCAGGCGTCAAAAGCTCTTCTTTTTCATCGTAGCGGGCTTTGACTTTTTCAAAAATAAGCTCCGCCATTTCTTCCGGATCCCTGCGTTTCAAATCATCGGCTGTGATGTCGCCTTCAGGAAGCAGGTTCGCATTGACATAATCCACGATTCCCTGCAGATTCCATTCCTCTTCCTCCTCGTGGCGAGGTGTGTGGGCGCCAACAGCACGCTGGATTACGGTTTGAATCATTTTTTCCACGATATCGCGAAGGTTTTCCGCCTCCATGACTTCATCACGCTGTTTGTAGATGATTTCCCGCTGCTGCCTTAGCACATCGTCGTATTGAAGCAGTTGCTTACGGGCATCAAAGTTATTACCTTCAACACGCTTCTGCGCGGATTCAACAGATTTGGACACCAGGCGGCTTTGAATCGGCTCGGTATCGTCCATTCCGAATTTTTCCATCATCGATTTCAGGTTGTCGGTTCCAAAACGGCGCATCAGCTCGTCTTCCAGGGAGAGGTAAAATTGCGTAACACCCGGATCTCCCTGACGACCTGAACGACCCCGGAGCTGGTTGTCGATCCTTCTGGATTCATGACGTTCTGTCCCGATAACAGCCAGGCCGCCCAGTTCCAAAACTCCTTCTCCAAGCTTAATGTCCGTTCCCCTTCCGGCCATGTTGGTCGCAATGGTCACTGCGCCTTTATTTCCGGCTTCTGCAATGATTTCCGCTTCGCGCTCATGGTTTTTGGCGTTCAATACATTATGCGGTATTTTTCTTTTCTTAAGCAGGGAGCTGATCAATTCGGATGTTTCAATCGCCACCGTACCGACGAGGACCGGCTGTCCTTTTTTATGGCGCTCTGCGATGTCGTCCACGACCGCCTGGAATTTACCCTTCATTGAAGCGTAGATCAGATCCGGCCGGTCATCCCTGATAATGGGTTTATTTGTAGGAATCGCAATGACACGCATATTATAAATATTGCGGAATTCCTCTTCTTCCGTTTTTGCCGTACCCGTCATCCCGGCAAGCTTTTCATACATCCGGAAATAGTTCTGGAATGTGATCGTCGCCATTGTCATGGACTCATTTTGGATTTCGACGCCTTCTTTGGCTTCAATGGCCTGGTGAAGGCCGTCGCTGAAGCGGCGGCCTTTCATCAGGCGGCCGGTGAATTGGTCAACAATGACAATCTGGCCTTCTTCAACTACGTAATCGATATCCTTATGCATGCTTACATGGGCTTTTAACGCCTGGTTGATATGATGGTTCAATGTCACATGCGAAATATCAAACAGATTATCGATGTGGAAAGCGCGTTCTGCCTTGTTGATCCCTTCTTCCGTCAACTGGACGCCTTTCGTCTTTTCATCGTACGTATAATCTTCTTCTTTTTTCAATGTATTCACAAAAGCATTCGCCTGAAGGTAAAGCTGGGTCGATTTTTGAGCCTGGCCGGAAATGATGAGCGGCGTCCGGGCTTCATCGATCAAAATCGAGTCCACTTCGTCAATTACGGCAAAGTGGAGCGGTCTTTGGACGCGGTCTTCCTGATAGAGCACCATGTTGTCACGCAGATAATCGAAACCGAATTCATTATTCGTTCCATACGTAATATCCGCTGCATATGCTTCTTTTTTCTCGTCCTTGGTCATACTGTTCAGATTAAGCCCTACAGTAAGGCCAAGAAATTCATATAACTGCCCCATCTCCTGGGCATCCCGGCTGGCCAGGTATTCGTTCACAGTGACAACGTGGACCCCTTTGCCTGTCAATGCATTCAAGTAAACAGGAAGGGTGGCCGTTAATGTTTTACCTTCTCCTGTTTTCATCTCGGCGATATTTCCTTCATGGAGGGCAATTCCCCCCATCAATTGGACAGGGTACGGATAAAGGCCGAGCACGCGGCGCGCTCCTTCGCGGACCACAGCAAAAGCCTCGACAAGCAGGCTGTCAAGTGACTCACCGCCTGCGTAACGGCTTTTAAACCTTTCCGTTTGTTCTCTGAGCTCTTCATCCGATTTCTGTTCCATCTTGGAGCCAAGCTTTTTGATTTCTGCTGCCATTTTATCTAGACGTCGTAATTCACGAGTGTTTGAATCGAATAATTTCGTTATGAAAGCCATCATTTTATATTTTACTCTCCCTTTATGATCAAATACGGGCGACATTACATATTGATTCTGTTGATGATCAACATGATCATCATCTTTATATTTTAACATTAATAATTGGTTCATGACAATAACGTGGGGAGGGGGAAGAAGTCGATGCAGTTCGTGGAGGAATTTGGAGGTTTCAAAGATAATTGCGTATGAATGGGGAATTGGATTATATGAACGGCTATAGTTGGAATATGAGCGAGAAATTAAAATATACGATCTGCTTTAATCGGGATATGAGCGGAAACTTGCCCTATATAATCCGATCCAGTTTCATTTTTTGTACGAAAGTATGACGCCTGCTTAGCAGATTAAGAAAAGCGCAAGCGCCTTGCCCATCGACGTACAGACTGGAGTGCCTCCGACGAGATAAAGGAAACACGGCGAGGAACGAGCCGATGTTGACTTATCGTAGGAAAGCTACTACTTGAAATGGCCTCGTGTGATGCTTCCTCGAGTTGGCATCGTGCAGCTTTGCGACGAGGTGAGCCAAACATCCTCGAATAAGCTACGCCGCAGGAGCACACCAGGTGCGAAGTCTGCTAGTCGATAGGCGCTGGAGCTAGACATGACGCTTACTTTTCTAAAGAAAATTTTAGTCAAATTATATACTTTCCTATATCTGCACAGCAAAAGCACGCCCACCTCAAAAAGGCGGCGTGCTTCTTAATGTTTCATTCAGCTTGTTTCAATTAATCCATATTTTCCATCTTTGCGTTTGTAAACGATGTTTGTTCCGTTTGTTTCCGCGTCAGTGAAGACGAAGAAGTTATGGCCGAGCATATTCATTTGAAGCACGGCTTCTTCACTGTCCATCGGTTTCAGGTCGAAACGTTTAGTGCGGACAATTGTCAGTTCATCGTCGTCTTCCGTTGTTTCAGCAGCTGCTCCGTTCACTCCAGTGGCAAACAATTGTTGCAAATCCCCTTTTTCACGGAATTTGCGGTTTACCTTTGTTTTGTGTTTGCGGATTTGCCGTTCAAGCTTATCTACAATCAGATCGATCGCAGCATACATGTCATTGTTCACTTCTTCAGCTCTTAAAACAAGCTGCGGAAGGGGAATCGTTATTTCAACCTTAGATTTTTTATCGGGGTTTACTTTTAAATTAACATGCACATTTGCTTCAGGAGTTTCGATGAAATATCTTTCTAGCTTGTTCACTTTCTTTTCTACGTGGTCTCTAATTGCCTCAGTTACCTCGATGTTTTCACCGCGGATTTGATACCTTAGCATATAAACTCCTCCTTTAAAGGCTATGTATATATACTTCTATATCATACCTCGGAATCCTGCAAAAAAAAGCGAAAGTTTTTGTCGAATTTCGGAGAAAGACGATGATTGATGTCAAGGCTTTTAAAGTAAGATAAAAGCTTTGGCACAAAAATAGTCCCTCTACCGCCTTTTATCATAAAAAACGCCGTCATTTTGCACCTTTGTATAAGGATTATTATAACGTGCCGCAGAAGTCTTTTTCAATTCAATCGCATTCAGATCCCGTATGATATTCTTATTAAGCCTTTCAAGCAAAAATGCCAATTCCTCATTCAGCTTCAGAAGTTCTTTTCCTGCAGCCTCATCTTGAGAAGAAAAGGGAGGCCGGATTTCCGGAAGCAGCTCCTCCCTCTCAGCAAGCATTTTCTCCATTTGACTAATGGCCTCATCCCGGCTGCTGTCACTTTTATTTTTTAATATGTCAACGAGCGCCTTTGTAACAGCGAGGCATTCCTGGACCGCACTCATCGATTCACGCTTTCCAGAGGGGCATGCTGGCGCTGCCTGTTCAATTGAATCACCTGTTTCCATACATCGCGAAATTCAGTAATAATCCCTTCGACTTCTTCGAGGATGGAAATATCCTGTTTGATATTCGCTTCCATCAGCCGCCTGTTTGCGTACTCATATAAGGAGCGCATGTTTTTTGAAATTTCGACATCCATATTCAAAGTTAACATCAGTTCACTTATAATATTCTGCGCCTTTTGGATGTTTGTGTTCCTCTGCTCAATTTCTTTATTTTCTATTGCATGCTTTGCCAAATTGATAAATTTAAGGCAGCCATTATACAGCATCAGTGTCAATTCTCCCGGTGAAGCAGTCGTGACTGAGTTGTTTTTGTACGCTTCATACGGATTCCTGCTTGCCATATTTCCACTCCTAACGTAAAAAGTCATAAAGCAATATTATCCTACATTCCGCCAAATTGCTGCATCAAGTAAAGGGATTGATCATTTGCCCTTTGAATGGCTTTTTCCATCGCAGCAAATTGTCTCCATAAGCGGTCTTCCTGCATTTTCAACCTTGTCTCAAAGCTGTCGATGTTTTTATCAACTGAGATTAATTCCCTTCCCAAGGCGAACTGTTGGTTCGTTGAAGTTGCCCGGCCGGCACGATCCTGGATCTTCGTAATGGACTGGTTCACCGAATCATAGAGCTTGTGGATGACGCCCCTTTCCGAATCGTTTGTTCCAGTGCCCCGGAATAGATTTTCCACAGCCTCCGGATCCTTTTCAATTGCTTCTTTTAATTTTGTTTCATTAATTTCCAACTTCCCGCCGTCAAGGTAATTCGCTGTTGTTGTGATGCCGATCGCAGCCAGCTGCCTGTAGAGGCCATTCGTTTCAACAGAACTGGACATATCCATGCGCATATTTGTCAGAACACCGGATAACAATGGGTCACCTTTGAGAAGCCCGCTTTTAGCCAGCTCTTCCCATTTCTCCTGCTGTTTGTCAGAAAGCTCCTCACGCTCGTCATCAGTGAGCGGAAGATATTTTCTGTTGCGCTCTTCATTCAGCTTTTTATTGATGTCTTCAATCAATTTATTATATTGGTCGACGAACTCCTTGACTGTGTTAAGGACACCTTCCGAGTCGTTGGAGACGTTCACCGTGATCGGCGGATCTGTTTCCTTTAAGGTTTGTTTCAACGTAAAGGTGACACCGTTCATCGAGAAGGTGTTGGATTGGCGTTCTGTTTCAAGGCCGTTGATGGTGAATTTGGCGTTTTGGCCACTTTTCTCTTCATTATTAAACTTTAATACCTGGTTATTAAAATCACCAGAAATATTAATATCATTTCCCGATTCATTGAACTTCCCTGTCTCTTTCCTGGTCACCGTCAAACTGTCGGAAAAAGAATCATAGAACATCGTTACGCCGGCGGGTGATTCGTTCACCTTTCGGATCACCGTATCCAATGTATCATTTCCGGTAACGAAAATCCGCTCGTTCACTTCGCCCTTGGATGTATGGGTGCCGATAGTGAAATCGGTGTAGTTTTGCTTAAACTTCACTTCAACTTTAGCACCTTCCCCAGGCGCTTTATCATCAAACATAATATTTCCCGAAGTCAGGTCGACCTTCCAACCATTGCTTAATTCAGCAATACCATTTGTTGGCCCTTTTGTTATGACGAGGTTTTCAGTTTCCTCACCAATTGTAACCTTTACGGAGAAACCCTCTTCAAGCAGTGATCCTTTACCAAGACTAATCATATTTTGCTTTTCGCCTACCGTAAAAGATGCGGTCTTTTCTTCGAGCACGTAGTCAACCTTTACCGCACTTCCGCTGGCCACCTCATTGGTAAACGTAAGCTTTCCATCAGCCAAAAGTACTTTCCCACTCGCCAGATCGGATTCTTCTGTAACCACATCATATGATTTTCCATTGATTTTCACACTCAATGTACCTTCGACAAGTTTGTCACCATTTAAGCCTAAGCTGACTGAATTCCCTTCCGTACGGAGTGTTTTTGATTCTACAACTCCCTTTTCCCAACTGATACCTTCACGTTCTATAAGTTTTTGTGATGTATTAAATTTTTCATTCCCATCGCTTAGCTTCCCACTGATTTTGGTAGCCGCCGACGCCAGCTGTTTTATTTCCGAAATGCTATACGAGGCCTGCGCCGCTCCGCTCGTCACAGTTGCAGACACTTTCGCCTCGTCTGTGGAGGCTGCCATTCTTGCACGGTAGTTGCTCGTCAGCTTCAACTGAGCCAACCGGTCACGGAAGCCGAGCAACATTGTATTGATGGAACGGTAATCGTCCCGCTTCCATTCAAGAATCTGTTTCTGCTGTTTCATTTTATCAAGGGGCATTCTTTTGGCCTTCATCATATCCTTGACGATCTGGTCAATGTCCATCCCGCTTGCCAATCCACCGATACGCATTTGTTACTTCACTTCCTTAGTTTCCCTATATTTTTTTATCTACGAGGATGCCCATGGCATCCGCCATTGCCGCAAATATATCGAGAAGCTTTTTTGGCGGGATTTCCCTTACCACTTCATCCGTCTCTTCATTTACGACTTTAACGTAATATTTATTTAGCTGATCGTGATATTCAAATTTCAAGTATTGCTTCGACGTTTTTAAGTGGCTGTTTGTGAATGCAACTGCTCTTTCAAGCAACGCTGTCGCGTCTTTTTCCGAAAGTTCGTATGATCGTTCTTTCGTTGCGTTTGACTCCCGGTTAGACTCTCCGATCCCGATAGCAGAGCGTACAGGCATCGCAGCACCTTCCACTGGAAGCCTTCCTCCGATCGATCCAATCATCCTCTTTCTCTCCTTCGGTAAAAATTGAATTCTTACAGGTATTATCGGCTCAGTGTCGAATTCCTTTATAAAAATCTCCTGAAATCTATGAGAAATGCCCATTTTGTTTCCCACGTCCTGATTCCAATGCCCTTTTATAGGTCAAATTCATAGGATAAGTTGAACATTTTAATAAAAAAAGATGAGGAGGACCTGAATTGAATCATTATTATCAAACAGATCCTTATGGATATCCCATGGCAAATTACGGATATCCTGTGATGACAATGCCTCGTGGAGATGAAAGGCTTTGGGGAAGGCCCTGGGGTTGGGGCTGGGGATTTGGCGGCCCCTTTTTCAGGCCATGGGGATTTGGATTCGGCTTTCCTTTTTTTCCGTTTTTCTGGTAAAAGAGAATTCGGAAACCGGACAGACCATATGTCCGGTTTCGTCAATTTCCACATAATTTCCCAGGAAATGCTCGTTTTTTGTCTTTTTGTCAAATCCGCTTTTCAAAATGTACTATAATATAGTCATCACAAAGATGTTGAGGTGTGAAAAAAATGGTCCGAATCGCATTATCATGGAGCGGCGGCAAAGACAGCTGCATGGCCCTTCATGAATTGATAAACAGAGGGGACGAGGTCGCCTGCCTGCTGACGACTGTACCACAGGAAACAGGAAAAACTTTTGCCCATAACGAAGACATAAAAAAAATGGAAGCTCAGGCAGAATCACTGGGAATTCCACTGGAATTAGTCCACTGCACATATGATACATATACCGAAGACTTCCTGGAAGAATTGGTGAAATTGAAAACGAAATACAGGCTGGATGCCATCGCGTTTGGAGATATGTATTTGGAGGGCCATCGGGAATGGGGGCAAAAACTGGCGGATGCAGCAGGATTGAAAGCGGTGTACCCCTTATGGTCTGAGCAATCGGAAATGCTGACGATGTTAAATAAATTCATAAATAGCGGATATAAAGCTGAGGTCATCAAGGTCCGGGAAGATGTGCTGCCTTTGGATTGGGTCGGCCGTCTATTAGATGAAAGTTTTATAAAAGACATTAGCGAAAAAGATGTCTGCCCGATGGGGGAATCTGGAGAATACCATACATTTGTTTATGATGGTCCTTTATTTAAAAAGGAAGTAAGAAGCTAACTTTCACACAGTCACTACGAAATATTTTCCTGTTTATTCTCTGAACGGACCGGGAAAAAGAAACATACAAAAGCAAAGGGGTGACAACTTATGAATAGAAACAAAGCCATGATGACAGGTTTGGCGCTAGGAGCCGCGTATCTGATGAGAAATGAAAAATCCCGCAATAAACTCAAAAATCAGCTGAAGTCCTTGGGAACTACAAAGAAATCTAAATAATAGTGATGAAATAGGCGGGTATTGGGCTCGCCTGTTTTTATTTGGACAACCCCCACAGTAAACTTTGTATATCCCTTTCTTTACACAAACTTTTCCATTATCCTATTTGCAAGATATAAATTTAAATTGGGAGGCTGCCCATGTCCTGTAAGTCATAGTTTGATTAAGCTGACACTCCTTTGAAACGAAGAGGCAAAATTACCGTTTCTTGAATAGGCCTTTTAGAAATCCTCCCTTATTCTCTTTCTTTACATAGAAAGGACTTTGATCCTTAACGGCGTCCTTGCCAAACGAATCACCCAAAGGAACAAAATCAAGTTTTTCATTCTTTTTTAAAAAGGGCGTGGCCACTTCAGCCATCTCAGCAAATGTATCTCTAGGATCGTTTTCTGTATCAACGACCATCAAAAAACTTTGGTCCGTTTGATTTCTCACCATCAAAAGCAAATAAGCACTCTTCACATGGGCCATTTTCGGAAGTTGCTTCTTTAATGCATCAATCATCTCCGTCGGATAGTCATTTGGAATGCCGATCATCACCGACTCGCCTTCATCCATTTGCAGAGCGCTGTTATTTATTATTTCGATCAGATTCCCGTCAATCAAAAGATTCTCGCCAAATGGATTGATCACAACCCCCTCGAAACTTCCATTCCCCAGCATACTCTCATAATCTTTGAAAGTGGTAATCAAGGTCTGCTGATTGGGCTCACTGCTCCACTTCCGAAGTTCATCCCAGTCTGTGAACGCCGGGAAGAAAGTCTTTCCATCCTGAGTGGTGATTCCGGCAAATTGTATCTTTGTGTCTTTTTCAAGAACTGATTCCCCGCCCGTATTTTCCGGCATAGGATCAATAATGACCGGAGCGAGAAAGTGGGCTTTCAGCAGCTCGTGAAAAAAAGCTTGCTCATTTCCGCGGCTCGGTTCCTCCCTCAATACAGCAACACTCTTCACCAAATCCGGATTTGTGACAGGCTTGTTTACGTCTACCATCGTGGACACCCTTTCTATGCGTGTTCTTTTATGAAAAAGACAAACCATGGCAATATGTAGTTCTTTGTCAGCACCCATGTTTCCATTTTTTCCTTCATAAAACGTTGGCCTTATCTTCGTATTAGAAGCAGCCGTGAAGAAATTCTTTTTTCAGCTGCTCATACTTATGTTACGAACATGGAGCGATAAAGTTTCCTGGATGCTTGGACCAGCATCGGAATTCCCGCTGACAAACAGTCATAAAGTCAACTTTCCCAGGAAAAGCCCACATTATAAAGGCAACCTTGAAAAAGCGAGCAATTGTAAGATTAAATGAGGAAAACAACAATGACATTCGCTTTCATTGACATTGTTTTCGTTTTCATTCAATTTTTCTGACTTTGTTTATTTTAAGGAAAAAGATGATAATGAAATTACAATGATACGAAAGAGGGTAGGTTAAATGAAGACTTTCATTAATGGCCTAGTCAACAAATACGAGGGTTTCGTACGAGTCAGAACAGCAAGAGTCTTAAACAAACGTAACTAAGGTATAAGCACCTAGATATTGCATATAGATATATTCAGTGAGCCAAGTCTTTCGAGACTTGGTTTTTTTGTTAGGGCTATTGTGATATCGATTCTACTTGTTATCTTATCTGCCCGGATGTCTTCCGATCACTATAGCACAAATCGCATTGCCCTTGCCTCATAACAATCCCATACCCTGATCTTCACCTTCATTATCAGATTCTACTCTTATTACGCTACCTTCAAAAAGGTCCATATACCAGTCATCTTTTTCCTCAAGAATATTATGTCTAAAAACGGGTATTCTATATAAAAATAAAGCAAGTTTCGTTTGTTTCCTTTTTATGTCTTTTGTTTCTTTTCTGAATAATTTATACTGGAGGTGAGAGGAGTGAAAAAACATATGGCTGTAAAAACGGGAGTTGTTTTTAAAGGCATCTCTGACGTCATGGCCCAAGTTAACAAGGAAAATATCAGTGAAAACGCCAGGCAATATGTACAACTGCTCCATCAATCCATTGAAATCGATCAAGAGAAAGAAATGTTTTATCTGGAACTGAACGATGATGAAAAAACCGAAGTAGAACATGTACTGAAAGACGTTTTCCATACGAGACTGCCAGAATATATGCCGGTAACAGAAGTAGCACAAATGTTGAATGTTACGCCGCAGATGGTAAGAAGATATTGTGCTGAAGGGAAGATTAAAGCAAAACAACGCATGGAGAATTCCGGCAAATGGCTTATCCCTACAGAACAATTTTTAGCAAAACCTGAATTTTCCAAGCATCTAAAACAGAAAGAAATTAATAGAATGAAATCAATGAAAGCGATTGATCTCGTATTGCAAGGCATTGATGAAGAAGAGGAAGAGGACTAAATGCCGGAAAATTTTCTTTCGGAAAAGAGATATATGCTGGATACAAACATTTTTAGATATAAAATAGACTCAAGCTCCCACTATAGAAATGAAGCCAAAAAGTTTTGGACAATGATACTCTCCGAAATGGAAATTGGCGAGAGCGAGATTTTTGTCCCCCATGAAGTGCTAAGGGAGCTTGAGATCCAATCCTACTTAATGATGGACAAGGAAAAACGCAGATTGGATGCAGTTAGGGGATTCCTCACCATTTTACCTGAAATTAATAATAGGCAGGCAGAGCATATGATAAGAAAAATCTCCGCATATATTCGATCAAATTATAAAAAGGAGTTAGATGTCATAAAACGCGGTGTAGAATATCCTTCTGTCTCCGACTCTAGAATTCTATTAAATGCATGGCAATACGATTGTATCCTGGTTACAGCAAACATTAAAGACTTTATGTTATTTCCCTTACTCTTTGACTCGGATGCATTAAAACTATATGACCCTATTACCGAAAACTATGTTGTACTGGACCCAATAGTACATGAAACAATAACTAATGATAAGCAGTTCAATGTTATGAAACAGGAACTTGTACAACTTTTAAATTACTGATTTTTTTTGCAAGGTAAAGTACGGGAGGATATAGCTTTTACCAGTGCATTCCACTCAAAAGCAATCACTTGGATACATATCGGCTTCGTTGCACCAGTTTGTCGCCCATTTAAAACTTCTTCAATCCCGCTATTGTCAACGCCATATTCACAAAGCGGAATACTGAGTCAATGGCTCTTTTACCTGCTGTTTGTATGCGTAGAAGGTGGAAATTATTCTTTTTTCGTTTTTGCCAAAATGCCCGAGAGATCCGTAACTTCTTTTAGCGCTGCCGTATTTTCATTCTGTATTTCCAGCCACACTTCTTTGCGGTGGACTTCTACATTCTTAGGCGCGTTAATGCCGATTTTGACTTGATCCCCCTGAATGGCTGTAATAGAGATTTCTATGTCAGGTCCAATTTGAATAGCCTCGCCCTTTTTCCTCGATAATATCAGCATGACGTCACCCCTTCACTTTCTGTCCAAACAGGGGGTGCCTGGTGTTATAATCGGTGTCATTCAGAATCACTTGCTTCGCCCTATTATTATGTCTGTTGATGACCACCGGTGCTTGCAGGTTAGCCGTCGTCTTTTCAAACGGATCCTGCACGGTTAATATCGCGTAGACCACTGCATCCTCCGGCTGTTTAAGAGCCAACTGCTCAATCGCTGATTCGCTCAGTTTAAAGTCATACTCCGGGAAAAATGAAAAAGGATCCGTGACGATAAAGCCGATTTCCGGTGTTTTAACTGACTGCATCACCAACAAAGTGCCCTCATCCAATGGCAGCAAGACAAAATTCTTCTCTTCCGGAAATCCGGGAATCCCGCTGTCAAACCTCAAAACAGCTTCTTCGTTTATCTGCTGCGTTCCATGATATTTCGTTTCAATGTTCATTTCCCCGCTCCTTTCATGCTTCCAAATTGACAAAATCTATTTTTAACGACGGCTCGCGTTCCATATAAATATCCACTTTTCCCGGTTCATTTTCGATCACAGGCTCTTGGGGCTCCGCATGGATGATCGGCTTATTTTGTTTCCATTGGATGTGCAATACATCCGGCTCATAATTGACTTTGACACTGAAAGGAGAAGGTATGAATGTTATATTCAACGAAACCTGCGGTTTTTCAAAATTTCGCTTGGCTATATGCGGAATTGGATTGCCGCCGCCCAGCTCAATCCGCATCAGCTCGTCTCCCTCTTCCGCTCGCCTTGCAATGCCCTCAAGAAGCTGTGAGCGTCCATCTTGAGCAAACTCTTCCACAAGCCTTGGTGTAGACTTCAAATTCATATCTTCCCAGGCTTTAGTCTGGTCAATCGTAAGCTTTCCAGGCGTACGTTCAATCTGCATAACAGCTGGAGGCTGCTGAATCTCCAATACCGCTCTAGGCTGTTCTATCGACTGCCTTGCCGGGATTGTCCGCATGCCAATCTGCCCTATAGTGGATTCAATCCGAATTTGTGGCATCAATCTCATAAAAGCACCTCCGTTTGCTTTTTAAAAGAGAAAAAAGCTACCCAGCGAAAGTAGCTTTCTATCTTAAAAAGTCAACCAGCGTCGGCTGAACAATCCGTGCGCTTACACTCAACGATGCTCTAAGCATGCTCTCCTCCATCACCAGTTCGGTGATGACCTTTTCATATTCCACACCTTCATTATCAGCGACCATCTTCTTTAAAATCTCTTCCTGCTGATCAATCCGGTTCTCCATCAGATCAATACGATTTGCGCGGGCACCGAGCGAAGCCCTTTTGGTTAAAAGATTATCAATCTCAATATCGAGATCTCCAAGATAGCTGCCGATATCTTTATTTTCATCATTAGGGTTTCCTTCAATGGCATCGGTCAGTTCTTTTAGCTTATTGAATAATTCTTGTGTAAAAACATTAGTCACATTAATCGGAATCTCGATGCCTTTACTAAGCTCTATTTTAACTGCCTCATTATTATTATTTACATCAAAAGTTCCATCGTCTTTAGGGGTTACAGGTTTTTTTATCTCATCCGAAGATGCATCCGTATCCGTTCCATTAAAAATATACCTTCCGGCAACTTCCGTATTGGCGATATTTGCTAATTGCTCGGTCAGTTCTTTTATCTCTTCAGCAATAGCATCACGTTGGCTTTGATCCAACGTTCCATTGGCTGCACTCTCTGTCAACTCACGTATGCGGTGCATCGCTTTCGTTGCCTGATCCAAAGCCGCATCCGAATTGTCAATCCAGTTATGCGCTTCTGTGAAATTCCGTTTAAACTGCTCATTCTGCTTAACATTAGTACGATAGGCAAGACTTTTCATGGCAACAACCGGATCATCTGACGGCCTGCTAATCTTTACCCCTGTATTCAGTTGTTCCTGCAGCATCCCAAGACGGCCGTAAGTATTGCTCAAATGTCTGAGTGAGTTGTTTGCAATCATAGATTGTGTAACACGCATATCAATTTACCCCCTATCTCCCGACAACGCCCATGCCGTTAATTACTTTATCGAGCATTTCATCAATCACAGTTATATTCCTTGCAGCCGCATTATAAGCGTGCTGGAACTTAATCATATTCATAATCTCTTCATCTAAAGAAACAGCGCTGACCGAAAGCCGTTTTTCGTCAACTGCGGCCTGAAGGGTGCTGACATTCTTTGCCTGCCCTTTGGCATATTGCGCTTTAACGCCTAGACTCCCAATTAACTCCTGATATTTGGTCATTACATCTTTTAATGAATCGGCCATAGCCAATGCTTTTGATCCGTCACCAGGAGAACCCTCCGGTTTTAATCCTTCTGTATCTTTTAGTATCATCTCAAGGTCACTTGCACCCGCGTTATTATTAAAAAAATCACCATCAAATGCCCCATTTACTTTTTCCACCAGAAGATCCGCTATACTATCCAATTCTTTCATGACAGTTATATATGAATCCCCTTCTTGACCTTGGTACCCATAATTCTCAATGAGGCTTTTCAATGTTCCATCTGTTAAATCTTTAAGAATATCCTCTTCACCAATCTTAAGCCCAGTTACAACATCCGGCTCCTCACCATATGAAACATTGATTTCTGCAAATTTGAAATCCTTGCTGACAAGTTCATATTCCTTCGTAGTACTGTCACCTTTCATTTTAATGACATAGATCCCTTCCATCTCGCCTTTGGGATTTTTGTGGCTGGGTACCTTTTGCACCTCTATATCCATAAACTTGGAAAGCTCATCCACAAGCAGGTCCCGCTCATCATACAGGTCGTTCGGAACATAACCCAGCGGTTCAACTTCCGCTATTTTTTGATTTAGCTCGTTGATGTTTTTCAACAATAAATTGATTCCCCTTGGATCATCATCTTTTCCACTTTCGTTTAGGTATGTATTTAGCTGGACCTTCAAATCCTGCCTATAGTCCTCCATCGTGTTGTATATGTGGTTAAATGTATCTGCTACGGTTTTTCCGCGCTCAAGGACAACTTCCCTCGCACCGGAGTTTTCCGGGTTTACGCTCAGGTCTTGGAGGGCCTGCCAAAAGTCGTTTAGCACCCTGGAAATACCTGTGCTTTCTTTACCTGTCTCATTTAATATATCTTCCAATCTGGAGAGGGCCTCTGCATTTGTTCCAAAATACCCCAGCTTTGCATTTTCTTTTCGATATTGCGTGTCAAGGAAGGATTCCCTTATACGTTGAATGGAACCTGCCGAAACGCCCGTCCCGATCTGGCCCGGAATCATCGGCCGGTTCATCGATGCAGGCGGATACGCTTCTGAGGCCTGCATATTGATCCGCTGGCGAGTATAGCCCGGTGTGTTGGCGTTCGCTACGTTATGTCCGGTCGTGTATAGCCCGGCCTGCTGGGTGTTCAGTGCTCTTCTTGCCGTTTCCAGGCCATGAAAGGTAGATGACATGTTATTTCCTCCATATTTCTCATTCAATTATATTAATCAAGCCTTTGAATCGAAGAAGGACTTGTTTGGTTTGGGTTGTTTTTTCTCATCCGGCCTGCCGTAGGCGGCCGTTTCCTTTTCCGGCTGCAACAGGTCGAGGTTCATGTTGACGTACTGCAATGATTGGTAGATGAGCTGCTTGTTCAGATCGTTCTGGTTCTGAAGCCTTTCAATCACTGTTATCAGCTGTTCCTGCAGCGCCTTCAGCGTTTCGGCCGCTTCGGGGTTTGCGGCTGCTATGCAGTCCGCAATCGTGATTTGGCCGTCCCAATTCTTTTTTAAAAACGCTTTTGCAACCGTCTGCCGTTCGTCTTCCATCATGGTGATGGTTGTTGTCAGCTTCTGTTCTTCGCGCATAATCTCCTGGAGGCTGTCCACATCACCTTTTTTCAGGACCTCCGTTTTCTTGACCGCATTTTTCAGCAGGCTCTCATGCAGTTGATACTGCCTGGTCAGATTGTTGATCAAAGTCTCCGCAGACATGGAACAGCCTCCTTTCGATTTATTGGTTGAAGTAGTATTTGGCCATGCTGTAAGCAACTTTTTTCGGATCGACTTTATAATTGCCTTGCTCGATCTGATTTTTCAATTGCTCTACGCGGGCTTTTCGCTCTGCATCAAATCTGGATGACTGCTGGAGCTCTTTGGCTTCTTTGGAAATTTGTATTTGATCCGCATCCATACGTTCTGTGCGGGTTTGCTTTTCTACATGATTAATCTGCTTAGAATACGGATTCGTATCAGGCCTGTTGAAAGAATTGATTTTCATCAGATAACCTCCTTGCTTTCAACGTTTCGTATCTATTATATCGGTTTATCGGAATAATTGTTTAGATAATCTTCGCTGAAAAATTCACCCCCTCGCCAATGTAAAAGAGCTTACACTTTTCGCACCAGCCTCCATCAGGGCATGCGCTGCGTGATGAAGCGTCGATCCTGTCGTATAAATGTCGTCTATTAAAAGAATAACTTTTCCTGAAACGTCTTGATTCACTTTAAAAACCTGTTTCAGGTGAATCCTCTCTTCCCGGGATTTTTTCGATTGCTTTTCACCGTGGATCCGCACGAGCGCATCAAACGTTTCAAACCCGGCCTCAGCTGCCAAAGCGGCGGCCTGGTTGAACCCCCGCTCCATCAGCCGCTCACTGCTCAACGGAATCGGCACGGCCAAATCGAAGGACGCCCTTGAAACGATGCTTCGGACCTCCGGCGAAAATGCCTTCGCCAACGCATAATCCCCCCGGTATTTATAGCGTGCCAACATTTCTTTTAAAAAATCATTGTAATCATATATGGAAACATTTCGTTCAAGGACGCCCTTCCACTTCGAGTCTTTTTCCCAGCGAAAGCAATCATGGCAAATATCTTCATGAATATACTCAGCTTCCAGCTTGGCAAACGGCCTGGAACATTTCCGGCAAACCGGATCCGTGATGATTATCAATTTTCCTTTACACGTTTTGCATAAACTTTGTTCAGGCGCCCCAAATAGAAACTTTCTCCATGTCATCTCCTCCTGAATGACCGCGTCGCAATACAAACAATGATTATTCATCGAGCAGCCCCGCCTTCTGCGCTTCCTTGTTCATATGGTCGATATGAAGCAAAGCCCGGATCATCGCTTTTGTCCTGCCGTAATGAAAAAAAGTAATATCCCCTGAGGGGTATTCCGAACTTCTGCCCACCCTGCCGGCAATTTGAACAAGGGCAGCCTCAGTAAAAATATCATCTTCTGCACCAAGCACTGCCACATCTATATTTGGAAAAGTGACGCCCCTTTCCAAAATGGTTGTTGTAAGAAGAATCGGTGTCTCCCCCGCTCTCATTCTTTTTACTTTTTCCTTCCTTAACGGGTCTTCCGCATGAACGGATTCAATCGCCGGATGCAGCTTCTGAAAAATGGAAAGGGATTTTTTCATCAGCTCAATATGCGGAAGAAAAATAAGCGCCTGTTTTCCGAGCTTCAGCCGATTTTCCGTCCACTCCATTACATTATAGGGAAGCCGGCTCTTTTCCAGCCGTTTCTGCCAATTTCCACACCATGCAAATCGCGGCAGCGGCAGCGGCCTGCGGTGAAAGCGGGCAGGTATTTTAATGAATTTTCGCTTTCCAAACCGGCATTCATCCTGCCATTTCCTGCTCGGGGTTGCGGTCAAATAGATTCGCGCAGCTTCCGGCTTGGCCGATTTTTTTACTGCCCATTGCAGGCTTGCATCAAATGTATATGGAAAAGCATCGACTTCATCGACAATCATCGTGTCGAACGCATGGTGAAAACGAAGGAGTTGATGAGTAGTGGAAATCGTGATGGGAGAAAATCGGTGACGGTCTTCACTGCCGCCATACAGTGCGGAGACTTCGGCAGAGGGAAACACTTTTTGAATACGGGGCGCCAGCTCCAATACAACGTCCGTCCGCGGAGTCGCAATGCAGATCCGATGGCCAAGCTTCAACGCTTCATTGATGCCTGAAAATAGCACCTCGGTTTTTCCAGCGCCGCATACCGCCCATACAAGAAATTCATCTTTGTTCCGGACAGCGGCAACCACCGCTTCAGAAGCAGCTTCCTGTCCTTTGGAAAGCTGACCGTCCCATTGCAAATGGCTACCGGAATCCCATTTCAAAGGAGGGCTGGTCCAACGATAAAAGTCCGTGCATTGTGACACTCTTCCCATCATGAGGCACTTCCTGCAATAGACGCAGTCCTTTCCGCATGATGCACAAGGAAATTTCGAAAAAAGCCTGCCAACCCGGTTATCGCAGCGATGACACAGCCATCCTGTGTTACTGAGCCTTAATCCGGGGACTTCTTCAATATATCCATTTTTGATATGTACATTAATCTCTTCTTTGGAAAATGGGATTTCATTCAAGAGGAGCATTCGTCCGAATAAAAATCGTTGAAGCTCAGGAGAGAATTGCTGCAGGGGGTCAGATAAACGAGAAAACTTCGTATTCAATATATCACCTCTCATCACTTGCCATTCGTGCGATTATTCAGAATATCGCGCGGGCAGCAATAATCTAAAATACGCTCAATTAGAAAGTCAGAGATTGTCCGGCGCCCGGTTGGCCGCCTCATATTCAGACCGCACAAGGCCGAAATGCCTCTTTGCATCCCGGCCTCAATATTATCGTACTTCGACCCATCCATTCTTGATGGCTGTGATGACCGCTTGGGTACGATCGTTGACATTCATTTTTTGTAAAATGTTGCTCACGTGGTTTTTGACTGTTTTTTCGCTTATATAAAGCGTTTCCCCGATAGCGCGGTTGCTTTTTCCGTCAGCAAGCAGCTGCAGGACTTCACATTCGCGGCTTGTCAGCAAATGCAGGGGCACTCTCACTTCCGGCTGCTGGTAGCCTGTTCCTTTATTGTGCTGGTTGGCCAGTCTCCTGTATTCCCTCACCAGTTTATGAGTGACCTTCGGATGAATATAGGAACCTCCGTCTGCCACAACTTTGATTGCACCGATCAGCTCGTCTGAATCCATTTCTTTTAACATATAGCCCGCGGCACCGGTCTTCATGGCATGCGTTACATATGCTTCCTCATCATGGATGGAAAGGATGATCGCTTTTGAATCCGGATGAGTCTCCATCAGCTGCCTTGTTGCTTCGATGCCGTTTGTATCTTTCATATTAATATCAAGCAGGACTACATCCGGGGAATATTCCTCAACAATCCCAACTGCATCACAGCCGTCTTCACCCTCTGCCACGACAGAGAAAGTCTTTTCAAATTCCAGGATTCTCTTTACACCCTCGCGAAACAATTCGTGATCATCAATAATGGCTATTTTTGTTTGCATTCGTTATTCCCCCTTGATTGTTTTTTAATCAAATGATGGGTATCTTGATTGAAATGACTGTTCCCGCTCCTTGTTTGGAATGGATTGTGAACAGGCCGTCCAATATTTCGACGCGCTCTCTCATTCCCATCATACCGTAGCTTCCGCTCTTTCTCACGCTGACGTCAAAGCCGATGCCGTCATCCTTCACAAGAACGTATACCTTCTCAGGCTGCACTTCAACCTTTACCTGGATGGTCTTTGCCTTAGCATGCTTTAACGCATTATGTACAGCTTCTTGGATGAGCCGAAAAAGAGCCACTTCATATTTCGATGGAAGTCTCGTATCCTTCCCTAAATAAACGAACTCGATGTTCGTTGTTTTGTGGTAATCCTCGACTGTCGCCAAATATTTCTTCAATGTCGGAATCAGCCCGAGATCATCAAGGGCCATTGGGCGCAAGTCATAAATAATGCGCCTGACTTCATATAGGGTCGTACGGATCATTTTCTTGAGGCTGCGTATTTCCTCAAGTGATCGCTCCGGTCCTTCTTCTTTATGCATTTTTTCCGCCAAGTCGGAACGGATCAGGACGCTTGCGAGCAATTGCGCGGGCCCATCATGGATCTCACGGGACAGCCGCTTTCTTTCTTCTTCCTGAGCCTCGATGATGCGTAAACCGAAGTCCTGCTTCATTTTCGCATCTTCCAGGGCTTCACCCATTTCTTTGATGTCGCTTACCAAATAATTGGATACGACCGAAATTTGCGAGACAAGCATCTCTGCCCGCTCAATCGTTTGCTGCAGAATAAGCAAGCGCCTTTCAAGATCATCCCTTCGCTCTCTGAGCTGTTTTTCCAGTTGCCGGTTTATCATTAATTTCGTTTGGAGATCATGGGCTTGTTCATATGCGGTGCGCACCTGTTCTTCGCTGAATTCCTTAAAGTGCAGGCTTATGGTGGACAGGCGCTGTCTTGAGAGCCTTGATTGCACTTCCAGTTTATCGCCTTCATCAATGACTTTGCTGACTTCTTCCTTGATTTTTTCCAGTTCTTTTAATATGCTGTCATGGTCACGGCGGCACTGCTCGCCAATCTGGAAAATCTCGTGCTTGCTGCGGTCCACGGTGTTGATCATCTGTTCGACAATATTATCCAGCTCTTTTATATTCACTTTCTTAAGTGCCATTTTCCTCGAGGGGTCCCCCTTTCGGATCGGTATACTGGAAATAGGTGATAAGACATACCTACCATTCTACTAAAAGTATTATATCATGTATAATTTTATTAAACACACTATTTTAGTTGGGAAAATAATTAGCCTTTTGAAAGGAGCAGGGTCGTGCTTGCACAATATTTGACGGTAAAAGCGACGGGTACCCATGAAATCAATATTCAAAAATCAAGGTTCATCGCACATGTTAAAAGGGCCGAGACTGAGGAAGAGGCGCAGGCTTTCATTCAAGAAATTAAAAAGGAACACTGGAATGCCACCCATAACTGTTCAGCCTACATGATCGGTGAAAATGACCAGATCCAAAAAGCAAATGATGACGGCGAGCCGAGCGGAACCGCCGGAGTTCCAATGCTTGAAGTGCTGAAGAAAAGAAATTTGAAAGATACAGTTGTTGTCGTCACAAGGTATTTCGGGGGCATTAAGTTAGGGGCCGGAGGGCTCATCCGCGCCTATGGCAGAGCGGTTTCTGAAGGGATTGATGCCGTCGGGACCGTCCGGCGGACTCTCGTGACCGTCATGCATGTGAAAGCCGATTATACATGGCTTGGAAAACTTGAAAACGAAATCCGCTCCTCTGAATTTCAATTGAAAGACATCCATTATTCCGACCTTGTTGAAATCGAAGTTTATGTAAAAGAGGATCAGGTCAACGAATTCCGGGAATGGATGACGGAGCTGACAAATGGGCAAGCTGGCATATCCGAAGGCGGGCAGCTATACATGGAAACAGACATAAAGTAAGATCCTTTTTTTGTAAAGACAGGAGTAAAGACTCCCGTCTTTTTTATTAGGGAAAATTTCTTTTTGACAATAGAATTTATTTTCCATAGACAATGTCTTTCGCCATCATCAGGGCACCCAATATCCCTGAATCATCGCCGAGTGTTGGTGAAACAATATAGTTTTCCGGCTGCGGCAATGTGAGAAAGCCTTTGGATAACCGCTCCATTTCACGGTGGATGCGCTGAAGCAAATGCGGCTGCTTCATCACTCCGCCGCCCATGATGATTTTCTCGGGTGAAAGAATCAAAATATATTGCAGCAGGGCCTGCGCCAAATAATGGGCTTCTATTTCCCAAGCAGGGTGATTTTCCGGCAGCCCGGCCCCTTCTATCCCCCACCGTTTTTCGATTGCCGGACCGGCTGCCAAACCTTCCAGGCAATCCACATGATATGGACAAAAGCCTTCGAATTCGTCTTGGGGATGCCGGCGAAGGAAAATATGTCCCATTTCAGGATGGGAAAGTCCATGAAGAATCTTTCCATCCACAACGGCTCCGGCGCCGATTCCTGTTCCAACGGTCATGTACAAGCAGATGCCAAGCCCCTTGCCGGCACCAAAAAGAAATTCACCCCAAGCGGCCGCATTGACATCCGTATCAAATGCGACCGGAACATTTAAAGCTTTTTTCATCGTTTCCACAAGCGGGAAGTTGACCCATCCGGGCTTCGGTGTTGCTTTGATATATCCGTATGTATCGCTTTGCCCATTCAAGTCCAGCGGACCGAATGAACCGATGCCAAGAGCATCTATTTGATGTTTTTGAAAAAATTCAATCACTTTCGGGATCGTCTTTCCCGGATATTCCGTTGGGATCTGCACGCGCTCCATTATCTTCCCGTCTTCGGTTCCGACAGCGCAAATATACTTGGTCCCCCCGGCTTCAACCGCTCCAAGCATGTTCGTTCACTTCCTTCAAAAAGATCATTCACCTTTCATTCTATCATCATATTTATCTGTTATGAACATACACCTAGTTATGATAAAGACAATTTTTGGGGGGA
Organism: Siminovitchia fortis; assembly: GCF_003605365.2. Taxonomy (GTDB): domain Bacteria; phylum Bacillota; class Bacilli; order Bacillales; family Bacillaceae_C; genus Siminovitchia; species Siminovitchia fortis. The sequence goes on from NZ_QYTU02000005.1 coordinate 30,495, forward strand.
CGGTTATGGAAATCCGGGTACGGTCAGGAGATACGCTTTGGCATTACAGCCAGTTATTTCATATCCCGTTCATTTTGATCCTCGATTCCAATGCGAATCTTGCCAATCCAAACGCCCTTCAAGTTGGACAGACAATCCAAATTCCCGGTTACCTAACAGGAACGTATACGATCAGGCCCGGCGATACCTTTTGGAAAATTGCCCAAGACCGGAGTGTAAACGTAGATGCCCTTTTGATTTTAAACCAGGATATCAATCCGAATGAACTAACTGCCGGACAGCAGATCAATATTCCGGTAAGAGTCATGTCAAGGGTCATCGATGGCAATGAACCGTATGATTTTCAGAAAATGTCCCGCGATATGAACAGGCTGATGGCGATTTATCCTTTTATTAAAAGGCGGGAAGCGGGAAAAAGCGTACTCGGGAACCCCCTGCATGAAATGCAGATTGGACGGAAGGGAAGAAAAGTACAGATCAATGCGTCCTTTCATGCAAATGAATGGATCACTACACCTATTTTCATGCGTTTTTTAAACGATTACATGCTGGCCCTCACCAGCGGTTTGACGATCAAGGGCATACCTGCATTAACGATGTATACGGAGAGCCGGCTGTATGCCATCCCGATGGTGAATCCTGATGGTGTCAATCTTGTCCTGAACGGTCCCCCGCCCGAAAGGGAAGCCGAGCTTGTCAGGCTGAATAGGGATAGCCGGGACTTTTCCGGCTGGAAGGCGAATATTCGCGGGGTGGATTTGAATAAGCAATTCCCGGCCAAGTGGGAGTTTGAAAAAGAAAGGAAGCCGAAAGAGCCGGGCCCCCGTGACTTTCCGGGCTACACCCCTCTTTCCGAACCGGAGACTAAAACGATGGCCGGGCTGGCCAGAACGGAAAAATATGACCGGCTGCTCGCCCTTCATACGCAAGGGCAGGAAATTTATTGGGGGTATGAAGGACTGGAGCCGCCGGAGTCAAAGAAGCTTGCAAAGGATTTTGCCAGACTCAGCGGATATGAAGCAGTCCGCTACATCGACAACTACACCGGTTATAAAGACTGGTTCATCCAGGATTTCAGAAAGCCGGGCTTTACCATTGAACTGGGCAAAGGGCAAAATCCGCTGCCTCTTTCCCAATTTGAAGAAATCTATTCCCACATGCTAGGACTTTTTGTAAGATCGTTGATTTAACAATTTGATCATACCCAAAGCGATTAGGGCTCCCAGTGAATCCAACACTACATCCCATACAGAAGCCGTCCTGTCCGGAACGAATGATTGGTGAATTTCATCTGTTGCCGCATACACGGTTGTAATGACCCATGCCAATAGAAACCTGCTTTTTTCAAAACTGTTGAAAAGGAGTACCGCCAGCAGTCCGAACGCTCCCAGATGCACCAGCTTGCGGAATGCCACATTCACAAGAGCTGCCTGCCCTGAAGACAGACCAAACAATTTTTCTATTAAAACTTGTGTATTTCCGCCTGTGGAGGATGGCAAATGCGTGGCGATAAAAATGGCCGCGGCCCATGCAATGGCTGCAATCAGCCATATGTGACGTTTTCTCATGAAACACCTCTTTTTATTGGAATAATAAAGGCGGGACACTTGACATTTGCAGTCCCGCCTTTTCCGTTTTGTCAAATATTCAGATGTTCCTTCAGCACGCCTTGGACTCTTTCCCTTTCCTCTTGGGGAACAAGGTAATACCAAATGCCATCAATCTTGGTCCCTTGTCCTTCAATTTGATACTGGTCAATTTTCCGGCGCGCTTCTTTATAGTTCTTTTGAATATCCTTCATTTCATCGAATGAAAGATTTGTTTCAACATTTTTTCCCAGTGCATCAAGGACATCGTCATATTTCCAGATCGCCGAGATGTTGGCTCCTTTATTGATCACACCCTGGATGACTTGGCGCTGGCGCAGCTGGCGTCCGAAGTCTCCGCGCGGATCGTCATAACGCATGCGGGCATATGCCAGGGCATCTCTGCCATTCAAGGAAATCCGGCCTTCCGGGAAGTGTTTTTTACCGACAGAAAAATCAATGTCGTTGTCAACATCGACACCGCCGACAGCATCCACAATCTCCTTGAATCCTTCCATATTAATCTTAATATAGTAATCAATCGGAATGTCAAGAAACTTTTCAACCGTATTCATTGACATTTCAACTCCGCCAAATGCATATGCGTGATTGATTTTGTCATCGATGCCTTTGCCGACAATTTCGACCCTCGTGTCCCTTGGAATGCTGAGCATATCGATCGATTCTGTCTTCGGGTTGACGGTCATCACGATGATGGAGTCGGAACGGCCGCGGTCGCCAGGGCGTTCATCGACCCCAAGCATAAGCACTGAAAAAGGCTCTTTCTTATTAAGGGAAAGATTCGCCTCCCTCGCCACTTCCGGAGTACGTTCCAGCGGATTGTGCATGTTTTTGGCCGTTTTATTAATATTATGATAGATCGAGAAGGCAAATCCGGCTGTGGCAACAACTAGCAGAAGGATAACAGACAGCACGATCTTTAAAGTTTTTGATTTCTTTTTCGGTTTATGTCTTGCCATGAATTTTTCCCCTTTTAATGGTTCGTTTTTATAAATCTATTGATCTGCCAATATTCATTATAAATGACAATTCCCACAAATCAATAACAATTCCGGGCAGGTTGATTCACTTTGCCATTTCTATATGCTACTATATCAGGTACATTAGACGCAATAGGGAGACGTGTGTATGGTTAAAGTATTATTTGTCTGCTTGGGTAATATTTGCCGTTCGCCGATGGCTGAAGCGATCATGCGGGATTTGGTCGAAAAGGAAGGTTTGAGCGAAAAAATTTCGGTTGATTCCGCTGGTACAGGTTCATGGCATATCGGGGAACCGCCGCACAAAGGCACGGTGAAAAAGCTGGCAGAATACAATGTCAGCACCGAAGGGCTTGTTGCCAGGCAATTTTCCAAAAAAGACTTCGAAGAATATGATTACATAGTGGGAATGGACGAATCGAACATCCGGAATATTTCCAGGATAACAGGACAGCCTGACGACCCCAAGGTCGTCCGGCTTCTTGACTTGACGGATGCAAAAAAGGATGTACCTGATCCATATTATACAGGGGACTTCCAGGAAACATACGACTTGGTGAGTGAAGGGTGCCGTGTTCTGTTGGAAAAAATTAAAAAAGAAATGTAGCGTTGCTGGTTATCCCTCATTTACCGTGAGAAAACCCCGATTGATCAAGCGAACCATTTTTTTCGGAAAAACGAAAGAGGGAGCAGATTCGGAGCCGCTCCCTTGCTTTGTTCTTCTTATAATCTATGGTTTCTGTTTTCGCCGGAATAAGGATTGTAATTTTTCGCTTGCACTTCAGCTCTTCTTTTCTCCAATTCTTCGTCAAGTTTGCTCCTTTCGTCGATATTGGGATCGTTCTGCACATTTATTCCACTATCATTTGCAAGCACATTGTTTCCGCTTGGCTGCCCTTCATTCATCCTGGCATCAAGGGTGGAGGCATTTCCGAAGTCAGACTCCTCATTTATCCGGGCGGCCGTATTTATATTGCTGTTATCCATATTTTCACTATCATCACGATGCTCTCCATACATTTCGTCGATGTCAGCCTCTTCACGGCGAACCGTTTCTCTTACGGTTTCAGTATCTTCAACTTTCTTTTTGCCCACAATGAGCTCTTCATTGACAACCGGCTTCTTCGTCACTTCCACATGTTCTTCCTTTAACGGAATGCGTATGCTTTCTCCATCTTCTTCAAACGCCGCAGATGCTTCATCCATCGCTTTAGCTTCATCTGCCGGACGGCGTTCGATATACACTTCTTCACGGCTTACCGGTACATCGAAAGATTGTTCCTCTTCCACAACATTTTTCCGGACCCTGACTTCGCCGCTTTCTACTTGCTCTTTATCGACACGAAGCTTTTCCTCATACAATTGCATGCGGGCTTCTTCAGCCGTATCTTCGCTTGTGTTCATTCCGCTTGTTTGAGAAGTTGCGTCCACCTCGCTATGAGGCACAAAATTCGATTCAGTATGCATTTCAGTATCGGCATTATGCACATTCATCGGATTGTCATTCATATGTTCTTCAAGAGAATCATGTATGCGGCCATATTCCTTGTCCACATACAGTAAAATTCCGCCGTTATCGATCTCATGGTAGTAGTCGTCCATTTCAGGGCCGTCCAGACCCGCATTATGCAAGGCCTCCCTCACCGGCTCTTCCCCTGTGATAAATCCTACAAAGCGGTCAAACCAGTTGCCGCCTTTAGATTTCACGTCAATATTTGTTCTGCCGCGCACCATTGACACGTCATCCTCATCTTTTGCAACGGCATATATATCACTTGCGTCGTAACCTTGCGTTTCCAATTCCTCAACCTTCCGGATGGCTTCTTCTTCCGAGTGGAAAATTCCGATGATTTCCTTATCCATTAGTGTTCTCCTCCTTGGGTTGACTTTTGTGGTTCGTTTCAATGTATACCCGGGTTTTGAATATGGAAACACAATTATTTTCAATAGGAAAAAGCTCCGGATGTCCGGAGCCTTGTAAAGAAAGGGTTGTGGTTGATTTTTGCGGCTTTTGAATGAAGAATTCTTGTGAAGACAAACCTGGGGGCATCCGCTGCGGGGCATCATATCATGTTTACCTGCCTTTCCACCCAGGAATATGAGCCTTCATTGTTTTCATTTCATCTGAAACAATGCTGAAAATAGATTGATGTTCATCAAGTCTGGCCTCGACTTGTTTAAAATGACTGCGCATCTCCTTCGTCAGGTTATCAATCTTTTCACTGTTGCCGCGCAGCTCTGTTTTAACTTCCTGAAGTTCTGCATACATTGCTTTTTGGTTAGTCTTGACTTCTTGAAGTTCAGACCGCATCTTCCACTGGTCCTTCTGCAATTCCAGAATTTCAGCACGCATCGCTTTCTGATCTGACTTCACTTCCCGAAGCTCCACCTGCATCGATTTCTGACCAGACTTCACTTCCTGAAGCTCCGTCCCCATCGCTTTTTGACCAGATTTCACTTCCTGAAGCTCCGTACGCACCTCTTGGAAACCATTATCCAAATCGACCAGCTTTGTTAAAATTTCTTTCAAGACTGCTTCCATTTCTTTTTTCCACCTCCTCTTTGTGGACAATTATAGCATAGCCGGCATATTTGTATATGAAATATTACGTATACTTCCAATCTATTTACCTATTATTCTGTGTTATAATGAAGCAAATTGACTATTCTCCTTTTTTCTTCACCTTCCCCGTTTTCTCCCCAATTATTATTTTCCTTAAAAGACCAAAAAACAACATAGAAAGGCAGTGAGCCCATTTGGACGAGCGTTTGCTAAAGCCTATCACTGAGGCATCTTATTTAACCGCTGATAATGCCGGCAGATATCGGGCGATTTTGCGGTATTTTTACAAAAGGCACGAAAGGATGCAGCACTTCCTCTATCCTGAAGAGGTCTATGCACATTTACGGCAGTTTGAGCATTTTTCACAATATACAATGGAAATGCTTGAGCATGATTTAAACCAGCTTGTGAAATGGAAAAATTTATATGCCCGCCAAGAAACGAGCAACGTGAAAACAATAGAAGAGTTTAAAAAGAAAAGATTCCGTTACCAGTGCAGCCCCTATACAGTAGAAATAGAAAGAATGGTCATGTCTTTGGAAAACATGGGTGAAGGGTTTGGGGGATCCCTGGAAAAGACATTATTCGATCGACTCTATGAATCATTGCGAAAGCTTTCCGAAGCAGGTAAAAATACGGATTCAAACTTGACGGACGAAGAGTGGCACCGGATTTGGACAGATATCTATGATTATTTTACGAAGATCGTCCAAAACTCGACCGATTATATCGCTTACCTGTCAAGCGAAAATATTGAAGATCGAATGATGACCGAAGCCTTTTTGACCTATAAAGATCATTTCACCCAATATTTGCGTGATTTTATCATCTCCTTACAGCAAACAAGCCTGCAAATCGAATCGGTCATAAGCGGCCTGCCATCAAAAACAATTCAACATGTCGCCAAACGTGAGGCGGATTATCAGGCAAGTATACCAAGACTGGACCAGCAGACACTGACCGCTGAAGAAATCCAACAATCGGTGCAGGAACAATGGGACAACCTGAAGGAGTGGTTTTTGGGAAAAGACGGGCGCCCCAGCGAGTTGGAAAGACTGCAAAACAGCACGAATGAAACAATCCGTAGAATGACCCGCTTTGTTCAGAGACTTGGTGAGAGACATCAGCATTTTCGGAGCAGGAAAAAAGATTATCTTCATTTGGCGGATTGGTTTGCCCATTTGACTGACATCAATGAGGCCCATTGCCTCTCCTCTCTCGTTTTCGGCGTTTCGCATTCACGTCATATATACGCGGAGGAGAAACGGACTGAAAACATCTATTCGGATATTTGGGATGAGGAGCCTTCCGAATTAATCATCAAACCGCGTGCAAGACAATACCGGGAGAAAACCAAGCCGACAGCCATTCAAAATCATAAATTGGAGAAAATCGCCGCTCTTAATGATTATATGGAACAGAAAGAAGCCGAGCAGCGGATGATCGAGCAATATATCGATCAAAACACGATCACTTTTAAAAGCCTTCCGGTGATTGAGCCGCAGGTAAGAAAAGTTCTGTTGTCGTGGGTCGGAAAAGCGATGGCCAAAAAGGACCGGACCATTAAAGTCGAATCCGGCCGCGTACTGACAGTCGGCCTGATCGATGAGACCCTGATCCGGCTGGAATCGAAAGACGGGGTATTGCACATGCCCAATTTTCAAATACGGTTTCTCCCGCAGGAGGATGATGATGGAAAAAGACGTAAAAGCCTTTGATGAGAAAGCGAAAGCGGCATTGGAGCTGCTGATGGAACAGTTTTGGATATTAAGGGAAACACAGTCGGAAGAATACCAACTGATCCGGGAACGGGAACACAGCGTACGCAGATATGTAGAAGAAAAGTTCGGATTCCGTTTTATCGTACACCAGCATTTTATCAAACTTGAAAAAATCCCGTCAGAGCCGGAAAGCTGGATGGGAATCACATCCTTCCAGTCTCCGATGGATTACGCCATGTTTTGCTGCCTTCTTGGGTTTCTTGAAAGCAAATCGGTAGATGAACAGTTTCTATTATCCGATCTTACTGAAGAATTATCCGCGACTTATCCCGGCGTTTTTCAGCTTGACTGGACCCACTATGAACATAGGAAATCATTGATCAGGGTCATCCAGTCGGCGATAGACTTTGGCATCCTAAAAGCCATAGACGGCGATATCAAAGGATTCCAATTAAATGAAGAGCAGGAAGTTCTTTATGAAGTTCCCATAGTTTCACGATATTTCATGCGGTCCTATCCGAAAGACCTGTTCCAGTTTGACTCAATCGAAGAACTGATCCAATACGATAAAGCAGCTTCATCCAATGATGAGAGGCGGCATCGTGTATATAGACAATTGTTTTTGTCGCCCGCCATGTACCGGAAGCAACAAGATGATCCCGACTTTCACTATTTGCGTAATTTCAGAAACAGATTAAGAGATGATATTGAAGAACATACAGACTACCAATTCGAATTATATAAAAATGCAGCTATGCTGGTCGCTCCGGAGAAGAAGCAAAAGGCTGTTTTGTTCCCGGACCAAAAAGCCATCATGGACATCGTTCTGCAATTTTCCGGTGTTTTGCGCCAGTCTTTTTTACAGTTCCCCCCGAATGATTACGGGATTGTTCGCATGACAGCAACCGATTTTGAATCACTCTTGGAAGAGTGTTCGAAACAGTTCGGTGCCGGCTGGAGCAAGGCTCACCGTGAAGCTTCCACGAAACAACTGGCAAGAGAGCTTCTTGCAGTCATGAGTCAATGGAAAATGGCAGAGTTGGAGGAGGAGACAGAGATGATTTTAATTCTTCCTCTTCTTGGCAGGCTGACAGGAAGGTACCCGGACGATTTTCAAGGAGGAGAAAAGGATGACAGAAAATAAATGGAAGATGAACAGGGCAGGCCTTGTTAATTTCTGGTATTATGACGATGAAATATTCCAGTTTGCCGATGGTAAACTGTTGCTCCGGGGCAGCAACGGATCCGGAAAGTCTGTGACGATGCAAAGCCTGATACCTGTTTTGCTGGATGGAAGGAAAAGCCCCGACCGCCTTGATCCCTTTGGGTCACGTGCGAGAAAAATGGAAGATTACCTGCTTGGGGAAAAAGATGTCACCCAGCGTGATGAACGGACAGGCTACCTGTTTCTGGAATATAAGCGGCAAGGCAGCGAACAATATGTGACAACCGGGATCGGACTTAGGGCCAAGCGGCAGAAAAGCCTGGATTTCTGGGGCTTTTCCATCACGGACAACCGCCGGGTCGGCAAGGATTTTTTCTTGTATAAAGAAGAGAAAAACGGCGGCGATTATGAAAAAATCCCCCTGACGAAAAAAGAGCTGGAGACAAAAATCGGGATTGGCGGAAAAGTCGTTTACACTCAAAAGGAATATATGGACCTTGTCAATAAATCCATCTTTGGTTTCGAAGATCTGGATGCATACGATGAACTGATTAAATTGATTATCCAACTGAGAAGCCCGAAGCTTTCGAAGGATTTCAAGCCTACGGTCATTTACGGCATATTGGAAAGTTCTCTTCCCGAATTATCGGACGACGAGCTTCGTCCTTTGTCCGATACGATTGAAATGATGGATCAGACCAAACAGCAGCTTGACCAGCTTGAACGCGACCATGCCTCATTGCAGCGTCTCTGCAAACAATATGACAATTATAACCAATATATGCTGGCCGAAAAAGCAGACGATTATATAAAAGCAGTCAAAGCGCTCAAAGAGCGTACGGGAGAGAAAAACAGACTCGAACAGATGATTTCCGAATTTGAAAACCTGCTGACAGAGGGAGAAAAAGAAGAAAATCGGCTGCGGCAGGAAAAGGAAGTTTTTACAGAAACAAAAAGACAGCTGGAACAGCACGAAGTTTTTCAGGCTGAAGAAGAGAGGCAAAAGAAACTGAAGGAGCTGGAACAATACAGCAAAGAGTCCTCTCAAAAAGTAAGATCATATGATCAAAAGCTTGCACGTGAAGGTGAATTAAAGAAAAAAATTGAAGACCTGCAGCTTACCCGGGATAAAAGTGAACAAGAAATGGAAGATTGGCTTGAGGAACTATCAATCAACGCAGAAACCGCCGGTTTTCATAAGCATGCCATTAATGCATCCGATTTTTCAAGATTAAAAGAGGAAACGTTTGATTTTACAGTATGGAAAAACGAAGCCCGCCAGTACGCCAATCTGATAGAACAAATTTTACTGAAATGGTCTGAACATGACAGGGAAAAGAGCCGTTATGAGGATGCAAGCAAAGCCCATGGCGATGCTGACAGAAAGCTGGACGAAGCCATTAGGGACGAAAACAAATGGGAGCATTTATTTTCTGAGGAAAAAGACAGGCTTCTGCATGAAATCATCACATGGTACGAGGACGCCGATTTTATGGAAGCATCAAATGAGTTGTATCAGCAGACATCCCATTTAATCCACGGTCTATATGACTCTTATCCATACGGACAAATAAAAGAGCCGATCCAAAAAGAGCTTTCTGCATTTGAACAAAAGTGGAAAAACAGGGAACTGGCGCTTGACTTTGAAATAAAAACAGTCGAAAAGCAGAAGCTTATAAAAGAACAGGAATTGAATGATTGGAAGAATAAAAAAGACCCGGAACCGGAAAGACACCCAAAAACAATTGAAGCGAGAAGCTTATTGAAGAAGCAGGGAATTGACTTTGTCCCCTTCTATAAAGCCGTGGAATTTCAGGGTCATGTAAGTGAACAGGAGAAAGAAAGAATCGAAGCTGCACTGAAAGAAGCAGGGATTCTTGATGCGCTTATTGCGGAAAAAAGCACCTCGTCCATTAAGCATGACAAAGTGTTGATTCCCTGCCCTGTTAAAGGAAAGGAAACACTTAAAGCTTTGCTTCAGCCGGCTTTCAGTGAAGAGACGGCGATGCTGGCACATGAGATTGAAGATATTCTCTCCAGCATTGAAATTACGGATGAGGAAAATCCGGCTGGGGCATCCGTTTCCCTTTCGGGAAGTTACCGCCTGTCAATGGTGAAAGGGCAGGCGCCTCCCCTTGAAGGACCCCGCCTGATCGGAGTATTGGCAAGGGAACAATACCGGCTCGGAAAAATTAAGGAACTGGAGCTGGAAATCAGCCAGCTTCAGGAAAAAGTCGCATTGTTGGCAAGCGATCATCAAGAGGCCGTTTTGAAACAGCAGTCAGCCCGAAAAGCGTTTGAACAATTCCCGAGTGATGCAGATGCGCAAACCGCCCATCAAGAATACATCCAAGCTAAAGCAAAAACGAAAGTGGCCCAGTTGGACAAGCAGGAAAAAAACGAAAAAATGAAAGCCGCCTTTGATCAGTGGGAAGTTGTCCGCTCTGAACTCCATGCCCTTGCGAAAGATTTGGAATTAGAGTTCAATTCCGATGCGTATCATGAGGCAAAGGCCGAAATGAACGCCTATTCCAACCACTTACAGGAGATGCAGCTGGCATATGGTCAATATAAAAGTACAAAGGGCCATATAGAAACCCATCAGGAAAACTTGCAAGAAATCGTGGAGGATCTTCTGCAACTGAAGGGTGAAATGAACAGTCTGCAACACTTGATGGAAAAAACACAGCTCAGCCTGCAGCAGCTGGAAAGCAGGCTTCATGAACTGGGCGCCGATGAAATCAGGAATGAAATCGAACGGGTGACAGGAAAGTTGGCCTATATTGATGAGCGCATTCCCGAGCTTGCAGGAGAATTAACAGGGGCGCAAAAAGACAAAGAACGAGCCGAAGAGGACTTGGATGCCTGTATAAATGACATTTCACGTGATGAGCAGCTTGCAAAAATATTAAAGTCATTTCTGACGGAGGAAATTAAACTGCAGTTGACAGACATTTCGGTTCCGGAAACTGCCGAGATAGACGAGCTGGCCCGGATTGTTATCAAGAAAGCGGGAGAAATTTTGAGAAAAGAGACCCGGACATCTGTACATGAAAAACTGACAAGAGCTTTTTTCCAAGAACAGCAAAACCTTGTGGAATATCGGTTAACCGAAGAAATACAGCAATTTCAGTTTGAAACATCCTCCGGATGGGATAGCCGCCATTTATGGGAAAAGAACAGGCGGGTCATTTTGAAGCTCGAATTCAAAGGCCAGCGCATCAGCCCCTATTCCGCGCTGAAAGAAGTTGAAAACGACATTTATGTACAAAACGAAGTTTTAAATGAACGGGATAGGGAGCTATATGAAGAGATCATTTTAAACAGCGTGGGAAGGATTATCAGAGGCAGGATACATCGTGCCGAGCATTGGGTGAAAAAAATTAATCATTTAATGGAAAACAGGGATCCTTCTTCAGGGCTTACTTTTTCGATCAGATGGAGGCCAAAAACAGCCGATGCCGAAGAGGAAATGGATACAAAAGATTTGGTTGACTTGCTGAGGACCGATCCAAGACTTTTAATGGAGGCGGACATGGAGCGGGTTACAAGCCACTTCCGTTCAAAAATTTCCAGGGCCCGGGAACTTGCGGAAGTCGAAGGCTTCGGCACAACGCTGCATCAGGTAATAAAAGATATACTCGACTACAGGCAATGGTTCGCCTTCACCCTTTATTACACAAGGGAAGGAGAACGCAAAAAGGAGCTGACGAACAACGACTTCTTTAAGTTCAGCGGCGGTGAAAAAGCGATGGCCATGTATATTCCGCTTTTTTCCGCAGCCTATTCCCGCTACCAGGAAGCAAGAGCTGATGCTCCGTTCGTCATTTCGCTTGATGAAGCATTTGCCGGCGTAGATGAGAACAACATACGGGATATGTTTCAGCTCGTGGAGGAGCTGGACTTCAACTACATTATGAACTCACAGGCGCTGTGGGGAGATTACGACACCGTATCAAAATTATCCATAGCCGAGCTTGTAAGGCCGAAGAACGCCCCTTACGTGACAGTGATACGTTATTTCTGGAATGGGACTGAAAAACAGCTTCTTTATGATGAATACGAGTTTGAACAGTTGAAGGTGTGATTTGACATGAGTTTAATGGATGAATTGATTGAGTATGTGCGGAGCGAGCCGGGGCTGGATCGGCTGCTCCGCGCGTTGCTCGAACGATATATCCAATTAGGCCGGATCGGCGGGAGCGTAAAGCTTGCCAACTTGACATCGGAAGAAAAAGAAAGCCTATCTTTGTTTTTTAGAAAAGATTACAGCCGGCAGGCATCAGCCAGTATCTCATTCGCAGCTTTTGAAAAAGCCCTGCTAAAAACGAAGTTTGCCGAAATTGATATTCAGGCTTTATTAAATGCGTACGCAGGGAAGAAAGTTTACACCAGGAATGAGGCTGAAGAGCTGTACCAATTGCAGAAACATCACTTTTTTCGGGAGTTGCAGCAGGTTCACCCGCAATACGGAAGCTGGATCGAGTACGTAAGGAAAAAAGGAAGGGGAACAAGGGCCATTCACCAACTATATGATGAAAACCCGGAGTATCTTAGGAAGTTGATTCACATCGTTTGTGATGCACTCTCTCAGCTTCCCGCAGCACCAAAATATGAGAGGCTCCCGTTCTTCGCCCAGAAAATCACGCAAAACCCCCATGCCTTCGACATGGATCAGCATGGCGGTAGAATTCTGCTTCACGCCTTGCAATTCTTGTTATGGGAAAGAGGGGAAATTCCTTATATTCGCGGAAGATTAAATGCAGAAGAAGCAAATGACCTTTTGCAGAACTTCCAGCTCCTTCGCGATGACCTTTTGAATTTTGTAACGTTCACTGGATTAACTGGAGAAACTGTTTCTGGCGAGCACCCGGTTTTAAAAGCGGCCAATGAAGTGAAAGCGGTGCTGAACTTCCCCCTTAGGGAGGCTGCAAAATTGAGATCCTGCCGCCCAGTAAAAGGTAACGCTGTTTTTATCGTGGAAAATTCAGGTGTGTGTTCCGAATTGCTTGACCGATGGCCATTTCCTTCTCCTCCTCCATTAATCAGTACGAACGGGCAGTTCAAACTTGCTTCTTTACTGTTGATCGATCTGCTCACAGCCGGAAACACGTTTATTTATTATTCCGGTGATTTTGACCCGGAGGGATTGTTAATGGCCAATAGGCTGTTAAATCGATGCCCCTCTAAGATTAAGCTTTGGAGATATTCTGTTGAAGACTACAGGTCGTGCCAGGCAAAAGTGGATATTTCCAAGGAACGCCTTGCAAAACTTGATAAATTGGAATCAAATGAACTGCTATGCTTGAAAAAAGAGATCATTTCATCAAAGAAAGCCGGATACCAGGAAGAGTTGGTTCCATTGCTTTTAAAAGACATGAAGAAACAGCTTTTATAAGAAACACACATGATTTTACACTCACACCCCGGAGAATAGTTTTAAGCCGTAGTCTTGCCTTCTCCCATTTTATTTTCACAGAAAAAGCGCAAGGCGCCCGCCTATCGGCTTGTGACCCCGAACCGATGGCGCCTGAAGCTGGACATTACGTTAATCTTGTTTGAAGAGAAAATTTGGTAAAATTTTATGCTTTCTTTAGTTTAGAAAAAGGCCTGCATTTATAAGGAGGCCTTTTTCTCCTATCATAACAAGAGATTGTTTAATATGTCTTCATTCAGGAAAAATAATTTAAAAAGGAGCGGTGCCCATGAATGTATTGATTGCCGGAGCTTGCGACGATACCGGCCGGTGTTTAGTCGAGTATTTAGTCAAAAACACCGATCACGAAACATATGCTGTGGTTCATGAAGAAGAGCAGAAACAAGCTTTGGAATATATTGGCCAGGACAGAATTTCCACTATGCCTTCAGATGTGGAGGAACTGAATGCTTTGACAGAAGAAATGGATGCCGTGATTTATGCAGGAGGCTGTGATGTCAAAACGAATGACCAGAAAGTGATCAAATCCGTGTTGGAGGATACGAAGGCGCTGATCAATGCTGCGGCCCGCAATAAAGTGAAACGTTTTATTCTACTCAGTGCAATGGGGGCGGATGATCCGCAGGGCTCCAAAGAAGATTATTTATATAAAAAGCGGGAAGCGGAGGATTATTTAAAAAATACCGGTATGGATTTTACCATTATACGGGTTGGGGAGTTATCCTCCGAAAAGCCGTCCGGAAAAGTCAAACTCGAGGAAAGTATCCACTGGATCAAAGATCCGGCCGTTTCATGCGAAGATGTCGCCAAAGTGATGGCCGCATCCCTTGATTCCGACCGTATGACAAATAAGACAGTTGAGCTGATATCAGGGGACACTTCTGTAGAGGATGCCCTTCAAAAAATGTAAGGCGGGTTATGCCTTCCGAACGAGGCGCTCCCGCCTTTTGATCATCCCAGTTTCATTTCTTTCCTTGCGCGGCCCGACCGGATCAGCCACATATGGACGAAAAACTCTACAAGTGTTAAAAGAAGAGCAGTGACAACAGCTCCAAAAAAAGTAACTTGAGCGGTAAAAAAGAAATAGCCTAAAATATAAATGATTAATGTAGAAAAGACAAAGTCCGTAATTGTACTGAACCAAAACGTGTTTCTCGACAATAATGCCCATTCGAGCAAATGTCCCGCAACAGCCAATGTGGCACCAATGACAATGGGCTGGTAGACATGGGAGAAATTCACATTCGTCAGCATACTTCCCGCGATGGCCACAACAATGGGGCAGATGATCAGTTTCATGATGAGATTCAACATAAAAAAAGGCCTCCTTTATTGAAAAGGATGCCAAGACTTCTGCTTTTTTATTCCTTTCCCTTTCTCATTCTTTCTTCAGCGTCACTAAAACAATCTCGGGACGGTTAAAAATCCTGTATGGGATGATGCTGTTACCGAGTCCCCGGCTTACGGCCATCGTCGTAATGCCTTTCGTATAGATTCCCGCGGTATATTTCGGGAACCATCCCTGACCAGGAGCAAAAAGGCCGCCGATTCCCGGAATCCGCACCTGCCCGCCATGGGCATGGCCGGTAAAAATCAGATCGACCTGCCTGTCAACATAAACATCAAACACCTCGGACCGGTGAGAAAGAAGCAGCCGATAATTTTGATCGGGTATACCATCAAAAGTACGGTCCATATACTTGGCAATCGTTTTCTCAGAAAGCTCGGCCGGCTCCATCAAAGGATCCTCAATGCCCGCAATCACGAGCTGTTCCCCGTTTTGCTCCAGAACCTTTGCTTCATTATTCAGTACAATGACCCCCAAGGCCCGAAGGGCGCCTGTGATTTCATCCACCTGATTGACGGCAACTTCATGATTGCCCGTAACATAATATACGTCTGCAACGCCGACCAATTTCCTGACGAGATGGAGGCTTTTTTCAAGATCATACCGGTTGCTGTCAATCAGATCTCCCGTCAGAAAAATCAAGTCCGGATTCAGTTTTTTTACTTTTTCAGCCAATTTCACTTGTTCTCTTCCAAATTCCGCGTCATGCAAATCTGACAGCTGCACAATGACGAGTCCATCAAAGGCTGCCGGAATCCGGTCAGACGATATTTCATGGGAAGACACCTGAAGCCAGTGATTATTGACATATAAAAACACACCGACAAGTGCAATAATAAAAATGATTTTCAATACCTTATTTTTCATCTTTGTCAAATTCGGATTTTACTAATTTCATAGATTTCCGTCCCCTTCTATCCTCTGCATATTGTATCATTTTTTTCTTGGCCGAATAATGCCTGTACTAAATTTTATGCAAACGGCGGGCGGCTTCATTACAAAAAAAGCCAGCCAATCGTGTCATCCACAGATTGACTGGCGTATTTTTAAGGCTGCTGGACTTCTTTATTGTAATACTCGACGCTGTACTGCGCGCCTTCTCCGACCATTTTTGCATCTTCATGGTCGTATGGGTCAGGGCGTCCGGCTTTTTCCAACAAATCCGGTTTTTTGCGCCCTCCCCAAAGGTTCGATACTTTTTCCTTTATTTTTTCAAACATATCCATCGCTTTTCCGCGGTTTTCCTTAGTAGATAAAAGAGCCCCTGCCACACCAACTCCCAACAGTACATAAGGCATTTTTCCGGGTTTACCCATTAAGAGGTTCCTCCTTTATTCCTTTCCCCTTATTTACCCGATTTTAAATCATTAAAACATGTTTTTACGCCATTTTTACATCGGCGTGTTTCGCGGCGTTGATTAGCTCTTTAATGTCATCCGGCTTTTCATCTGCGAGCGCCCGGACGATCTTGCTTCCGACAATGACTCCGTCGCAGTGCCGGCTAAGACTTTGCACGTGTTCCGGCGTAGAAACGCCAAAGCCTGCCAATACCGGGGCGGAGGATAAAGATTTCAATTCTTTCAAATATCCTGCAACCCCTTCTTCGTATTCAGATCTGGCCCCAGTCGTTCCTTTTACAGTCACCGCATAAAGGAACCCTTCCGTCCGTTTCGCGATTTCTTCCAGCCTGCTGCGCGGACTTGTCGGAGCAGCGAGGCGGATCAAGGCAATTTCATGTTTGGAAAGCGCAGGGACCACCAACTCCTCTTCCTCAAGTGGAAGATCCGGAATGATGACGCCGTCTACACCTGCTGCTTCACATTCTTCGGCAAACCGTTCCACTCCATAGACAAAAATCAAATTGAAGTAAGTCATCAGAACGATCGGAATCGAGCGCGATGCCTTGGATCCTTTCAATGTGTCCAGCACTTTTTCCAATGTTGTTCCATTGGAGAGCGCCCTGATTCCCGCTTCCTGTATCGTCGGGCCGTCTGCCACCGGATCGGAAAATGGAATGCCTAATTCAACGACAGTCGCCCCGCTTTTTTCCAAAAATGAAATTTGGTCCGCTAATTTTTCAAGGCCTCCGTCGCCCGCCATGATATAAGGGACAAAAACTTTGTTTCCCTGTTGCAAAACGCCCTGGATCGCTTCATCAATCCTTTTTTTACCCATTCTGTCCGCCTCCCAACGCTGCTCTTACTGTTTCGACATCCTTGTCCCCTCTTCCGGACAAGCAGATGACCAATGTTTCTTCCTGACTCATTTCCTTAGCCAGTTTGATGGCATAAGCGACGGCGTGCGAGCTTTCCAAAGCAGGAATGATGCCTTCCGTTTTCGATAAAAGCTGGAAGGCTTCCAATGCTTCACCGTCTGTCGCGGAAGTGTATGCCACCCTTCCGGAATCTTTTAAATAGGCATGTTCCGGACCTACTCCGGGATAATCCAAGCCGGCCGAAATGGAATGTGCTCCTTGAATCTGTCCCGCTTCATCCTGCAGCAAATATGTCAACGTTCCGTGTAAAACTCCGGCTTTTCCGTCCGTCAGCGTCGCTGCATGCTTTCCGGTTTCAATTCCGGATCCTGCCGCTTCAACCCCATAAATCTTCACTTCTTTATCTTCCACAAACGGATGGAACATTCCCATCGCGTTGCTCCCGCCTCCGATGCAGGCAACGACTGCATCTGGAAGCTTTCCTTCCTGCTCCAGCATCTGCTTTTTCGTTTCCTTCCCGATCACGCTTTGAAAATCGCGGACAATTTCCGGGAACGGGTGCGGCCCTACAACGGATCCCAGAATATAGTGCGTATCCTCCACATTGGCAACCCAGTAGCGCAGCGCTTCGTTCACCGCATCTTTCAATGTGCCGTTTCCTTGGGACACACTTCTCACTTCAGCTCCGAGCAGTTCCATCCGGAATACGTTCAGCTGCTGGCGCCTGATGTCTTCTTCCCCCATGAATACGATGCATTCCAATCCAAGCAGGGCGCAGACTGTAGCCGTCGCAACCCCGTGCTGGCCTGCGCCTGTTTCGGCAACAACTTTCTTTTTGCCCATCCGAAGCGTCAGCAGCGCCTGCCCGATCGTATTGTTGATCTTATGAGCGCCAGTGTGGTTCAAATCTTCGCGCTTCAAGTAAATTTTCGCCCCGCCGATTTTTTCGGTTAAATTTTCCGCAAAATATAACGGCGTCTCCCTGCCGATATACTGTTTTAAATAATAATCCATCTGCTCCGTGAATCCGGGGTCGGCAGCCGCCTTTTTATATTCCTCTTCCAATTCCAACACTGCGGTCATTAACGTTTCCGGAACAAAACGTCCTCCGAACTGTCCGTACCGGCCTTTTTCATCAGGTAACACATTGATAGCCATAGCCTTTTCTCTCCCTTAATAAGATTGTTTTGCCGTTTTGATAAAATCAATTAGTTTTTGATGGTCTTTTTTCCCGTTTGTTTCCACGCCGCTTGATACATCCACTGCCGCGGGCTGGACTTGCCTGATCGCTTCAGTCACGTTGGCTTGATTGAGGCCGCCAGCCAAAATCATTTTTTCCCTTGGAAGGTTTTGATCCTGTAGAAGGCTCCAATCGAACGGCTTCCCGCTTCCTCCGCGGTAATGGATTCCGGGACTGTCCACAAGGTAAAAGTCACATTCGTATTCAGACAACTTTTTCACGTCGGCTGCTTTCTTGATGGTAAAAGCCTTAATGAGCGGAAGCGATAGCTCTTTGCAAAATGCCGGTGTTTCATCTCCATGGAGCTGGATGTAATCAAGTCCGGCTGTTTCTGCGATACGACGAATATTTTCAATTGTTTCGTTGACAAAAACGCCAACCGCAGCCACATGGTCAGGAAGCCGTCCCACGATATTCTTTGTGGCATCAGGCTCGATCCTCCTTGAACTGTCGGCAAAAACGAATCCGAGCATGTCGGCTCCCGCTTCGTACGCCGTTTGTGCTGTTTCCATTGTTGTAATGCCGCAAATTTTCACTTTCAATCAGCGCACCGCCCTGCGCAGCGGAATCCGGATTTCATCCATCGTTGCAGCGATATCCGCCGATCGCATGAGCGTTTCCCCGACAAGCACCGCCCTGGCTCCCGCAGCTTCTGCAAATGCAACATCTTCCCGAGTCCGGATCCCGCTTTCGCTGACAACCACAATATTTTCGTCCTTTATTAAAGCGGCTACCCGCTCTGTCACCGCCAAATCGACGTTGAATGTTTTCAAGTCGCGGTTATTGATGCCGATAATATCCGCACCGATCCGGAGGGCCGTCTCCGCTTCCTTCTCATTGTGGACTTCAAATAACACATCCATGCCAAGCGATTTCGCGTAGCCATACAAATCCCTGAGCTGCTCTTCCTTCAATGCCGCTGCAATGAGTAAAATGATGCTTGCCCCATGATCAACGGCTGTGTCGATTTGCACACGGTCAATCATGAAATCCTTGCAAAGCAGAGGGATTTCAGGTACTGCTGAAGCAACTGCCGACAAATCAGCCATCGATCCGTTGAAAAACTGCCGGTCCGTCAGTACCGAAATCGCCGCGGCACCAGCTTTTTCATATTGCTTTGCCTGCGTGACCGGGTCCACCGTTTGATTGATGTCCCCTTTGGATGGCGAAGCGCGCTTCACCTCTGCAATGACGCTCATCGTCTCGGATGTCCTTAAGCTTTCATATAATGATTTTCTTTTCACAGGCTTTTGGTGCTTAAAACTATAAATGGCTTTCAGTTCGTTTACTTCTATTTCTTTCTGTGCAATGATACGATCCAAAATTGTCATATTAAACCACTCCCCGCTCTAATCTCCCGTTTTTTCTGATTAAAAACTCCAATTTTGACATGGCCGCCCCTGAATCGATGCTTTCCTTTGCCAATTGAATCCCTTCCTGGATCGTGTCCGTCCTGCCGCTTGCAAAAATCCCTACCCCGGCGTTCAGAAGAACGGTATCACGGAAAGGGCCGTCATCCCCGCGCAATATACTCATCAAGATGCTGGCATTTCTTTCCGCATCTCCGCCTGTAATTTCTTCCAATGAATAAGTTGGGAGGCCGGCTTCCTCAGGAGTCAAGGTGATTGAATGAAGCTTCCCTCCATCCAAAATGACCAGATGATTTTCACCTGCCAGTGACAATTCATCCATATGGCCTGCTCCATTTACGATAACCGCGCGCTTTCTTCCAAGTCTCTTCAGAACGCTTCCCATCAGCTCCAATTTATCGCGGCGGTAAATTCCCATCAGCTGAGTGTCGAGTTCAATCGGATTCGTCAAAGGCCCGATCAGGTTAAAAATGGTCGGAACCCGTAAATCCTTTCTAACTTTCATCACCTGCTTCATTCCGGGGTGAACGTACGGTGCGAATAAAAAAGCGATATTATTTTCTTCGAGCAGCTCTTCCGTCTGTTCCGGCGTACATTCAAGCGCCACTCCCAAATGCTCCAGAACATCCGCGCTGCCTGTCTGGCTGGACACACTCCTGTTTCCGTGCTTGGCGATTTTGATGCCGGCTCCGGCAATGACAAACGCAGAAGCTGTGCTGATATTGAAGCTTTTCGAACCATCGCCGCCTGTTCCACAGTTGTCCATAACGCTTCCCCGGACCGATTTGATGGGAACTGATTTTTCACGGATGGCCTGAACCAACCCCGCGATTTCGTCCGCCGTTTCCCCTTTTAACGCAAGGAGCCCGAGCAATGCCCCCGCCTCACTGTCCGAAGCTTCCCCCGTAAAAAGAAGCCCGGCCGCTTCCTTCATCTCTTCTATGCTCAAACTTTCACCGGCCATCAGTTTTTGCAATTGTGATTTCATGTGAATAACCTCCCGTTTTTATCTTTTACAAAACAAAAAGCCCTCTATAAATACACATAAGTGCATTTATAGAGGGCGATATAGTCGCGGTGCCACCTCTTATTGAAGATCATCAAACATCTCCATCTCATTCGGGTACAGCGCCTTTTTTAACATGCGCGATACCCTATCCCTGTAACGGGGGAAGCCGTCTTTCCCTACTCGATTCAGGAAAACTCTCATAAGCCCATTCCACAAAGCGGTGCGCGCCGGATTCCCACCATCACCGGCTCTCTGTTCCGTCACCTGCCAAGTGTACTCTTCTTATTCATCGATTTTTATTTTTTAAATTATAATACAAAAAGGGCCCCTCATCCAAAGGACGAGGGAACCCGTGGTACCACCTTTATTAGCCGAAGAACGGCTCGCTTTGCCGGCAGCAAGCTTGATCGCTTATTGCCCGTCTCTTTTAACGTCGAGACCCACGTCGAAACCTACTGCCTGCCCGCGGCAAGGTTCAGTTTGAAGGCTCGGAAGTCCATTCACCGTTTCCGCACACCAGTTCTCACCTGCCACTGGCTCTCTTAAGTGCTGAAAAACAGCTACTCCTCTTCGTCACAGCCGAAAATATCCGTTAAAGTTTTAATTATTTAAGATGATAACTTTTTGATAAATGGAAGTCAAGGACTTTTTCATTTTTTTAAGTCAATTTAGACTTCAGTTGCCCGCATATCTTCCTGCTTTTGATATTTCACACGTCCGATGATTCCTGTCACCAGGATGACAACAAGCACCGGCACAAGCCAGCCGAGGCCTTCCGTGTACATTGGAAGATTGTTTTTATAAAAGTCAATGATTGAAAACAGCCAATTCGGATACTGAATCTCAAAAGTATCAAAGAATGTTTTCAAACCGTCGATGATGCTGATGCAGAAAGTCACAGCAATCGTAGCAACATAAACAAGCCTTGAATGTTTAAATAACGGCGACAGGAATGTGAGAAGCATGAGTACAATGGCCAGCGGATACAGGAACATCAGCACCGGAACCGAGTAATTGATAATGTTCGCCAACCCGAAATTCGCAATCGTAAATGACAGCAGGGAAAAGAATAGAACAAATGCTTTGTAGCTGATTTTTGGAAAAAGCAAGTTAAAATACTCGCCGCATGCTGTAATCAGTCCGATGCTTGTTGTAAGACAGGCAAGAATGATGATTATCGCAAGCATCACTGCTCCGAACGTTCCGAAATAATAAGAGGATGCATTGCTTAAAACAGGTCCGCCCGTATCAAAAAGACCGAACATTTCGGTGCTTGTCGCACCCAAATAGGCGATTCCCACATAAATGATTCCTAGAAAAATAGTTGCAACTATACCCGATTTCATCGTTGCCGACAGAATTTCTTTTTTAGACGTGATGCCAAGTGCCCTGATCGCGTTGATGACAATGATACCAAAAACAAGTGATGCAAGGGCATCCATCGTATTGTAGCCTTCGGTGAATCCTTTCATGAACGCACCGCTGCTGTAGGCTTCCTGAGGAGCTTCAAATGATCCCATCGGTTTGACAATGACGGTAATCAATAAAACCGCCAGAAGAATGATAATCCCCGGTGATAGGATTTTTCCGACACGGTCGACAATTTTTGATGGATTCAAAGAAAGCCAGAGAGTGACGCCGAAAAACAGCAGAGTAAAAATAAATAGCCCTATTTTGACATAATCATCGCCCACAAAAGGAGCAATCCCGATATCATAAGCTACGGCCCCTGTCCGCGGAGTAGCAAAAAAAGGTCCAATTGTCAGATAAAGAAGCGCAGTAAAAATCACGGCGTAAACCGGGTGAATCCGGCTTGCCAATTCCTGAAGATTACGGCTTCCCGAAAATCCCATGGCCAGGATTCCCAGGAACGGCAAACCTGTTCCTGTAATTAAAAATCCGATAACTGCAGGCCAAAGATTAGTTCCTGCATTTTGCCCGAGTGAAGCCGGAAAAATGAGATTCCCCGCTCCGAAAAACAAAGCAAATAACATCACTCCAATGACGAAGTATGATGAAAATGAAAGTTTTTCCTTCATAATGATTTGTTCCCCTCCAAGATGTAAGAAAAGTAAGAAATTTTGTCGAAATATTTATTTTATCAGACTTTACTATAATACCTTTTTTATGGCATGTGTGCAACGGACGGAAGATTTTTCAAGATTCATTACTCGACAATAAGTATCCTGCGGTTTAAAATTATACTGAATTCAAAATATATGAATTAAGGATAATTGTAGAATGGAGGTGCGAAATGAGCCAAAACTTATCATTAAAATCATTTGTCGTTTTAATGAAGGCGGCCAAGTCGATGCAGGAAAAAATCAAACAGGATGTGTCCAATTATGGAGTCAATCTTTCGGAGTTCACAGTTTTGGAGGCACTCTATCATAAGGGACAGATGACGGTTCAGCAGATTTGCAGCAAAGTGCTGATCGCCAGCGGGTCGATGACCTATGTGATCGACAAACTGGAGAAAAAGGGAATGCTTGAAAGGAAAGCCTGTCCCGAAGATCGCAGGGTTGTCCATCTAATGTTGACCGAAGCGGGAAAGGCATTCATGGAAAAAGTTTTTCCAAAGCACCAACAATTGATTGAAGATATTTTTGGTGATGTTAGTGAAAAGGAAAAAGAAATGTTAATCGATCTGCTTAAAAGAATCGGCCAACGTGCTAACAATATATGAAAGGAGCTTTCATGATGAATAAAACAACAGACGGCATCCACCATATCACTGCGATTGTCGGACATCCGCAGGAGAAGCTGGACATTACGTTAATCTTGTTTGAAGAGAAAATTCAGTAAAATTTTATGTTTTCTTATCTTTCAATGAAAGGAGTACACAATGAAACATATTTTTCAAAAAGGGCCTAATCCCGCAGCTCCCACTTTACTTTTGCTTCACGGCACGGGTGGAACAGAAACGGACCTTCTCCCTCTTGCCGAAAAAATCGACAAGGACGCTTCCGTTTTGAGTGTGCGCGGAAATGTCCTGGAAAATGGGATGCCCCGGTTTTTTCGAAGATTGGCCGAAGGCGTATTCGACGAAGCCGATCTGATTTTCCGGACAAAGGAATTGGATGAATTTTTGGATGAGTCAGCGGAAAAGTATGAATTTAACCGAAATAATGTGGTGGCCATCGGTTATTCGAACGGAGCCAATATTGCGGCAAGTTTACTCTTCCACTCTGAAGATTCATTAAAAGGCGCTATTTTACATCATCCGATGGTCCCAAGGAGAAACATCGAACTTCCGAATCTGACAGGCAGACACATTTTTATAGCGGCCGGAAAAAACGATCCCATGTGCCCGCCACACGAGTCTTTAGAACTTCAAGACCTGCTTTCCGGAGCGCATGCGGATGTGACTGTACATTGGGAAAATAACGGACATCAACTCACTTGGACGGAAGTTGAAGCGGCTGCCGGCTGGTATAGAAAAATCGGCCTCCGAAATTCCGAAGATTGACTTCTGCAAAAAAGGGGAAACTAAAAGTTGAAACTAACTCAAGGAGGCAATGAAATGGAGAATGTAAAACTGGCAGTCATCTACTATAGCTCAACAGGAACAAACCATCAATTGGCCAAATGGGCGGAGGAAGGAGCGAAGGAAGCGGGCGCTGAAGTAAAAGTATTAAAAGTGCCTGAACTGGCTCCCCGGTCTGCCATTGAATCGAATCCATTATGGAAAGCCCATGCGGATGCAACGGAAGATGTGCCTGAAGCCAAATCCGAGGATTTGGAATGGGCGGATGCCATCATTTTCAGCGTTCCAACCAGATTCGGCAACGTTGCGAGTCAAATGAAACAGTTTCTTGATCTGCAGGGCGGCCTTTGGGCTCAAGGGAAACTTGCAAACAAAGTGGTCAGCGCCATGTCTTCAGCACAGAACCCCCACGGCGGCCAGGAAGCAACAATCTTGGCATTGTATACAACCATGTATCATTGGGGCGCCATTGTGGCGGCTCCGGGATATACGGATCCCGTTTTGTACGGAGCGGGCGGAAATCCGTACGGGACAAGCGTCTCTGTTGACCAGGATGGCAACATGGTCGAGGATGTGAAGGACGCCGTAAAATATCAGGCCAAGCGGACCGTCACGGTGGCGGAGTGGGTGAAAAAAGGGAGCCAGTAAGCGGCGATTGGCTCCAGTTCTTATGTAGAAGATTCGTCGATTTTTAAGAAAAGCGGAAGCGCCTTGCCCATCGGACGTACAGACTGGAGTGCCTCCGACGAGATAAAGGAAACACGGCGAGGAACGAGCCGATGTTGACTTATCGTAGGAAAGCTTCTTCTTCGAGAGTCTTCCTAAGCTTTGCGACGAGCTGAACAAGGCTTCCTTGATAAGCTATGGCGCAGGAGCACCAGAGGTGCGAAGTCTGCTAGTCGATAGGCGCTGGAGCTAAACAACAAATGGCTTTGTTCAAAATTTTAAAGCTAAAACATCTTATACGCTTAAACAGCAAAAAAGCTGACCGCCGCCGGTCAGCTTTTTTGTGCTTATTCATCTTTTAAATCACGCGGGCCGTATGAAGCGTGTTTATCATCCTCGAACTCTTCTCGTTTTTCTACCAATTCATCGGATACATCATCGACTGGCATAACGAGCTGGTCGCGCTGCGCTTGCTTCACTTTATCATTGTAGAAAGCTTTGCCTTTTTCATTTCGTTCCTTCAAAGCTTTTGCTCTGTCTATTTTATCCTGTGTCGGTTTAGACTCCATGTTTGATCCCTCCACTCTCTTTACTCTTCTTTTTCCGTTCTGAGGGATGTTAAACCAGTTTTAGTTGATAGAAGTCAGCTGTGTTCTTATAAAGAGTTTCATAGACCTCTTCCAGCCTGCATTTTTTAATAGAAGCGATGCCGGCAATTGCTTCATGAATCATGTTCGGATGCGTCATTTTTCCGGAGAACGGTCCTTCAAAGCGCCACGGTCCATCCGTTTCCACCATCATTTGATCGAGCGGGTACGCCTTGACAAGCTCCTGAATTTCTTGTTCGTAAACCACATCAGGCGTCACGGAAATGAACCAGCCGTTAGCAATCATCCGCCGGACTGTCTTGGAATCTCCTTTAAACCAATGGAAATGCGCTTTCTCCACCCCATGTTTTTCAAGTAAGTCGCAGGTGATCGGTGCATCATCGTATACGGCGTGTAAGATGACCGGCTTGTCCCATTGTCTGGCCTTTACGATAAATTGTTCCAGCAATTCGATATATCCACTGATGGAAAAATTAGCTCCCTTTTCCGAACGCAAATAATAAGGCAGTCCGACTTCCCCGACAGCGACCATTTGCTCCTGATGTTTTTCCATCCATGAAAGCAGATCCTGAAGGTCCTCATCAGCAGGCAGTTCCTGCTCCGGATGGAATCCGAATGCCGCATGCACCCAGCGATATTTTTCAGCCAGGCGCAAATTGTGAAGGCAAGATTCCAAATGAAAGGAAACTGAAATTAAATCCGTACAACCAGCGGAATCCATTCCATCCAGGACTTCTTCCGTTTCCTTCCCCATGTATAGATCCAAGTGAATATGGGAATCGATGATCTTTTTCACTGTCGCTCACCTTCCCCGCTGCCATTTATGATCCAACTGCTGACCTCCTGTTTCCAGTCAAGGAACTCGCGCATAAAAAACAGGTCCTTCTCCCGCGGCCTGCCAAAAGGCAGCTTGAATTCCTTCATCACGGTCGCCGGCTTTGTTGACAGGACTGCAATCCGGTCAGAAAGGAAAAGAGCCTCTTCAATATTATGTGTCACGAACAGAATTGTCTTTTTATATTCCATCCATATGGATTGCAGCCATTGCTGCATATCCTGTCTCGTAAAATCATCAAGTGCCGAAAACGGCTCATCCAGCAAAATAAGCGGCTGGGGACTTAATAACGCCCTGATAAAAGCGGCCCGCTGCTTCATGCCGCCTGACAAAGCATCCGGCAACTCATTTTCGTATCCTGCAAGCCCGGCTTTTTCAATCATTTCCAAAGCCCGCGCTTTATCCGCTTTTCCGGCCAGCTCCTGTCCCAAGAGCACATTCTGCAAAATAGTCCGCCACGGAAACAGCGAGTGTTGCTGCGGCATATAGCTGATATGGCCGCGTTCCCCCGTAATTTCCTGTCCATCCAAAAAAACGCCGCCTTGATCTGGAGCCAGAAGTCCTCCGATAAGGTGAAAAAGTGTGCTTTTTCCGCTTCCGGAAGGACCGAGAATCGTGACAAATTCCCCTTCCTCAACCGAAAGCTGTAAATCCTTCAATATTTCTTTTCCCGCAAAGCTTTTGGACAAATGTCTGATTTCCAAGTGGCTCATCTATTAACCTTCTTTCTTCTCCATTTGACAAGCTTAGCTTCAGCAAATGTAATGACGGCAAAAAACAGCAGGCTCAACATCATGATGATAAAAATCGCTACAAATACCCGGTCCGTGCGGAAAGATGAAGAGGCCAGTGTCATATAGACTCCAATCCCGCTTTTTGCCCCGAGCCATTCGGAAATCACGGCTCCCATCACACTGTAGGTCGCTGAAATTTTCAAGCCTGAAAAAACGGAGGAGAGGGCATACGGCCACTCCAGCTTTGAAAACATCTGGATTTTGGAAGCCCCCGCCATCAGCATGTAATGCTTCATATCATGCGGAACATTCCGGAAACCGTCCATAGCCGCAACGGTCACCGGGAAAAAGCAGACAAGCGTAATGACGATGATTTTGGGCAGCAGCCCGAAGCCGAACCAAATGACCAATAGCGGGGCCAAGACGATGATTGGAACATTTTGCGATAAAATCAATAGCGGATAAACTGACTCCTGGACTCCCGGGAGTAAATGCAAAATGACGGCAGTCAGCAGGCCGACAGCACAGCCGATCACAAAACCTCCGGCTGCAAGCCCCACGGTCGATTGAAGATGCGGCAGAAGCCCCTCGAAACCTTCTATTCCTTCGGCAAAGATGGAAGAAGGTGCAGGAAGGAGCCACTCGGGAATATCGAGCATTTTTACCGCCAATTCCCATATACATAATAAAAGGAGGAGGACCGCTGCCGGCCTCCATCCTTTCTTTGCGACCCACTCCATTATTGGTATTTCTCCGTCAATTGGCCCATTGTTATCCCTTCCGGCTGATATAGTATTTTCACCTGGGAAATGACATTGCTGCTGCCTATTTCAATCATGCGCTCATTCATTCTTCTGATGACTTCCATCAACTCGGAGAATTCGCCTTCCATCGTTGTTTCCAACGGGTGCACCTCATATTTGACCCCTGCTTCCTGTATCACTTTGATCGCTTCATCCACATAGGGAATGACGTCTTCGCCGTTCTTTGTTTTCGGGATGATTTGTATGCTGACTAATGAGTTGGCCATTTTCAGTCCTCCTTTTCAGGTAAAAATTCATTGGTGAATGCTTTATCCACATTAATTTCTTTTTCAAGCAATCCTTTTTCGAGCATCCAATCCATATAATTTTGCCACACTTCGGCTTTTTGTTCTCCCCAGCGCGGGGCATCATCCTGATAGCGCGGTGCCAGCCATTCCTGGCTTTTCTTTACAAGTTCTGCGTCCAGATCTGGAACGGCTTTGATTAAAATATCAGCGGCCTCTTCAGGCTGGTCGATGGCAAATTCATAGCCTTTTGATACTGCAGCCATGAACGCTTTGACAGTCTCCGGATCTTTTTCAATCATTTTTTCGCTCGTCGAAATAACAGGTGTGTAATAATCGAGCTTGTCCGAGTAATCCGTAAGGTAGACCATATTGATCTTTTCACCGCGAAGCTCCGCTTCCACTCCGGTCCACGCATAATAGATCCAGGCGAAGTCAATATCTCTTTTTACAGCCGTAAAAAAGTCGGCATCCCCCATGTTTACGATGTCCACCTTCTCAACATCCGCACCTTCCGTTTCCATCAGGGATGCCAAAACCGCTTTTTCAAGCGGAGCCCCCCATCCACCATACGCTTTTCCTTCAAAGTCCTTTGGCGACTTGATATTTTTTTCTGCCGGGGATGCAAATCCCGATGTGTTATGCTGGATGACCGCGCCAATTGAAACAATCGGGACATTCTGAACACGCGCTTCCGTTATGCTCTCCTGATAGCTGACACCAAACTCGGATTTCCCTGAAGCCACAAGCTGATCCGCTCCGGCTTCCCCTGGCAGGATGATGTCCACATCCAATCCTTCCTCTTTGAAAAAGCCTTTCTCCTGTGCAACATATAACCCTGTATGGTTCGTGTTCGGCGACCAATCCAGGACAACAGACACCTTTTTAAGACTTTCCTCTTTCCCGGCTGAATCGCTCTTTTCCTTCGCTTGTCCACCGCAGCCGGCCAACAGTAATAAAACACTAAAGATACTTGCCAACCATTTTTTCATTGAATTTCCTCCCTGATGTCATATAAGAAATGGCGCCAAGGGAAAATGAACCCAAGGCGCCAAGGCATGCTAAAATTTGACGTTCCCTTCGCTGGTATGAGCCAGATCAGGTTCAAAGGGTCAGCATTTTCCCCGAATGCTTTCTCAACCGGCACCACCGGTTCCCCTACTTCATCATTATTTAATTCCCCCTCATTATAGCAGAAAAAAAAGAAAACTGCTCCAAAAAGAGCAGCTTCCCTGATCTGTACGCCAAATCAAACTGGTGGAAAAATAGGCGGTGACTGCGGAGTGATTCCGCCTCCGATAATCGGAGCAATGTAAAATACCCATGCAATGCTTGCGGTTACAAATAGTTTTTTCATTTTCATCACCTCTCTGCTATTTTTTTATAATAATAAAGTGCTCTATCCGTATCTCTAGCTAAATAATATTCTGCTAAGGATAAAGCATATTTATTATAATCTTCAATGAAAAAGAACTTTTCCAAAAACGGCAAGACATCGTTTTCAAGAAATGCCATTGCCTTTTCTTTATGGTCTTTTAATAAATATTGATAATATCGAAAAATCAATTCTTGCTTTTTCATAGAGTTAGCCTTTGTTTCCCCCAAAATCTTAGAAATATTCCGAAGTGCTTTTTCTTTCTCTCCTAGGGAGATCAAAAGCTCAGTATAGCTGCATAAGCTTACCAGGTATTCTTTCTGTGATTGGGCTTTTTCCATTGAAAGGAGGTAGTAATCAGCGGCCTCTTCGAATTTTCCCGTTTTTTCAAGCAACAGGGCGTAGTTGTTATACATGGTAGAAATTAATTCTTCTGTATTGATTAAATTCATGTTCCTGAATATAAAACGATACTGCTCTGCAGCATTTTCGTATAAACCCAGATCTGTGTATGCGATACCCAACAAAAACTGAGTATGTAGTATACGCAAATAGTTAAAAGTCCTGGAGTATGCCTCCAAAGCACTGTGACCATAAGCAACACTGCTGCTGTTGTCTTTCAAGTTGGCATAATTAAGTGCAATAAAATAATACATTTCCGCTTGCCAAGGGGAGGGCAATAAGTCGTTTGCCTCAAGTTTCAACAAAGTATCCAGTGACTTTTTATAATCTCCTTTAATAATATCAAATGCAGCATTGATATATTCATAAAGCTCTTTTTCTTGGGCACTTAAAGAATTCAAAATTTGCCTCAGTGTTTCCTGTTCCTTCACGGCTCTCTCAAAGTCATTGACGAGCAAAAAATATCGATATAAGTATAGGTGGTAGCGTGCAATGTAATTGGAGAAAGTAATGTATTCCCGCTGTTCTTCAACACGTTGGTAGCACTCTTCTGCGCGCTTCTTATCGTACGAAAGGACAGCATCCAATAAATCAGAGAGGTCGGCTGCAATCGTTTCCGAAGCTCTTTGAATCGAGTCTAACGAAATGCCCAAACGCTCGAGCAGGAGCATGATAGTTTCCTGATTCACTTCTTTGTTGTAATTCTCAAACTTGCTCAAATGTGTAACGGAACATATGCCATTGCACAGCTCAGATTGCGTCATATTTCGTAATTGGCGGTGATATTTAATCATTGCGCCGATATTCATTTTCTCCAAATTCATCTTTTCATCCTCTGGTCATACTACTTGTATAGATAAATAGTAGCACAATTTGGATAATAAATCTATTTTTTTCATGAACTTGTAATTTTTTACACTGAAAAAATATCTTTTAATGCCTCTTTTAAATCCGGAAACAAATAATCATATTGATTCTCCATTGCTTTTTCCGGAATCACGCGCTGGCCGCTTACCAGCATGCTGCTCATTTCTCCAAGCATTAATTTTAAAGCAAACTCGGGGACTGGAAGCCAATGCGGCTTTTCCAGAACGGAACCGATCACCTTCCCGAAATTTTTCATCTGTACGGGGGTTGGTGCAGTGACGTTGAGCGGGCCTTCAATGGCTGGAGTGTCGATCGCGAACTTGATCATGCCGGCGGCATCTTCCACATGAATCCAAGACACCCACTGTCTCCCGGACCCCACGGTCCCGCCGATGCCGAATTTATAGGGCAGCGCCATGAGCGGAAGCGCACCCTTATTGCCGAGAATGATTCCGAAACGGGCAAAAACTGTCCTGACATCAAGCCGGCTGGCTTCGGCCGCTTTTTCTTCCCACTTCTGCACAGTGCCGGCAAGAAAGTCACTGGCATTGCTTGTGCTTTTTTCAGTAAAAGTGTCTGTGTCCGACATACCGTAATATCCAACGGCGGAAGCGTTGATCAGGACTTGGGGCTTGCTCTCCAATTTTTCAATCAGCCGAATGATTTCCCCTGTGGCCTCCATCCGGCTTTTGATGATCCGCTCTTTCTTTTGCTTTGTCCAGCGAAAACCGTTGATTGATTCTCCGGCCAAATTCACGATGGCATCTACGTTTTCCAAATTTTCTTCTGGACGGCTGCCCTGCTTGAGCCACTCGACGGCCTGCATCCGGTCCGTCTGTCGGATCTTTTCAGCGTTTCTTGATAAAACCGTTACTTGGTTGCCATCAGCCAACAGCTTTTCCTGCAAAACCTGTCCGAGAAACCCGCTTCCGCCTGCAATGACTACATGCAATTGCTCCACACTCCCTTCTTACGAAAATATTTTTTTCACTTTATCATTCCGGTATGTAAACATCTCAGTCATTTTTCCTTTGACAAAGGGATGAAAAGCCGTACCTATCGCGCCGAATGGAAGAGCATACTGCAAATGGTCGCGGACTTCCGTCCCTTCTTCATTGTGGAAAAACAGATGTTCATGCCGCCAATAGGCGAACGGTCCTTTTTGCTGCTCATCTATGAAACGTTTAAGTTTTGCAACTTCTTTTATTTCGCCTTCCCACCTGGTGCGAAAGCCTGGAAAAGGGGACAGGGAATAGCTGATCCTCTGGCCTGTGAGCATGGAAGAAGGCGGTTCCTGCACGAATTGGAGTTTAAACTTTGGCGGCGTAAGTACGGCCAAATTATTTGGATTTGAAAAAAATTCCCACACTTCACTAATCGGAGCATTTACAATCAGGCTGTTTTCCATCGTATATATCTTCAAGCCGGCACCCCCTTTTCCCTTTATTATATGGTTTTATACGTTAAAAAACTGAGTAAAGCCAAATTAATAGGCTATAATGAAGAATCAGGTGATCTTTTATGAAAAATGATAGAAAAGCCCGGCTGAAAAAGCTGGTAAAAGAAAACAAAATAAAACGAGCGAAGATACAGCTTGCGGACGATTTATTGAAACACTACGGCATCAATATTTCCGGGAAAGAATATGCTGATTTTCAGATTTCCGAGAAAGTGCATTATGAAGTTTATGAGCAAATTAAAACTGACGAAACCAAATCTATGAGTTTCTCTTATAATGAAGAAATGCTCAAGTCGAAGATGAATTTTCTCTTTGACTACTTTCGGGATTACGGAAAAGAAACCATTTTGTTTTACCCATCCACATTCGGCTTTTACTTTAGAAGCAGCAATCAGCTTTATCTTGATTACCCAATTGCCCTCAAAATTCCGTTGGCAGAATGCAAAGAGATGGTAATAAAATTGATGTTGGACATGCGAGATGACTTAATTGTTGTATCGGAGAACTTAAAATTTGGGTTTGTTTTAAGTGAAGATGAATATTCATATGTGACGATAGATTATTGGGTAAAAAACAAAGGCGCAAGCGCCGGTTTATCGACGTACAGACTGGAGCGCTTCTGACGAGATAAAGGAAACACGCGCAGCGCAGCGGAGCGATGTTGCCTTATCGTAGGAAAGCTACTACTTGAGATGGCTTCGTGTGATGCTTCCTTGAGTTGGCGTCGTGCAGCTTTGCGACGAGGTGAGCCCATACCTCTTAGAGTAAGCTGCGCCGCAGGAGCACATTAAGCGTGAAGTCTGCTAGTCGATAGGCGCTGGCCTCCTTAAAGCGCCACGTCCTGTGGCGCCGGCGGCACTAGGACTTCCTGTCCGTCGGAGCCGGACGTAGCACAAAAAGATAATGAGTTATCAACAACTTAAGCGCTTTATACGCTAAACATATAAAAAGCCGATCGTTTAATGGATCGGCAATTTACATACTTATGTTAAGCTGATTGATTTTAATTCTTCCTGCTTTTTTTCAGTAACGGTAAATCCCAGTTTTTCAAGTGTCCGGATGATGCCGCTACAATAGTCTTTGTGTGCAATGAGGAACGTGCGGTCCGCTTCAATTTTTTCCTTTACGCTGGAAAGCATTGAGAAAAGTGCCGCCGTTTTTTCGTACGTTTCGTCTTTCGGCATATCTTCCAAAAGTGAGGTTGCTTCTTCTGTGACCGGCAAAATCCATATTTCGCACGGATTCGGAATTTCAAGCAGTTGATTGAATACATCCATTTTTTCCAACGGGGTTCTAAACGTAAAATCGGTCAGTTCATAAACACATGTTGTAGAATAATCGATATCAGGAAAAGGTGAAGGATCGCCTTTTACGAAAGATTTGACTTTTAAATTGGTTTCGCCAAGCGTATGGTCATCCGAGTGAGAAGAAATCGTATTCACTGTTATGCCCCCTCTCCAAATTTAGAGCTGTTCTTTTCTCTAAAAAGAGAAATACCCTTCTTTCCGGAATGTTAAACAGGGGCTCTCCTATAAACGCATCGCAAACAGCGGACGCTTTGAAGGATAAGGGAGGATATTTATTTGAAAAAGGTACGGCAAACCTGCTCAGCAGTATGTTCAAGGAGCTCGGGAGCTGATTCCATTGCTTCAGCAAGTGTCATTGGCCTCGTCATAATGCTGTGGACACTGACCACTCCAAATTGGTAAAGTCTTTCGATATCTTTCCCGACAGATCCTGCGATAATGATGGTTGGTACCCCCATATTCTTTGCTGCCTGCGCTGCTCTCATCGGCGTTTTGCCGAAGGCTGTCTGGAAGTCGGCCTGCCCTTCACCTGTGATTAACAAATCAGCACCTGCCAGCTGTTCCTTTAGCCTTGTATATTTCATTACAACCTCGGCACCCTTTTCCATTACAGATGGAAAAAATGCCTGAAAGGCACCGCCGAGTCCTCCGGCCGCCCCGGCACCCGGCATGTTGTGCAGCTTTACGCCCATAATTTCTTTTACCTTGTTCGCCCAATGCGTCATGTTTTGATCCAAAATTTGGGCGGTTTCTTCCGTAGCTCCTTTTTGGGGGCCGAAAACAAAGGAAGCGCCGCTTTTACCGACGAGCGGATTTTCAACGTCCGACGCGATAGCAAAATGACTTTCCTTGATGCGCGGATCAAAATTTTCTAAAGATATTTTGTGAACTTGGTTTAGTTTTCCGCCCCCGAATCCGATTTCTTTTTTTTCCTTATCTAAAATCTTTATCCCGAGCGCCTGCAGCATTCCTGCTCCGCCATCATTTGTCGCGGACCCGCCAAGCGCTACAATGAAGCTTCTAAAACCTTCGGAAAGGGCGCTTTTGATCAGTTCGCCTGTCCCATATGTCGTTGTAATAAGCGGATTACGTTCCTTTTCTGGGACCAGATCCAAGCCGGAAGCGCTCGCTATTTCTATGACGCATGTTTTTTCATCTCCAAGAATGCCGTAAAAAGCTTCGACCGGCTTTCCAAGCGGACCCGTTACTGTAACAGCAGTCTTCTTTCCGTTCGTTGCTGCCACAAGCGTATCCATCGTTCCTTCACCGCCGTCGGCCAAAGGGACAGTGATTGTTTTGGCGGCGGGAAAAGACTTTTTTATCCCTTTTTCAATGGCTGATGCGGCTTCAAAAGCGGAAATGCTGCCTTTGAAAGAGTCGGGTGCAATCACAATTTTTATTTTCAACTGCCTCCTTTGGAATTTCACTCTCCCTCATGGTATATCAACTTGTAGTCCGAATTAACCTTTCCCTTCCTCCCCGGTTACATATCCTTCCTATTCCAAGTTAATCTCTTTGATCACTTCGGAGTATTTCTGATCAATGAACTCCAGGATCACATCTTTCATTGTTCGATCAGTTAAAACAGCAATCTCTCTTATTTTTTTTGTAACCAGGTTCAGCTTCGATGACGATCCGGTCAAAAACCGACATAAAAAACTCCCTCCCTAATTTGTTTCAAAATAAGCGCTGTTAAGTAAATGGTGGGTCACTTCGCCCACATCCCCATCAAAGGCATCAGTAACACCCCATACCTCTTTCACCTTTGTACCGTTGATATGATGGTCCAGATCATGCAGGATCCGGTGAACATAGTGTAAGGCATCCTCATCTTTTTTCATGAAGGCCAACTCCAGGAGCGCCTCAGCATTTTTTAAATCATTCTCCATTTTGCTCGGTTCAACAAAATCATGTAGATCCAGGAGATACTCCGCCATTTCAGCTGGATCCAGGGTCTCCCAAAGTATTTGTTCACCTTTTTCCCATCCTAAAAGTTGATTATAATAATCATGCAGCTTTTTCAGTTTTCCTTTGCCATCTACTTCATAGCCAGACTTCCAGACAACATTTTGATCATACTCTTTTATTTCCGGCATGGGAGGACCGACATCCGACTGCGGCCAGTTACGGTAATCTTTTACCCACTCAGCGCCCGCCGGAGCGTCCGCTGGCTCAATCTCTGGTTCCGTTCCATCCAGCAAGGAATTCGCTTCAGCTTGAATCTTTGCCTCAGCAGAAATATCACTCGTGAATTTATAAACACCTACACCGATCAAAGCCGCCAGAGCGACCGCCCCGGCGATCACCAGACTCTTTAATTTGGGCATCGATTTTCTTTCCTCCCTTTTATTTATCACTTGATGTAGAAGCCCCGCAATGCAAATGTTAATGCTAGTACTAATGTTAATAATATTGGGTAATCGGAAAATAGTGTGGAAAGAGGGTTAAAAAGTACCCTCTTCCATAGCCTTAGACAGTGTGGAAAAATCAGCACCATAAATTTCTTCATACACCCATTCATAACCAGTTTGTGACCAACTTGGGAATTGATCGGGTAACATTTTTCCAAAAGTAACTTCAACTTCTTTGAATTTCTTTTTCTTTTTAACTTTACGATAGCCTTGAGTAAACAAAATCTTTGCTCTAAGGGCTTCAAAAGAATAACCACGACCAACATGGTTCATTGTCTTAATTAAACGATTGAGGGATTCCGTATAAGCGTTTGTAATAGGAGAATTGAAATAGTTGAATATTTCTTCTTCCCAATTATTCATAGCCCTAATCAGATCTTCAAAATAAGTCATTAATTCTTTAGGTACATTTGAAACCCAATTTTGATAGAGTATATAGGCATCGTTGATTGATTCAGCTTCATAGATGTCAAAGAATTGCTCTTTGAGTTCATAAGCCTGTCCGAGTAATGGAAAGTTCTGAGTCCATACCTGTAGCTTTATCTGGTCATCAAAGTCTGTTAAGTCTTTACTCCTTGTAAGAAGCACATAACGATCTCTCATAAGTTGTCTACGTTCTTTGGCTGTAATATTTTTACGGTTAGCTTTTCGGATTTTCTCTAAGGCTTCATTGGCTAATTTAACGACATGGAATTTGTCAATTACGATTTTGGCATGTGGTATCACTGTGTTAACAGCACTCTTATAAGGATTCCACATATCCATTGCTACAAGTTCAATTTTATCAATGTCTTGGAGCTTTGAAAGATAACTGATAACATTATCTTTATTGCGTTTGCGTAAGATGTCAATTACTGACTTGTTTTCAACATCTGTGATGACACAACGATAGTTTTTAAGTAAATGGACTTCATCAATACCAAGCCATTTAGGAGTTCTAAAATCAGTTTGAGCTTCAAGCTCATCAACGTAGTCATTAAAGATGTTTCGTACAGTCTTTTCGTCAACGCCAATCTCTTCTGCAACACTGGTAAACGTTTTTACAAGGCTTGCTTCTTGAATCCAATTAATTAGCCTATTGGTAACAGAACGGCCTTCATCTATATCTGGAAGACTTTCAAAGAATGTAGCCCCACACTCATTACATTTGTAACGTTGTCTTTTAACGAAGATGCCAACTCGTTTAGCGTGCATCGGCAAATCAAAGAATAATTGTTCCTTTTTACCATGCTTATATAGATTAGCAACCGTACCACATTTTGGGCAATAAGAAGGAGGTGGCAATGTAGTCTCAACTAAGAACCTATAATCATATTCACTCTCCTTCATATCAAGAATCTTAAAACTTGGTAGATTGAGCATATTAGTTGTCATTATTTCATTTCCCTTTGTTTTATTGAGCATTTAATAAGAAAATCATATGAATTGCAGTTAAATAAGAAAGGCATTACTTAGCTATCACAGTAATGCCTTCATTAGTACAAACAGGTTATTTAGAAAACAGTCCACAATTGCTTAGTATTTCATCTGTGCCAAGTAAGGTAGCTTCTTCTATCCCCACATTATTGGTTTCCATGAAAGACTGCACTGCATGGTAGCCTACTGCATAACCAGCAAATGGTGATAAGCCAACAGGTTGATAGCCTTGTTCCTTTGCAATGGTATCACCAAACATATAACTGCTGACCTCAGCAAACCCTTTAATATCTAAAGCATCCTTTATAACTTCTTTTGAATATTCTAAGTCCTCTTTATCAAAAGAAGTAACCCAAGGTCCTAAAAGATCTTCTCCATAAAGTTCTTTTGCAAATGACTCAGCTAAACCCTCTATAATTAAGTAATCACCAACGGTAACGTCTCCATGATCCCAATCAAAATATGAAAAACGGATATTATGATGGAATTCATGTGCAATTACAGCAGGAATCCTTGGAATATTATAGGAGTTTGGGTAAATAGATACTTGAATAAACCCTGGAATTCCTCCAAAACCACAATAACCTTTTTGTAATTCGAGCTTCTTCGGGTCAGCTATATACATACCAAATCTCAATTCATCAGCATTAATATTTATATTATTTTTTTCAATAAAATCAATACAATGATTCAAAGTGCTATGTGCTGTTTGAAGAGCCTGAATTTCTTTTAAACTTTCTAATGCTTGTCTTCCAGTTTGAGTATCTGATACATTAAGATAGCCAAGCATATTTGTAGCCATTATTACATCATACCCATTAGGTTGCTTAGCCTTTAATGGAACATTAATCATATTCCACATCTTTTCAAAAGGCTTCATCATTGAGTACCGATAAAAATTTTCTTTATCTTCTTCCATTGAAAACAATTTATCGTATTGTTCAATTGTATCCTCAATTATTATTTTCATTGCTACCACCTCTTATTTGATTATTCGTAAAGACCTCCATCGCCTTACTCATGAGTTTTGCTAAACCCTCACCATACTGATCTATATTTTTTGTGAAACGTTCATCATTAATATAAAGTTGACCTAATCCATAAAAGGCATCAAGAGAGTACTTACTAAAATTTTCATTTAAAAAGTCATACCATTGTTTAATTGTTGCTTGTACCTCTTGGGATTCGGGGGATTGATCACGAAGGCATGCAAGTTTATTGAAGATCATATCCCATCTATCAGATAAATCATTTTGTTCATCTTTGGACATTCCCTTTAGTTTTGCGTTTATCTCATCAATAGATTGATTTCCCCAACGGCGACGAGCCTCTTCTTCAAATTGGTTGAATCCAACGTTAATTCCCTCAAACCTCTCTTCATTCGTCATTTGTATTTCTCCCGCCATATGTTTAATCGTCTTATCAATGGTTTCAATCATTTTATCGACTTTTTTTCGTTTCTCAATCAACATTTTTCGTTGTAAAATCAATGCTTCTTGTCGGTTAAATAAAGGGCTGTTAATAATCTTTTTAATTTCCTTTAAGGTGAATCCAAGTTCCTTGAAAAATAAAATTTGTTGTAATGTTTCAAGGTTTTCTTCTGAATAGAGTCGATAACCAGAATCAGTGATTTCTTTTGGGGTCAACAATCCAATCTGATCATAATGATGAAGTGTACGAATACTAACACCAACCAATTCTGCCACTTCTTTTACCTTCATATCCATCACTTTGCACCTCCTTCAATTACCACTATAGAGTATTAAGTTACGTTAGAGTCAATAGAAAGAAGATACTTTATGAAAAGGGATTTTGTATTGAAATACTTATTTTTAAATGAAGAGCTTTTTTGTGAGCAATTATGAGGGTTTATAAGAATTCCACACTATTATCCGATTTACGATAAGATAAACATTATCTATTTATTTGGGGTTTTCCACACGATAATCCGAATACCCATAATATTTTTATTAATAATGCTATCGTTAATGCTAATGTAAAATCAAATTATCATCCCCTGACACCGCAAGTCAAGGAGACGATTGTTTGTTATTTAGAAGCTTGATTTCAGGCTCCTTCTCATTATAATTGGCCGAATACTAAAACCCCCGGCAGGCCGAGGGTTTTAGTAAATTATTTTTTATATTTTTTCACCTTCACTTTTGCAGCTTTGCTTGTATTTCCGGCTGCGTCTTTTGCTGTCACAGACAGCGTAGTTCCGGCTTTTTGCTTCTTGATTTTCACTTTGAACTTGCCTTTTGCATCGGCCTTTTTCTTCCCAAGCGTTTTTCCTTTATGTTTTACATAAACAACGGCATTCTTTTCTGTTTTACCGGAAACAAATTTGTCCCGATCCGTCACCTTGTTTACCTTAGGCACCGTCGGAGGAGTTTTGTCCTTAACCGTCACTTTAACTGCCTTGCTTTCATTTCCTGCAGCATCTTTTGCTGTCACATAAAGAACAGTACCGGCTTTTTGTTTCTTAATCGCGACTTTAAAATTACCCTTCGCATCAGCTTTTTTCTTCCCTATTGTCTTCCCTTTATGCTTCACGAAAACCATTGCACCGGATTCCGTTTTACCGGTCACAGCCTGATCCGAATCGCCGACCGACTTCACCTTCGGCTCTGCAGGCGGTGTTTTATCAATCACAACAATTTTGGCTGCTTTGCTCTCTTTTTTGGAAACACTCTTAGCAGTAATAGAAAGCTCCGTCCCGGCTTTTTGTTTCTTAATCTTTACTTTGAATTGGCCTTTGTTGTCGACTTTGGCCTCCCCAAGCAACTGTTTCTTTGCTTTAACAGCAACGGTCGTTCCTTTTTCCGCCTGGCCTGTCACAACTGTATCACCGTCACTTACCGGCTTTACTTTAGGGGTTTTAGGAACCGGTGTTTCCTGGACTGCAACCCTGATGGAAGCCACTCCGTCATTTGCCACCAATTGCAGGACTTTATTCGCTTGCTGCGGGCGAATCGGAATTGAAAATGTCCCGTTTTTCTCCGCTGTCCCTTCTGCGATAAGAGTTTTACCATCCTTTAATTCAAGCTTCGTTCCACTTACTGCTTTCCCCGTGATTTTTGTATCATTGTCGCTTAAAGGATTGATAGCAAGTCCCAAGCCAACAGTATTGAAGGCGCTCCAGACATTCAGCCTGCCCCAGCCGGAAACTTCGTCGTATCCCGGTTCTAAGACTCTGACCGGATAATCGTCGTCCACGTAATCCGGTTCACTCACAGGCTCCTCAACAGCAATATCGTCTGCTGTTTCGGTCAATATCCTTCTTACTTTTTCCGGTTCCAATTTCGGATTTTCAGACAGTAATAATCCTGCAGCAGCCGCAACATGAGGGGTTGCCATCGATGTACCGCTGAGATAAGTGACATTTCCGTTCGGAAGCAAGCTCGGAATGTCTGCCCCTGGAGCCACGAGATCAAGTCCTTCTCCGTAACTCGAAAAGTCGGAAACAATATCAAGCCTGTTAGATGCCCCCACGGCAATGGAATACTTGGAAGCAGCCGGGTAATCCAACATATCCACCCCATCATTCCCGCTGGCGGCGACGATGGTCACATTTTTAGATGCAGCATACTTTAACTGTTCTTCTATTACCCTGCTATACGGCCCGCCGAGACTAAGGTTAATGACACGGGCCCCTTTGTCTACAGCGTACTTGATTCCCAAAGCAATTTTCTCAGTATCGCCGCTTCCGCTGGCATCAAGGACTTTTACAGGTAAAATTTTCGCGTTTGGATGGATACCCGTCATGGAATAATTATTATCCACTCCTGCTGCAATGATTCCTGTAACGTGAGTTCCATGGCCTTCGTCATCGTATGCATCATCATCTCGGTTCGCAAAATCATACCCCGGAATAACTTTTTCTTCCAAGTCAGCTAGAGTATGATCAACTCCTGTATCCACGACTGCAATGACAACATTTCCGAGCTGTTTTTTCTTATAAGTTTCATAGAGTTTTTCAAATCGGATATCGGCGTTAGCCTTACCATGATCTTGCCCTGTATTTTTCAGGCTCCATTGCGAGCCGGACTGGACATCTGTAAAAGGTGGAACAGGTGGTTTATCGGAGGCATTTTTATGATATGTATACACAGGCTCCGCATACTCTACTTCCGGTAATTTCTCCAAATTTTTAGCTATTGTCTCCGGTTTTTCACCCGCGTCCAGAACATACATATTATTCAGGGAAGTGGCATTCCCCTTAACCGTTTTGATAGAAGTTGATTTCGCGATCCCTTTAGCCTTCTTTTGAAATTCAGAAGCGGCTTTTCCACTCTTTAATTTAACGATGACCCGGTCTGTATCCGATTGTGAAACAGCCATTCCATTTTCTTGTAAAATTGTAGAAATCTTTTTATCTATCAACTTGTCAATGCCGATCTCTTTTGCGATTTTTTCAATTTCCGGCTTAAGCCAGCCGGGCACATTTTGGATGACAATCTCATACAGTTCATTGATCGCTTTCTGATCCTTTTCGGTCAAAGAATAGTCACTGCCATCCCCTTTTTCCGCCAGCTCACTGAAAATCGGCTTCAATTTGACCAAATCGTTATAAACTTGATCTTTAGTCTTTTTGTCAAAAGTCATTTTGGCGACAAGGAAAGGCGCCACCTTATAGTACAGGGAAGTCAATTCTTGTCCCTTGTCCGTTTTTGACAGCAGTTCGTCTCTTACCAGCCGGAGTTCTTTTAAAATTTCCACACCCGCTTCCCGTTTATTTACACTTAATTCAACGGGACAAGCCTCCTCTGGCAAGTCGGCCGGGGACAACGTTTCTCCTTTATAGCCGATAGTATAATCGACTGCCTGCGGTTCTTCCATTTCACCTTCGTTTTCTTCTGTTTCTATCTCTTCAAAGGTGCCGTAATATTCCACTTTAATAAAATAAGCGCCTTTCCAGGCGTGCGGCATATGAATGACTGCAGATGCCCCTTCAGTGATTTCAGCTCTATAGTTATCAAACGTAAAATCCTGTTCAGCCCTGTTTTTATCAGGATAAACTGAAACATTTCCTTCAAAATCTCCGGAGACTTCTATTTCCATATGCGTATCTTGTTTAATCTCCTCGTCCGTCGGCTCTATTTTATACCATCGAACTTCTCCAGGTTCACTGAAACTTCCATTCAGCGTCTCGCCTTTTTTAAGCCGAATCGCCTCATCTGCAGTTCCCGGACTGGCTTGCGGAGCAAGCGGCTGCACTACACTAAGAAACAGCATAATAGCTAGCAGAAATGCAGTGTACTTAATTTTCCCCTTTTTCATACATTCACCCCATTAATTTAATATAATAGGATTATACGATAATTCAAGATTAATTAATAGCTACTTTGGAAATATTTTTTATCTATTGAAAAAACTCCCACCATGAAAGTAGCGCACAAAAAAAAAGAAACCCTTAATAATTCCGGATTTCTTAAGTAATTATATCTATCCATTTAACCCTGTCTGATCAGGCGTTGTATTTCTGTCTCCAAAACAAAGACCCGCTTGTTTAATGCAGCGTTTTGGTCATCCACATGTTGGGTGATTCGGTCGGTGTAGTCTCCAAGATGTTGAATAATGCTTTTATGCAACTGTTCCTGTCCAGTTTTCAAATCTTTTACTTCCTTTTCTATAACACCCATTCGTTCATCGATGTTGTCGAAACGTTGCTCAAAGGCATCCATTCGACGATCCATGTTATCAAGCCGCCGGCCAAAGTCGTCCATTCGGCGATCTACTTCATCAAACCGCTGGCCTAAACCTGCCATTTGGCGGTCCATGCTATCTAAATGATGTTCAAAACTGCCAATTTGCTCTTTAATAGGTTCTATTTCTTCTTTGATGACTGTCCGGAGCGCTTTTATTAATTCTTCATTCATCATTTGATACCCCCGATAGTCCTTAACCCATTAAATTATATCACAATTCAAATGAGACCAGAGCTTAACCGATTTTTTATCACTTTTCAAAAGCTGCCGGCAGAATGATT
This sequence comes from Siminovitchia fortis, assembly GCF_003605365.2. Taxonomy (GTDB): domain Bacteria; phylum Bacillota; class Bacilli; order Bacillales; family Bacillaceae_C; genus Siminovitchia; species Siminovitchia fortis. Next base: position 73,754 of record NZ_QYTU02000005.1, read on the forward strand.
TTTTCCTTTTTTCAACGCCACATACAAAACAAGACACTGTTCAAATGACTGCGTATCAATATGAAAAATCTCGCTGATTTTATTAAGGCGGTAGATGAGGGTGTTCCGGTGTACATACAGATTGCGGGCCGCCCGGCTGATGTTCATGCTGCTTTCACAGTATGCAATGAATGTTTTTACAAGCATATCCACCTCAGGATGCTTCCAGATGACATCGATATCATCAGCAAATGATTCCAGGAAGGAAAGATTGATTCCTTCCAGAAATATTTCGGGCAAAATTGTCCAACTGTCAAACGAGTAAACCGCATCTTCCGGCTCTTTCTCCAATCCTACCATCAATGTTTTGTATGCCTGATCATAAGAACGCGAAGCGCCTTCGAAACCTTTGTAGCTTTTTCCGTGTGATATGGATACCTTGCAATGAAGATTTTGCTGTTCCATAAAGGATGTCAATTTTTCCGCCGCATATTCACAAAGGTTCTTTAATTTCGGGAAGTCACAGGCCTTCATTTCCTTGATGACAATCCATTTATCCTGGGCAATGGGACAGACAATATCATCCATGTTATTCTGAAACAAATGGCAGATGAGGTTATTCAGTTCAAGAAGCGACAGATTGGCAAATTGTTTGGCTTCCGTATGGGTCCTGACAAGCGACGGAAGATGGACCAGGATGCAGACCCTGGGCTCGTCAAATTGAACGCCGAGCAACTCACAATAGCTTTCAAGTTCTCTCTCATTCTCCCATTCTTTATAGTGAATCAGGTGCTGGGCAAACACTTCCGTCGTTTTCATTTGTACGAAGTAAGCTTCTGTGCGGAAATTTTCCTGAAGCATCATTTCCACATGATTCCGGACGAACTTGACATATTTTTTGACTTCCGAAGGCTCACCGATAATCCCGAGCACACCGATGACTTGATTGTTAAAACGAATGGGGACAGCCACTCCCGGCAGGACATTTTCAAGCGCTGCCGCTTCTTCTTTTGTAAAAGCAACCTCTCGTCCCTCTTTGATCACCTGGATGGACACGCGATGGAGGGTGCCGACACGTTCTTTGCGGTCGCATCCGATAATCAGGCCCTCGGCATTTGTAATACTCATGGAAACTCCCAATAAAGCTGAAGTTTGTTCTACAATGGATTGTGCAACTTGCTCAAGAACCTTCACGCTCTTCACTCCAAATAACATTAAGATTTCATTGCCTTTGATCGGATTATATCAAATTTTCTGTGCATTCGTATTCCAAATTTTGTGCAATCTGATGATTGATTCATAGGGGAAGTCATCTATAATTACAGTAAAAACCAGGCAGGGAGGGAACTTTTTTGAAGAATCATATCATTATTGTGGGCGGAGGCGTCATGGGCTCGAGCACCGCTTACCATCTCCGGAAAATCGGCTTTGAAGGAAAAGTTACAGTTTTCGAGAAAGACCCGGTTTACGAATACTCCTCCACTCCGCGCAGTGCCGGGGGAATCAGGCAGCTTTTCACCACCGCCATCAATATAAAGCTGAGCCGATACAGCCTTCAGCAATATAAAAAATTTCCGCAAGACATGAAAATCAACGGCGACCCGGCAGAAATCGACTTCAAACAGCGCGGCTACCTTTTTTTAGCCACAAAAGAAATGCTTCCTGCCATAAAAAAACAGAAAAAGCTGCAAAACGAAATGGGAGTCCCTTCACAGCTGCTCACCCCAAATGAATTGCTTTCCGTCATTCCAGAGCTGAATATCGAAGATTTGTCAGGCGGACTTTACTGCCCGGAAGACGGCTATTTGGATCCTTATTCTGTCATGCAGGCATATAAGCATCAGGCAAGGGAAAGCGGCGTGGATTATATTTCAGAGGAAGTTGATACGATCCTATGTGAACAAGATCAAGTGAAAGGCGTCCGTACAAGAAACGGAAACCGCCACGATGCTGATATTGTCATCAACTGCGCAGGTGCGTGGGGACCTGAATTAAGTGAAAAAATCGGGCTTCCCATTCCTGTCGTCGCCCTAAAACGGCAGGTGTTCCTGTTTGATACATCCGTGCCTCTTCAAAAGCCGCTGCCCCTTACGGTTGATACAACAGGCGTCTATTTCCGCCATGAGGGCGACCGGGTCATCACCGGCTTTTCTGAAAAAGTAAAACCGGGCTATGACTTCAGTTGGAAGCGCTCTTATTTCGATGAGCTATGGCCGATCCTGGCTCATAGAGTACCCAATTTTGAAAGCTTGAAGCTGGAATCGGGCTGGGCCGGATTGTATGATCACAATACGAAAGACCAAAATGCAATCATCGGAGGACATCCGAAAATGAAAGGCTATTACATGGCGCTCGGATTCAGCGGGCACGGAATGCAGCAGGCTCCCGGGGTCGGACTGGGATTAGCGGAGTTGATCGTCAAAGGCCAATATGAAACACTCGATTTGACACCACTCCGATTTGAGCGGTTTGCCGAAAATGACCTCGTGCTCGAGCAGGCAATTGTGTAATTAAGATGACGGCTCAACACTTTGCACACAAAATAAACTATTCATTCTTGAGATGCGGAATGTTTTTCATGATATCTGCCATGGTAAAGGAAATACAAGGGATTTTAGGGGAAGTGACTTGTTCGTCTTCCAGGAAAATATTAATGGGCTCATACCGGTCATCTTGCAGCACATATTGTTCCAAGGTACCTGTTTTTGGTTCGACAATCCAATATTCGGGAATATGGTAGGCGGCATAGGTTTTTAATTTATCAATCTTGTCCCTTTTAATTGTGGAAGGAGATAGAATTTCAACTACAAGATCCGGGGGACCTTCAATACCGCGGTTGCTAATAATATCTATGCGTTGGCGCTGGACCAATACCAAGTCTGGCTGCCGTACTTCGTCAGGTGCTAAGATAACATCAAGCGGTGCGTTTAAAATAATGTAATCAGATTCACAGCTTCTTGCAATCGCCTTTTGCATTTCAAAACTAATCATTTGATGGGTGACGGAAGGGCCGGGGCTCATTAACACCAATTGTCCGGCTGCCAATTCATAGCGATTGCCATCATCAATGGATGCATAATCATCATAGGTAAGATTACTTTCTTTCAGCAAATCCGATCCTGATTTTTTTCTGTTCATCATGATTCCTCCTCTCCTTTGAGGATAGTATACCATTTTTAGAATATTTTACGAACTTAAACCCGGCATCATAGATGCCGGGTTTTGGTTATTATTGGATATCGCAGGCTTCCGCCAATACTTCCACAATATGAAGAGCTTGTGTCTGTTCCAGGCCGCTTCTTTCCACACCCAGTTTCATTTGCAGCAAGCAGCCGGGGTTTGTCGTGACAATCGTTTGTGCACGGGTTTCTTTTGCCTTCACCATCTTGTCATCCAATATTTTCATGGATTCCTCGAAATGGATGAGGTTATAAATCCCCCCAGATGCGCAGCAGCGGTCACTTCCTTCCATTTCCGAAAAAGTGGCTCCCGGAACTGATCGGAGCAATTCCCTGGGCTGCTCATATACTCCCTGTACATTCCTTAAATGGCAGGAATCCTGGTAAGTGATGACACCATCCCAATCTTTTTTGAATGGCAGCGGACCTAGTTCAACAAGGACTTCCGTTATATCTCTTGTTTTTTCTACAAAAGCCTGCGCACGTGCACGCCACTCAACGTCCTCCTTGAATAAGTGGCCATACTCACGAAGTATTGCTCCGCAGCCGCCGGCATTATTGATAAAATAGTCGGCTCCGGATGATTCAAAAGCCTCGATATTCGCTTTTGCCAGCTTTCTCGCTTCTTCCATGCTTCCTTGATGGGCGTGAAGCGCTCCGCAGCAATTTTGTCCTTTTGGAATAAACACTTCGCATCCGACGCTTTGGAGCAACTCGATCGTCAACCGGTTAACCTTGGACATCATCGCATCCATGATGCAGCCGGGGAAAAAGGCCACAGTCATTTTTTTAGAACCGCTGGAAGGAAAGACATCCCCGAATTTATAGCGCTTCGAAGGAGACTCCACAAGAGGAAGGATTTTCTCGAATTGTCCCATCGGTTCGGAAACTTTATTGACAATCTTCAGCTTATGGGCGAGCTTGTTTACGCCTGTTTTTTGATAAAGCCATGTCGCGTTGCCCAGGAAGCGAAGCCGATTCTGATGCGGAAAAACATTGTTGAGCACTTGATCCCGTATTTTCATTCCCGCAGTCCGCTTTTTCTGCTCCTCTTTTTGCTGTAAAGTAATGACCTCTTTGGCCGCCTCGTAGATTTGACCGTACGGAACGTTGACCGGGCAGGCCACCTCGCATGCACGGCAGCCGAGACACAGATCGATCGGTTCGGCGAGATCCTGCTGCAAATCTATTTTTCCTTCTGCGGCCATTTTTACAAGATTGATCCGGCCGCGGGGAGACTGTGCTTCATTGCCCATCGATTCGTACGTCGGACATGCAGGTAAGCAGTATCCGCACTGGACGCACATATTCGCAGCTTCATAGGAAAGGTCGTGGAGCAATGAAGCATATTTATGATCTTGATTGTAACCGGACTTGCTCATATTAGCGCCACCTTTGTCTGGCCCGGCTGCGGAAAAATTTTACCGGGATTTAATATTCCGTTCGGATCCCACGCATCTTTGATCTTTTTCATCATCATAAGACCTTCTTGGCCCAATTCCATTTCCATATAAGGAGCTTTCAGCGTCCCAATTCCATGCTCGCCGGAAAGAGTGCCGCCAAGTTCCACAGCCGCCTCAAAAATTTCGCTGACCGCATCTTCCACCCGCTTCATTTCTTCCAGGTTGCGTTTATCCGTAATGATGTTCGGATGAAGATTTCCGTCTCCGGCATGGCCGAACACTACAAGGTTTAACTGATATTTATCCCGGATGACGTGGAGACGCTCCATCATTTTCGGAATTTCGCTTCTTGGAACTGTCGCATCCTCGGAAATTTTCGTCGGGCCCATTTGCGTGATAGCAGGGGAAACCATTTTTCTCGCTTTCCAAATGCTGGCCCTTGAAGCTTCATCCTGGGCCACTTTCACTTCTGTTGCATGTTGTTTCAGGCAGATTTCTTCACATCTCTTCATTTCTTCTTCAATGGCCGCTTCGTGGCCGTCGATTTCAATGATGATGATCGCCTCTGCATCGACAGGCAAGCCGCTCGGAGTATAATTTTCAACCGCTCGGATGCACGCATTGTCCATCAATTCCATCGCGCTCGGTAAAATTCCCGCTGATAAAATATTCGTGATGGCGTGCCCCGAATCTATCAATCTGTCAAAGGAAGCAAGCAAAGTTTTCCTTGCCTGCGGCTTTGGGATTAACCTCAAAGTCGCTTCTGTCACGATTCCGAGCGTGCCTTCAGATCCTACGATCAGGCGCGTCAGATCATATCCGGTCACATTTTTGACGGTCTTGCCTCCGGTCCGGATAATCTCTCCGGTAGGTGTAACGACTTCCAGACCGATTACATATTCCTTTGTCGTACCATATTTCAATCCTTTTGGTCCGCTGGAGTTTTCAAGCAGGTTGCCTCCGATTGTGGATACATGGGAACTGCTTGGATCAGGAGGGTAAAACAGTCCCACATCTTCCGCCTGCTTATGGATATCACCGGTAATTACGCTTGGAGAAACAATGGCCAGCAAATTTTCACGGTCGATGACAAGCTTCTTTTTAAATTGCGACATATCCAGAACGATGCCGCCTTTAACGGCCAATGATCCCCCGCTTAAAGACGTAGCCGCTCCCCTCGGATAAAGGGGAATCTTATGTTCATTGGCGAGTTTGACCAGCGAAGCAATCTCTTCTTTATTTTCGGGCTGGATGACCAAGTCCGGGAGATACTCCCCGAACGAAGCATCATAGCTGTATGAATAGCGGTCAGCCAGGTTTGTTAAAATACGTTCTTTTGGAAAAATGGATTCGACGAGCTTGGATAATTGTTCTGTTTCCATATGGGTCACTCCATCTATATAAAAGTGAATTCTTCACTATTTATTCTTGCAATTATTATGCCAACATCAAAACCAACGTGTGATGTATTTATTGCATTATAAGGTGAAACATTAAGAACGATTATGTTTCATTTTGATTCAATCTATATCAATATTCCATTTTTTCAATTTCCGCCAGAACGTTGTCCGGCTCATGCCCAATTCAGAAGCTGCTTTCCCCTTATGAAAATGATTCTTTTCAAGGGCCTTAAGAATTCGCTCCCGTTCCGATACATATGTCCTTTCTGTTTCAGCCCTTTTTGGAAGGTGTTTTTCAACCTCCAACACATCAATTTCTTGATCCTTGCAAAGGACCGTCAGCCGCTCGCAAAAGTTTTGGAGCTGCCGGACATTTCCTTCCCACTCCTCTTCTTTCAATCGTTCCTTCGCTTCGTCTGTCAACCGGCTTTTTTTCATAAAAGTTTCAGCCAAAACGGGAATGTCTTCGCAATGTTCACGGAGGGGTGGCAGATGAAGATCCAATACACTCAAGCGGTAAAAGAGATCAGCCCTGAATTCATTGTTTTTAACCATTTCCATTAAATTTTTATTGGTGGCAGCAATAATCCTTACATCGACAGGGATGATTTTATCGTCCCCAATCCGCATGATTTCCCTTTCCTGCAGTGCTCGAAGCAGGCGGCTTTGAAGATGGGGGGAGATTTCCCCGACTTCATCCAAAAAGAGGGTCCCCCTATGGGCAAGTTCAAAAAATCCTTGTTTTCCGCCCTTCATCGCACCTGTGAAAGCACCTTCGGCGTATCCGAACAGTTCACTCTCCAGCAGACTTTCAGGCAAAGCTGCACAGTTGATTGCAACAAAAGGATTCTTTCTTCGATTGCTGTAATTGTGAATGCTTTGGGCGAACATTTCTTTTCCTGTACCGGTCTCACCGACAATCAAAATATTTGAATCCGCCTCACTGTACAGCTTCGCGATTTCAATTGTCTGCCCGATCAACCCACTTTTATAAACAATGTCGTTGAAGTTGTATTTCGCTACATGCCCCCGGGAATGAATTTGCTTGCGGATTTTTCCTTCCATCTCCTGAATCCCTGTAACATCCTGGAAAGCTACCATATCCCCGGTTTTTTTGCCTTTTAAAAAAATCCCGGCTTTTTTTACAGATAATTGGATGGAGCCGTAACTCACAATCTCTTCCTGGAAATCATTTGGACTCAGCAGAAGATCAAGAAACTTGCCCTTGTTTAAAATGCCGGTAACAGGTTTGCCGGTCAAATCCTTTTGATAGATGGATAAAATTTTTTGCGCGGAGGAATTAAAGACTGAAATTCTCTTGTTCAAATCAACAGCAATCACGCCTTCATACGCGTGGTCGAGAATTGTCTGATAGCGCTTGGCCTTCTCCTGCTCTTTCCTGCTGACAATCGCCAGGCGCTTCGCTTCAACGAGCGCCTGGCGGAAGGATTCTTTCCCTGTTTCAACGAGCATCGTTTGCAGCCCGATCCGTTCGGCATATTTATTCGTATTCAAACCGCTTATCACAATCTTACATCCGTCATTTGCCGCTTGATCCACAGTCCGGTCTGATGCAGTGATATCATCCAAAATATACTTCTGGATGGGCAAATCTATGATCGATTCCAAGTTTTCAACACCGTAGATCATATTGGCCGCGCCAATAACAGCAACCTTTTTTCTCCCGAAACGCTCCTTGCATTCAACAAGGCTGCGGATCAGATCAATTCCTTGGACAGGTATATCGACGATGGGAACGGATTCATTATGTTCTTTTAAAAGCTTCGTTACCAGCCCTCTTGAAATAATCACATCCGCCTCAACTTTTACCTCATGGATTTTATCCGTAGGAATAACGACTTCTTCTAATTGAAACTTTATGTTTTCCTCCGGCGCATCCTTCGCTTCCTGGAGAATGAACTCCTTGAACCTTTCCATGGCGTCTTTTATATAACCTTTGCGAGGTACAACAAGTTTAATGTTAATCAAAGGAATCTCCCCACTTTCAGTTACCTTAAGTGTAAACTTTAGGGGCGATGGCTTCCAGTCCAATCATTTGCCATTAAAACAAGGCCCGCTCTGGGGAGTGGGCCTTGTTTGAAATTTATGTTGCCGCCTGCGCTGCAGACATGATATTGGGATCCGTCTTGATTTCAATCACAAACGGCTTGCCGCTTTGAAGTGCACGCTTGAAAGCAGGCTTAAACTCTTCATTTTTTCTGACCGTTTCCCCATCACACCCGAACTGCCTGGCGACCGCCGCAAAATCCGGGTTGGTAAGAGGTGTTGCCATTACACGATTCGGAAAATGCTTTTCCTGATGCGCACGAATTGTTCCGTACATATTGTTGTTGACGACAATGGCAATCACCGGGAGATTGGAACGAACGGCTGTTTCCAGCTCAACCATTGTCATCATGAACCCGCCATCACCCGAAAAAGAAATGACGGTCTTATCGGGGCAGGCCGCTTTGGCGCCGATCGCCGCTGGCAACCCATATCCCATTGCACCGGACGTTGGGCCGATATATTCTTTTTCATTCGTGAAACGGAAGTATTTCGCAAGCCAGCCGTAAAAATTCCCTGCGTCACTTGTCAGGATGCTATTGTCCGGCACCTCAGCCGCGATATCCGCCATCACGGCATTCAGTTCTGCGAATTCTTGAGAAGCGGATGGGGCCGGCGGAGTTGATGAAGCCAAATAAGCTTCATGGCAATTCTGGACCGCCTTTTCGCGGCTTTCATCCTTGACGGGATTCGCCAGTTCAAGCGCTTTTTGCAAAAATTTCTTTGCATCCGACACGACTGCAAGCGCAGCTGGGTAGGCTTTCCCGATCGAGTCCGGCGAAATATCCACTTGAATCAATTCAGTTTTTTCATTCAATAATGTGTAATCCTGCGTCGTCACCTGTGAGAAACGGGTTCCAACTGCAAGAACTAGGTCCGCCCCTTTGATATACTCAATTAACTTTGAGTCGGAGCCGAATCCGAGCCATCCCGCATAATTCGGGTGGTCATTTGATAACACATTGAAGCGCCTGAACGCAGAGGCAACGGGAACTTTCACCTTTTCGGCGAACTTGACCAAATCCTCCCGGGCGTTGGCGGCAATCACACCGCCGCCAGCGATGATAATCGGCTGATTGGCATTGTTTAATTTCGCCAATACTTTTTCAACTGCTGCATCACCAGCTTCCGGCTTTATAACCTCTGCGACAGTGCCTTCATGATAATCAATGACATCCTCCAGCATATCGTGGGGAAGAGAAACAACCACCGAGCCAGGCCTTCCTGAACGGGCTATGTAAAATGCTCGGTGGAGAATCTCCGGAATCCGCTCCGCCGTATCGATTTCGACCGCCCACTTGCACAAATGGCTGAAATAAGCGGCAAAGTCAACTTCCTGAAATGCCTCTTTCCCTTTGAACGGCCTTTCCACCTGCCCGATCAGCGCGACAAGCGGCGTTGAGTCCTGCATAGCAGTGTGAAGTCCGATCGATAGATTCATAGCCCCCGGCCCTCGGGTCGCCATACAAACGCCAACCTTGCCGGATGCTTTTGCATAAGCTTCGGCCATAAAAGAAGCGCCACCCTCATGGCGTGTCGAAATCAAATCAATTTTCGGATGTTCATACAACCCGTCAATGACTCCCAGATAACTTTCCCCGGGTACACAGAAGGCTTTTTCCACTCCTTCCTTCTCTAAAACTTCTACAACGATATGTCCGCCTGATAATTTTTTCATTGCTTACCTCCGGTCCAAAAATGATAAGACGGTCCAGTTTGTTTCCTGCACCGTCACTTTTTATTTCTATGATAATAAAAATATCTATTATTAGAAAGCTTTAAATAATGTTAATCTTTCTCCTCCACAATCGCCACTGCCCGCATCGGAGCACCGCTCCCTTTTCCGATTTTAATCGGGAAACCGGCAAATTTGCAGGTTGATCCGGGAATTTCGGACAGCCCCGTCATATTTTCAATCATGTACCATTCATACTTTTTCATCAGGCAATGGGCCGGATAACGCTCAGGGGCATTTGGTGCCAGGCCGGAATCAGGATCGTGGATGTAACGGTCCAGTTCAATGGTGACCATATCTACCCCAAGCGTGATCATCCCTTTATTGATCAACCATTCAATCGTTTCCGGCAATATATTGAGCAAATCCCGGAAATATTCGGGAGTGCCATACAGTTTATCCCTTTCCGTTTTAAGGAGGACAATATGGAAATCTTCCAAATTCACCTGTGCTTTTTCCGCTGACCGTTGAATATCTTCGATCGTGACATCGGCATTTGCTTCCATATGTGAAAGATCAAGGACACAGGCCTCTCCATAAAAAGCTTCCAATGGGATTTCATCCGTATATAGCCCGTCAGGATTAAAATGTTTGGTCGCATCCATGTGAGTGCCGGCATGGTCTCCAATATACAAAGCGCATTCGTAAAATCCGTTTGCTTCATATGTAGCGAAAGTGCCGATCATGGATCTCGCATTTTCACCAAGCTGCTGGTATGGGTTCTCACCGTAGCTTGTAAGAGTATGGGATAAATCTATCAGTCTTTCTTTCTGCTTTCCCAATCAGGATTCCCCCTTTATTTTTGACGAAATTCCATTGCCATTTAAGTGGACGAGTTCAATCCCTACAGCGTAATCCGCTGGCCGATATTTTCTCTCAAAGCTTTTTCGTATAAATATTTGGCCACGACGATATCAGCAGCCGCAAAACCGACGGATTTAAAAACTGTCAACTCCTCGTCGGTCTCTCTTCCTGCTGCTTCATTGCTGATGATGAATCCCAGTTCCGAATGGATCCGCTCAGGGCTGAAATGCCCTTCCTGTATCGGGATTTGCAGGCAGCCCGCTTCTTCCAATGCCGCCTCAACTGATTCCACGACCACTTTATCCGCGCCTGCCACCGCATGTGTTGGGAGTTCCTGCATTGTCGGCTGATAGGAACCGATCGCGTTCACATGAACTCCAGGCGCCAGCCGGCTTGAAAAAACAGGGGTGCTTGAACTGGTAGCCGTCACTACGATGTCAGCCCCGTCAATTGCCTGGTCCGCATCCTGATGCACTAAAACTTCTACCTCATGCCGGGTCCTGAGCTGTTTGGCCAGATCATACGCCTTCTTTTCACTGCGGTTGTATAGCCTGATTTTTTCAATATTCCTTACCGCCATCACTGCTTCACATTGCCCGATCGACTGTGCACCCGTCCCTATGACGGAAAGGATCCTGGCATTTTCCCGCGCCAAATATTTGGTGGCCGCTCCGGACAATGCCCCTGTTCTCATTACCGTTAAGTAGGAGCCTTCCAATAGGGCAAGCGGTTCTCCTGTTTGCACATCCGCCAATAAGACCACACCGTTGATGGCAGCCTTCCCCATCTTTTTATTATTAGGAAAGCTGCCGACATATTTCATTCCAAGGCTCCCTGCACCTTCTGCAACCGAAGGCATGAAAATCGCATGCCCTTCTGCTTTTTCCACATTTAAGACAGTCCGTACGGGCGTCACTGTTCTTTTCGCCGAGTATTCTTTCAATGCGGTGGAAACAGCCTCGATCATCTCCGGCATATGGAGCAGCCTTTCCTGGTCACTCGCGCTTAGGACTAACATTTCCATTCCCCCTACAAATCTGCCATTCTTCTTTTCACATCCGCAAGATGGCGTTTCATTGAGCGTTCGGCTTTTTCTGCATCCCTTCCTTCAATCGCCTGAACGATGTCCCTGTACTCCCTTAATAAAATTTGTTCCTCCTTTGCACTGCCAAAACGATGGTTTTTGCCAAAAATCCCCATCAGTATTTCTACAAGTTTAACATTCTTCGCTGCCGCAGCAACAGCCAGATGGAATTGACGGGCCGCATCCAGGCTAAATATCAAGCTCCCAAGTAGGCCTTGATAATCCGGTCATCATCTCGGAGTACTTCGGCCGTATCATGCAAAACAATTTCCCCTGTTTCAATGATGTAGCCGCGGTCGGCCAATCCAAGAGCGGCCCTTGCATTCTGCTCGATCAACAAAACAGTTGTCCCCTGTTTATTGATTTCCTGGATAATCTCCATGATCCCTTGAACAATGATCGGAGCGAGACCCATGGAAGGTTCATCGAGCATCAGAAGTTTCGGCTCTGCCATCAATCCCCTGCTTATGGCCAGCATTTGCTGTTCTCCTCCGCTCAGGGTTCCGGCCAGCTGATCCTTCCTTTCTTTCAACCTTGGAAAAAGCTCAAATGAGCGGTCAATGCCGTCTTTCAAAAATGCCTTATCCTTCCTTTTGGTAAAACCGCCAAGCTCCAGATTCTCCATGACGGTCAACCCTCCGAAAATCCTCCGCCCTTCCGGAACATGGGTGATCCCGGCTTCTACGACTTGATGGGGCGGCCGGCCTGCGATGTTTTTACCGCCAAATTCCAGCGTTCCGCTTTTGGGCGGAACCAATCCGCTGATTGTCTTTAAGGTCGTGCTTTTTCCTGCGCCGTTGCTTCCAAGCAGGGCGACAATCTCCCCTTCGCCCACTTCCAGGGAAACGCCTTTCAAGGCATGGATTTTTCCGTAATATGAGTGAATCTCTTCAAGCTTTAACAATGGGCTCAAACCGCATCCTCACCCTTCCCCAGATAAGCTTCAATCACTTTGGGATTCCTTAACACTTCTCCCGGCGTTCCTTCAGCTATTTTTTGGCCGTAGTCAATCACAATCACTTTTTCAGAAATTTTTTTGATCAGGCCCATATCATGGTCAATGATCAGGATGGTTATTTTATAGTTCTCCCGTATTCTTAAAATCAGGTCGACAAGCCGTTCCTTTTCTTCAAAGTTCAGGCCTGCGGCCGGCTCATCCAACAATAAAAACTTGGGCCTTGTGGCTAAAGCCCGGGCTATTTCCAGGTAACGCTGAACCCCGTAAGGCAGGTTCTTCGCAGCCCGGTAGGCATACTCCCTGATTCCGACAAAATCGATGCATTCCATCGCTACCTCTTCAATTTGTCTTTCTTCGTCTCTTTGCGCCTTTGTTTTTAAAATGGCACCCAAAACCAGTTGCTTCGTCCTGCAATGCATACCTGATTTCACGTTGTCCAAAGCGGAAAGGTCGGGAAAAAGGCGCAGGTTCTGAAAAGTCCGTGCCAGCCCCATTTTGGTGATTTTGCTCGGCTTTTTGCTATTCAAGCTCTCTCCGTCTAAAAACATCGATCCAGCTGAAGGCTTATAAAATCCGGTGATCATGTTAAAAACAGAAGTTTTGCCTGCTCCGTTAGGGCCAATGACACTGACAATCGAATTTGAGTCAATCGTAAAGGATAAATCATTAACTGCGACCAGACCGCCAAAGCGGAGAGTTAAATTTTCCACTTGTAAAACAGCCATTTCGACACCTCATTTCTAATCACTGGCTTTTTACGTCCAAATCGGAATGATCTCCTGTAATGGGCGGGGACGGTGGTTCATCCGATTCCGGCTCCGTCTCATATTTGGCGGGCCACAATCCTTGCGGGCGGAAAAGCATCATGATAATCATAAGCAAACCGAACACCAAATATCGCCAATCGGAGACGTTCCGCAAAAACTCCGGAAGCACGATAACTAAAATGGCCCCGATCGTCACCCCGGTCACGCTTCCGATTCCGCCGAGAACGACCGCCAGCAAAATCATGATGGATTGCAGCACCTTAAAACTGTGCGGTGCCACCGCTCCCATTTTTACAGCGAAAAATGAACCTGCCAAACCGCCGATAATGGCGCCGATCACGAATGCCAGCAATTTCATTCTGACCCTGTCAACACCCATTGCCTCTGCAGCGTCTTCATCTTCGCGGATATACGTCCAAGCCCTTCCGATCCGGGAACGGCCCAGACGGGCTGTAACAAAAATAGTGATAACAGCAAGGATTAAAATCACAATATAAAAATCCAGCTGGCTCTTTAATTCATATCCTCCAATGTTGGGACTGGGGATGCCGAATATTCCCGTAGCCGTACCAGTAATTTCCAGATTCGTTGCCGTAATCCGGATGATCTCGCCGAATCCGAGAGTGACAACTGCCAAGTAATCACTGCGCAGCCTGAGTGAGGGTGCTCCGATAATGGCGCCGCTGATCGCTGAAAACAATGCAGCCACCGGAAGCGTCATCAAAAACGGCCACTCATAAGCTGTCATTAAAATCCCTGTCGTATAGGCTCCAATCGCGAAAAAGGCGGCATATCCAAGATCAAGCAATCCCGCATATCCGGCAACGACATTCAATCCTTGGGCCATGATGATGTAAAGCAGAGCGAGCGTAGCGACATCAATCCAATAATTATTTGTCATGAACGGAAACGCCAGGGCTGCCAATAATAGAACGGTCAATACGGCTGTCCGCTTCTTAAGAACACTCATCGGCTACATCCTCTCCGTCACTTGCTCACCCAGTATGCCTGTTGGCTTGAAGACAAGGAATAAAATCAATATGGCGAAAGCGATGACATCTTTCCAGGCTCCACCGATCACCATCGTGCCGGCCGTTTCCAATATACCGAGCATGAAACCGCCAAGCATCGCCCCCTGGATATTTCCGATGCCTCCCAAAACGGCAGCAGTGAACGCTTTTAACCCCATGATGAAGCCCATGAGAAAATTGATCGTCCCGTAATAGACCGCTGTCATGATACCCGCAGATGCAGCCAGGGTCGTTCCGATAAAAAATGTCATGGCAATCACACTGTTGATATTGACGCCCATGAGGCTGGTTGCTGTCTGATCCATCGAAATCGCCCTCATGGCCTTCCCATATAACGTTCCGTGGACAAATCTTTGCAGCCCATACATTAAAGCTGCGGCAACCAATACTAAAATAATCTGTGAGTAAGTGATGTTTGCTCCCAGGATGTCAATGCCAGCAGTCGGTAATTTAATGGGAAAAGTCAGGTAATTCGGGCTCCAAATGAGCATGGAACCATATTCCAAAGAGAGGCCTACTCCAAGAGCCGTAATCAGAAGAGAGATGCGCGGAGCATTCAATAAAGGGCGGTACGCCAGCCGTTCCACCCCCATGCCGACCATGCCGACCAAGATAATCGAAACAATAAAGACAATTCCAATCGCCAACATGCCCGGACCGGCGGACCCGCCCATCAAAAGCGATATCCCGGTATACCCGATAAAAGCGCCAAACATATAAAAGTCCCCATGTGCAAAGTTCAACAGCCTGATAATTCCGTAGACCATCGTATAACCAAGGGCGATCAGACTGTAAAATGCCCCCAATACAAGTCCGTCCCCAAGTGCCTGAACGAGAATCTCCATATGACGATCACCGCTTTCCCCTGTTTTTAAAAAAGAGAGTCCCTTGAAATGGCAAGGGACTCCCTTACTCCCTCGTGTGGTTACTCTACAATTTCAAATTTTCCATTGTTAAGCTGGATCAACAAGAAATCCGCGTTTTCCCTTGTCCCATCCTCTTTGAACGTGTATGTTTCTCCAAAGGCTGGAAAATCTTTCGTTTCGCTCAACGCCTTGATCAACGCTTCTTTGTCGTTAGGGTCACCTACGCGTTCAATCGCATCAGCCGCCAGGCGGATTCCGTCGTATTGCCTATGGCCGAACGTCAAAGGATTGTTTCCGTATGTTTCTTTGTATTCTTTTACAAAGGCCTTTGCTTCCGGAGTATCAACGTAATTGATTGTGACCGCCTGTGAAAGGATGACGCCTTCCGCATCCTTTTCGCCGGCCACTTCAACGAACGGCTCGGTCGGATTGCCGTCTCCCGCCATAAACGGACCGCTCACACCTTTTTGTTTGAACTGCTTCATGATCAATCCGCCGGCATTATAAAAGCCTGTGAAATATGTCGCGTCCGGATTAAGGGATTTAAGCTTTGTCGCCAATGCCCCAAAATCTTTCTCTTCAGGGTTGATCGCTTCAAATGCGATTACCTTCCCGCCGTTTTTCTCGTGCAATTCCTTTGTAATGTCGGCAGTGTCCCTCGCATAGTCGGAATTATCGTGAATAAGCGCCAATTTGTCCATGTTGTTGTCTTTTAAATAGTCAGCGACCCTTTTGCCTTGGTCAAAAACCATGCTGTTGATGAAGAAAAGGTTATTGTACCCCTGCTCAGGAAGCTGCGGTGAATTGGCTGCAACCATGATCGTCGGCATTCCCGCCTTATGGAGTACCCCGCTGGCAGGCAGGGCGGCAGCCGAACAATAATGTCCGACAACAATGCTGACGTTATCCTGGACAAGCTTATTCGCTGCTGTCACGGCCTGCTGCGGATCACAGGCATCGTCGACCATAACCAGTTCGATATCTTTTCCAAGGACACCACCGGCTTCATTGATGTGCTTGGCTGCCATTTCCGCTCCGTTTGCCATGTCCTTCCCTTCAGCTGCACTCGGTCCAGTGGTCGGTACGGATACACCGATTTTGATCGTATCGCCTCCGGATGAGGAACCGCCGCTATCACTGCTTGTACTCTTTCCTCCGCTGCCAGAACCGCAGCCGCTCAGGATGAACCCCAGCATCAACAAAGCCGCCATGATAATCGAAAACCTTTTTCGTTTGAACATCATTGAATTCCCCCTATTGTTTTTTAAAAAGCCGGCAGGTTTTAAAAGGGCAACCACCTCCCCTAAACGGTGAATGTATGCGCTTACAATTGAGATGTACAACCATCACCTTTTCCAATCAAATGGAACATAAATAATTTAATCCTTTTAAATATTTCGTTAAATTTAACCGTATTAGTCTGTTGGCCAGGTGGCCCGGCGGTATAATTAGATCAAATTTACTGTATTTTAAATGTCATGTCAATAATTTATTTGAATATTGCCAAAACTGTATATAATTCGACATCATTATTAAAGTAAAAAAAAAAGCAGAAGGCACTTTTCAATTCCGTTCAATATCCTTCTGCTGTTTCCGAATAGAAAAAAGTTTTTCTGGTACTGTCTAGCTTCAGCGCCTAGCTCCTCGAGGTCATAAGCCAATCGCTGCTGAGGGCAAACTACGCCTTCTTCAGCGCTCGTCTTATGCTTGTCGGGGCTGACTTAGGCGCTTCCGCTTTTCTATTGTCCAGCTCCGGGTGGCAGGGGCTCGAGGTCGCTTCAAAAAAACCAATGAAGGCATAAGGCGCCTTCACTGGTTTTTTCTCCAGCGCTTGTCGCCCCTGGGCAGCCACCCTCCGCTTTTCTATTGTCCAGCTTCAGCGCCTATCGACTAGCAGACTTCGCGCCTCCTCCTACGATAAGTCAACATCGGCTCCTTCGTCGCCGTGTTTCCTTTATCTCGTCGAAGGCACTCCAGTCTGTACGTCGATGGACAGGCGCTTCCGCTTTTCTATCAATAATTATCAATTTGCGCACGCTGGATTTTTCCGCTGTAGTCCACGTAGACGGATCTCCACTCGGTGAATACATCAAGTGAGGCAACGCCGGAATCGCGGTGACCGTTGCCTGTTCCTTTCGTTCCTCCGAACGGAAGGTGGATTTCAGCACCGGTGGTACCTGCATTCACATAGACAATACCTGTATCAAAATCACGCATAGCGCGGAAAACTTTGTTTACGTCAGCTGTAAAAATGGAACTGGAGAGCCCAAACTTCACACTGTTGTTCACTTCGATCGCTTCATCCAGATCTTTTACAGGAATGAAAGATACGACCGGTCCGAAAATTTCTTCCTGGCCGATCCGCATGTCGGATCTGACATCCGTGAAAAGAGTCGGCTGATAGAAGTTTCCTTTATCCAATCCGTTTTCTGTGGCGATTTCCCCGCCTGCCAGGAGCTTCGCTCCCTCTTCCTTCCCAATTTTCACGTATTCGTGAATTTTTTCAAGGGCATCACGGTTAATGACAGGCCCAACATCGACAGATTCATCCAAACCGTCGCCAAGTTTCAAGTCCTTCATTTTCTCAAGAACCTTCTGTTCCAGTGCTTCTTTGACCGATTCCTGGACGATGACACGGCTGCAGGCAGTGCATCTTTGTCCGGACGTACCAAAGGCGCTCCACACGATTCCATCTGCCGCCAGATCCAGATCCGCATCCTCCAATACCGTCACGGCGTTTTTTCCGCCCATTTCAAGTGAAGTGCGCTTCAGCAGTTCACCGGCCCGGCCATTGATTTTGGCTCCGACTTCATTTGATCCTGTAAACGAAACAAGGTCGATATCAGGATGCTCGACAATGGCGTTTCCGACAACGCTTCCCGAGCCGTACACAAGGTTGAGGAGCCCTTTTGGCAGCCCGGCTTCTTCATAAATTTTCACAAATTCCGCTGCCAAAAATGGCGTTTCGGATGCAGGTTTCCAAACAACGGCATTCCCCGCAACCAATGCCGGGAGAGACTTCCAGGAGGCAATGGCGATCGGGAAGTTCCAAGGCGTGATCAATCCTGCCACACCCACAGGCACACGGACACTCATGGCAAACTTGTCCCTTAACTCGGACGGAACCGTCTCCCCGAACAGCCGGCGGCCTTCCCCTGCCATATAAAAAGCCATATCGATCGCTTCCTGCACCTCACCGCGTGCTTCAGCTATGACTTTCCCCATCTCTTTCGTCAAGACCTGCGCCAATTGCTCCTTGCGCTCTTTCAACAAATACGCCACTTCATATAAAACGTCTGCACGTTCGGGAGCCGGTACAAGCGCCCATTTCTTTTGTGCTTCCTTCGCGGCCTGAACCGCACGATCCACATCTTTGGCGGTGGAAACGGTCACCTCGCCAAGCACCTCGCCGTTCACCGGATTCGTATTCTTGATGAATTCGCCTGATTCAGAAGGAACCCATTCCCCATTAATAAAGTTTACATATCGTTCCATACGTCTGACTCCTCCTTCATTCGTTCATTCTGTATCAATCAAAGATGTCTTGCCGTTCATCCATCAATTATATCAATCTAAACGCTTTCATACTATTACTTTAACAATTTGACTTTTATCATTCTATGGTCAACCTGTACAAAAATGAATGATTCACATGCCTGTATATTATTGAAAGCATACAATTGGCGTGCAGCATTCTTTTGTATTGAATATTTGAATCGGGCAATTGACAAAATATTATTGGAGGTGATTAGGATGGCTAAAAGAACACAAAGCAACATTGAAGGGATGAACCCGGAAAAGAAGCAGGATTACGGGGCAAAGATTGATCCAACCGAGCCATTGAGCGCAGCACAAAGGCTCAACAACAAAAAAAGAAAAAGAATCAGTAAAAAACTTGGAAGCGGTCCCTTCTTCGCTTCCAAGTTTTTTATCTTTTTAAAGGCCTTTCGTTTATTCAATAGACTGTATGTTTATTAAAAATACTGCATTGATTTTCGCATAATACAGGAGTATAATAAGTATAGATATACAAATACCATTCATTTTTTCTTTTAGTTTTTCGGAAATAAATATATAGAGGTGTTGCTGTTTGTTTGCTGATGATCGATTTCGCGATTACCAGCCTGCAAGCCTCCGCAAAGATTTCATTTCTGGGATCACTGTCGGTATCGTAGCCATTCCTCTTGGGATGGCTTTTGCCATGGCTTCCGGCGTTAAGCCTGAATACGGTATTTACACGACGATTATCGCTGGATTAATTGTATCTTTGCTCGGCGGCTCCCGCTATCAAATCGCGGGTCCTACGGGGGCTTTCATTCCGATTTTGCTTGCCGTAGTACTTCAATATGGTTACGAGGATTTGTTGATCGCCGGCTTGATGGCCGGGGTCATGCTTGTGGCAATGAGTTTTTTCAAACTCGGAAATCTGGTTCATTTCATTCCAAGGTCCGTTACCATCGGTTTTACCACGGGTATCGCCGTCATCATTTTCACTGGACAGCTCGGCAACTTTTTCGGCTTGGATTTGGACAGTCATGAGTATTTCCACCAAAATATGGCGGAGTTTTTCAGCCATTTGGGAGTGGTCAACGGATATAGCATCCTGACCGCTGTCATCGGTCTCCTTGTCATTATTTTCGTGCCAAGAATTTTCCCGCGTGTTCCCGTGCTGCTTGTGGGGTTGATTATTCCCACTATATTTGCGGCTCTTCTTTTTCCGGGACAGGTGGAAACGGTCGGCACTGCGTACGGGGGCATCCCGCAGTCTCTTCCCAAGCTGCAGTTTCCGGAAATCACATGGGCAAAAATCGGCACGTTGTTCACTCCTGCGCTGGTCATCGCCGCACTGGGGGCGATTGAATCATTGCTGTCCGCAGTAGTTGCGGATGGGATGACCGGAGACAGGCATAATTCCAACCGTGAATTGTTCGGACAAGGAATTGCCAACATCGTTGCTCCATTGTTCGGCGGAATTCCTGCCACGGGAGCAATCGCCCGTACAGCAACGAACATTAAATCCGGTGCAGTAAGCCCGCTGTCCGGAGTCATTCACAGTGTTTTCGTACTTTTGACGCTGCTTTTACTTGCGCCCTATGCTTCTTATATTCCACTGGCAGCCATGGCGCCGCTTCTCATGCTTGTGGCATGGAATATGAGCGGATACAAATCATTTAAACAAATATTGCAATTGAGGACGAGCGACTCATTGGTTCTTGCCGTTACCTTTCTTCTGACTGTGTTCATAAACTTGACCGTTGCTGTCCAAGTCGGCCTCTTGCTAGCGGTCCTGTCTTTTGTAAAAAAGAAAAGCGAACAGCTTCAAATCGACGACCCGGTCGACATCCAAAGACAGCGGCAGGAATCATTGGATTTGACAGCACATTTTCAAATGAAGAAGTTCACCATCAGGGGACCGTTATTTTTCGGAACCGCACAGAGCTTCGAACATTCCCTCATGGCTTCGATCAGGAGAATGCCCCGGGTGATCCTGCTCGACATGCAGTATGTAACGATGATTGATGCGACAGGCGAGGATAAACTGTCCCTCATTATCGACAATATCAAAAAAGCAGGCAGCACCGTCCTTATCTCAGGACTGCCGGACTGGGGACTCGACTTGTTCAAGAAAAGCGGCTTATATGAAAAAATCGGCGCTTCCTCCTTTTTCCCGGATGAAGCAAGCGCAAGGGAATCGTTCTTTAAAAAACAAGAAACGATTGAGTCTGCCGCAAGGGAATCGTTCCAAAGAAGAAAAAAATCTGCGGAGTGATTCCCGCTTTTTTTTGCAAATCTTAAATTTAGATATCACCTATGCCTGCGTATATTTATTGCTTCCGGGGAGTTTCTAAATTATGTTCCAAGCATCCACCTGGTGGGCGCCGTTTAAAAGAAAAGCAAATGCTCTATAATAAGCATGGGCAATCAGATGTTCCGCATTACAGGGCAGATGATGGGTTCGCTCATGCTCCTTGGACCTGTGCATCAATGACCGATTAAAAGGAAAAACCCGTGTAATACTACTAAAACCAATAAACGGAAAGCCAGTCTGCTGCTCTTTTTCAGATGGAGTAAGCTACGTAGGAAGATTCGAGCGGTAAAACGGAACCCCCCTAAACCTTGAAACGAATAAAAGTTAGAAGGCAAGGGGGGTAAAATTCCAATATTTGTAGTGTGTTGATATTGTTTGAAATATTATAGGGTTTATTTTTCTTTCCAGGACTTTTTTATAGTTGTATAGTATGGAAATTTTCCCCTTCTAATTAATTAATCCCTCTTCTTCAAGCCACCCTCTCGCGACTTCATTCACGTTTTCATGCTTAACATCCACTCGAAAATTTAATTCTTTCATTGTATCACCATTTAATTTATCAGCTAATTCATTCAAAAGATCTCCAACTTCTGAATACTTATCCAATATCTCCTGCCTTACGACTGGGGCACCATTGTATGCAGGAAAAAACATATTGTTATCTTCTAAAGTAACAAGGTCAAACCCTTTAATACGGCCATCTGTTGCAAAACCTACTGTAACATCTACTTGCCCCTCTTTTAATGAGTTATATAAGAGGCCAGTATCCATTTTAACAACATTTTTTGCAGGAAAAGAGAAATCATATTTTTTCTCAAGCCCCTTTAAACCATCTTCGCGTGCATAAAATTCTGAGTTTGTTGCAAACTTAAGTGTGTTTGGGTCTTTATTTACTAAATCAGCCAGGTCAGAAATAGAATTAACATTTAATTCCTCTGCTCGGTCTTTTCGCATTAGAAGAGCATATGTGTTGTTAAAGTCCGACTTGTTTAACCAGACAAGTTTGTTCTTTTTGTCCATGTCTTTTACTTTTTCATATGCTTTGTTTGGATCCGTTTCCACATCCTGTTTTAAATAAACCATTAATGCTGTGCCGGTATATTCCCAGTAAACGTCAAGCTGTCCATTTTCAAGTGCAGACCGAGCAACCGTACTTCCCATACTACTTGCTTCATCTACTTCATAACCATTTTCTTTTAAATAAATAGAGGTAATTTTTGTTAAAATATGTTGTTCCGTGAAGTCTTTCCCACCAACCGTGATTTTACCTTTTTCTTCTTTTCCTTGTGTTTTCGTGTTTGAAGAATTACATGCAGCGAGCGCCATTGTTATAAGTCCTATTAAGACGAGTTGGACTACTTTCCTCATAAATATATCCCCCTTAATTTTTAAATCGTTTCTACGTTTCTTTGCAAACCTTTTGGTATGACCAATTTCTCCACTATTCCAATTAATAAATCAATTGAAATTGCCAATAAAATAACTGGAACTGCTCCTGCCAGCATAATTCCGGTATCGTAAAGCGATATCCCGGTAAAGATTAGGTCACCTAACCCACCACCGCCAATTAAAAAAGCAAGTGCTGCTGTTCCAACATTAATAACTACAGCAGTACGGATCCCTCCGATGATCGCATATAATGCATTGGGAATTTCAATTTTTAATAGAAGCTGCCTTTGTGTCATTCCCATCCCTTTTCCGGCATCAAGAATGGCTGGATGAACAGAATTTAATCCTGCAATGGTATTGCGCAATATAGGAAGCAGCGAACTGAACCAAAGAGCAAAAACTGCGGTTTTCCAACCAATTCCTAAATAACTCATCACCAGTGCCAATATGGCAATGCTTGGAATAGTCTGCCCGACATTCGCTATATTTACCGTAATAAATTCAAACCTTTTAAACTTTGGCCGTGTGACAAAAATGCCTAATGGTACAGCAACGAAAATAGCGGCTAAAGATGAAATCGCTACCAATTTTAGGTGCTGGCCTGCCAGGAAAATTAAATCATCAACATTAGCTGCCATGAATTGAAAGGCACCGGATTTAATCACATATATTACTAACAAAGCAACAAGTATCAATAATCCGATTCGAATTGACATTTCCATTTTATTTCTTAATCTCATGAGATTCCCACCTTAGTGAACCATGGTCTTTAAACTTTGAGGATGCACATTTGTTAATGCTTCAAAATCCGCAATACTTAACATACCCTTCGGCAGTCCACTTTTATCAGTAACCAGAGCTTTCTCCGGGGTTGAAGACAATAACATTGATAACGCCGTACGGAGATCCGTATCAAGATCGATTACCACCTGGTTTTCCCCTTTTTGCAGGTTAATAGTTTCATTTATTTTATTCTTTTTTGCCAGCAAATCCTTAACTGTCAATAATGTAAGGCGCTTAATCTCACGGTCGTCCCCAATGAAATCCTCTACAAATTGATTTTTAGGTTGGGCTAAAATTTCATCCGGCGTTCCATATTGCATTAATTGTCCATCATTAAAAATTGCAATAGTGTCTCCTAATCGAATCGCTTCATCAATGTCATGGCTGACGAAAAGAATTGTTTTTTGTACAGTTCTTTGAATTCGCAAAAACTCATTTTGTAAATGTTCGCGGATAATTGGGTCTAAAGCTCCGAACGGTTCATCCATTAACATGACCGGAGGGTCTGCCGCCATTGCTCTAGCCACACCGATACGTTGCTGTTGACCACCTGACAACTCCCACGGAAAACGCTTTCTATATTCTTCGGGATTTAACCCCATCATTTCCATTAATTCTTTATAACGCTTTTTCATTTTATCCTCATCCCAATTGAGCATCTTTGGAACGATATTAATATTTTCTTCAATAGTCATATTCGGAAATAGGCCATTTTGCTGAATTACATATCCGATAGAACGTCTCAATTCAATTGCATCCAGTGAATATATGTCTTTCCCATCTAATTCAATGGAGCCTTCCGTTATGGATACCAGCCGGTTTACCATTCGTAGTAATGTTGTTTTACCACATCCCGATGGGCCTAAAAGAACGCAAATTTGTCCTTTTTCAACAGTCATATTTACATTATCCACTGCTTTAATCTTTTTTGTACTACTATCATATATCTTACAAACATTGTTAAACGTAATCACACGCTGTGCATCTCCTTCCTTATTTCGACTGAGCAGTTTTTGGTGAAATCCACTTCTGGACGAGGCCTAGCAAATAGTCGGAAACAAGAGCCAAAATGGATACAGACACTGCTCCAACCTGTACCATGGCAGTGTAGCTGGTAGAAATACCCCTGGCAATATAAACTCCTAGTCCACCTGCACCTATATAAGCCGCAATTGCCCCTATTCCAATTGTTAAAACTACCGCCATCCGAATTCCTGCCATGATCATGGGAAGTGCCAGGGGAATCTCCACTTTGCGAAGGCGCTGCCAAGTGGTCATACCAATGCCAATAGCAGCATCTCGCATATTTGGATCTACATTTTTAACAGCAATAAATGTGTTACGAATTATAGGCAGTTGTGAATACAGGACAAGAGCAATGAAAGCTGGCAAAAACCCAATTCCCTGGTTAATAATCGATAGAATGGGTATCATGATTCCAAACAGGGCAATACTCGGAATAGTCATCATGATACCAGCAAAGGTTAGTACTAAATTGGAGAGTTTTTCATGCTGGGTAATATAGATTCCAAATGGTACCCCAATTAAGATTGCAACGATAACAGCAAAACCTACTAACCGAACATGTTCCCATGTCATAACAAGAATTTCATTCCAATTAACACTGACAAATTCAACAAACCCCATCATTATCCCCCCCTTTATCAATCAATATTAACTATTTATCATTGCAAGTTTAGTGCCAAATTGAATTCGCTATATTAACAGGCGTTTCGTTCGATATTTGTTAAATTTTTTTAATTAAAGTAAAAATTTTTTGCTTTTAATAACCACGATTATCCATAGAATTAAATATCTAACAGCTTTCTAGGATTATCTACAATCATTTTTTTCACCTCAGCTTCTGTAATACCTGCTTTTAAAATCTCTCTGATAAAATGATCAAGTGCTTCAATAGGCGGGATGTTATGGTCTTGGCCATAATCGGTTACAAGAACACAGGAATTTACACCTATTTGACGAATTGTGTCCGCCATCTGTGAAACGGATAAATCTAGAAAATCCTGGCTGCAAGCTAAGTAACATTTCTCGATAATAGCTCCTTTTTTTGCGAATTCTTTTTGGAGCTCTATAGAAATTGGTGCAATACCTAGATCAGCATGCTGTATTAAGATTTTTTCGACACCATGGACTTTAGCAGCATCAATTAATACAGCAACCTCTTCCGCCGCCAAATGCCCGGTGGCCAATGTAATATTTGCTTCCCCTATTAATGATAAAATCTCGTTTACTTCTGGTTTTATTTGCTTGTTTTCATTCCAAATAGTTAAGCCTTCTCCCGGAGGAAGGGATCGCTCACTATTAAATAAACGAGTTTTCTTTTTTCCAAAATGGTTGCAATGCTGGTGTGCCGATATTGTCGGCATCCAAATAATTTTTGCCCCCTGCCTGATTGCCATATCAACTGCCTTAGGGGACAACCCCCCTGTGAACTCATTTAAAACAATTCCCCCATATACATGCAGGTCAGGCTCTTTTAATCGTATTAAGGTCGCACGATCAATAGTTGATGCTTCATGGGATTTTAATATAACTCCAGCCATTTTCGCTATTTTCACATCGTTTATTAATTCCCAATCTGTTTGCCTTCTTGAAAAAACACTCGGATAACTATGACAATGAAGTTCAATCGCTCCCTCTAATAACGGATGAAATTCCATTCTCTTCACTTCCTTTTTGTTTGATCATTAACCAATTTGCAAGAACTGTACCAATGGGGTTCCAAAGATATTTTACTGAAAATTAAAATACCGAATAATGGACTGTTTAATAGCCCATTATTCGGTATTTATTTTATAAACTCGGAAAATTCCTTTATTGATTAAGATATTTGTTTAATTTATAAGATAGCAACTGTCTTGAAATACCTAGCTTTCTAGCCGCGGCTGCAACTTGTCCATGCTGTTCCTCGACTGCTGTTAATATAAATTTCTTTTCAATTTCTTCTAGCTGTTCGGGAAGCGTTTTTCCTTGATTTAATGAAAAAGACTCCAAACGGAATTGTCTGTTATTATACTCTTGAATTTCACGCGGAAAATCACGAATGGATAAATTTTCACCATCACATAAAACAACGGCCCGCTCCACTGCATTTTGAAGTTCCCGAACGTTCCCCGGCCAATCATAGTTAGTCAATATTGTTAAAAGGTGAGATGATACTTTATAGTTAATTTTGGTCTTCTGGCGGTGCCTTTCTAAAAATTCTTCAATGAGCAACGGGATATCATCTATTCGATCCCTTAATGGCGGAATATACATATCAACAATATTTAACCGATAAAATAAATCTTCCCGAAATTTCCCTTCCTTCACCATTTGTTTTAAATTGCTATTAGTGGCAGAAATAATACGAATATCCACCTGTTTTAGCTGATTGCTCCCAAGACGCATAAACGATTTTTCTTGGACTGCTTGTAAAAGCTTTGCTTGCAGCTGCAAAGAAATTTCACCAATCTCATCTAAAAAGATTGTCCCTCTATGTGCCGCTTCAAATTTTCCCGCACGGCTCGCTGTTGCCCCTGTAAATGCCCCTTTTTCGTATCCAAACAACTCACTTTCCAATAAATTCTCTGGAATTGCCGCACAGTTTACTACAATGAATGGTGCCTCACTACGATCACTCAATTGATGGATTATCTTAGCAATCATGCTTTTACCCGTCCCGCTTTCACCATGAATTAGAACAGTAGCATCTGTAGAAGAAACACGTTCAACCAGCGTATAGATATCCTTCATTTCGTTGCTAATGCTAATTAACCCTTTTGTTGGTTCTACTTGTTTTAGTTGCTCTTTTAAGTACAAATTTTCTTTTTTCATCTCTAACCAGCTAAAAGCTTTATTTATTGCTAACTCAATTTCATCTAATTTAGCAGGCTTTACGATATAATCTATGGCTCCTGATTTCATAGCTATAACGGCGCTTTCTATATCACCATAGGCTGTCATGATCATAAACAGCTTTTGTGGATAAAGCGAGACAAACTCTTCCAGCAGGTCCAAGCCATTTGCATCCGGCAGTCTCAGATCCAGAAGTACAAGATCAAAATCATTCTCTTTCACTTTCTTTCTTGCCTCTGCTCCGGTCGCGGCTAACTCCACAATAAATCCTTTCTTTCGAAAAGATAAGGATAAAGCTCGCAATAGTCTAATTTCATCATCCACAAACAAGATGCTTTTTTTCACGCTAACCCTCCTCGGATAATATTAAACTCTTCAGAGCAAATGGGTATTTGTGGTCTATGATTATTATCTTTGCATGATTATATTAAACCATATCCGTGGTTTTTCCTATTTGACTTTCGGCAATGTAATATAGATTGTTGTTCCTTCATCAAGTGTACTTTCCGCCCATATCCTACCATTATGCTGAACAATGATTTCATGGGCAATCGATAATCCGAGTCCCGTTCCTTCATTCTTTGTAGAATAAAGCGGGTTAAAAATCCATTTTATATTTGTTGGTGAAATGCCTTCTCCTGTGTCTGAAACTGAAAGTTGCCAATGGCCATCATTATCTTCAAGCAAAATGTTAATAGTTCCGCCCGTCTCCATTGCTTGCAGACTGTTTAATATAACATTTAGGAGGACTTGAATTAACCCATTTCTATCTCCCAATACTAATGCCCTATTAACCTTGTAATCAACATTTAAAATGACATTTTGATCGTTCATCTTCTTTCTTAATAAGTTTAACAATTCATCTGTAACACCGATCAAATCAATCATATTTTTCCTTTTTTCTGATCCATTTTTAGTGAGGTGCAAAAAATCCGTTAAAATATTATTCATCCGGTCAGTTGTTATTAAAATATCGTCTGTTAATTGATGTACAACGAGCTTGTCTTGAAGTATATCCTCTAACTCAAGACGCAGAGCCTCTGTTGAAGCCTGAATAATACTTAATGGATTCTTAATTTCATGGGCAATCCCGGCCGTTAGCTGCCCCAAAGAGGCTAATCGTTCACTCTGTTTTAAATAATCCTCAAGCTTTTTTAGTTCACTTACATCGCGTATCACAATAATTGAGCGAATATCCTCATGCTCTTCTCCGGTAAACAAAGAGGCATATAATCGAATATCGCGTACTTTTCTGTCTTTATCAATAACGTGGCTTTCTATTTCTTCAATTGCACTTCCCTGCTGAAGTGTTTTTAAAATGATTAAATTACTTACATTGTTAATGGGTAATTCAGTGATATTTTTACCAACTACCTCATTGCGGTTATAGTGCATTAGCTTTTCAGCACCCGTGTTAAAGGTTGTTATCTTTCCCTCTATATCGGTCGTTATAATAGCATAAGGAATCGACTCTAGAATATTATGCAGATTCTTTTCTTTTTTACGAAGCGATGCTGCCATTTCAGATAAAACGATTGATAGCTCCTCTATTTCATCATTTGTTTTTACAGTATGAAAGACTTTTTGCTTATCTTCCTTATAATCTTTAGCTTGTTTAATCAAAACCTTTATAGGGCGAACAACTTTAAAGGCACTGATAATTGCAAGGCCAACGGCAATAATAAATACGATAATAAAGCCTTTTATGAGTAATTGCGTAATCGATTGAGCTGGGGCCATTGCTTGTTTAATGGGCTCACCAACAATAAGCCCTACTTCTCCTAAAAAAAGCGGCCTATACGAAACGACCATTTCTTCATTAAAAATCGGACCTCTCCAAACACCAAATCGTTCCCTTTTTAAATATAGAGCAACTTCATGATTCTTAATGGATTTTCCTATATAATTTTTGTTTTCATGGGCTATAATTGCACCGTTTCGATCAACCATTGCATTTATGCCCCCTTCACCTATGCCGAATTTCTCAAGCAAATCAGATAAATTATTTAAATTTAAATAAGCGATTACGGATCCTAAATATTCTCCATCATCACTAACAGTCGGATAAGAAACGATAACCGTTTTGCGTCCATCAGGGAGTGTAATAATATTTGAAATGTATCTGGTTTTACTCCATGACAAACGCTCTAACGTTGAACTTATTGGAATACGTCCAGAAAATGCAATGTCTGGAATGCGTAAACTCTTTTCATTCTCTTTATATACTTCAACGAACAAATAAAGAGGATCCTGGGATATTATTGTTTCGATTTCTTTTTGATAAATCATCGTATCATCAGAATCCAAAGTTTCAACAATGGAAGAAATTTGTCTCATGTCAGAAATAACGTTTTGAAAGACGCTTTCCATATGAGCGCCAAGTGTTTTGGCAAAAAGTTCATCCCGGTATTCCATTTGTGACTGCACCGAGTTGTTCATTACGTTAAAAACAATAATGTATAACACCGAGAGTACAAATAAAATAACAACTAATACAGTAGTTACATATCGCTTTGTAAGTTTAGATTGAAAGATTGTCATAATAAAACCTCTAAATGGATTTTGCTGAATAGTAAATAAAGTACTTTGTCAAAAACAAAGTACTTTTTTATATTCTATAGATACGAATTCAATCCCTTTAAAGGACAGTAATCGTAATATTTATTTATAAAGAGTTATCCAGAATGAGCGGATGATAAAAGTGAGGGCGTCGGGATAACCGCAATTTTTGTTGATCAAACCACCAATCGGTTTGGATCTTGGGTACCTTGACTATAAACACTTCTTCTTTATGTGAACTTGCTACAAAAGGTATGTCATTGCTGTAAATAGGATCAAGTGTATATAATGCACTTCCGCCTTTACATTTTTGCTCGGTTCCAGTAAAGTTTGCTATTAATGTTCTTGTTTGTGAAAACCTTGCTACAGCATCCCAAGTGGTCATTGAATTTAAAGGAAAATTATTTTCCATCATTTTTGGATGAAGCGTTAACGTTTGGCCAAACTCGCCGCTCCAAATAGAAGGAATAATAATGAATTCAGCATGCTTTATGGCCATAATACCTGCTAATTCCGGATAAGATGCATCATACCCCACCATTAAACCTACATTTCCCAGGCCCTTAATATATTTCACCTTGATCTCTTCTCCTGGAGTTGCCCATTGTTCTTCTGAATCGGTCAGGTGGATCTTCCGGACTTTCAGTCCGACTTGGCCATTAGGTTTTAACAATACTGCTGTATTAAAAAGCATAGTTCCTTCTCGCTCAATCATACCGAAAGCAATGTAAGCTTTGTATTTTTTTGCAAGTCTTTTCATTTCATTTACGGTCAGGCCATCCATTGTCTCGGATAATTTGAAAATCGCGTTAACCTCAAGTGAATTTACCGGACCGATTAATGAAAGTTCCGGAAAAACAAAAAGTGATAATACACTCCCTTTTTCTCGGGTTCTTATACTGGCCTCAGATAATAATGCATTGATTTTTTTCAGATTTCCATTTTTATCCCCAACATCCGGAGTATATTGAACTAATCCCGCAGAAAAATTTACGTGGCTTTCCATAATATTTTCTGTGCCGGATCCTATTTTTTGTTTTTTATTTTTCCAAGGCCCGCCATGTAACATTAAGTCGTAATAGATATCGGGACGCCTTTTTTTTATTCTCCTTTTGGAATCGTTATCATACTGAGCCGGGTCAATATCAGCATATATAATGGTTGGGCTGTTTCTAACCCGGTTTTTTTCAATGTACGGTGATTCAGCTAACTTTTTTCCTTCCGGTGACCAAATAGCACTGGCTCCTACCATATGATAACCATCTTCGGTATTCGAACGGTTTGCTCCAACCACATACATACCGTTCATTTCTGCCCATGCCTGCAACATAGAGATCGATCCGCCTGTTGAGTTTGTTGGAAAACACAATATATTTGCTCCATTAACCGCAGCTACTCTTGCAGATTCAAAATATGACGAATCCATACAAA
This sequence comes from Siminovitchia fortis, assembly GCF_003605365.2. Taxonomy (GTDB): domain Bacteria; phylum Bacillota; class Bacilli; order Bacillales; family Bacillaceae_C; genus Siminovitchia; species Siminovitchia fortis. The sequence goes on from NZ_QYTU02000005.1 coordinate 104,856, forward strand.
TAATTATGGATATATTCCCAATCTCGGTCTCAAAGACTGGGACACCTAAATTTCCCCCGCTTGCCCAGTTGTCTTCTACTGCCCAAAGATGGATTTTTCGATATTTTCCTATATAACCCTTTGGACCAATAAGGACCGCTGAATTATAATAAAGACCGTCTTCTTTATCAATCTCAGCCATTCCTATTACAATATAAGTGTCATACTTTCTCGCTATTTCTTCGAAAGCCATAGTGGTTTTTCCTGGGATTGTATCTACATAAGGACTTATTGCTTTACGATCTTCATAATGATAACCTGTTGTCGCCATTTCCGGTGTAACGATCAACTTCGCTCCGTTTGAAGCAGCCTCTGTTACTGCTTCTTTTAACTTTTGAATATTGTCATCTAAGTCATTTAATTTAGGATTAAATTCAATGCTTGCTGCCTTAAAGGATGTTGCAGGCTTCATGACAATTCTTCCCTTCATTCAGTAAAAATAAAAATAATAAAGTTCTAACTCTTCTTGATTATTTAGGATTGTTTTTAAATAACCTTTTCTTTTTTCAAGCCAATCGGAATATTTCGGCCGAAGAACCCTAATAATTTAATAATAAGTTCTTGAAATATTTTATTGTCATGAAACATAAAGTCATTGTGCTTACCATCAATAATATAAAGTTCTTTAGGATCATTTGCTGCTTCAAATAGTTTATACGCTTCATCGACCGGATGAAGTAAGTTGTCTTTTCCGTGAGCAATAAATAATGGAACAGTTACATTTTTCACTTCTTTTACAGCATTCATATTCATAATCGAATCTGTAAACTGTAGTGAAGTCTGTTTGCCAAATGGAGATAAAATAGCGAGTTCTTTTTCAACATAATCGGCCGTTGCCGGATCAAGCGGATAATGAATAAAGGGATCTGCCAGTTCTGATTGGCCTGTGAGCACTCGTTGTTTACGATCATTATTCACTGCTTTTAAAATTTCTTTCCATTCCACATATGAATGGATGGAGCGAAGCCATTCTTCTCCATGATAAAAGCCATTTAATGCTGCCACTGCCTTTACACGAGTATCGTTTGCAGCTACTCGGACAACATTTGATCCACCCATTCCCCATCCGATTAAACCAATATTCTCTTCATCCACTTCCTCTTGCAATGATAGAAAGGTAATAGCATTATGAATATCTTCAACCTGTTCATCTAAGATCACGCGTCCTTTTGTCCCTTCACTATTTGCAAATCCTCTATAATCAAAACCTAGGCAAATATAACCTTCTTTTGTTAAGTTTTTTGCAAATAACCTTGGATAAAACTCATTAAACCCTTGATAACCGGAGTTTGGAATGATAGCCGGTCTCTTTTCACCTGGTTTGTAATCATCTGGAAGATATAAAGTTCCATCTAATTTACTTCCTTCACTATAAAAATAAATTTGACGTTCAATCATTTTTTCTCCCCCTAATATCAAAAATATTCATTTCCTTTTTGTTTAGTTGCAAGCTACGTGCCAATCTCTATATTTCATGTATATATTCGATTTAAACATTTTAAAAATTCCATTTAACATTCAGATACGGAAAAAAGTAAAAAATATTTTACAACTTTGAAAAAATATATTACAGAATATACAATCGTTAAAGAATTGATGGAATATTTTTTCCATTCCCTCTGCTGCTAAAAGAAAAAGTGCATGATGCCGGTCTTTCGCAAGGCGGATAGGACCGGTATTATTTCTTTCAATTTTGTGTTGCTTTAAAGACATGGACGGGTACCGGTTCAAATAATATATTTTTCATAAGAGAGAGCCCTGTGGTTCAATGCAGCGGACCCTTTTCATAAATGCACAATTCCCCATTTTCGAATCTTCTTTTCCGGGCACCCGCATATCCCTGCTTTTCAAGCTCTTTCGCAAGGACATAGAGGAAAAAGCCGTGCGATACTATTAAAATATTCTTCTCTTCTTTTTTCTTAATAAAATCCAGAAACTGCCGTGCCCTTTCCTTTGATTCTTTCCGTGATTACCTTGAAATGCCTGACCAATCCAATACGCATAACTCCACCTCACTCCTCCATTTTAATATATAGTTGTACATAACGGGTATACAAAACGGGAGGGGAGTTGAATGGATGTTTAAAAATCGGAAATACAATTTGACAGGCAAAAACTGGCTCATTATCGGTGACAGCATTACGGATAAGCGGCATCATCCCAAAACGAAAAAATATCATGAATATATAAGGGAGAAAACTGGATGCAAAGTGCTGGATTACGGTGTTTCAGGATCAGGATTCACTGTGAAGGAAAGCTTTTTGGAAAGGCTTCAGAGGACGCCGCCTGATGCGGATTACATTACCGTGTTCGGCGGGACGAATGATTTTCGCCTTGGCAGCAAGCCTCTTGGCGTTTTTCAAGACAAGAATAACGATTCTTTTTACGGGTCCTTGCATCTGTTTTTTGAAGCATTGATCAAAAAATATCCGACAAAGATATTGAGCGCCATTACTCCTCTGCCCAGATGGAGAGAAAGCGAGGGAGACTGGAACAGCAGGGGCGAAACATTGAAGCAATATACCGAAGCGGTCAAAGAAGTGACTGGCTTTTATGGAATCCCGTGCAAAGACATGTACTCAGAAGGCGGCATTTATGCGAAAAATCCTGTTTTCATTACCACCTTTATGCCGGACGGCCTGCATCCGAACAGCGAGGGGCATCGGCTTTTTCATAATAAAATTTTAACTTTTTTGGAAGGATTGTAGGGGGTGCTCACGTCCGAAATCCGAATCATGGATAGTAAGTGCCGCCAATCCAGATACAAACTACCGAGGATGCACTGTAAAAAAACCGGGAAAGCATCCGCTCTCCCGGTTTTCCCTCCTTACTCATCACTTTTTCTGGCAATAAATGGCCACCAATTCGCTTTCCCCAGCATGTTAATCAACACGGGAACAAACAGCGGCAAAATCACCAAGGCATAGAATAATAGACCAGATAATACTAAAGTAGCAATCTGCAGCATCGACAGAACGCCCGAAGGCAGCATGGCCGCAAATGTTCCCGCCAAGATGACGGCAGCGCTCATGATGACGGTGCCCATGTTTTTCATGGCGAGGATGATGCCCGTTTTGACATCCAGCTCCTTATACTCCGAAAAGCGATCCATCAGGAAGATGGAGTAGTCGACGCCAAGGGCGATCAAGATGACGAATCCGAAAAACGGCGTCACCCAGTTGATACCCGGATAGCCGAGTATATTGACAAAAATCACTTCAGTCATGGCGATGGAAGAATAATAGGTTAAAAGGAGCGATGCAATGATATACACCGGCATGACGAGTGACCGGAGCAACACAACCAAAATCAGGATGATTCCGACCATCATAAAGGTGACGGTTTTCGTATAATCCGAGTCGGACATGGACTCCAGGTCACGGTTCATGCTCGAAACACCGCCGATTCCCACGTTCGCCTGTTCGAGCTTCGTATCTTTCGTTGCGTTTGCAATTGTATCTTCAATGCTTGAAATCATATCCATGGACCGCTTCGCATATGGATTGGAATCGAGCACGATATCCATTGTCGTCATTTTTCCATCAGCGGACATGTAAATATCGTACACTCTCTGAAAATCTTTGTCTGTCAGCAATTGGTCAGGAATATAAATGCCGGATTGCTGCAAATCTGTATCTTCCGCTATGTCGTCCAGATGCTTTTTCGCTTCACCGAACCCGTCTTCAATTTTTCCAAGCCCGTCAGTGCTTTGTGATAGGCCGTCGCCCAATTGATCAAGCTGATCGCCCATCTGTCCGAATCCGGATTGAAGCCTTTCCTGGCCGTCAGCAATTTCTCCCATTCCTGCTGCAATGGAAGGGATTTTTTCAACGACCTGATGCTGGCCTGATGTCGCTTGCCCCAAGCCTGATTCTAATTCGCCCAAGCCTTTTTCCACTTCTTTCAGGCCTGATGAAAATTGGCCTAAGCCTTCAACAACTTCAGACAGATGCCCATTTGCCGTTGCCAAGCCTGATTGGACCTTGCCCAATTCTCCGTTCAAAGCCGAAACAGTTCCGCCGGCAATGGCCACCTGTTTCGTTGCATTTTCAATCCGTGACTGGATATCAGCCAAATTCGGGTCACCGGCGATTTCTGGATGGTTTTGTACCAGCTTGCCAAGCGGTTCCCCTAGACCTGCGAGTTGCTGCTGGGCTTCCTCCAGACCTGCAGGCACTTTTCCGTATTCAGTGATCAGTTTTTCAAGCCCGGATTGCGCTTCCTTATATCCGTTCAGCAGTTCCCGGGTTCCTGACTGAAGTTCCGCTGCCTGGCTGCTTGCCTGCGCCACCCCTTTTTTCAATTCGCCCGCACCGGAAGTGCCTTGCCGGATACCATTTTCAATTTCACTTAATGCGTTTTGCAATTGGCCGACACCTGATTGAAGCTCCTTTGTTCCGGCTGTCAAATCGCCGATGCCCGCCGTTGCTTTTTCCATTTCAGGCTTGGAATCTTTGATAGAGGATGCCGCTTCATTCAGCCCATCCTTAATCTTTGATATGCCTTCCGTTCCTTCTCCGATCCCTTTTCCAAGTTCATCCGCCTGTTTTTTCACATAGATTTCTTCTATTTTATCGCCTGTCGGCCGCGTGACACTGCGGACTTTTTCTACATGATCCAGTTTTTCAAGATCATTTCCGATTGACTCAATCAGTGTCAAATACTCTTTCGATTTCATCGAATCATCGTTTTCGAGTACAACTTGAATCGGCATGATCTCGCCAGGCCCGAAGCTGTCAGCCACGATATTGAATCCTTTGACAGACTCGTATTCATCGCCGATTTCATCCAGCGAGTTAAAAGAAAGATCGCCGTCATAACTGACTAGAAGCGGAACGGTAAATATGGCCACAATCCCTAGGGCAATCAGAGGGCGGGTAATCGCAAGGTTCCCCATCCATCCCCAAATCCGGCTTTCTTTGTGGGAAATGTCTTTTTTTACCGGCCAAAAAAGAGCCTTTTTCAATGTCATCATAAAAAACGGAACAAGCGTAAACAATGCGATCATCAACATTAAAACACCGACTGCAACTCCTACCGCGGACTGATACAGCTTGAATGTCGCAAAGCCGATCGAAGCAAAACCGATCATAACGGCAACCGCACTGTAAATGACCGTTTTTCCGGCGGTCTTATAAGTGGTTGCAATGGCGGACGGAATATCCTGCCCTGCCGACAATTCTTCTTTATAGCGGCTCAGCAGCAAGATACAGTAGTCTGTTCCGACACCGAACAGTACCGCTACCATGAATGTCTGTGTAAAATTGGAGACCGGGAAATCCAGCTTATCCACCAAAAATGCAACAACTGTCGAGCTCACCAAGTACGTCATTCCAACCGTCAACAACGGCACGAACGGAGCGACCGCCGACCTGAAAACAAGGAGCAGAACGACCATGATAAAGATGACTGTGATCACTTCCGTTTTTTTCAGGCCTTTTTCAGAACTGATGATCACATCTTCATTGATCAGTGAATTCCCTGTCATGTATGTGTCAACGTTCTTTGTTTTTATTTCCTTTTCCAAGGGACCGCGGACATCCTTTACTTCTCTGCCGTCCATTTTGACATCAACCAACGCGATGACGGTATTGCGATCTTTTGAGACAAGCTGGCTCTCTAATTCCTTGTCATCAAAATGGGAGGTAATGTCGCTGATGCCCAGTTCGGATTTTTTCTTCTCCAAATGGCCTATCGTTGCATGGATATTTTTAAGCTGTGAATCGGACAGCTTTTTCTCATCATGGAATACAACGATGAACGCTTCGGTGCCTGCTTCTTCCGATGAATGTTTATCGATAATATCTGATGCAACTGAAGAAGGATAGCCGTCTGCGATTGCAAGCTGTCCTTTATCCCTGACAAGCTGGTTCATATCCGGAGATTTGATGATCAAAGCAACGGCTGCAACGATCCATAAGGCTAGAACAACCCATCTGAAACGTAAAATGGTTCTCATTGTTTTTCTCCTTCGTATTTCTCAATATAAGTGGCAATTTTCTCAAATACATTCAAGAAATTCTCCATCTCTTCCTTTGGGATATCACGAATAATCGCCTCAACGAATTCGTTGATTTTGCTTTCAAGTGTCCGATAAAACTCCATTCCTTTTTCAGAGACCCTCAAATATACATTTCTGCGGTCCCCTTCATCCCTTTCACGTTCCAGCAAACCTTTTTTCACTAGCTTATCGACCCGTACTGTAATGGCGCTTCTATGTACAAAAAGCAGGTCGGCCAGTTCAGAAGCGCGGATCGGCCCGTTTCTGTAAACCATACGGATAAGTGTAAATTGCTCAAGGGACAATTCCTGTAAAAGCTGTTCCGGCACAAGGGTCGACATCCCCTTTCGTCCATGCAGCATAATACTCATGAACCGCTCAAAAATGAATTGATTATTATCCAAATTAATTCTCCCCTTTAATAGTTGACCCCATAAACTATATAAAAAAAGAAGGGGCGTGTCAATGTAAAAAAATTTGGGGCCAGGCCCCCGGTGCGTTAACGCGTTAATACGTTAATACAGCGGGGGCCTGGCCCCAAATCAATTAAAATGCTGTCATTTTATCGGCAGGATTCGTCCTTTCCCGCTTTCTCCGGCCAACGATCTCTTTGTCAAAATAGCCAAGGTGCAAAACACCGACGATTTTTTCGCCCGGCTCCACTCCAATGGCTGATCGGAATTTCGGATCATGGATGTGAGCCGGCGTTTTCCAGCAGACGCCCAATTCTTTTTCCCAGGCAAGAAGCTGGAAGTTCTGCAACAGGCAGCATGTTGCAGCAAAATCCTCTTCCCACACTTTTTGGCGCGGGTCGGCATTCATCACCGCGATTAAAAATGCAGGCACCTCTTCAAATTTCCTTCTTGTCGCAGCATGTTTGGCAGGCTCCTGGCACTCCAGGACCGCCTCGATAAAATCATCCTTCCGCTCTCCGGAAACGAAGATGAACCGCCACGGCTCCCGGTTTTTATGGTTGGGCGCCCAAACAGCCTCCTCCAGCAGCGATAAAACGAGCTCCTGGCTCACTTCTTTATCGATAAAACCTGTTTTTACAGAAGTTCTGTTACGAATGATGTCCACAATCGAGTTTGTCGCAAGCACTTATATATTACCCCCAAGTTGTAATTGAGAATCCCTATCATTTATCATATCATGAACAGCTTAATTTCGGAAGGGTTCACCCTTTGATCAAAGGAACAGCTGAAGGACGACGACTTGAAATTTTAAACGCCTTTAAAACTTTCCTTGCAGAAACCGCGGCATCTTCTGTGTTGCTGTGGATGATTGCAATCGGCTCATCTTTTTTCACTTCATTACCGATTTTTTTACGTAGAACAATGCCAACGCTCAAATCGATCACTGAATCCTTTGCAGCGCGGCCCGCCCCAAGAAGCATGGCTGCTGTCCCGATTTCATCAGCAGCAATTCCTTCCACGAAACCGTCCGCCTCAGATAAAACCGGAATCTTATACTTGGCGTCAGGCAGCTTCTCCGGATGGTCGACAACCGAAGCATCCCCGCCCTGCGCCGATAAAAAGGTTTTGAAAACCTCGAGCGCCTTTCCGTTTTCGATGGCTTCCTCCAGCATGGCGCGCGCCTCCGCCTCTGTCTGCACTTTTCCAGCAAGGACAACCATCTTGCTGCCAAGAACGAGGCACAGCTCATACAAATCAGCGGGGCCGTTCCCTTTCAATGTATCGATCGCTTCTTTCACTTCCAACGCATTTCCGACTGCATATCCGAGCGGCTGATTCATATCGGAAATCACTGCTGCCGTTTTCCTTCCGACCTGTTCCCCGATTTCAACCATAGTTGAGGCAAGAGCCTCGGCATCTTTCATCTCTTTCATAAAAGCACCGGATCCCACTTTTACGTCCAACACAATGGCATCCGCACCAGCCGCAATTTTTTTGCTCATGATGGAGCTTGCAATGAGAGGGATTGAATTGACGGTTGCGGTCACATCACGCAGACTGTAAATTTTTTTGTCAGCCGGTGCGAGATTGCCGGATTGGCCGACAACCGCCAGTTTATTTTTATTCACCAGGCCGATGAATTGCTCCTCGGATACTTCCACGTGAAAACCCGGTACCGCTTCTAACTTATCGATCGTTCCACCTGTATGGCCAAGCCCCCTCCCGGACATTTTCGCTACCGGAACACCGGCCGCAGCTACAAGCGGCGCTAAAATCAAAGTGGTTGTATCTCCCACCCCTCCTGTGGAATGTTTGTCGACCTTGACTCCGTGAATTTTGGATAAATCGATTTGGTCCCCCGATTTCGCCATGGCCATAGTCAGTTCCGCCGTCTCTTCCGCCGTCATTCCTTGGAAATAGACAGCCATCAAAAAAGCAGACATCTGATAATCAGGGATTTCATCCTTTATGTAACCGTCTATTACAAACCGAATTTCCTCGGGCGTAAGGTTCAGTCCGTTTCTCTTTTTCTCAATCATATCAACCATGCGCATAATCCCTTCACTCCTTTGGCAAAATATCCGTTAATGTGATTATCAATTGAATATCGTGCCTTGTCAAAAAGATGCTTTACAATCAAAGAAATACCAACTATAATAAATATATAAACTTACTAAAAGTAACCTAATGAGGAGGAGTAACAAAGATGACCAATTCTACATGGACACTTGATAAAGCACACAGCGAAATTGAATTTTCGATCCGCCACATGATGATTTCCAGGGTTAAAGGAGCATTCAGGGATTTTGATGCTGAAATTGAGGCGGACCCTGCAGATCTTACAACTGCAAAAATTCAATTTTCCATTGACATTGCAAGCATTGACACAGGAAACGAGGATCGTGATAACCATCTCCGTTCCGCCGATTTTTTTGAAGTGGAAAAATATCCGAAACTTACTTTCACTTCAACTTCCATTGAAAAGCAAGGCGACGATTACGCTGTAACAGGTGATGTTTCCATGCACGGCGTGACAAAACCCGAAACATTCACCGTAACATCCGGCGGTGTGGTGAAAGACCCTATGAGCGGCGCGCAAAAAGCCGGTTTCAGCGTAGAGGGGAAAATCAAACGAAGCGACTACGGCTTGACATGGAATGCTCCCCTCGAAACAGGCGGAGTGCTTGTCAGCGATGAAGTAAAAATCAACATGGAAATCCAGGCGTCAAAAGCGGAATAAAAGTTCAAATCAAAACAACCACGTGAAGATTTCGCGTGGTTGTTTGTATTATTCCGTGTCTCTCACTCTTTTTTGATCCTGCAGGAGATCCCTGATTTCAGACAACAGTTCAATTTCCGGATCAACTTTCGGCTCTTCCTCCGTCTTTTCTTCTTCTTTCTGGATTTTCAATTTGGCCAGCAGCTTAATAAAAATGAAAATGGACATTGAAATGATTAAGAAATCAACAACACTTTGGATAAATATGCCGTATTCAATCACAACATCCCCTATTTTAACGGACAATTTTTCAAAACTGTAGCCTCCGAGAAGCACCCCGACAAGCGGCATGATGATATTTTCTACCAATGAGGAAACAATTTTTCCAAAGGCACCGCCGATCACAACGGCGACAGCCAAATCCAATACATTTCCTTGAACGGCAAACTTCTTAAAATCTTCCCACATTCAAATCAACCTTTCAAAAAAGACATACTATCATTCTACAAAAACATCGAAATATCTCAACACAAGAAATATATTCCAGCTATCTGTTGCAAGAAAAGCGGCTTTCAGAGAAAATAATGATACAAAGAGAGAATTAAGAGGTATGAGTATGGAAAATATACGAAGTTCGAAGAGTATAGCCAGCTGGATTCCACCCATCCTGCTTGCCTTGGGGCTGGTGATTGTCATCAGGACTTTCCTGTTTTCTCCGATGATTGTTGACGGAGCTTCAATGGAGCCGACACTCCATGATCATGAAAGAATCATCGTCAGTAAAACGATTTCTTGGACAGGTGACGTAAATAGAGGCGATATTGTCATCATCAAAGGGGATGACCGAAAAACCAATTATGTAAAAAGAGCCATCGGGCTTCCCGGCGACATCATTGAAATGAAAGATGACCAGCTATTTATCAATGAGCAGCTGGTGAAGGAACCTTATCTTAAAGAAAATATGAAAGCTGCAAAAGAAAAAGGCACCAATCTGACTGAAGACTTCGGGCCGATCACTGTTCCCGAAAACAGCTTTTTTGTCATGGGGGATAACCGCTTCAACAGCATTGACAGCCGCAGCAGGCTCGGATTTTCCCTCGGCTTCATTGAGAGGGACCGGATTATCGGGAAAAGCAAATTCGTTTTATTCCCTTTCAAAAATATCAGAGCGACGAAGTAGAAATGCTTCGCAATCCCGTGTTCCGGTCATTTTAACTTTATACTAAAGCAAAAAAGCGAGGAGCCGGGACCCCTCACTTTTTTAACTGCTCATCTTATAAATATTATATTGATTTTTCCCATTTCCCTTTGATTCATAAAGCGCACGGTCCGCTTTATCATAAAGACTCTCAACATCATCTTCGTCATTTGCCATCGCGATGCCGACGCTGATGGTTATGTCAATATGATTCGTTTCGCGGATATCCCGGAACCGCCGCCGCATTCGTTCAATAAGCTCGGAAGCGGCCTTTTTCAATTCCTCTTCTTTGATGTCCGGATAGATCACGACAAATTCATCACCGCCCAATCTGGCGGCATGGTTTTCTTTTCCTGCGGTTACAAGGATTTCGTGGGCTGCTGCTTTGAGCATGTTATCTCCTTCGGTATGGCCCAAGCTGTCATTCACCATTTTGAAATTATCAAGGTCTATCATCATCAATGCGAGATTGCCTTTCTTTTTCCCTTGATATTCTTTGACCAGTTCCTCAAAAGACGCTCTATTGTTCAGCCCCGTCAAAGGATCATGGAAAGCGAGATACATCGGCCTTGCCACCTGCCGGGCAATGATGAGCGAAATGATGATGGCTGCAATGAAAATGACAAAAAGCTGGATGAAAAACTCCCTGAGGCTTTGGTTTAGCGCATCGTTCAAATCATCTTTATTATAAGCGATTTCAACAACCCGGCTGGTGGAATAGCCTCTTTGTTCCTCGGCCTTATACGGCACATAATGATATGTAACTTTTCTCCCATTCATCTCCTGTTCTGTCTCTTTGGTTTTTCCGGATTTCAAGGCTTTTCGGAATGTTTCCCACTTATCTGTCGAATTCCTTAGATCGTCTTCGCCTTTCTTGGAACTCCCCAGGATAAATCCGCCGCTATTGTAAACCTTGATGGACTCAACCATGGAAAACCGCTCTTCCAATTCCTTTTCGACTTGTAAAAAGTTGAAGTGTTTAAAAATCTCACCGTCTTCCAAAGAAACGCCCAGTTCAATCATATATTTCCTGTCCGGTGTAGGCATATAGCTGAACTTCTTTATTTCCCGGCTGCTTTGCGCTATATCCATGCCATCGTGTGTAAATGTACCTCCGTGCCGCCGCTGGTTCAGCAAATTGGAGAAATTGGCGCAGCAAGCGCGAAAATCAAGGCCGATATCATCTTTTTCACTGCTGTATACAACGACATTCCGGTTATCGAGGATATATACATCCATTTTATATTTCTCTTTTAAACTGTTAAAATCCCATTTATCAAAATCCGGTTTTTTTTCATATAAAGAAATCAATTCCTTCGAATTCTCTTCCATCGTTTTCGCCATGTCCTTGTCAAACAGCATATACGCCTTGTCGATGGAATTCAAAGAACTCAGTATATTATCTTCAATCATGCTAAGCTTCAATTCATGTTCATCAAACAGTTTGTTCCTGATCTTTTCCTGGTTGATTAAAGCGACTACCAGCGATATGAAAATGGAGAACGCTATCATAATCAAGGTTAGCTGCAGTCTGAAATTTTTTTTCAAGAGAGGCTGCACTCCTTTTAATGAACAGAGATGATTAGGACTATTATACTATCATTTGGAAGAATAGGAAATAACCAATCGTACTTAAGGTTGATAATCTTGTGCATTTAAGAAAAGCACAAGCGCCTTGCCCATCGACGTATAGACTGAAATGCGGAAGACGGCCGTTTAGGGGCGACAAGCGACCTCGAGCCCCTGCCGTCTGAAGCTAGACACTGGAGTGCCTCCGACGAGATAAAGGATAAGGAAAGGCGGAGAGTGCCTGCTTATCGGCGCAAAGCTAGACTACGCTTGCGAAGGCGTAGTTTGCCTTCAGCAGCGACGTCCTGTCGCTTCGCCTGCACTAGGACGTCCTGTCCGTCGGAGCCGGTGTTGACTTATCGTAGGAAAGCTACTACTTGAAATGGCCTCGGGTGATGCTTCCTCGAGTTGGCGTCGTGCAGCTTTGCTATGATGTTCGCCAAACATCCTCGAATAGGCTACGCCGCAGGAGCACACCAGGTGTGAAGTCTGCTAGTCGATAGGCACTGGCCGCCTTAAAGCGCCACGGCCTGTGGCGCCGGCGGCACTAGGACCTCCTGTCCGTCGAAGCTGACAACAAAAGGCTTTGTTCAAAATTTTAAAGCTAAAGCATCTTATGCTTTCTTACTCAGTTAAAAAAAGCCCGACTTAATAGTTTTATTACAATCCACAAGACTTTTTTCTCAATTATTGAAATATTAGACTGGATAACACCAAAAAATGACAAAAAATGCTAAAATGGGCACTATCTTGGAAAAAGGCGGTGGTTATGATAAAAAAATCGATATTCTTTCTCTCTTCGCTGCTCCTTGTTTTTTTGCATACAAATCATATTACAGCTGAAGCAGCAGGCACCATTCAGATCGCAGTCAATAAGGCGAACATTCGCAGCGAGCCATCCAATACGGCCAGTGTCATTGCGCAAGCAGACAGGAACGAACAATTTCAAGTACTGCAGGAAAAATTCGGTTGGTATGAGGTTCAACTACCGGGCAGCCGCACAGGTTGGGTTGCCGGATATATTGTTGGAAATGGCGTTCCAAACATTGGAGACGCCAAAATGGGTACAGTTTCGGCCGATCATGTCCATGTACGAAACAGCCCTTCCCTATCCGCCGGCATTATCGGCAAATTACATAAAGGCGACCAGGTGACAGTAACGAGTGAAAGCAACGGCTGGGCGAACATTACATACCGCAATCAAAGCGCCTGGGTAAGCCGGCAATACATCCAATTTTCCGGCGAAGCAAGTGCTAATAAAAGCGAGTCTTCCGGAGCCAATGGATTCGCCTATATTTCTACCGACCAGACCAATCTCCGGGCCGGCGCTGATACGTCAGCTCCTGTTATAACAAAAGGCTCGCCGGGAGAAAGATATCCGATTGTCGGACGGGAAGGCGACTGGTACAAAATTACGCTGGCAAGCGGCAGGGAGGCATATGTAGCGAGCTGGGTCGTTTCATCCGGCAAAAATACATCGGCAACCGTGAATCCGGCTGCAAAATCAGTAAGTCAAGCCCCGGGACTTGCCGGAAAAACAATCGTTCTTGACGCGGGGCATGGCGGCCATGATCCGGGAGCAGCCAACGATACAGGCGTATCCGAGAAACAGCTGACGATGAAAACGGCGAAGCGTCTTGAACAAAAACTAAATGCAGCAGGGGCGAATGTCATTTTAACGCGGGAAGATGATCAGTACGTCACTCTCGACTCGCGTGCTTCAGCTGCAAACAACAGCAATGCCGATGCATTCATCAGCGTACATTACGACAGCTCCACAAACCCTGATGCGAACGGAGTCACTGCGTATTATCACCACGGATACCAGTACGACCTTGCCAGCAATGTCAATCAAACACTCGACGAGTCACTGTCTCTGAACAACCGGGGAACGCGCTTTGGCGACTATCATGTGATCAGGGAAAACAGCAGGCCGGCAGCTTTGCTTGAACTCGGCTATTTGAGCAACCCCCAGGAAGGACAATATGTTACGACAGATTCATACCAGGAACTTGTTTCAAACAGCATTTATAATGGACTGGAATCTTATTTTGAATAAAAAACGAGGCGGACTCTCCGCCTCGCTTTTTGCATTTCTTCGGTGTCGATATTCAACTTTTTTCCCGGATTCGTTGCAAGGGCAACAATTATAACGACAAAGCTTGCCGGAAGTTAATTCCGGGAGTTCTCCTTCTCCTGCTGCCGCCTTTTTTTCAGGGCAATGAGTGTAATCATTTCATAAATA
>NZ_QYTU02000050.1 GCF_003605365.2 Siminovitchia fortis
ACTCTCATTAAAGTAGTTTGTAGCTCATAAAGCTGGCAATGGTTCAAACCATTGTTACATCAAAATTATTGACGTTTCGTTTCGTTCAGTTTTCATAGATCAAACTTGTTCGCCGCTCTCTTGGGCGACTTTTCTATTATACCGCGCGCATTTCAGGTTGTCAACAACTTTTTAAAAAATATTTTTCAACCTTGTTTGAGGCGACTTTCCTAATATAACATTTTTTAAAACCTGGCGTCAATACAATTTTAAATTATTGCGTTTGGTTCAACAATAGTCTAGTTTGTATTGCCAGTAGAAATATACTAACACCTTCTATTGATCACGTCAATGGTTTTTTACATATGACAATAGCAGCCAATGGAAGTCTGCCCAAAGGTTGCAGGTCACGATTTTAAGTATTTAATCAGAAAGCGGCATCCTGTATAACCTATCGTCATTTTCCTGTCCCGTTCCCCGACCATCAAGGTTATTACTAATGAAGTAAAGGTATTCATCCTCAATAAAAACATCTCGAATTCGACCAAGATCCGTTACCAGTTCCCGTTGTTCATTCGTTTTTAAATCAAATTCCAAAACGGCAGTTCCTCTGAGAGCTGCAACATATAATTTATCATTATCATACGCCATCCCGGATGGTGCCCAAGTCGCTTCGTTTCCGGAAGTGAATAAAGGGGAAACCATACCTTCCTGCTTTTCTTCTCCTTCAATAATCGGCCAACCGTAATTTTGACCGGCCTTGATCAAATTGATTTCATCATTTGCGTTATCACCGTGCTCACTTGCATACATCGTACCATCCGATGACCAAGTAATCCCTTGAGGATTGCGGTGTCCGTAGCTATAAACGTAGGAGTCTGGAAACGGGTTATCACCTGGTATCGATCCATCGAGGTTCAGTCTTAAAATTTTACCGCCTAATGAATTAAGATCTTGTGCTATTTCACGCTCAGAAGCGTCTCCTGCTGTTGCATACAGTTTTTCATCAGGCCCTATTTTAAGTCTTCCGCCATGATGGTAAGTACCACTGGGAATTTGGTCAAGAAGCAGGCTCTCTTCTCTCCATATATTGCCTTCTAATCGAAGCGTTACGATACGATTGAATTGTCCTCCACTGTTTTCATACGTATAATAGGCATACGCTTGGTTCGATTCGGAAAAGTCAGGGGCAAGCACAAATCCAAGCAGCCCTGCCTCTGAAGCTGTTGACACCTCTTCTTCTAGTTCTACACTTTGCCGCTCTACCTCGTCTCCTTCTATTTTGACAATGTTCCCTGATCTTTCTGTTAAATAAATGGTATCCTCTAATTTTTCGATGGACCACGGAACATCCAAGTTGTCCGCAATGACTTCCAAATCTTCTGCAGGTAAAGATTGTTCTGGTTTTTCCATGTATTCCGAATCATCAGGGGAACTTCGTTGTTCAGAGCAACCCGCTATTAAAAAGACAGCAGCAATCGATAATGCCAAGACTTTTTTCAATTTTAACTATTCCTCCCTCTTTATCTTCATCTATCTGCGCATATCCTCTATTCCATTATCTTTCTGATCCACAACCTCCCCATGTAGACACAAGATTGAATTTAATTCATTCTCTTAATTGAAACTGTAAAGTCATCATTAATACTGTCATTTTCATCACTCTCCACTGCTAATTCATATGCTTAGTGACACCAACCAAAATATCTAGATCAACGGTTATCCCAACAGAATCTTGATTCATAAATGATTCGATTTGTTCCTTTTTTGAATTCCAAGCAAGAGGGGACATTTGAACGAGATTTATTAACTCTGTTTGGTTTAATTCCTTTACATAGCTTAATTTGACATTTTCCTCCAAATGAAAATGTTGCTTGAAAAGCGATACGATTTCATCATTGTTATAAGTCTTTTTATTTTTATCAGTAAAAAGGATTTCCCGTAATTCCTTTAAATAATTGGAACGGGGAACAACCTTCACAATGAGGCCATTCAGAGCCATGATTCTTTTGAACTCCTCATAATTTGCAGGTGAAAGGCAATTCAAAACAACGTGGCATGATTGGTCTGACAAGGGTATGTTTGCTAAATCGCCGACAAGCCAAATCGGACTTTTATAATTTTTGGCAGCCATCATGATGCCCTCTTTTGAAATATCCAACCCAATACCGGTTATCGCATCATTCTTGCATTCATCTAAAGTCTTTTGTAAATGAGAACCCTCACCACATCCAGCATCAAGAAGTACAGTTGGTTCATAAGAGCCATCCAAATGCTTCTTGAGCATTTCTGAAACCTTCTCATGCAACAATGTGTATAAGTTACTTTCCATGATTATTCTTCGTCTTGCTTCAAAAAGTTTTTTGTCGTAATGTCCATTTGAAGGGCGATTCATCATGTTGACATAGCCCTGCTTTGAAAAATCAAACGTATGACTGTTCGAGCAGATGAGGCTTTTTAAAGCAAAAACCTTCATCGGACTATTGCATAGTGGACATCTAAACACATCCACGATTCCGCTTACCGCTTCAGCACTTCTTTCTTTCTGATTCATAATCCTTTTCCTTTCTATAAAATATCACAGGCCGTCCTATATACCTTTTCTACAACCGGGCCAATAATGGAATATTGTCCTGCCCGCCAATTATGGCATTAAGTAAAGTCTTCAGTATTTGAAAGGAAGATCTTTCAAGACCCGACTTCGAGTATGCTTAGCTTTTGGACTTTGAGCAGGGCTTCGGCCTGAAATACGACTTTAGTCGTCGGCATTCATGTCAAAATTCACCCGCTTTAGCAGGTGGTCGCTTAAAACTTCAAAAATGGTTTAATACGGCTTTTTTATCTTTGGCCATCTGAATTTTGGAACATGCTTCACCATTGTTTCAAATATGAGTCCCCATTGCTGTTCCGATAAAGTCGCAACTGAAATCTCATTCTTTATTTGAAGACTCCTTTTTAAATGCTTAATTTGAGGTGGTGTAAATACACCTCTTAATGCTAAATCGACAGATATTTGGGGATTTTTAAGCACATAATCGGCTAATCCCCAAAAGATTACATAATCGCTGTAAGATACAATCGGTTTAGGCTTTCTATTTATTGTAATCATTGCCGAATCAACTCTTGGTGGTGGAGAGAAATTCTTTCTTGAAATCACTTTAACATACTGAATATCAAACCACATTTTCCAAGCGGCTATATATGGATCTTTCACAAAATTTGACGTGAATCTTTTGGCCGCACCTTTTTCCATGACAATAACCCCTCTTTGCAAACAGGTCAATGGATTACTTAGAAGCATCTTCATTATGGGTGTCGTAATCGAGAAAGGAATATTTGATACAACGACAAATTTTTCTTTCGGCAAATGGACTTTCATGATGTCTTGATGAATGATTTTCGTATTTTGACTTTGCGCCGTTTTCTTTTTAAGAACTTCGACGAATTTAAAATCATATTCTACCGCCAATACCTTTCCTGCTCGTTCGTTGAGGACTGTCGTCAAAGCACCTTTTCCCGCTCCTAATTCTAAAACTGTATCTTCTTTGCATATTTTCGCTCGATCCACGATTTCATGAAGCAGCCTTTTATTATGCATCAAGTGCTGTCCGGAAAAGTTGGGAGGCTCTCCACGGCTTAATTTTTTGTTGCTGTATTTATGTGTTTTTTTGGTCATATGATTTTCCCTCCAATATAAAAAATCGCAGTCTTCTGCCCGCGATTTAGAGTAAAGGAAAGAAGCCTCGCCTTTTATAAATAAAAGTTGAGCCTAGAACCATATCCCAAATAATCCACACCAATTAAGGGTTGAGGTAAAAATTTACACAAAAAAAGAAAGGCAGAACAATCCACCTTTCTTCACAAATGCATATTTTAATAAGTTTTTTAATGAAGATTATTAAAAAAGGGCAGACGGATCCCGTTTACTCTGCCTGCAGGCAGAGACTTTAAGCAGTATTCAATTAGCTGCATAAAGTTGAAAAACGCAATCTAATCCATACAATACCCATTTTTTAACAACCCACCTTAGTTTAATTACTTTAAATATCGTATTTATTATAATTTTCACAATAGATAAAGTCAATGAAAACATTACTTGCTGCTCAGTTATCCACACTGCAATCCGAACCCATTTTTCAAAAAATCAGTCATTAAAAAATATTAATTAACTTCAATAATCACCCGATTGTTTAAGATTTTCTTTCGAACACCCACATTTTTGATACATCTCGATATCCCAATTTTAGATATAAAGGATGCCCAATCTGACTAGAAACAAGTACACTCTGGACAGCACCTTCCTGCTTGGCATCCATAAGCATTTTTCGGCAAAGTGCTTTGGCCATTCCTTTACCCCTATGCATTTTTGAAGTAAAGACATCATTCAAAAATACGGTTTTATCTAGTAGTGCATAGCTTCCATGAGATGCAGGATGCCCGTTTTCTTCACCAACGTAAAAATGCAGATTTGGATCATTTAATTTCTTAAGATCGATAGCGGCCTTATTGAAAAAATGATTGATACGTCGAGCTTCTTCCTCAGTTTGGACACACTTGATGATCTTGTTATCTGTTTCAAAAGACCAGCTATCCAGATTTAAAATCATAAGAAACTCTGTACTTTTGATGGTATATCCCTCCGCACCATAACTATACGGTTCTTCGTCAGAAAACAAAGTAAGCCAATAGTCTTTTTTTATGTCCAGTTTATTTATTGTATCAATAAAGTGAGCAGGATTTGAATTATAAACGATAAACTCGTCAGTTCTGCCATCAACATTTGTACCAAAAGCAAGATGCTTTATAGAATCATAATCATGTATTTGGGATGCAGGCTGGCGACTGCAATAATACTCACCCCGAATAAAAAAATCTACAGCTTTTTTTAACTCCGTTATTTCCTCCATACCGTCCATTCCTCCAAATGCATTTTGAAATGTACTGGCTTTTATTCTATTTAACAATTTATGATTTTCCGCCAAACCTTGTCGTTTAGAGAATTACTCCCCGCTCCAGCGGAAAAACCGTGAGGACAAAATGATTGACACGATGGCGACACCAAGGAGGACCGCGACATCCACCCCATTCTCCCAAATCGGTGTGAAATTCCATGTTTGCCTTATTAAATCAATGACATAGTAAAGCGGAAGGATGTGGGCGATAACACGTAATACGTTTGGCATCCATTCAATCGGAAAGGTGGCTCCCGATAGAAAAATCATCAAATTCATGGCAAGTGAACTGATGGCTGAGGCAGTCCGAACGCTTTTGGCAATTGAATTGATCAACAGTCCGAACGGGAAGAAGGCAACCAGGCTTAATAGTATTGCCAACAAGGTACTTCCCAAATATTTCGGTACATGTAAATCGAACACAAGGAATCCAAAAATGAGAATAATTACGGCGCTGATGGTAAAAATGACGGTTCCCTGCACGGTTTGCGCCGTTAACACCATCCAGGGCCTTACTGTTGTGACCTGATAGCGTCGCAAAATGCCTTTTTCACGATAGTTGGCCATCACCGTTCCGATTCCAAAAAACGCAGTGGTCAAGATATTCACGGCAATCCAGGAAGGAATGTAAGCATTGCTATAGGTCATCCCACCGATTTTTGCGCTTCCGAACATCGCCCCGAATAGCCAGATCATCAGAACCGGAAACAAAAAGGTCCAGAACACGGCCATTTTTTCTCGAAAAAATAACTTTGTTTCCATTACCGACAGTTTCACAATTTTATTCACGCTGATCGCTCCTTTAACAGGTGGACAAACAAATCATCCAGCGTGCCTCGCTCGAAACGGAATGCGGCCACTTTCCAACCGCGTTCTTCACATTCTTTTAAAACCATGTAGGCGGAACGCTGGAGATTCTCTGTTTGAATTCTCACCCGATCCGCGGATTTCTCCACATGAATCACACCGGGCAGGGCGATCAATACATCGGGATCCACATCGAAACTCTCAAACGCCAGGTAGTTTGTCGCCAGGTCTTCGAGCAACACATTCGGTTTTCCAAGTGCCCGGATTCGGCCGTCGTACACCATGGCGATACGATCGCAAAGTTTTTCGGCTTCTTCCATATAATGCGTTGTGACCAGGATGGTGGTTCCTTGTTCCTTCAGGGTATGGATGACTTCCCACAACTCTCGGCGTGCTTGCGGATCAAGCCCCATGCTCGGTTCATCCAAAAATACGATTTCGGGTTGATGCAAAACAGATAAAGCGAGCGTTACCCTTTGTTTCCAGCCACCGGAAAGATCCTTGAAATACGAATTGAGTTTGTCTTTCAAATGTAATTGTTCAATAATGTCCATCAGGTTATGATGTGTGTCATAAAAAGAGGAAAACAGATTCAGCGCTTCTTTGACCTTCATTAACTCCTGTATGGATGTGGCCTGGAACTGCACCCCGATTTTTTTATTTAATTGATAGCGGTCGGATTCCTTGCCGGGGTCAAAGCCAAGTACGTGCACGTTTCCGGAATCTCTTTTCCGCAGTCCTTCCAGAATCTCAATGGTTGTGGTCTTACCGGCTCCGTTCGGACCGATAATCCCGAAAATTTCGCCTTTTTCGACTGTAAAAGAAATCCCCTGTACGGCTCGGGTTTCCCCGTACTGTTTGGTCAATCCTTCAACTTCAATGACATGTTTCATCTTTTTTCTCCTTCTCTCATAAAAAGTGAATGGATTTTTACTCTTCAGTCTTGCATCAAAAAATCAGTTTTATTTTACAAAAAGGTTATTCCGGCAGCCACCCTTTGTTTTCGGCAATTGAGACGGCATCCATCCTGTTTCTCGCTTCAAGCTTCTGAATAATTTCGGAAATGTAGTTGCGGATCGTAGCTGGATATATATATAAAGCCTTACTGATTTCTTTGACGGAATCCCCCTTCTTCAGGTGCAGCAATATCTCGGATTCTCGTTTCGTCAGTGGGTTTATTTCTTCCATCATGGAAAAAGTAAGGTGCGGGCTGAAGACACGCCTGCCCGCGTGAATTTTTCGCAGTGCTTCCGCCAATTCGGACACGGGCGTATCTTTTAGCAAATAACCCATTACTCCGGCCTTCACGGCACGTTGCAGGTAGCCGCTTCGGGCAAAGGTGGTCACGATGGCGACCCGGCATTCACTGCCTTCATCCCTCAACTTTTCCGCTGCCTCCAGTCCGCTTAACAATGGCATCTCTATATCGAGCACGGCAATATCGGCGTTTTTTCCTGACATCCGGAGAGCCTGTTCACCGTTGTTGGCTTCCCCAACAATTTCAATATCTTCTTCCGGGGCCAACAACTGGCTGACCGCGGATCGAAGCATTCCCTGATCTTCCGCAATGACGATTCTCTTGGATTCCCTCCTTCTTGATCGCCGGTTTCTTGACTTTCGGCACGATAATCGTGATTTTTGTTCCTTTTGTTTCCCCGGTTTCCATTTCAAGTTTCCCTTCGATCAGAAACAACCGTTCTTTCATACCCAACAGGCCGCTGCCGAACCGATCACCAAAGCCGGATAAAAGCCGAAGCTCAATTCCCACGGGCTCAAGAAAGCTCCCCATAAAGCAATCGCGACCAGTTGAACAATGATGAAAAAGGTTCGGTGTTTCGCATTCATAATGCTGATCAAATGAGCTGTTGCGATTATAAAAAACAAAAGATAGTTGTACCCTGTCGGTTGCGGAAAAATAATCATAGAAATCAATGGAAGAAGCAGCATCATTGTTTCCCACGGCAGTCTGGCGCGAGCCATTTCTTACCACCTTCCTCATTTTGCTCTATCATACCATATGGCTTTGAGCCATTGACCTTAACCTTTTTCGTTGGTAATCGGGGTCCCGGGAATTTGGGTCTGCTTCCCGTGTTTCAGCCACATCGGAACCAACCAGATCGAAAGTAAGAAGACCACGACATGCACCGGCTGTGCAATAACCCAGAATTTATCTGCGAGCGGATTGGCCCAAACATTGAGTGAAGACAACAGAGTGACACCCCCGGTCAGCAGAACATAATAGAGTGAAGGTCTAGCAGTTTTTTGAAACCACTTTACGAAAATCATTGCCCCGGCAATATTTGTGATGATCGAAGCAACGGCAATGGAGATCCAATTTAACTGGGAGAACCACAGGCCTGTCACAGCACCTAACAGGTAAGCCGCAGCAATACCTGCCGCTCCTGAAATAACCCCTGCATATAAACCGACTAATATACCTTTTCTCATTGTTTGTGCCTCCTTCATTTAATTTATTAAAAGCATATCGAAAAGCCTACAGGGGCCGGTAGTTATGCATATCACTTTTTTGAAATGATAAATATCATTTTTTTAAAGGTTTTTCGGATCGGTTCATGTTATTAAAAATGACTTTTTAAGGAAAAATGGCGGCAACATCTACAGACTGGCCCGATTACATTTCTAATTTTCTTCCTTATTGCTGGTACTCCCCCTTTAACCTACATAAATCCGGACAGTTTTATTTATTGACAAATTCTAATTATTAAAGATACCATTTAAACATAAATATTTTAAAAATTGAGGCGAATCACTTTGGAAGGAAAACCTTTCCGTGAGCAACTCGCGCTGTTCATATCGTAATGTCGATGTTAGGCTGTGATGAACGTTATGATCATATTCTTATGTATAAACAAGTGCCCACCTTTATTTGGAAGCTATACATGCTAAACCAAATAAAGGAGGATGCTTATTATTATGAACATGAATCGATCGATGGTTATGATCTCTATCTTTGCCGCTACCTTTTTAGCGGCTGCAGAGTCATCGATTGTTGCGACGGCTATGCCAAAAATTGTATGGAATTTGAAAATTTATAATATTTAGTATATATCCATAAACTGTAGAATATTTGTCCATGATTCACCTAGAATGGCATTCCATGCAACAGTGCCGGTCATCGTAATTTTTTTAAAATTTGTTTTAAATATACGACGATACAATACTTTTCAACTAATTAATAAAAAAGAGTATTTCGATATTCATTCAAGTTTAAATTGATAGAAAATCAGCATATCATAATAATGAAAATGTTATGATTTTTTATGGAAGAAAGGTGGAGTGACAACATGTTTTCATTTATTGTCGTTGTGTTTCTTTTATTTTTAGTCCCAGGTCCTGCAGTGATTATTACAATTTCTCAAACGATAAAAAGCGGGAGAAAAAATGGTATTATGACTGCTTGTGGAATCGCCTTAGGGGATAGTATTCACGTGTTGTTCGCTGTTTTAGGGTTATCAGCGATATTATTAAGTTCTGCTCTAGCATTTGAAATCGTCAAATATATCGGAGCTCTTTATTTATTTTACTTAGGAATTCAAATATTACTGACAAAGGCTAAACAAGAAGAAAAACCAAACCTTGAACAAACGTCTGTGAGTACAGATAAAAGCTCGAGTTGGAAATCAATTAAACAAGGCTTTTTAGCAGAAATATTGAATCCTAAAACAGCGTTATTCTTTTTAGCATTTTTACCTCAATTTATCCAAAATGACGGAAGTGGTGTGACATTACAACTTTTTGTTTTAGGTATTGTATTTGTGCTAATGAGTATCATATATACCACTTTTTTGGCTTATTGTACAAGTTTCATTGGAGCAAAGATGTTCAAAACATCAGGTGCTTTTGCTCATAAAATCGAGAAAATTGTTGGTTTGATTTATATTGGATTAGGCATACGTTTGGCGCTTCAAACTCAAGAATAGATGGCGAATATAAACTATTCGTTTCCCAAAACTTAACCTACTTCATAATTCCTATAAAATTATAGAATGAAAGAAAACGCTTATTTTTAAACAACCTAAGTAACCATCTATCAGTGTATCAGATAGATGGTTACTTTACTTCCAAGACAAAATCAACAAACCCTATTTTCTCTGAGCATTGAGCGCAAAAATATTAATTCTAGCCGTAGTATTCATACCTCTTTTTTAGTACTATGTTTCGTATTTCCATAATGATCGACTGCGAAGCTAAACAATACTTTCATCAGAAACAGCAAGCTAATGGTCAACATATATGGAGTTATTCCTGGCAGCATCGGCACGACCCCCAGACCAACAGACAAAAGCAAGCCCGCTACAAATAATTGCACATGCTTCCCAATAAGGGAGTTTACGATAAAAGCCCCGATGATCGTATAAGCCCATATCCCTACTGAATACCCAATATTAGTATTGAGAAGCACGGCAATAAGCACGATATGGACGTGGATCGCGATGAATACGATCCGATTTTTTTTACGCACCGCATAAAAATTGCTAGTTGATGCTGTAAAATTCGCTATAACGCCCGCAAAAACATCGAAAATCAATAATAATGCCAGGACGCTGCGCCACACCGGCAAATCGTTAGCCAATTCAGGGAATCGGTAATATAACGCAGCCGCCAACATACCGCCAAAAAGCAGTATCGCTAAAATAGATCCAACAGACTGTTTCTCGCCAAATACATCATGCAAAAAAGAAGGAATTCGAAGCTGTCTCATTTCACGCCACTCCCATCATCAATAAATAACACCTTTTTATAAAGTTATATATTATGTGTAGCATTTATCACTAAAACTATTATATCTACATGAACTTCATTGTTCAATATATTTTGTACTGTTTTTATTGAATCAGTCTAAAATTTTGGTTACACTACATATGAGGTGAACGATGATGAACGGTTACGAACGACGGAAACAGAAAAAAATGGAGCAAATATTCAGCGCATCGATTGAATTATTTTTCAAATACGGCTTTCAGAAGGTTAGCGTGAATGAGATTGCGCATAAAGCGAATGTTTCCCCTGCAACCATATATAATTACTTCGGGACAAAAGAGCAGCTTTATACTGATTCCCTGACGAATTGGCTGGACAAGCAGTTGGCACAGTACGAGGACATACTGAATTCCGGGTTATCTTTTCTTGAAATAACTAAAAAAATCATGCTGTTGGAGGCTGAAAATTTGAAAATTTTAGCAGATGAGTTTCCGAAATTCCCATCTTCTGATTTAAGAGGGTTGATACAAATGATGGACGGTTATAGCGAGCAGAAGGTCGTACCTTTTTTTAAGAAGTTTGTCGCACTTGGAAAACAAGAGGGGTATATTCGAAAAGATCAAACTGAAGAGATAATAATGCGTTATTTTACAATGTTCCAGAATGAACTGGTCCGGAATTGGGAGGGATCGAATCAAAAGTGGACAACCGAGAATATGGATCAATTGATGGAGTTGTTCTTTTATGGGGTAGCTGGACGGGCACAGCTTCAGGAATAGTGCAAACCAAATCCTTTTTTGCAAAATTGACAATATTGCTTTGTAATTATTAGAGCTTCTTATCTATATACAACAACGATAGCGTACTTCACAGAAAACACGTCCATCTATTCGTTATATTGTAGTGCAAAAATGGATGTTACCAGGGAGCGTTGAAAATGATAAAACAGGAAGAACTACTTGCCCGCCAACTGCAGCTACAAGCTGAAGCAGATTCAATTGTTGAAGAAATGCACCTTAAGCAATTGCTGACAGAAGCCGGTACACCAGTAAAAGTAGGGAGTGCGGCTTTAGGTTTAATGGCTTGGAGAGACCTCGATATTACAGTCGTTTGTTCTAAGTTAAACATCGCTGCAATTTCCGGAATAGCTTCACAATTGATGTCCAGTCCTCAAGTCCGCGATTTAAAATTCATAAATGATACGGGCAATTGGAACACTGATCCAGCCTATCCCGACGGTTATTTTCTAGGTATCACTTACGAATCCAACATTGGAAACAAATGGGAACTGGATATTTGGTTTGTGGACGAGCCTGAAAAACAGCCCGATTTGCAGCATATTCGTACGATGCCTGATCGACTAACTCCTGCAGCGATTGTCTCTATTTTAAGCATTAAAACCGTTTGGTCCGCACGACCCGAGTATGGGAAGCAAGTAACAAGCTTCGATATCTATACTGCTGTATTAGATAGTAATGTACGTACCCCTGACGAATTCAAGAATTGGCTGGGAAGCCGAAACAACCATTTCCATTAAAAAATCGCTTCTTTTTAATCTCGGCTCTTTTGCCTGTAGTTTTTAAGTTGGCTTGCGCATGGGGTAGAACAGAAGCGGAAGGGATCGAGGTTGCCCGTATGGAAGGCGTCACAGCAGATCTTGACGTCAGGTGATTGGCTGCCAAACATGAGTAAATAATCTACCGTACAAATCGAATAGCTTACCGAAAATCAATACAGTAACGGTAGAAGCCACCTTGTATGACGGAGCCAAAGCGAATAAACAGCTGACAATAGCCTAATCCTTTCTGTACAATGACGGCGGATTAGGCTATTGTTGTTCGCAAAAAAATGATCCCAGCCCTTTGTGAGGACCTTGGGAGCATCTGCACTACCTATGTTAAAAGTACTTTATTTCGGTTTTGCAAGGCTTACTTGCATATTATTTTATCTGTCAGACGTTTTACCTCTTAACCTCATAATGCAATTCTACAAATTGATTAAACTTCCTTGTCCCTTTTAATAACAATTCTAAGTGATAATCCCCTTTCTTAAACAAAGGAATCCCACTTCCAATGAGCGTTGGTGCGATAGTTATGATGAGCTCATCAACAGCATTCTCTTTTAGGAAGGAATATAGCAGTTCCCCTCCTCCAACCATCCAAATATTTTTCCCTTCCTGTTTCTTTAGTTTATTTACAAAGTCCGGAATATTGGGGCTAATAAATTTCACCTGCTCCGTATCAGCAATCGAAGACCTTGTAAACACATAAAAATTTTTATCAGAATACAGCCAGCTATTGTCACCCTCATGTTCCATAATCCAATCGTAAGTTGTTTTCCCCATTAAAACGGTATCAATCGTGTCAAAAAACTCAGAAGTGCCATTATCTCCTTCTCCCTCTACTTTAAACAACCATTCAAGTGACTCCTCTTTTGTCGCAATATACCCGTCTAAACTTGTTGCAATAAATAATACCACTTTCCGACTTTCAGTCATCAATCATTCTCCTTTCCGTTTCTACAGATTAAGTATAAAACATTAATATGACATCTCTTGTCATATAAAAAATAAATTTGCACTTCGAAAGAAGGTTAAAAGATTATGCGGGCTGATCGGTTACTCAACATAATGATATTGCTGCAAAATAGAGGGAAAATGACAGCCAAGGAGTTGCAAACAAACTTGAGGTTTCAGAAAGAACAATTCTAAGGGATATGGACGCCTTAAGTCATGCGAGAATACCGATTATTCGGATCGAGGGAAAGACGGAGATTGGCGTCTGTTAGATAATTTTCGCACTCACTTAAGCGGGTTGAACATTGGCGATGTCAAATCGCTCTTTCTTTTCCCTTCGGAAGAATTGCTGAAAGACTTAGGATTCAATAAACAAACATTGGATACGAGACAAAAAATTATTAGCCCATCCCAGAAACTTTTCAAGAAGAGGCACAAGTGAGCTGGGAAAGAATTCATATCTACTCAGGTACTTGGCGACAAACTAAGGAAAGCGTTCATGCACTTAAAACAGTCCAGCAAGCAGTGTGGGAAGGCAAAAGGCTAACAATCGTCTATAAACAGGCGAATGGAGAACTGCGTAATTACAGGGTATCACGCATACACACAGCAAAGATTGAAGATGAAACTTTTAGAGGGCCGCTGAAATGAACCTCCCCTCCTTAACCGATTAAAGATTGAATCAGCTAAGGAGGGGTTTCCGCTGGCGTGCACGGAATCCAGCTTTCGCCGGCGGTTCTGAGATAACGGCCGTTGCCCGGAGGGCTATCGCCGTTTGAAGTGGGGGACTTCTTTTAGAAGTTCGTTAAAGATTAAAATGAAACTGGCGTGTTTTAAAAGATTCGCCTCCCAATTTCTGATAAAATTGAACTGCATGTGCGTCAGCTTCCNGGACCCAGCCTTATCATACGACATGAGCTCATAAGCAGTTATTCCCCCAATTACTTTAATTTTTGGGGCAATTGCTGGTAACAGTCTACAGATGGTTACAATAAAGTCGTTACATTAGGTTGTTCAACAATCGCGCCCATTAATGGAATAGTCTTTTCTGATATTAGCTGGTATAGTCGAACAAAAATCCTTAAAACATCTTTCTTACTGTAAGGTATTTAGCAATTATAATATTTCGATATACCCTTCAGTTCCATTTACTCTGATCCTTTGTCCATCCTTGATCAGCTTGGTGGCATTTTCTACACCGACAACTGAGGGCAAACCGTATTCACGTGCAATAACTGCTCCATGGGTCATCAATCCACCAACTTCAGTGACTAGGCCTTTTATGGATACAAACAATGGTGTCCAACTAGGATCAGTAAAAGAGGTAACTAATATATCTCCATCTTCTAAATCAGCATCTTCCATGTTTAAGATGACACGTGCTTTTCCCTCTATAACTCCGGAAGACACAGGTAGACCCACAATCGCATCAGCTGGGAGATTTTCTCGCTTGTACTGACCTGCAATGATTTCACCATCGGACGTGATCACACGCGGCGGAGTTAGTTTTTCAAATAATTTGTACTCGTCTTTTCGTTTGCTGATGATCCGGTCATCCAGTTTCTTTGTGAGGACGACTTCGCGAAGTTCTTCAAAAGTGAGATAGTAGATATCTTCTTTCTCATGAATCACGCCTGCTTGTACGAGTTGTTCGGCTTCTGTCAGCAAAGCCTGCTTATAAACGAAGTAGCGATTGACCATGGCGTATTTCGGATATTCCCTAAACCCGCTGAAATTCCGGATGAAGTCGATCCTTTGTTTGGTTTCTTTGGCTTTTTGTTCACCATCCGATAATAGCTTCAATCGATCCAATAACTCTTGTTCTTTTTTCAAAGCTTCCCGTCGCCCTTGCTCAAATTTCCGCTTGCCGGCATTCGGCTCAAAGTTTTTGATATTACTGAGAATAATGGGGACAAGTGTAGTCGGATTTTCGCTCCATCGGGTTCTCGTAATATCGATTTCTCCGGCACATCGCATTCCATATTTGTCGAGATAAGCACAGATCGCGTCTCGGGTTTCCTGTCCACCATCAAACTTCACCAGTTCATCCAAAAAGCGTTCGTCTTTTACATGTTGTAAATAATCAATGACTTTCGGATAAGGGCGAATCACATCTGCGACATCCAATAGCGCCAGACCCATCTCCGAAGTAATATTGTTTGGTACCGATTGAGACAGCGTGTCTGCTGCGTTTTTTTCACCTAACCACTCGTTCATCTTTTCATTAATCCATGATGATGCATCCATAGCAGCTATAATAACACCCAAACTTTGTGGGTCGGATAACATCTTCGTTAATTGCTGGATATCTTCTTGAATAAAATCGAATAAATCCGATCCCGATTTCGTTTGGATATTTTGTTTTAATGCCTCGATCGATGTTTGACTACGCTGAATCAAATCAGAAACGATTGTCGGATCGATTTCGAGTTGTGCTTGAGAACCCGCAGGCGGTATAGCTTCTTTGCTTTTAACGGCACTCTGTTCTTTTTTGTCATTTGGTAATGATTTTATAAAATCTCCTCGCTCGATGACGGTCATCAGTGCGTCTTTGATTAGCGGATCGGATTGTCCTAGGTTATTTAATACCATTTCTCTGCTAGCAGGTGAAGCCAGCATAGGTGTTACATCAACAAACAACCTTCCGCCAGCGTTACGCATGGGGGCACGAGTCGTTAACAGCCAAAAAGATAATCCCAATGGTTTCATGGGGTCGATCATCATTTGTTGATGACCAACAGATACATAGACGTGATTTTCCTGATCATTATCTTCAGGGATGGGGTATAAAGTCGTGATTGGCCGACTCTGGACAATGTAGAATGTATCTTGGGCCAAACACCATTCGATATCTTGCGGCTGGCCGAAATAAGCTTCGATCTGTCTGCCGATGCGTGCCAGTTGCAAAATTTGTTGGTCAGTCAAGGTCTGAGTCTTTTGCTGATCTGGATCGATCTCGTGTGTCTCTGTTCCGCCTTCTTTTCGTCCATAGATAGCCAATGTTTTAGTTGCGATTCTCTTCTCGACGATTTCCCCATCACGCACTTTATAACAATCGGGAGATACCAAGCCAGAGACGAGTGCTTCTCCAAGTCCAAAGCTAGCATCGATGGATAGCAGCTTTCGGTTAGAAGTAATCGGATCAGCGGTAAATAAAATCCCTGAAGACTGTGGAAAAACCATCCTTTGAATGACAACGGATAAATATACTTGACTATGGTCGAATCCATTTTGAATGCGGTAAATGACAGCACGATCCGTAAATAGGGATGCCCAACATTTGCTGATATGCTTCAATATTGCTTCTTTGCCAATGATATTTAAATAGGTGTTTTGCTGACCGGCAAAAGAAGCATGAGGTAAATCTTCAGCCGTTGCACTGGAACGCACTGCATATGCATGTTCATCGCCAAGTTGGGAGAGATAGTGAGCAACTCCGCCCGCAACATCAGAAGGAATTTCTGTTTCGATAATGGTTTGTCGAATCCTTCTGCTGATTTCACCAATTTGATCTCGATCTGTTGCATTTAGCATTGTCAGTTGGTCTAACAATGCATGGAAGGCTACATTTTGTTCAAGGGCTTTTTGATAGGCTTCTGTCGTAACACAAAAACCTTCTGGCACTTGTATTCCTTGAATTTTCAATAACTCCCCTAAGTTAACCCCTTTTCCCCCAACCACCATTTGTCTCGTTTTATCAATCTCTTGAAACTCTAGCACATATTTCTTCATTTCTTTCCCTCCTTTTATTGATTCGATAAATCATTTAACAAAAAAGCTCATCTGACCATGTTAAATGTCTCATCGAAGCTTCTACACCGCTGGATTAATACTAGCAGGTAAAAAAATTAAAAAAAGACTGAAAATTTTTGATTAATCATGATATAATTAAGTCAAGGAAAGGGACAGTTACTGATTATTTATCGTAACTGTCCCTTTTTTATGGACGGCACATCTTGGATCGTCAGCCAAGGCTTATAATTTCCTAATTCTCCTTGGCCACGGCCTTCTTTATAATATCGGTCAATTTTCTTTTCGGTCCAACCAGTTTGGCGTTTAGACATAACTACACCTCCGAAATTATTAATTTACTTTTCAAGTATGATATTCAGACGAGATTTTTCCTTGATG
The DNA here is from genome assembly GCF_003605365.2 of Siminovitchia fortis. GTDB lineage: Bacteria > Bacillota > Bacilli > Bacillales > Bacillaceae_C > Siminovitchia > Siminovitchia fortis. The sequence continues at coordinate 17,107 of NZ_QYTU02000050.1, forward strand.
TCATTCCCGGTGTCATGAATTCCTCTCCTGTTAATTCAGATGCTATTTCGTCTATAAATTGAGTTGAGGCATTTTTAATAAACTCCGAATTCGGATGAAGTCCCTTTAGTTAGCCATTTACTAATTTCTTACTTTTAAAATCATTTTAATTTAAAATGGCTCTTCGGATTTTATGGTGGGATCCTACTTCTTTTCATTGTCGAGTAATTCCAGAGGGTTTATTTAGAAAACAAATGTTTAACTTAATATATTATTGGTTGCAAAGTTCATTTAAGTGGTGAGTAATAATTTGTTCCGTTTTTTCAATTGTGAATATATCCGGTCTTAATAGAGCATGTATGGATAAACCTTCAATGACGGCCGAAAGCCTTAATTTTTCTATTTTAATATTTATGTCTTTATTTACATAGCCTGCTTTTATCAATATTTCAAGCAGTGCCTCCATTAAAATATATTCTCCTTCAGTTAGTTCATCTTTTTTTTTATTCAAAGCTACACTTGTAAGTGAGCGAATGGCGAAAACTAGCCAAATGCAAGTTTCAGTTTGTTTATCCCGATCCACAGGAACTAATTCTAACAACGTTTCCTGTACCGCAATAAGAGGGTTTTTTGACCATGATTTATTCTCCGACCGTTCTTTCCCACGAACAAGAAAATATTCCATAATAAATAATAGTAATTCATCTTGGTTTGAGAAATAATGTCTTAGTGCTCCGGTAGACATTCCAGCTTCAGATGCAATTCTTCGGATAGATGCTTTTTCAATGCCTTCCGTTTCAATAATTTTCCAAGCTGTTTCAGCGATCATTTTTCTTTTGTGATCATTATCAACTATTTTCGGCACTCAAATCACCTCTTGCTTTTATTTCACACACTGTGTTATTATCATTTCATCACAGTGTGTGAAATAAATAAGGGGGGATGTTAAGGTTCTTGAAATCACTCATTGGAACATTAAAGCGGATGGACATTATCAAAGTGGTGAAATAGGACCTTCTTGAACAATTAAATCATTTGTAAGGTACATTAAACTTCCTTATTAACCGAATAAGTTTAATAAATGGTTTTATGAACAGTTTAGGGGATAAGGGAAGGAATCTTAGAAATGAAACGAAGATAGTCATGGGCAGTGCCTACTTTTTTCAGGGAAAGGAGATTGAAATAGATGGATCTTCATTACGAAATTAAAGGAAACGGAAAGCCGGTTATACTACTTCATAGTGGAGCTATGGATTCACGTGACTGGGAATTCATCACACCACATCTTTCAAAGTCGTTCAAAGTAATCACTCCTGATGTCCGGGGTGCAGGGAAGTCACCTGTTCCGAATAAACCCATTGATTATGTTGAGGATCTTAGAAAACTCTTGGACCATCTTAAAATTAAGAAAGGTGCCCTCGTTGGACATTCCCTAGGTGGACAAATTGCAACTGATTTTACTCTGACCTATCCAAAAAGGGTGTCTCAATTGGTATTGGTCGCTCCAGGCCTGTCGGGGTTTAAATTTTCTTCCGAACATGCGGAATTAGAGAGCCGAGTTTTTAAAGCTGCACCAGATGTCGAGAAAATGACTAATATAACATTAAGCGAGCCTTCCTGGAGTGTTTCTTTCGGAAAAGCATACGATTTATTGCGCGAAATGATGATACACAATATTCAAAAGACTTTTGATTGGAAAACATTCGAAACTGTTTCCTCCAATTCAGCGATGGAAAGATTGGGAGAAATTAAAACGAAGACACTTTTTATCATAGGCGAGAAGGACTCAGGAGATCTCTTTAAAATCGCACAATTATATAAGGAAGTTCTCAATATTAACTTTGTGCGTATACCTGGTGCTAATCACATCATCACTTTGACCCACCCTAAGGAAGTTTCCGACCATATCAGTCTTTTTTTGAGCTTACCAGATGTGTAGTGCAAAATAAAAGTGCAGA
>NZ_QYTU02000051.1 GCF_003605365.2 Siminovitchia fortis
CCATTTTAATGGGGAGAGGTTTCAGATGGACTTGCTTCACTAGGTGGTACACAATCTGTCATTCATTGATGGTATTGATATAATGACGAAAGGGGATTAAAGAACTTTTTGATAAATCGTGGCGAAGGTGGCATTTTATAAAAGAAGTGGTTGAGTGCTGCTGAAGGAAGGAGATTTTTAATGGAAAAGGTTACACCATTCTTAATGTTCCAAGATGGCAAGGCGGAAGAAGCAATGAACTATTACACATCACTCATAGAGGATTCAGAAATTATAAGTATTGTTAGATACGGAGCAAATGAAGCCGGGGAAGAAGGAACTGTGATGCAGGCTGCTTTTTCCTTGAAAGGACAAGAATTTATGTGCATTGACAGTAATATTAAGCATCAATTTTCATTTACACCTTCGTTTTCAATCTTTCTTACTTGTAGTTCTGAAGAGGAACTTGACAACCTTTATGAAAAACTTATCGAAGACGGCCAAGCCCTTATGCCGTTGGATGATTATGGGTTCAGCAGGAAGTTCGGATGGATAAACGATCGGTACGGTGTCTCTTGGCAACTTAATCTTCCCGAATGAAAGGATACGGCCAATAACAAAACAATTTGTTAAATGGTCAAAAACTCTACAGCAAAACGAGGGGAAAACCGGATGCTCATCCGATTTTCCTTTTTCATTATTGAAAAAAATCATGGGAGTTTTTTTGTTTGAGAGTTCAATTAATCAGACTAAACATTTTCCCTTTTTATGAACACCGCCCATTAAGGATTGATATAATATAGTGGTTCAAGTTTAATTTTGGAACATGCTAAGCAGATAAAAGCTTATGAATTAAAAAAAGGAGTTCTTCGAACATGGTGGAGTTTTTCATGAATTTCAATCCGGTGATGCAAGCGTTTCTGGCTACGTTATTTACTTGGGCTATGACGGCTGTCGGAGCGACGCTGGTGTTTGCCACCAAAACGATTAACCAGCGGATGCTTGACGGTATGCTCGGTTTCGCCGGAGGCGTCATGATTGCTGCGAGTTACTGGTCACTGCTCGGGCCGGCCATCGAGATGTCTGAAGATAGTGTGGTTGGTGTCTGGTTCCCGGCGGCTACCGGATTTTTATTGGGCGGCATTTTCATTTGGAGTATAGATAAAATCCTGCCTCATCTTCATCCGAATGCTGAAATGACAGATGCGGAGGGGTATCGGCCCAAGAAAATGAAGAGGAGCACGCTCCTTGTATTTGCGATTACGCTGCATAATATTCCCGAGGGGCTTGCTATTGGGATTGCCTTCGGTGCACTTGCGAATGGGGGGACGGAATCGTCTTTGGCCGGTGCGCTTGCCCTGGCACTTGGAATCGGAATCCAGAACTTTCCCGAAGGGGCTGCGGTTGCGCTGCCTTTAAGGGGAGAGGGCATGTCGCGGCGGAAGAGTTTTATGTACGGCCAGTTTTCGGGGATGGTTGAACCAATCGCCGCTGTGATCGGGGCAATAGCCGTCGCATTTATCGAACCTTTGCTTCCCTATGCCCTGAGCTTTGCAGCCGGAGCAATGATTTTTGTTGTAACCGAAGAGGTCATCCCGGGATCCCAGGAAAAAGGTAACAAGGATCTTGCTTCAATGAGCTTGATGTTCGGATTTATTTTAATGATGATCTTGGACGTGGCATTGGGTTAAGCTGAGAGACCAGCTTCAGAAGTCCGGTTTTGATAAATCTAGTATTATCAAGGGCCCTGGATTTTTGTTCGTTGGCTCCTGGACTAACCGTATATTTTCCTGTAATGACCACATAATAATGATAATCATTTGGATAAAAGAGGTATTTATATGCAGAATCTAAAAAGGCTGAAAAAACTGATGGATGCTTCGTTACAAATTTTAGATCATATGATTGTCGATCCATCGGATGCCGGAAAGCTTCGGCATATCAAGGAAATGATGCATGAGGAAAATAGGAAACTTTCCAATATTTATAACAAGGACACAGATCAGCGCAGTTTTTCGGCAGCCACTTCTATGCGACAGAATATTGATGAAATTATTAAAGTGGTTGATCAATTCAAAGGAAACCTGCGGGAGGATTATCGGTTATCAAGTCAGGATATCGAACAGTTTGAGCAGCTGTCCATTGATGAACAGAGCCAGAAAACAGAAGCGTATCATGATAAGATCGACTACAAGAGTATGGTGAAGTTGAAGGAGAACCTTAACAGGATAAACGATGAGTTGCTTCGTCTTTAGATAATGCATTTTAACCATAATCAATGGGGAGGGGGGCACTGGCAGCCACATTTTTTATTCCGACAGCGCTTTTTCCTGTTTCAAGTTCTAAAAATCATATCCACCAAAAGGAATGGATGACGATGTCTAATCATACCCTTAATTTGTTGCTGGTACGATTTTTCTAATAATTCCCGATTCTCGAACGGTTGTGGCTTCAAAGACTATATGACAACATTTTCCAAAATACCGTAAAACATTCAAAAGCTGAAAAGCTAGTGGTGACCATTGAAAACGAAGCTGTTACCGTTAGGGATAGCGGAATTGGTTTTGACGTTGATAGTAGGAGCCTAGGCCTAGGATTAAAAAAAATAAGGATATTGCTAGAATACTTAGTTTGGAATATGCCGTTCTATCAAATGAAAATGGCACTTTTTTTGTTTTACAGCAACGCGATAAAATTCCACTGTTAATCGTTTAGCCCATCCCGTGTCTATACGATAGAGAACTGAAGGAGGCTCAGATTTGAAAGCAAAATGTATTAAGTTTTATGAGTTTGGCAGTCCTGAAGACGTTTTAACCATTGAATATAAAAGCGTTCAGCCGCCTGCGGATCATGAAATTCTCGTACGTATGCTGGTTCGCCCGATTAATCCGTCCGACTTAATCCCAATCAGGGGCTCTTATGCCCATCGAACTTCTTTGCCGGCTATTCCTGGTTATGAAGGAGTCGGAATTGTAGAAGATGTTGGCTCATTGGTAACTAAAAATCTCATTGGGAAACGGGTTTTACCTTTCCGTGGAGAAGGTACTTGGCAAGAGTTTGTTAAAACTTCAGCAGAGCATGCAATCCTCATTCCTGACTTTATCGATGATTTCATTGCTGCACAAATGTATATCAATCCAATTACAGCATGGGTTATTTGCACAGAAAAGTTAAGATTAGGCCCGGGTGATACGTTGTTGGTAAATGCATGCGGCTCTTCGATCGGTCATATTTTTGCCCAATTATCAAAAGTGTTGGGTTTTCGATTGATTGCGGTAACGAGAAATGATCATTATACAGATGAACTGCTTCGCCTGGGTGCTTCCCATGTCGTTAATACATCCAAGGATCCGTTATATGAGACAGTTATGGATTTAACGAATGGAAGGAGGGCCTCCGCCGCCATTGATTCAGTGGGAGGGCAATCTGGCACCGAATTAGCTTATTGCGTAAACCCTCGAGGTACTTTATTAAGCATAGGGCTTTTGTCGGGGACTCAAGTAAACTGGGAAGAAGTTACAAAGAAAGCCATGGTAAACGCCCAAATATTTCATTTACGGCATTGGAATCAAAGAGTATCGACAGAAACTTGGCAGGGGACATTCCAACGTTTGATAGAATTAATAAAAAATAACCAATTAAGTTTAATGAAGCCCGCTTCCCATTTCGACTTATCAGAAATAAAAGAAGCTGTAAAGTCTGTTGAATCGCTTAAAACAAGGAGAGGGAAAGTGCTTTTAACAAGCTATTTAAACTGAACTAAACAATGTTGTTATCCCTATTAGAATAAACCGTCCAGTGTCCGGCTTCGGTGAAAAATCACTTGCGCGGTAACTGGAGTGCCGCTCCAGTGCCCGGTTCCGACGAAAAAGTGTTTGCGCAGTCACTGGAGTGCCGCCCCAGTGCCCGGTACCGATGAAAAACCGTCAACGCGGTCATTGGGCGGCCCGATCCAATGACCATTCCAATGAAAAAGTGTCCTCGCGGTCACAAAAAACCCCTCCTAATGATTAAGGGGATGTAAAATCAGGTTAACCCAATCATTAGATAGATGGCGGTTCCCCAAATAAATAAAGCGGAACATTTGTTGAATGCGTTCATTAGTCTACCCTTCCCATCTAGTTCTTTCATCATTCTCCCTGCCGCCGTTAGTCCGAAAAACCAAATCCAGGATACTAAAATACAGGCGATTGTAAAAAGCATTTGTTCTAATCCTGTATATTTCAATGCACTTGTCCCGATGACACCGACCGTATCCAGGATGGCATGCGGGTTTAATAATGAAACGGATAACGCAAAAATGATTTGCTGGCGGACTGGCAACGCTTTATCCGTTTCAGCCATTGCAAGTTCAGACTTCCAAATAGCATATCCCATATAAAGCAAGAATAATATCCCGACAATCATCAGAGCGAGTCTCAGCCATTCAAATTGCAACACGATTACTGATACGCCGAAGACAGCCAAAAGGATGAGTAGTGTATCGCAAAACCCGGCTGTAATAGCAGCTGGTAGTGCCCGCGTTATTTTTGGCTGAGTAGCGCCTTGTGAAAAAATAAATACATTCTGCACGCCCAAAGGCAGAATAAGACCGAATGCCAATATGATTCCATGTAAAATACTTTCCAAATGATCAGCTCCCTTTCAATTCCTATCGTACTATGATACAACTAAAAGAAAACGGCCAATTGGATGGTTTTTCATCCATCCAATTTAGGAGGGGTTGGATGAATTGGAAACCAAAACGGTCCTCCCATATGACCATTCATGAGCAAATTGTGGATTGGGTAAAGTCCCGAATCGAACGAGGGGATTGGACGGTTGGAACGAAGCTCCCGACGCAGCGCCAACTGGCAGCGCAGTTTCATGTGAATCGAAGCACCGTGCAGCTTGCCTTTGATGAACTGAAAGCGGATGGCTTGATTGAATCTAAAGTGGGGGCTGGGGCATTTGTGGCCAATAATTCTTGGAATATGCTTTTGGACAAAGCCCAATTGAATTGGCAGAACCACATTGAATCAAGCATATATAAGCCCAATTACCATACAATTCAACTCATCATGAACAAATGGACCATATCATTCGTCTTGGAACAGGTGAATTATCACCGGACTTGCTTCCTGCGAAACAACTAGAGCAGTCATTAAAAGAAATATCGCTTAAACCAAAGGAAATTGGGTATTCATCACCGCAAGGAAGTGAAAAACTTCGTGAAGTTTTATGTGAGTATTTAAAAAATAGAGGAATTAAAACCGCTCCGGAAAATATTTTAATTGTTTCGGGCGCATTGCAAGCACTTCAATTAATTGCCATCGGATTATTGGAGGAAGGATCGATTGTCTTCCAGGAACAGCCTTCCTATTTAAATTCCGTACACCCTTTTCAATCGGCCGGGATGCGGATGATTTCGATTACACGGCATCCATCCTTAATAGACCATTTACGGAAATTCAAAAGGAAAAGACAATCTGTATTTTATTGTGTTCCATCCTTACACAATCCAACTGGGCAAAGCTGGTCATTGAAGGAAAAGAAAGCCCTGTACGGTGCGTGTAAGGAGATGCAGATACCGATTATTGAGGATGATGTGTATCATGAATTGACATTTGAGACCCCTGTTCCCCCAATCAAGTCATTTGACACATCGGGGCAAGTGCTTTATATCGGCAGTGTTTCCAAAACACTGAGCCCCGGGCTCAGGATCGGATGGGTTGTGGCTCCCTCACCTGTCATAGGGCGCTTAGGTGATATTAAAATGCAAACGGACTATGGCTCCAGTGCCTTTTCTCAAGAAATTGTCGCCCATTGGATTTCATCTGGCCTATACGAGGCACATTTGATTAAACTCCGTGAACAATTAAAAAGAAGGGCCGCATTTGTTGAGGCCATATTGGAGCGGGACTTTCAAAGAGTTGCGACATGGAAAAAGTCCGAAGGCGGATTTTATATCTGGCTCAGGTTTCATGAACCCATTGTGAATAAGGCGCTTTTTTTAAACCTGCTTCAACAAAATGTTTTAATTAATCCGGGCTATATATATGAGACAAAGGATTTACATCATATTCGTCTATCCTATGCCTATGCATCAATGCAAGAATTGGAAAAAGGATTGGGGATTTTGCGGGAATTAATACTGTGAATTTATATATATATTTTGACTGATGGCCGGCCTTCCGGTTGCGACAATCATTGCTATATCCTTTTAAAACAATATGTTTACTTACAAATCGATGCCTCCAAACAAACAAAAAACAAATCTCTAACTTCCTGGGGCAAACTGTTTTACCTCTCATGATTTCATTATGTTGAGGAATAATGAGTATATAGATTCAATTAGTGGAGGAAAAATAATGCCGGAACTGCCAGAGATGGAAACGTATAAAACTTTGCTGCAGCAATTGATTGGAGGTAAAGTCATCACAGGTGTTGAAATTAATCGGGAAAAATCAATTAATGTATCCAAGCAGGAATTTACTCGTCAGATATTGAATCAGAAGATCGAAACCATTGATAGAAGGGCAAAATATTTAATTTTTCATTTGGAAAATGGAGCCTGTTTACTGTTACATCTGATGCTCGGCGGCTGGATGTTTTATGGAACGAAAGAAGACAAGCCGGATCGGACGGTGCAAGTACGGTTATCATTTGGAGACCGTCACCTTTATTTCATTGGACTGCGGTTGGGATATCTGCATCTTTTTACACCTGAAATGATTAAAAGCGAGCTTCAAAATATCGGGCCGGAACCATTAGACCCAAATTTTTCAACTGATGCTTTTCTCGTCATTATGAAAGGTAAAAGAGGCGGATTAAAAACGACGCTGATGAAGCAGGAAGTCATTGCCGGAATCGGCAACCGTTATTCGGATGAAATTCTTTGGCATGCCCAGCTGCTTCCGGACAGAAAAATAGATGAGCTGGACCAAGAAGCTCTGATTCGTTTATATAATTCAATCAAATTCATTCTGCAGCAGGCCATTCAAAATGGCGGCTACATGGGATCTCTCTTTAATGGAGATAACAAAACGGGCGGCTATAAGATGCTCGTCCACGGACTTGAAGGAGAAGCATGCCCGCGATGCGGCACTCCCATTGTGAAGGTGGAAATTTCCTCTCGCAAAACCTATTTTTGTGAAAACTGTCAGCATTAATAGCAGGAGAATGCATATGAGATTTGGCTGCCATCTTTCTATTAGACAAGGTTATTATGGTGCTGCAAAACGGGCATACGACATAAATGCCGGGGCCTTTCAATACTTCCCAAAGAACCCCCGCAGTTTATCGGTAAAAGACTTTAGCAAAGATGATGCGGCATTATGTAAACTGTTTTGTGAGGAAAAAAACCTTCTTTCTGTCAGTCATTCACTTTACCCGACCAGTTTAACACCGCAAGGTGAAAGAAAAAGAGAGCAAGTAATCGAATCCTTATTAAATGACCTGGAAATCTCCGACGCCTGCGGTTCAATTGGCGTTGTTGTTCATTTTGGCAAGCATGTTCCTCATCTTACTCCCCTTGAAAGCTACCAACTCATGATTGAAGTGCTTAATGATGTTCTTGAGCAATGGGAGGGTACGGCTAAAATATTGCTTGAAAACAATGCAGGACTACCTGGTACGATGGGAACAACTATAGAAGAGCTTGTACAGATTCGCAATTTATGTGAATATCCGGAAAAAGTGGGTTTTTGCTTTGATACTTGCCATGCGTTTGCAAGCGGGTTATGGGATGGCGAAAATTGGGACGAGTTATTGGAAAAGGGGACGGAGCTTGGATATTTCAATGAATTATCCGCTATTCATTTGAATAATTCCAAGTATGCCGCCTACCAGGGAAAGGACCGGCACGCTCCTATCTTCGGAGTCGGCCATATAAAAGAAAATCAATTTGAACGTTTCATCACAACGCCGAAGTTGAAAAAGGTTCCATTCATTCTGGAAACGCCTAAAGAAGAAATTTCACACGAAAAGGAACTTCAGCTTTTACATGAGAAGTGGGGAATTGGTCGTTAGTCGTACATCAACAGCTGGAATCGTTTATCGGTTTCTATGGGCAGTGTACCAGGAAATTATGAACCGGCGAAAAAATCATAGCTTGATCTATTCAGACTCCCTTTCGGGTTCCATCAAGGATGGAACCCGAAAGGTTTTTTTGATTTCTAAAGCAGGACGCCCCCCTTTGAAAAACCTAATAAACATGGCAATCATTTCCCATCTGTGTTTTTTTGTTGTCCTTTCTTTGAACATTTTGTTACCAATACCCCTTGTGATTCAAGAACAATTTGTGACATATATCACATACGATTGTCTTTAAACTTTTATGGTAATAAAATATTTGTAAATTGACCGCAGAATAACGAATACCTATTGCTGCTAAAAATTTTAAGTTCATAGAAAGGGGTCCCTCAATGAAAATAAAATGGGCTTTATTATGTTTGGCGATCACTATCCTTCCAATGCTGACAGGTTGCGGATCATTAATGGTTTTAGATCCTAAAGGGCCTCAGGCTGAAATGACAGCCAATGTCATTTGGATATCGATTGCAACGATGGCCATCATAGTTGTTGCTGTATTCGTCCTTTTGATTGTTATGTTAGTAAAATACCGCGCATCGAAACAAAGTGAGGATTACGAACCTCCGCATATTGAAGGAAATCCGGTGGTGGAATCAATCATTGTTGGGATACCGGTTTTAATTATTATTTTCCTTTCAATCGTGACGGTTAAATCGACCTATGCAGTGGAAGCAACACCGAAACAACATGAAGGGCAGGAGCCTTTGGTCGTGTACGCTTCATCTTCCAATTGGAAATGGCATTTCAGTTATCCGGAAGAAGATATCGAAACGGTAAACTACCTATATATCCCAACAGACCGGCCGTTGGAATTTAAACTTTATTCATACGGGCCGATCACGAGTTTCTGGATTCCGCAGCTTGGCGGGCAAAAGTATGCGATGGCTGATATGGTGACCACGCTGCACTTGGCAGCCGACGTTCCCGGGGAATACATGGGAAGAAATGCAAACTTCAGCGGAAAAGGCTTCGCTGAAAATACGTTCCAGGTGAAAGCAATGCCAGAGGATGAATTTGATGATTGGGTTAAAGAAGTAAAAACAACGGCCGAACCTCTTACAAAAGAGAAATTCGATAAGTTACTGGAGCCTGGCCATCTTGGACAATTAACCTTCAGCGGGACACATTTAGAATTTTTGCCTGCCCCAGAAGGTGAATATAGCGGGCATCATCATGGCTCCCATGAGTCTCATGATGAATCAAACATGGAACATTCAGAGCACAGCCATCAGAAATAATTTGATGCAAAGCTTCTAAGAATTAGTTTTCAATCCTGATTAACTTAACCGGAAGGAGTCATAAAAGGATGAACTATTTTGACCGATTTGCCATCCCTCATCCAAGTCCTGCCATTTATGCATCAATGGTAGCCATTGGTCTTACAGTGATCGCGATTGTCGCCGGTTTAACCTATTTTAAAAAATGGGGTTATTTATGGCGTGAATGGTTGACAACTGTTGACCACAAACGAATCGGGATTATGTATTTAATCTCTGCATTGCTCATGCTGTTTCGCGGCGGAGTAGATGCGATTATGATGCGGGCACAAACTGCCGTACCTGAAAATACGCTCTTGGATGCACAGCATTACAATGAGGTTTTTACAACCCACGGGGTAGTCATGATCATTTTTATGGCGATGCCATTTATTTATGCCCTGATGAACTTTGTTGTTCCATTACAAATAGGCGCCCGTGACGTCGCATTCCCGCGCTTGAATGCGTTAAGTTTCTGGTTATTCTTTATGGGGGCTATGTTATTCAATATCTCTTTCGTCATTGGCGGATCTCCCGATGCAGGTTGGACTTCTTATTTCCCGCTGGCGGGAAATGACTTCAGCCAATCGGTTGGAACAAATTATTATATGCTGTCGATTCAGATTGCCGGTATCGGTACATTAATATCCGGGATAAACTTTATCACGACTATATTAAAAATGAGAGCACCTGGCATGACTTTGATGAAGATGCCGATGTTCACATGGACTGCTTTTATCACGAACGTCATTGTCGTTTTTGCATTTCCGGTATTAACCATTGCGCTTTTGCTGGGAACAATGGACCGGTTGTTTGGAGCCAACTTCTTTACAACGACAAATGGCGGTATGGATATGCTGTGGGCAAACCTTTTCTGGGTTTGGGGGCATCCTGAAGTTTATATTTTAATCTTACCGGCATTTGGGATTTACAGTGAGGTGATCTCCACCTTTGCCCGAAGAAATCTCTACGGTTATAAATCAATGGTTGGATCCATCGTGATCATTTCGTTTTTCTCATTCTTGGTCTGGACTCACCATTTCTTTACAATGGGGCAAGGGCCATTGACGAATAGTATTTTCTCCATAACCACAATGGCGATTGCGATTCCGACTGGAATCAAGATTTTCAACTGGATTCTGACGATGTGGAAAGGGAAAATTAAATTTACCGTACCGATGCTTTATGCGGTAGGCTTCATTCCGATCTTTACGATTGGCGGGGTTACCGGGGTTATGCTCGGTATGGCAAGTGCCGACTATCAATATCACAATACAATGTTTTTAGTTGCTCACTTCCACTACACAATTATTCCAGGTGTTGTGTTTGCCATGCTGGCAGGACTCACTTACTGGTGGCCAAAAATGTTTGGCTTTATGCTTAATGAAAGAATCGGTAAATGGGCGTTCTGGTTTATCGCGATCAGCTTTAACGTCACTTTCTTCCCGATGTTCTTCACAGGTTTGGATGGGCAGGCGCGGCGGATGTACACTTATTCTGAAGCAACCGGGTTTGGCCCGCTTAATTTACTTTCGTTCATTGGAGCCGTTGGGCTCGCCGTTGGTTTTGCTTTAATTGTGTACAATGTTTATTACAGCACGCGTTATGCGTCCAGGAATATTAGTTCCGATCCATGGGATGCCCGTACATTAGAATGGGCGACACACAGTCCTGTGCCAGCCTATAACTTTGCGACGATACCGGAAGTTAATTCTATAGAAGCGTTTTGGGACCAAAAGAAGAAAGGGCATGGATTATTCAAAGATCATATTGAAAAAATTCATATGCCAAACAATACCGGCGGTCCGTTTATTATGAGTTGTATTTTCTTCGTATGGGGATTCTCATTTGTTTTCAGCATGTGGATTCCAGCGATCCTTACAACCATCGGAATCTTCGCCTGTATGGCGTACCGTTCATTTGAGAAAGATGACGGGCATTACATTTCTGTTAAAGAAGTGGAAGACACAGAAAATAAGTTGCGAGGTGTTAGCTGATGAATGCAGATCACTCACTCCCTCTTGAATACAGCACAGATCAAAATCAATTGAATATTTTAGGTTTCTGGATTTTCCTCGGGGCGGAAATTATGCTTTTCGCTACGCTCTTTGCAACGTATTTCACTTTGCAGCATAGGACGGGAACGGGACCTTCCGGAGCGGAAATTTTTGAAATTACACCAGTGCTCATCGAGACGTTCGTACTCTTAACAAGCAGTTTTACGATTGGTCTTGGTGTTCACGCAATGCGTATTGGCAACAAGAAAGCGATGATGGCCTTTTTTGCCGTCACGCTGCTTCTTGGCCTTACTTTCTTAGGCGTTGAAATTTATGAGTTCGTCCATTATGTCCATATCGGAGCGGGACTGCAAACAAGTGCATTCACAGCCATCCTGTTAACAACTTTAGGGACACATGGAGCCCACGTAACACTTGGCTTATTCTGGGGATTATTCATCATCCTGCAGGTAAAGAAACGGGGATTAACACCAGGAACAGCCAATAAAGCGTTCATCTTTTCACTTTACTGGCATTTTCTGGATGTCGTGTGGATATTTATTTTCAGCTTCGTCTACTTGAAAGGATTGATGTAGCATGAGCGAATTATTTCCACGGAAACAAGTCGCAGGTTTTGTATTTTCATTAATGCTCACGGCCATTGCTCTTACCGTTTACTTCTTTGATCTGTCGTTTGCAGCCGGAATGACCGTACTTTTGGTCACAGCGTTCGTGCAAGCCGCCGTACAGCTTGTTGTTTTTATGCACGCTGGCGAAACGAAAGATAAAGGTTCAATCTATACAAACATTTATTATGCATTTGCCATAGCCCTGGTCACCATATTCGGGACTTTGTTAATTTTGATCTGGGATATGTAAATATTGTTCAAAAGGAGTGTCTGAATGGCGCTCCTTTTTTATTGGAAAATCTAATCCCTTTATCAGTTTTTTTCTCCATCTCTTCAGTCGCTACAAAAAACACACCGATCAGAAAAATAAAAATAGCCCCCATCACTGCACCAATTCCTACGCTTGTAGCTACGCTGGTATCGCTTACAAAAAAACCGTATAGAAAAATTGCCATTCCGATTGAAAGGATTGTGTAACCAACAGATTTTGTAGCATTTAATATTTTGCGTGTAGATTCCATCGTGCATTCCCCCCTGCATCTATTATTCAACTAGTTCACAAATTTGTCAAATGTTTTTTGGTTCCGGCCCCCTTTGCGGTAATGCGTTACAGAAGAAGAGAGTGCGATGGAGAAATTGAAATAACAATGGGCGTCATTCTTTCTTAAGACAAATGATGGACTATTCTCGAATCCGTTGATTCCATCCCGAAAAAGAGGTAACCCACAGATATCGGTCACCAATCACCGAGATAGCTGTCCAACATAAAATATTTCATTTTGGAAAACATAAACGATAGCCAGTTTCAATATCAATACTCACAACATGAGGTGCAGGCATGCGAAGAAAGTCCGTCATTATTACATTGTTCTTAATTTTTGGGATTGCGGTTATTGCAGGAGTAACTTTAACAGGCCAACGGGTAAAGTGCCCAACGAAGAACAGGCTTCCAGGAATTTGCAAGTTAGAAACATACAGCAGGAAAATTCCCATATTCAAAAAATAGACATGCTGCATCTCAATAACCATATTAAAATGAAATTGAATAACAGCCCCTCTATCAAGATGATCCATCATAATGAGCAGGATAAAAGTCACTACTACGATAAGGAAGCCGTTGTAAATTTTAAAGACCCGCCAAGTCAGGCGGATGTCGATAAAATGGCACGTGAGATTGACGGAAAACTTATAGATAAACTTGATTCCGTTTATATTTTTAAATCAAACAGCCAAACGACAACAGAGCTCATACAATATTTTGATCAAAATAATCAAGTGGCATTTGTTGAACCTCACTACATTTTTTTGCAAAATGAAGTGAACGATACGCTTTACCGGAACTATCAATGGAATTTGCCGGCTGTTGGAACGGAAAGGGGATGGAACTTCACACGAGGCTCTGATGATGTAACGATTGCAGTCGTGGATACAGGTGTTGATCTGAATCACCCCGATCTTTCCGGACGGCTGGCAAAGGGGTACAATGTTCTTGCAAAAAATGATAATCCGAATGACGATAATGGACACGGCACTCATGTAGCCGGGATTATCGCGGCTGTAACGAATAATGCCGAGGGGGTTGCCGGCGTTACATGGTATAATCCGGTAATGCCGGTAAAAGTGATGAACGCGGAAGGGATTGGCGGTTCCTTTGATGTAGCTGAGGGCATTCGCTGGGCGGCCGATCACGGCGCTGACATCATCAACTTAAGCCTTGGAAATTATCAATCCTCCCAAGTTTTGGAAGATGCCATTCGTTATGCGCTGGATAAAGACATCGTTGTTGTTGCGGCGGCCGGGAATGATAATACAAGCCAGCCGAGCTTTCCTGCAGCCTTGCCTGGGGTAATCAGTGTGGCTGCGGTAGACTGGGAAGGCAAAAGGGCCCCGTTTTCTAACTACGGGGATCATATTGACATAGCGGCCCCGGGGGTTTATATTCCCAGTACTTTTACTGACGGACAGTATGCAAGCCTTTCCGGTACATCCATGGCCGCTCCCCATGTCAGTGCTTTAGCCGGTCTCATCCGTTCTGTCAATCCGAATATGAAGAATACAGAAGTAGTGGAAATGATGACAAAAACGACGCAAAAAGCTGGAATGGACGTACCTGACATTTATTATGGAAATGGGATTATAGACAACTCTGAAGCATTACAGTTAACCTATAAAAGAACAAAGCCATTTGGTGGATGGTTCAATCGATTCAATGGGCGATAAAACTGTATAACCTGGTGAAGACTCGCCAGGTTAATTTTATTTCAACATAATACGATGAATCCGGCTTGCCAAGTTGGTACGGATGTATAAGGTATTTGCCATTTAAATAATTTGTGCTATAATCAGTACAATTATTACACGTGTAGTTTTTTGGGATTAATTACTACGCGTGTAGTAGTTAATTGGGAGAAAAGAAGGTAAAGACATTGAAAAGCAGGGTTAAAAGTAAAAAGGTAAGGATCAGATCTTATTTTATCATGTTATTGATCATTTTAGCAGGGATCGGAGGTACTGGCCTATTCTTAATCATACATAATAATGACAGCAGACAGATGCAGGAAGCTGCAAACAATTTTATTCACGTTTTAGAGAACAAGGAGTATGAAAAATTAGGTGATGTGCTTGAAAAACAATCATACACTTCAGCAGGCTATACTTTGAAAGAGGTGATAGATAAATACGATGCTATATTTAACGGAATAAATATTGATAATATCCAAGCTTCCAAGATTAAATTTGAAAAAATAGATGACAACGAACAAGAACTTTCTTTTCGATTAAATGCCACTACTCCATTGGGAGCTTTGGAAAATTTGGAATACCATACAAAAATCGTAAAGACGGACGGCGAGTATAGGGTGAAATGGAATCCTTCATTAATTTTTCCGGGAATGGAAGGAAAAGATAAGGTGGCATTCCGTCATTGGAAAGCGGAACGCGGGGAGATGAAAGATCATCTTGGCAACGGATTGGCGATAAACGAAGTATTTAAAGAGGCGGGGATTGTACCGAAAGATTTATCCCGTGGGAATGAAAAAGAAAAAAGGCTGCAAAAAATTAGCCAACAATTTGATATCCCGGTAGAAGAGATTCATGAAAAATTAAATCAAGATTGGGTAAAAGAAGATTTATTTGTTCCTCTGAAAATCATTGAATCCAATAAAGCGGAAGTGATTCCCGGTATTTCCTATCAGACTGCAAAACTTCGTTATTATCCTTTAAAGGAAGCCGCGGCTCATTTAATTGGATATGTTGGGAAAGCGACAAAGGAAGATCTGGAGAAAACTCCACATTTGGCGGAAGGGGATATGATTGGCAAAGCCGGATTGGAAAAAGCTCTCGACAAAGAACTACGGGGTAAAGATGGAGGAGAAATCCTTACTGTTGATGAGAACGGAGAAAAGAAACAAGAAATTCAAACTCTGGAAAAAATCGACGGAAAAACGATCAAACTGACAATTGATAACTATATCCAAATGGAGGCATTCAAACATTTGAAAGGAAAACCCGGCTCTACCGTTGTAATGAACCCGAAAGAAGGGGGGCTTTATGCGGCAGTCAGTTCCCCTTCATTTGATCCGAATAAAATGGCTCAAGGCATATCCCAGAAGGATTATGATCAATATGCCAATGATGAGAATAAGCCATTTATCTCAAGGTTTGCTACAGGTTACGCACCCGGTTCCACATTTAAAGCGATCACCTCGAGCATCGGCCTTGATGCCAAGGTGACATATCCAAATAAGCTCAGGAAAATAAATGGTTTAAGCTGGCAAAAGGATAAAACCTGGGGAGGCTATTCAGTTACTCGTGTTTCTGATGTACAAAATGTAGATATGAGAAAAGCACTCATTTACTCAGACAATATTTACTTTGCTCAGGAAGCGTTGGAAATGGGAGAAAAAACCTTTAGAAATGGTCTGAAACAGTTTATCTTTGGAGAGCAATTGGATTTGCCAATTGCAATGAAAGCAGCCCAAATTTCTAATAAATCAACATTTGATTCAGGAATTCTCCTGGCTGATACTGCCTATGGACAAGGAGAATTATTGATTTCTCCTATTCAGCAAGCAGCCATGTATTCTGTTTTTCAAAACGAGGGAAAGGTTGTTTATCCGAGATTATTAGATGAAAAACGTGAGCGGAAAACAAAACCTGCCATCACCAGTTCAACGGCGAATGAAATGAAAGACCGGTTGGAAGAGGTAGTAAGCGATCCAAATGGAACTGCCCACCTTTTATACAACGAACAGCATCAGTTAGCTGCCAAAACCGGTACGGCAGAATTAAAAATGCAGCAAGGAGAAAAAGGAGATGAAAATACCTTTTTATTGGCCTTTGATGCTGGAAATGATCAATTTCTTCTTCTTTCACTTGTGGAACATTATACTGCAGGCAGTTCTGCAACCCAGTTGAATCAATCATTTATAGAGGAGTTATATGAATATTTTCAAATGCGTTAGTCTTAACAGGTAATTATTTACTCCAACCTGCAACAAGATTTAAGCTTTAAGCAATTGTCCCGTCTTGCTATAATAAATACTACAAATGTAAAAGCAGGAGGGCCATGATGAAAGAAATTCCCAAAATATCAGAAGCGGAATTTGAGGTAATGAAAGTGATATGGAAAAACGAGCCGATTTCTACTCCAGAGGTAGTAGAGATTGTATCGAAGAAAGTTGATTGGAAGCCAAACACCATTCAAACAATGCTATCACGCCTGGTGAAGAAAAAAGCATTGAAAACCAGAAAACACGGGAGGGTATTTGTTTACACTTCGCTGATTGAAGAGCATGAGTATGTTGGGCAAAAAAGTGAGTTATTTCTTAAACAATTTTTCGGCGGGGCGTTGAATTCAATGGTATTGAATTTTATTGAAAATGACCAGCTGTCAAAGGAAGATATTTCCGAGCTAAGGAAAATATTATCTGAGAGGGATAGGAAAGAAGGGGAAAAATAATGGATACCTTTATACTGCGATTTTTATTAAGTACGATAGTGGTATCCTCCCTTGTTTTAACGATCCTTTTGACGAAAAAAATACTTTACAGACATATGTCTAAGAAAACACATTATAAAATTTGGTATTTCCTTTTCATCCCATTTATAACTTCTTTTTTACCTGGAGATTTCTTCCGGATAGGAGAAATCTATCAACATATTAAGGGGCTGTTTTTCGTTCATAACGGCACCGCATTTAAGGGTGAACGAATAAGCGGGTCAGATGTATATCAAGCGCCTAACAGTGACTTACTGCATGATTTCACGATATCCGTGAACAATTCAACGCCAGATTTCATTCATCATGCCTTACTTAGTGTCTGGATTATCGGAATGATCCTTTTCATTGGCGTGGCGATATATGCAAACTATCAACTCCATCAATTAAAAAAGTCGGCTGCCATGATTAAAAATCAAAAAATAAATGAAATGTTAGAGGAATGCAAAGAGGTTGTAGGGGTGAAGAAAAGGATAAAATTACGAGAAACCCCGCTTATTACCTCTCCAGTTACACTCGGGATTTTACAACCGTATATACTTTTGCCAAAGAACACACGGGAAACATTCTCTTTAAATGAATTAAAATATGTTTTTTTACATGAATTGAGTCATCAAAAGAATAAAGATGTGTTTGTTAATTACGCCATGTGGGTTTTACAGATCATTTATTGGTTTAATCCCCTCGTATGGTATGCCTTTAAAAGGATGCGAATAGACCGGGAGTTGGCTTGTGATGCTTCCGTTCTACACTTTTTAGATGAGAGTCGGCATATTGAATATGGATTCACAATCATTCGTTTTGCGGAAAAAAAATATAGCCAAGCTTATGGCCAGTTTGCCTCTGGAATGGGAGGGACCAAAGAACAGATTAAACAGAGAATCCAAAGTATTGCTGGCTACTCCAGGGATTCACTGCTGTTGAAATGGAAAAGCAAAGGAGTTTGCACGGCTTTAGGGATTTTTGTGTTATGTCTTAGTCCGCTAACCACAGCTATAGCTGTTTCAAATGATGTGTTTCATTTTAGCGGGAAGAACACCGTATATGAAGATTTAAGTTCATATTTTAATGGGTACAGCGGCAGCTTTGTTTTATATGATGCCGCCACAAAAAACTATCAAATCTATAATCGGGAAATGAGTGAACAAAGGATCTCTCCCAACAGCACATATAAAATTTATTCTGCATTATTTTCTTTGGAAGAAAATGTTATTTCCGTAAAAAATAATGAACAACATTGGGATGGAACTGTTTATCCATTTGAAGAATGGAATAAAAACCACGATTTATCTACTGCATTGGGCAGCTCGGTCAATTGGTACTTCCAAAACCTGGACCAAGAAATAGGAAAAAAACAATTACAATACTATTTCCATAAGATAAAATACGGAAACGAGAATCTGTCGGGAAAATTAGACAGTTATTGGATGGAATCCTCATTAAAGATATCGCCGATTGAGCAAGTGCAGCTGTTAACCGCATTTGAAGAGAACTCATTTGGCTTTAAAGAAGAAAACGTTCGAGCAGTAAAAAATGCCATCTTCATTGATGAGCAAAAGTACGGTCAATTATATGGAAAAACCGGCACTGGTATGGTAAATGGGAAAAATGTAAATGGTTGGTTTGTTGGATTTGTAAAGCATGACGACAACACTTATTATCCTGAATTACGAAAGTAAAATC
>NZ_QYTU02000052.1 GCF_003605365.2 Siminovitchia fortis
TATAATTTATTTAGCTCAAATTATATATGTTAAAAAATATTTAATTCGCTTTATTTAAAGTAGCATTCCTAAATATTTTTCGAAGTTAACCCCTGCCACTTCCGGAGTTTGCTCCAAGCTGGTATCGTTGATTGCTGCTGACAGGAACTTTTCTGCAAGTTGAATCGACTTTTTAAGATCCTCTCCACGCATCATGCTTCCCATCATCACAGATGCAAACAAGTCACCGGTGCCGGAATAGCTTTTGCCATTATAGGGCGTAGCACTAAAAAAAGTCCTGTCTCCGTCCAAATACATATTTCCAATAAACTGCTTATCCGTATCTGCTGATGGTGGATTCACACCAGTGATAATAACCTTAGCACCCGTTTCCTGCTGCATAATAGTCCCAACTTCTTCAAGTGCTTTAAGGAAGTCCTTTTCATTTGTATAATTATGTAGTTTTTCATAGGATAATCCTGTTAATAGACAGCACTCCGTAACATTTGGTGTAATTACATCCGCACACTCCACAAGCTCTTTCATTCGCACCAGCATGTCATCTGTAAAAAGCTTATAGGCCTCACCTCTATCTCCCATTATGGGATCAACAAGTAAAAGCGTTTCTTTATGATAAAACTTATCTAAAAAGCGGAAAATATTATCAATTTGCTCTCTCCCGGTAACAAAGCCGGTATAGATTCCGTCAAAAGTTACATTCAGCTTGCTCCATTCCTCTTCGAAGTATTGCATTTTAGATGTTAAATCCTCATAAAAGAAACTTGGATAATCAGTTTGCGCAGACAAAATAGCTGTCGGCAAAGGACATGCCTGCACGCCCATGACCGAAAGAACCGGAATGGCAGCTGTTAATGAACATTTACCAAAAGATGACAAATCTTGTATGACAGCGACTTTTTTCATAAAAACCTCCGAAAAATGGATCCATATTAAGCTTTATCCATATTACCATAAAAAATTGGGGAAATTACGTCTGATGCGCTATCCCCATTCACCGTACATATTGGCCCCTCCTTAAAGCTCTTTTTTATCAAAAGTATAAAAATGTTCAGTTCAAATGTTCAGTTCAATAGTGGCTTTTTTTAGAGAACATAAATTAGACTAAAAAGACTTTAGGCTCCCTCTGCATATTTAGCGCTCCTGAGAATTCTCGGTTTAAGCGCCGGCTTAATATCATCCAAAATAACCAGATCGACTGGCTTTTGAAAAAGATCTTCAAGATCAAATTTTAAATCCATATAATGATCAAATGTCATAGCCTGCTCATCAAATTCGACCAGCAGATCGATATCACTCGTTTCCTTTTGCTCTTCATGAATATAGGAGCCAAACAAAGCGATACGATTGACCCCGTATTGTGTTTTCCACATTTTCAAGTTTTTTGAAAGTTTCTCAAGAATTTCTTGTTGCGATAACATTTTAATCACTGCCATTTCGAAATTTACCCTTCATTATACCACACATGTTTTACTGTATTCGCCGCCGAAATCATACTATTGATCCCCTCCAAAAAGCGGGTCCATACTGGCGTGTTTCTAAAATAAAATATAAAGCATGAGGGCTTAGTACCTGCTTCTTTAATATCTACTCCAAAATTTCCTTCACTCTGCCAACAATACCGCCTTCAAGTCGAACCTTAATACCATGATGATGGGTGGCTGAGTTTGTTAGTATATCCTTAACCACACCTTCAGTCAGCTTTCCGGAGCGCTGGTCCTGTTTTTGTACAACTTGTACTTTCATACCTTGTTTTATATTTTCCCGTTTAGTTCCGGACATAAAATCTCTCCTTTTGTGTGCACCATATGGTTGACAATTATATTCTTAGCAAAACAGGCAGAACAACAATCAACTCTTTCTCTATTGAAAATCGTGTCATTTTATCCGATGATAATAGTATAGTTGGTCCATGCAACATAATTTAGAGGTTGAAAAGAAGGAGAGGTTAATGGAGGTTATGGAAAGTAAAGAGCATTTATTTGGGACAAAGGCAGCAGGTGTTTCAGGAAGAAACCTTTCGTATCAGACA
Organism: Siminovitchia fortis; assembly: GCF_003605365.2. Lineage (GTDB taxonomy): Bacteria > Bacillota > Bacilli > Bacillales > Bacillaceae_C > Siminovitchia > Siminovitchia fortis. The sequence goes on from NZ_QYTU02000052.1 coordinate 2,030, forward strand.
GTGATAAAAAACACGATGAAGTTACAGTCTATTAAGTTTTGGGCCTTTACATATATTGTTGCGTTTCTCATATATCAATTTATAAGTCCAACATTTCACCTTCCGTTTTTTGTGAATATTGTCAATCTGATACTGTTTCCATTTTCCGCTATGCTTATGGGAAAGATAGCGAATTTCTTTTATCCTTCCTTCTCATTCATTCGGACAATTATATACCCATCTTATAAGACAAATCCGGACTCATCAAATATTTTTGCCGCTGTCTTTGTTCTTGTGGTCAAACTCATCATCTATATTATGATATGGCATTATACTTTTATTATCGGAATTTTAGGATTAATCATTGCGATAAATGACGTTAAAAATTTAAGTAAGTAGGTGCATCATTGATGAGAAGTATTTGGAAAGTCGGAAAAGGCAGAAGAAAGAAGTTAGAGGATGCTCTTAACGCAAGCAAACCGGGGGATGTTATTTTTCTATATCCGGGAGAATACCATTTTATTGAAGGTTTTAATGTGAAAAATGTAGAAATCAAGGGGATTGGGAATAATCCGGGTGACGTCGTCTTATTTGGCCGTTTCGTCGTTCATAATCAATCTTCGCTATCCTTATCAAATGTCACGCTCCACGCACCCCATAACCGGAATGCGATCAATATTAAAGGGCGGTCGACAGTCAATTTGGATAAAGTGATCATTCATGGCGAACTGTCCGGAGATTATCCGGCGATATGGTGTGAACAATCGAAACTGAATATGCATGCGTCTGAAGCGTATTTTTCTGAAGAAAGGGATAGCGGTGTGCATCTTTCAGAACAATCGGAAGCGGAGATCCGCTATTCGATTGTAGATTCACTTTGTGCCTATCAATCTTCCATTCAATTACATCAAACACAGATCCGCGTAGCAATTACTCTTTCGGATAATGGGATGGTCAACGGAACAGGTATGACTGACTTCCCAGGTGTGGGTTCACTTTATAATATTTATTTGGAAAAGGGTTCACGGGCAAATTTTCACTCTGTGAATGTTGACGAAAGTATTGTGACTTTTTCTGTCGACCAATCTACTTTGACGATCAAGGAAACAACAGTAGGCGAATATCTGCAAATAGTTGCACACCATGATAAACAAAGCACGGTCGATATTGCCGGTGATAAGGACAAAGTCGTCGTTTATACTGACGGCGAAGAAGCAGAACAAGAAACGGAAAATGTCGTATTAGGTGCGGTTCAGGCTGCGCAGCCAAATTATGCAGACCCATATTTGACGGAGCACCCAGAGGATACAATCGAAGAAACCGAGCCCCAGCATAGCGGCGAGTCAAAGCCGGGTTTGGAAGAATTACAAGATTTATACGGGCTTCATAGTCTGAAAGAGCAAGTGATGAAGTTTATCAACACAGTCAAGTTTAATCAATCGAGAAAAGAACAAGGGTTTAAAACAACATCATTGACATTGCATTCCCTGTTTATGGGAAATCCTGGTACAGGAAAAACGACTGTTGCACGGATCTTGGGCCGTGTCCTCTACGAAACGGGTGTCATTGGCACAGATCATTTTATCGAAGTGACACGAAAAGACTTGGTCGGTGAATATATCGGTACAACCGCAACCAAAACCCAAGAAATTTTAGAAAGAAGCAGAGGCGGCATTTTATTTATTGATGAAGCTTATGCCTTGAACAGTGATTCCGAGAATGACTTTGGCAAAGAGGCCATTGATACGATTTTAACTTTTATGGAAGATCATCGCGAGGACACGATGATTATTTTTGCGGGCTATACAGACGACATGAACAAGTTTTTAAAGATGAACAGCGGGCTGGAATCGCGGATTCCAAATAAGTTCTATTTCGATGATTATTCACCGGAAGAAATTGCCGAAATCGGCTATATGAACATTACGAATGAAGATTATATTGTTGATGAGCAAAAATATAAGCAGGTCATTCAACGGTTGTATTCATACAGCGTTGATCAGAGTAATGCCCGGTGGGTCAGAAACATCAACGAAAAGCTTATACAGTCGATGGCGAACCGTGTCATCGAAACAGGATCAGATGATACACAAACCATACTGGATGAAGATTTCGATGTATTAACGGGAAATCAGCAATTGGATAAAGACGACAAGATACAAGACTTGCTGTATCAATTAGACAGCTTAATCGGATTGACGGATGTAAAGGAATATGTTCATCGACTGATTAAACAAGTGAAAATAGACCGTTTGCTGGCTGAAGATGGGGGCGGCACTGAAAAACCTTCGTATCATATGATTTTCGCCGGAAACCCCGGAACGGGAAAGACAACGGTAGCCAACATCATTGCTGAACTATTCTATTATTTAGATGTTTTGCCCACACCGAATGTAAAAACCGTTGATCGTTCTGATCTGGTCGGAGGCTATGTCGGACATACAGAGAAACAGACAAAAGAAGTGCTGGAGCAGTCGCTGGGCGGCGTCTTATTCATTGATGAAGCCTATCAGCTGACCAGCCAGTCAAGCAATGATTTCGGCAAACAGGCGGTAGAAACGTTATTAACGTATTTAGAAAACTACCGGGATAAATTTATCGTTATTTTAGCAGGGTATACGGACGAAATGGAACAGTTTTTAGGGGCCAACCCCGGTTTGCGGTCCCGTATTCCGCTGAAAATTACATTCCCTGACTATAGCCCGGATGAAATTGCCACAATTGTGGAGAAAACTATGACAAAAAATTGGGAAGTAAACGTTCCTTTATTAAGATCTGTTGTAAAAGAAGTTTACGCCAAATTACCAATCACTGAAAAGGCAAATGCCCGGTGGGCCCGTAACTTTACCGAGAGACTGATATCCAATCATAAAGTATGGCTAAGCGACCACCATGCATCAGCAGCTGATTTGAAGAAAATACATGATGATGTCATTCGTGAAGAAGTCCATAGAGTTATTGTGTAGGGAGCGGTATCGGAGGGGCGGTGCCTGGCACGCCCCAAAATTTCCCGAATAATTAGCAGCTAAACAGATGAAATAAGGCTCTGTGGAGAGAGATCTCTGCAGGGTATTTTCTTTTGTCTATGGTGAGGTGCCTGGCGCCCCCATGTCTCACGGCAAGATTAGCTGTTCGACATGCATAACGGTAAGAAGTTATAAGTTCGTTGTATCAATATCCTTAGGCGGTACAATATATTATAATAAAATCGTAAAATCCATTTCCACTTTTTACATCGTTAGTCAAAAACATGCTCCAGTCTCAAATCTTCATCGCAAAAATCTATCATTCAAGATTATTGCGTGCCATATCATCCTTTAGATATTTCTTCATTAATTCCTTTGCTTCCTTAATGCCCGACTCAGTTAAATAAACTGATTTCGACTTTATACTTCCTCGAATGTAATCCTCATCAGTAAGTTCATTTAGAACCTCAAACGGATAGCCCTTCCAGCTTCGTCTCATATCGGCTGGAAGGTCATTCTCTTTCCATGAAGTTAAGTATAGCAGGAGCAGAGTCAGCTCCTTAATTTTTTCCTCCATATCTGACTACCCCTTTTACTTTTTATGCACTTTGCTTCGATACAACAACGGTTTCCTGCCGCTTTTTATTTGGCAGCATATGAAATATAATATTAAGCGCAATGGCTGTTACACTTCCCGCAACAATACCGTTACTTGTCAATATTTGCAGTCCTGATGGAAGTGCTGAAAATAAGTCAGGCGCAACTGTAACGCCGAGACCGAGGCCGACAGAACAAGCAATAATCATCGAGTTTTCTTGGGAATCGGCAATAGTTTTACTTAGCATTTTAATTCCTTGAGAAACGACCATGCCAAACATCGCCATCATCGCTCCCCCTAAAACAGATGTTGGAATAATGGTTGTGATTGCGGCAATTTTAGGCAGGAATCCAAGGGCGATTAACATGGAACCCGTAATCAAAATCACTTTTCGAGACCGAACACCTGACATTTGAATCAGACCGACATTTTGCGAAAAAGTTGTGTACGGGAAAGCGTTGAAAAGACCCCCAATGACAGATGCCAGCCCTTCTGCACGATAGCCTTTTGCCAAGTCTTCTTCCTTCAACTTCTTATCACAAATATCACTCAAGGCGAAATAAACACCTGTAGACTCTATCAAAGATACCATCCCAACTATTGTCATCGTAAGGATGGCCGACCATTCAAATGTCGGAGATCCAAAATAAAAGGGTCTTACGATTTGTGCAACGGCAGCATCCTGTACTGGCATAAAATCAACCTTGCCCATGATAACGGCCGCAATTGTTCCAACACCAAGGCCAAGTAATATGGAGATTGCCCGAATAAAGCCAGTAGAAAAACGAAAGATTAAGATGATCGTTAATAAGGTTCCAAAGGATAAGATAATATTCGAGAATGACCCGAAGTCTGCTGCATCTTGGCCGCCGCCCATATTATTGATAGCCACTGGAATGAGCGTAATCCCAATAATGGTTACGACGGAGCCTGTTACAACGGGCGGAAAAAATTTGATCAATTTGCCAAAAAAAACACTAATCAACATGATGATCAAGCCGGAGGCAATGATGGAACCGTAAATGGCAGAAATGCCAAATTCCTCACCGATTTTTATAATCGGGCCAACCGCGGTAAATGTACAGCCAAGCACAACGGGGAGACCTATTCCCACAAATCGGTTACTTGTGATTTGTAACAGCGTTGCAACTCCACACATCAAAATGTCAATCGACACAAGATACGTTAATTGTTTATGATCAAATCCCAACGAATTTCCGATAATCAACGGCACAAGAATCGCACCTGCGTACATAGCCAAAAGATGCTGGATTCCCAATGTGGTGGACTTCAGCGCATTTTTCATTGGACGGTACTCTCTTCCATAAATTCGACTTTTCCATTTTTTAATGAGGCAACATTTGCAAGTGATTCAAGCCGGATTCCACGATCACGGATCAATTGGCCGCCTGTTTGGAAACCTTTTTCAATGACAATTCCAACTCCCGCAAGACTTGCTCCTGCCTGCTCAATCATATCCAGCAAACCCAAAACGGCTTGTCCATTTGCCAAAAAATCATCAATAATCAACACAACATCATCCTGTTGAACAAAATCACCGGAAATGGAAATTTCATTTGTTTCTTTTTTTGTAAAAGAATGGACTTGAGCAGTATAAAGATTTTCTGATAACGTTAATGACTTCCTTTTCCGGGCAAATACAACGGGGACGTTCATCAAAAGTCCTGCCATCGTTGCCGGAGCAATACCGGACGACTCGATTGTAACAATTTTTGTAACACCAGCTTCCTGAAAGCGGACGGCAAATTCCTCGCCAATTTCCTTCATTAAATTCGGATCTATTTGATGGTTTAAAAACGAATCCACTTTTAACACGGTATCTGACAGGACTTTTCCTTCTGAAACAATTTTCTCCTGTAATGCCTTCACAATGTTGTCCCCTTTCAACTAACTCATTTAAAATGCAAAAAACTCGCAGACGATGCCCCCTTTTTAAATGCAGGGTAGCAAAGTCTCCGAGTTTAAATCTTAAAGAAATAGGAAAAAAACAAGATTTCCATATAACCTTATTTTTCCAGTCATTTGCCACCCATAGTCGATTTGTTAACGGCAAATCGGTAGAAACTTGCAGGCCATATCCCTGCTATTATATGAGTGAATACTATGGAATTGTAGAATATTGTTATTATAGCACTTCTAACCGGATTTTCAATCGTTACTATATGGTAATCGAAAAAAGACAGAAGAAAATTATTACCGCAACGGAAACTATATAAGTTGAATTAATTTTTCTTCATCAGCGTTGGAGAGGCCGTCTACTTTGGTTAACGCTTTTTCAGAAACACATAGATTCGTAACCTTCTTGGGGAGGGACCTATGGTTACCTGCCCGAGTTCTCGGGTTTTCCCATTCTTCCGGAGGAAAACTATCGGATTCGAAAATGGATTTACTGATAGCTGCTTATTCGAGAAACATTCTCCGTTCGCCAATATAATTTATTTAGCTCAAATTATATAAATGTAGTTCCTCATTCATAGCCACAGTTTTTCATGGAANAATGTAGTTCCTCATTCATAGCCACAGTTTTTCATGGAACTAAAGCAGAGCTAAATATTGGAGATTTATTAGAACCACAACACTTATCAAATTACCAAGATAAAAAATCCAACTATGTATATTTTACTGCAACATTAGATGCTGCTAAATGGGGTGCTGAATTAGCAACATCTGAATCAAAGGAGAGAATTTATATTGTAGAACCGTTAGGTGATTTTGAAAATGATCCTAACTTAACTGACAAAAGATTTCCTGGAAACCCAACACGTTCTTATAGGTCTAAATCTCCTTTAAAAATAATAGCCGAATTAGGTTCATGGGAAAGACATTCCGATGAAGAAATAAAACATATGCTTACATCTTTAAAAAAGTTACATGAACAAGGAAAAGCTATAATAAATGATTAATTCCTGAGGAGTTCCTTTTCAACTTAATGGTACGGTCGTTTAAGTCAACAACCGGGTCCGATTGCAGTAGAAGCAATTACAGAACACTTTTAATTCGTTAGTCAAAAACACAATACCATCCCCCCCATTTTATACAGGGGGGCTCACCATTCTACTGTTTCTCTATTCCATCAAGATTCTTTGACTCAAAATCATCGAGCATCGCCCGCACGTCATCTGTTGACTCTGTCGTCATCAATTGATTTCGCAATTCACTCGCCCCCCGGAAACCGCGGACATATATCTTAAAAAAGCGGCGAAGTGGTTTGAATAGACGCGGCTCTAATTTTGAATATTGATCAAAGAGGTCAAGATGCAGCCTTAGGAGATCAAGCAGTTCCTCACTGCCATGGTCTTTCTTCTCTTTTTCAAAGGCAAAAGGATTTTTAAAAATGCCACGCCCGATCATCACTCCATCCACACCGTATTGTTGAACGAGCTCCAAGCCGGTCTGGCGGTCAGGAATATCCCCATTGATCGTCAAAAGGGTATCTGGTGCCACCTCATCACGAAGTTTCTTAATCTCCGGGATCAGCTCCCAATGTGCAGGCACATCGCTCATTTCCTTCTTGGTGCGCAGATGAATGGAAAGATTCACGATGTCTTGCTTCAATATATGTGTCAGCCAATCGCGCCACTCATCCACATGCGTGTAGCCAAGCCTTGTCTTCACACTTACAGGCAATCCGCCTGCTTTTGCCGCCTGTACGATTTCAGCCGCTGTTTCAGGATGGCGGATCAGCCCGCTCCCCTTCCCTTTTGATGCTACATTGTGCACAGGGCAGCCCATATTGATATCCACACCCTTAAACCCCATCTCCGCCATCCCTATACTCATCTGGCGGAAGTATTCAGACTTATCTCCCCATATATGCGCCACAATCGGCTGTTCATCTTCTGTAAAAGTCAAACGGCCGCGCACACTTTGTTTCCCGTCCGGGTGACAATAACTTTCCGTGTTTGTAAACTCTGTAAAAAACACATCCGGCCTGGCTGCTTCACTCACAACATGACGGAAAACAACATCTGTCACATCTTCCATTGGTGCCAATATAAAAAACGGCCGTGGTAAATCCCGCCAAAAATTCTCCTTCATATTCATATTCAAAACCCTCTCACTATGGGACACCAGGTCAAACCCTTGTCTCCAAAATCAAAAGCAAGGATGTTCCTGCTTCTTTTAAACTTATACCATGCATAGGCACTTTTTATCAAACTTAAGTTAATAATCGCAGATCACACTTCCTGCCCAAAAAATCTAAATGTCTGGGGAAAAGATGAAATGGCTTTAGCCCTATGGAATACAGGGTTAAAGCCGCTCAGCTTCATTTTTTCATGCTTGATAAGGCATTTCAACGATCAGCTTTGTTTTTTATATCTTTACCTAATTGCAAATTCCCTTATACCAAATTGCATATGCTTCATTCGTTATCCCCCTGCAGGTTTCGCTTTTCCGAAACCCGTTTGATTGGTCTATTCTTTGATAAACTCCTTTGTACTTCTCACCGTGTCAATGGGTCGAACTAATTTTTCTATTTCAGCACGTTTAGGTTCCAAGAATGGAGGCAATGATAATTTTTCCCCGAGCGTTTCATAAGGTTCATCTCCCATAAAACCAGGTCCATCCGTAGCAAACTCAAATAAAATTTGTGGTGCAACTCTTGCGTATAATGACTCAAAAAAGTGGCGATTTACATAACCGGATGTAGAGAATCCAAAACTGCTCATTCGCCGGGTCCATTCATCCAATACTGACCGGTCCTTTACCCGAAAAGCCGCATGGTGTACTGTGCCGTAACCTTGTCGGGCTTGAGGAAGAGTCGTATTGTATTCTACAATGACTGAGGCACCGTTGCCGCCTTCCCCTACTTCAAATAAATGGAATGATCCTTCTTTTGCAGTCTCTGTAAATAATAGAACTTTTTCCAGCATTTCTTTAAAGTAATCAAAGTTCGCAATACGAACAAAGACAGGTCCCAAACCGGTAATTGCATATTCCAGTGGAATTGGCCCTTTTTGCCAAGGTGTGCCTGGTACAACACCTTGATTGAGTTCATCCGAAATCAATTGATATTGTTGATCATCAAAATCAACGAAAGGGAGAATTTTCTTGCCAAATTGCTCTGTAATCCCGGAATGTTTAATTTCTAAACGATCAAAACGCTTGACCCAGTATTCTAATGCTGCGTCAGTTGGTACACGGAAAGAAGTCTTTGAAATTTCGTTTGTGCCATGTACTCCTTTTGGAATGCCCGGGAAGTCAAAGAATGTCATGTCTGTTCCTGCACTCCCCTTATCATCAGCAAAGAATAAATGATAGGTTTGAATATCATCTTGATTGACTGTTTTTTTAACTAGACGCATACCTAATACATATGTGAAAAATTCATAGTTTTTTTCTGCACTGCTTGTAATAGCTGTTACGTGGTGTATTCCTTTCAGGTGGTTCATTTTGTTTTCCTCCAATTACTGTTTTTTCTGCTGCACTTTGGGATTTGCCAATTAATTTTCTTCAATAGGAGATAGTTTTGCTTCAATCTCCGTCCGCCGTTTTTCCAAATTTGGCGGCAAATCAAGTTTTTCGCCTAAGTGTTCTACATCCCCATCTATTGTAAAGCCCGGTCCATCGGTTGCAATTTCAAATAAAATCCCGTTTGATTCACGGAAATACAGGCTTTTAAAGTAGAAACGATCAACTATGCCAGATGAATGGAAGCCCCGTGCCCGTACCTGCTCTTCCCAGAAGGCAAGTTCTTCTTCGTTTTTCACTCGAATGGCTAAATGATGAATACTGCCGCGACCTGGTCTTTCAGATGGACCGTCTACATATTTCACGACAATTTCTCCAAAAATCTCTCCTTTAATGGATTGAAAAATCGCTTCATCATCTGTACGGCTAATCTCTGTATAGCCAAAAATATCTTTTAGTGTACTTGCTAATTTATCAAGTCTTCGTACCGATATTTCTACAGATCCCATTCCTTGAATTTGTTGTTCGGCAGGCACCTCGGATTTCTCCCATATTTCCCAGTGCTTAGCCTTTTGTCCGTTTGAAACGAGCAGCACCAAACGAAGCCCCTCAGGATCTTCGAACTTCAAGGCAGGGTGATTGGCATAAGTTGTGATCTCACCATGGTACACACCATATTCATCAAACCGTGATTTCCAATAATGCAGACTGTCCTTTGAAGGAACCAGTAATCCGATTCTAGTAATGGCATTTGTACCCCGATAAGTTTTTCCCGCTGCCGGAATTTCAAAAAACGATAGTTCAGTACCTGGGCTGCCTGTTCTATCTCCGTAAAACAAGTGATACATCGACGGATCATCTTGGTTCACCGTTACTTTCACACGACGCAAACCAAGCACATGGCGGTAAAAATGATTATTTTGACTTGCGTTTTTTGTAATCATTGAAATGTGATGATGTCCTGGAATCTTATACATAAATAATCCCTCCATTGTCACTTGATTAATCAAATGATAACTTAAAAATTATTAGCATTGCATTTACTGCAAGTAAAAGCAATGCTAATTTTCCAATTTGCTTTCGGTATGTTTTTGTAGTTTAGTCACCAGCATATATAGTGTTTTCTGCTCTTCCTCCGCCAAGCAGTCATTCAGAATAGATGTTTGGAAGGCAAGTTGGTGTTCAAAAACTTCATGTAATTTATCTTCCCCTTTTTGAGTAAGGGTAATCCATTTGGTTTTCCAGTCCTGCTTACGCTGTATATATCCTTCTTTCTCAAGTCGGGTGAGCATACGAGAAATCCCGCCCTCCGACACGGTTACTTTTACAGCCAGCTGACTTTGCGTAATTGGCTGAGAAGCGGAAACCTGATTTAATACATCAAACTGTGCAGCCGTAATACCAAACTGTTTTAAAAATTCATTCGATAGTAAATTACTTTGATGTGTAAAACGAGCAATACGCAACCAAATTAGTGAACCAAGTGTATTTTTTCTCATATGACTCACTTCCTTTCGTTATTATCACTTTACACATCAAGTGAAGAAATTGCAATAAAAACATCTCGTTGAACAGCCCGTATCAAGCAGTACGTTACTAAATGTATTTTTCTTTCCAAAGTATTTAATCATGACAAATAGCCGTCCATTCTTTGTTTTTTCACTTATTTGTTTAATTTACCCTGCTCTAATAGTTCAATTATTCTATCCAGCTTTTGCTCGATTTTCGTATTATTCTGAGCTCTTTTTCTTTGATTAATCGATATTCTTCTGACGTAAAGTGTTAATGATACAAAAAACAGGACTATAAGAAGAATAAAAATCATCTGAAACACAATATCACCGATATTCACTACCTCCATTATTGCTCACCTCTTCTATTTGGCTTCTTACAATCTGGCTCGATTATCGAGGATCTACAGGGCTTTGACTTTCTGTTCAAGCACACTTCTTTATTTGTTCAAGAAACTAATCCCAGCCTAATAATTGAATAAAATACTCCATATTGTAAATGAGAGCTACGCCTAACAGCAAAAAAATAAATGTGGTAACATATTGATTTGAATCTTTAAGATACTTCCACTCCAAAATGGCCTGAAAACCCAATAAGATAATTAAATAGGAAATCCAAAACCACTTTATTACAGACCTATCCGCCTCAATAACAAAGGAAAAACCACATAAGAAAACTACTACAAGAATACCTCTTCCCCATCGGTCAATTTTTCTACCAGGAGTTTCCGAGACTTTCTTTTTTTTCACACCAAGTAATTTATTTATTATTTGTTCTAATAAAAAACCTAAAATCAATAGTATTAAAATTAGCCCCAAAACCCTCATATCAAAACCCCTGACTTTATTATTTAATCTTATATAAGAATGAATTCATCTTTTATCGTCAATCAAAATATTAACCGGTTCTATAAGGTTATTAAAGTAATAGTTCTATTCTTGAATATAATTGTTCCACAATCGCGCCCTATAGTGGAATAACTAAGATTCTATTGATAAACACCATTTCACTCTTTAACTTCAGTAATCATTCAGAGACTTTTTTTACCAGGTACACTGAGTCTTTCAAAACTGAAAATCCATTTTTTTGATAAAAATGATAGGCTGGAACAGTCTTTTCAGTAGCTAATGTTATATGCTTAATCTCTTCAGCCTTCAATATATTATTTATTAATGTAAGAAAGGTACTACCTGCCCCTTGATTTTGCTTTTTTCTCGAAACAAAAAATTCCTTAATAAAATATTCCCGCCCTTCCCACCAGTTAAAAACATAACCTAATGAGCAACCAACGAGCTCACCTTTTTCATCATAGAGAGCTAATGAAAGTGAGTTATTATTTTCAGTTAAATCTTTCATATATGCATTTAACTGTTTTTCATTATTCCATTTATCAAACCAAGGTTCATTTGAAAATACATCTAGAAATAGTTTTTTCATTTCCTCGACATCACATTTTTTTAAGATACTTACCTTCATCTAGTTAAACCTCCTACATCTAATCATAAATTATGTATTGTTAACCTTCTGCCCCATCTACACATAGAAAAGACACTTTAATCGACATTCCCAAATTCTTTACTAATCTTCAGCAACTCGGCCCTTTTCTTGAATAACATATGAGCTTCTATTGTCTGGTTTTGCTGAAGAACAATATTATCCAAAAACCTGTGCAGCTATTCCATATAATGTTTTATTACGTGGCGGTAATTGCTTTGAATTTTTAATCATTATAGGTGGTTGACTTACTTTTACAAATCCGCATTTTTCTAAATGGGACATAAAATCCTCATTACCTGAAGGAATATCGATTCTTAATTTACCTTGATGATTGTTAGCTAATTTATCAATTAATAAAGACGCTGTATGATGATTAGGTGCTACAATAGGTCCAAGTATTAGATTAATAGGCCCTAAAATAGACAAACCGTATCCTATGATAGTTCCATCTGAACTTTTGACAACTAGAGACTCTTTCGCTTGGTTAATCCGGTTGATAAGAAAGGTCCTTCTTTCTTCACCAAATGCATCCTTATCTATCTTTACAACTTGAGATAAATCTTCCTTACGCATCGGAATTATCTCAGCATTCAAAGTATCGTTTGATTTCATAGTAAGATAGTTGTCACAGATATATTTATGAACGCTGTCTGTAAAACTAAACCCCAAACTCTCATACATTGGTTTTCCTTCATCTGTTGCTATTAGCATCACCTTGGTATCGCCAGAAACAGAATCTAAACATTTTTGTGTTACTTTTCTTCCAAGTCCTTTACCTCTATAATCTTGATGAACAATGACCATACCAATAGATGCCAGACATGGTCCATATGGAATAATTGCCGCACTAGATACTATTTTACCCTCTTTGGTCTTGTGTCCGTAAATTTTACCAGATGACATCACTGTATTAATTTCATCTTTATCATAGTCCCATCCAATTGATGCTGAAAGTGCAATTAATCCAGGAATATCCCATTCTTCAAGTGTTACTATATTAGTTGTGGTTCTTTCGCTCATTTGCAACACTCCTTATATATTAAATATTTTGTTATTTTAATTATATATTTCCACCCATTTCTAAACACTTGTCAAATTCCTCTGTAAAGAAAAAGACCCCGACTTCGGAAATGTTTTATTGTCACGAAATCGGGGTTGGATTGAAAGATGTTTGTTTTTAGTGAGAGATGTTTATTTTAGGGGGACGGTTTTAATCTTAACTTGGCCACACACTCCACATGCGTCGTATGCGGAAACATATCCACCGGCTGCACCTGCATGGTTTCATAGCCGCCGTCCTCCAAGATCCGCAGATCTCTCGCCAATGTTGCAGGATTGCACGAAACATAGACCAATTTCTTGGGCTTCATTTCGATGATGGTCTCCAACAGGGTTTCGTCACAGCCCTTTCTTGGAGGGTCGACAACCAAAACGTCAGCCTGCACGCCTTGCTCGTACCACTGCGGGATGACTTTTTCCGCCTCTCCCACTTCAAATTCAACGTTTGTTATGCCGTTCAGCTCAGCGTTCCGCATGGCGTCTTCGATTGCCTCCGGCACGATTTCAACGCCGTACACTTTATTCGCCCGCTGCGCCAAGAACAGGGAGATGGTTCCAATCCCACAATAGGCGTCGATGACAGTTTCTTCCCCGCTCAGGCCTGCGTATTCCAACGCCTTGTCGTACAGCACTTTCGTCTGGTCGGGGTTTACCTGGTAGAAGGAACGGGCGGAGATTGCAAATTTCACGTCGCCGATGTAGTCATAGATGAATTCTTCGCCCCACAGCACGTTTGTTTGCTCCCCGAAAATGACATTGGTCCGCTTCGTGTTCACATTTTGTACCACCGATTTGATTCCCGGCACTTCGGAAACAATTCTTTCCACAAGCTTCCTCCGGTTCGGAATATCGGGCGTGCGGGTGATCAGCACGACCATGATTTCGCCAGTCACCTTTCCGGAACGGATCATGATGTGGCGCAATGTCCCTTTGTGCGACTTCTCGTTGTATGCCCTGATTCCGAATTCCCCGCAGATCGCCTTCACTTTTTGTAAAACTTCATCGTTCTCCTCCTGCTGGATGAGGCATGCTTCCATATCAATAATTTCGTGAGAACGCTGCTTATAAAAACCGCCGACAAGCCCGCCCTCACGCTCACCGATCGGCACCTGCGCCTTATTCCGGTAATGCCACGGATTTTTCATTCCCAAAACCGGATGCACTTTTACATTTTCAAGCTTACCAATCCGCCCCAACACATCCCGTACCTGCTTTTCTTTCGCCTGCAGCTGCCCTTCATAACTGATGTGCTGCAATTGGCAGCCTCCACACTCTGCAAAAATCGGGCAGTCCGGCTCGATTCTGAACTCGCTTTTTTCATACAACTCGACCAAGCTGCCGAAGCCATAGCCTTTGTTCAGCTTGGTCACCTTGATTTTCGCTTTTTCACCCGGTAAAACACCCGCCACAAATAACGGATAGCCATCCACTTTGGCCACGCCTTTTCCGTCATGGGTCAAGTCTTCAAAGATGACATCTATTTCATCATTTTTCTTGATTGGTACATGTTGTTTGCTCATGATTTTCTTCCTTTTCGGCTATTATGCTGTAAAGATTGTAACATAAAAAAACCGGCATCTCTCTATTTTCATAGAAACATACCGGCTTTTACCTTAAGGCTATATCAGCCCGTCTTCGTGTTCTCCTCTTTGACATCTTTCAAATAATATTTTTCAGAGGTGAAGAATTCTTCCTTCAACTGCTTCACTTCTTTGCTTAAAAGCAACACAGCAATGACGTTTGGAATGAGGATGGCAGCAAGTGCAATATCCAGGAAACTCCAAATGACTTGGGCAGCGCCGACGGCACCCAATATAATCGCAGCCACATAGACAACTTCCATCACCCGTGCAGCCCTCAACCCGAACAGGAATTCAGCCTGCTTCGCTCCATAGAAAACCAGAACAACCATTGTCGATAACACAAAGAAAATGAGTGCGAGCGTCACAATATAACTTCCGGCTGCTCCAAAGAATTTGGTAAACGCTACGGTTGTGAGACCGGAAGGATTAGATACTGCCCCTTTTTCCAGCCAAACTCCGGATGAAAGGACAACAAAAGCAGTGGCAGTGCAAACAATCAGCGTATCTACAACAATACCGATGACCGACCAGAACCCTTGCCTGACAGGATGATCTGTAGTAGCCGGAGCATGGGCGATCGGCGTTGTGCCAAGCCCGGCTTCATTCGAATACAGGCCTCTGGCAAAGCCCCAGCGGATCGTTTGTGCTATGGCTGCGCCGGTAAAGCCTCCGACTGCGGACAGCGGCTGGAAGGCAGAGGTAAAAATCAGTTTTAACACTCCGGGCAAATGGCCGATATTCATAAAAAGAATCACTAATGCGGCTCCAACATAAAAAATGGCCATGAACGGGACCACAATCTCGGTCACACGGCCGATCCTTTTGATTCCACCGAAAACTACCAAAGAGATGATGACAGCTGCGGCAATGCCTGTATATATCGGAGGGACTTTTACAGTTTCAAAGACAGTGGAAGCAACAGAATTTCCCTGGACCATCATGCTGGGAATGAGCTCGATCATAAGAGCCACCGAAAACCAGACTCCCAGCCATTTCATTTTCAATCCTTTTGTCATATAATACATCGGCCCGCCGACATATTCCCCTTTTTCATTTTTCTCCCGATATCGAATAGCAAGTACACTTTCCGCAAACTTCAAAGACATGCCGATAAAGGCAATGACCCACATCCAGAAAACAGCCCCCGGGCCGCCGAACATGATGGCTGCCGGGACCCCTACAATATTTGCAGCCCCGATCGTACATGACAGCTCGGATGTCAGCGACTGGAATGGCGTCAGCGTTCCTTTTCCTTTCGGCTCTTTAAAGACGCTTCCCATTGTTTGTTTCAGTATGTAGATCGGGTATCTGAATTGAAAGAACTTTAATAAGACCG
This sequence comes from Siminovitchia fortis, assembly GCF_003605365.2. Lineage (GTDB taxonomy): Bacteria > Bacillota > Bacilli > Bacillales > Bacillaceae_C > Siminovitchia > Siminovitchia fortis. Next base: position 17,993 of record NZ_QYTU02000052.1, read on the forward strand.
TCAAATACAGCCCGCTGATCAGCAACAAAGAGATGAGAGGGACTCCCCATAACCAGTCAGAAAAGGCTTCCACATTTTTAACAAAACCATCAATATTCAAGCTAATTTGCCCCTTTTTCGTCTGTTTGGGTTTATGTAATACCCTTCATAGAGAAGGTTAAACTCTCAAAGACCAATAGATAAGAAAAACCGGGCAAAAACCGCCCG
>NZ_QYTU02000053.1 GCF_003605365.2 Siminovitchia fortis
AAATTTACTTTCGTAATTTGGGATTAACAGCTTTATTGTACTATAATGAAAAAGAACTAATTTTTTTTAGTAGGTGTTGGTTATGAGAATGTTTTCTTGGATAAGGAGAATTAGAAAAAAGGTTCGTTTTAAGAAGACCTTGAATATCACTCAAGTAAATAATTCGTTAAATATATCGGGCAGGATTGAGGGGCCTGAAAATCATGTTGTTGGTTTGTGGCTTGTTTCTCGAAATGAAAAATCAAAAATTAAGGTTCAAGGCATGTCTCCAAGAAATGAATTTGAATTTAATATCCCCTTAGAAGATTTACACTCTTTGTTACAAGGAGAGAAGGAAGACACATTTGATTGGTTTTTGCAAGTTCATCGCAGACATTGCGAGTTTAATTTTTCCGGGGAACAAAAAGAAGATTTTCCTGTTATAGAAAAAAACGGCGAATTATACGTGGATTATTTAATACGTTGTGGAAGATTTCAAAACATGAAAGTAGAAGGTATGAAGTATTATTATCATGATGCAGAGTCATTAATAAATTATCTTACCGATAAAGGAAACCTTTCTATTATTAAGAATAAAGAAATCGAAATACCTATTAGGAATCAAATAGAAAGATTGATAAACACTAATAATGGAATAAAGCTCGAAGGCAAGCTGTTTACGAGAACCTCTATAATAAATAATGGAGAAGTTATTCTTAGGGGAAGAGAAACAAAAAGCTTCCTGCATTTTCCAAAAGTAACTTTCAATATTTTAGAAAAAGAAACAGAAGCAAAATTTGGTTTATACAGGTATAAATATTCCGCCGAAATAGATCTTAAAGATTTCAAGGACGGTAAACTCCTTGAAGAAGATATTTATGACTTTTTTCTAAGACTAGAGTTGAATAATTCTATTGAAGATAAGTATATACGTATAGGGCGACCAACTTTCAGCACGCGCTTCTTTTTAAAAGACTTTAATTTAAAAAACTCTGAACAAGCGATTGTAGTTAATCCTTATTTTACTTTTAAATACAACAATCTATCATTAGAAGTTTATAAATACCCTATTGAAACTTTTAATTATCTTCGTAGATTAATGCGTTGGTCATGGCTTGTAAAGAGCATAAATAAGAAAAATGATGTTTGGTTAGTAGGAGAAAGGATTTACAAGGCCCAAGATACTGGATACGCATTTTTTAAATATGTACGGGAAAAATACCCTGATAAAAAAATATATTATGTTATTGATAAGGATTCTCCTGAAAAGGATAACGTATTGAAATATGGAAATGTTTTAGATTTCAAATCCAAAAAACATATTCTATATACACTGATTTCAAAAAAAGTAATATCTTCCCACCATCCCGATTATTTATACCCCCTTAGGACGACGAAGTTTAAAAATAAGGTTACCGGTGATAAAGTGTTTTTGCAACACGGGGTAATGGGGACTAAAAATATGGTTGCCAACTATGGCAAGAATGCACACGGGTTTGACACAGACCTTTTCATGGTAAGTTCTGATTTTGAAAAAGAGATGATTGTCAATGATTTTGGCTATTCTCCAAAAGATATATTTGTTACAGGGCTATCCAGATTCGATACTTTATTTAAAGATGACGTTGAAAAGAAAAGGCAAATCCTTATTATACCTACATGGCGTGATTGGATTGTATCTGAAGAGGCTTTTTTTGAAAGTGAGTACTATGAAAGGTACGAGCAGCTAATCAATAGTAGAAAGTTACAACAGTTGGCAAATGAGCATCACTTTGAAGTTGTTTTTTGTTTGCACCCTAACATGCAAAGATTCAGCAAGTTTTTTGAGAATCCTTTTGTTAAAGTAATCAATCAAGGTGAGATTGATGTGCAATTCCTAATCAAACAAAGTGCTTTAATGATTACAGATTATTCCAGTGTGGGATTTGATTTTAGTTTCCTTTATAAGCCCGTTGTATATTACCAATTTGACCGTGCAAGATTTATTGGAAAAAGACCTTCCCATTTGGATTTAGACAATGATTTACCAGGTGAAATTTGTTATGAGCTTGAGGATATTCTTCAGTTGATAGAAGAATATGCAAAAAAAGATTTTCAAATGAAACAAACCTACCAAGTACGAGCTAAAAAATTCATTAAATATAGAGACCTTTCCTCTTCTGAAAGAATATATCAGGTAATTAGGGATAATGGAGCTAGAAAAAAACTTTTGCGGAGACCTAAGTTGGATATGCTGGCCAAAGAACTATTTCGTCGGTATAGACGAAGCGATTTTTATTTTCCGAGTATGAAATTGTTTTACCGTATCGGTTCAAAAGTTATAAAAGTCGATAAAAAACTGATCCTTTTTGAAAGTGGCGTAGGCAAGCAGTTTGGTGACAGCCCTAAAAATATATACGAAGAAATTCTTCGTCAGAACTTGGATTACAAAAAGGTATGGGTCTATAACAAACAACATCGTTTCCCTGATCCTGATACAAAAAGAATAAAGAGGCTTAGCCCGCAATATTATTACTATTTATTAAAGGCGGGTTATTGGGTAAACAATCAAAACTTCCCAACATACATTAAAAAAAGGCCACAGACTGTTTATTTACAAACCTGGCATGGAACACCTCTTAAGAAAATGCTTTATGATATTGAAGAAGTCCATGGAAGAAGCGATGACTATATCGAAAGGGTTGGAAATGCCGTGAAAAACTGGGATTTCCTTATTTCGCCAAGCCCTTATGCAACTAAGGCTTTTAGAAGTGCGTTTCGTTATGATGGTGAAGTTTTAGAGACTGGTTATCCACGTAATGATATCTTCTATAGAAGTGAAAAAGATGAGATTGCCAGGAGCGTAAGAAGGAAATTAAATATTGAAGAAGATAAAAAGGTCATTCTTTATGCTCCTACTTTTAGGGATGATCAAGTGTCAAATAAAAATAAGTTTTTATTTGATATCCAGATGGACCTTCATAAAATGAGGCAGGAGCTGGGTGATGAGTATGTTTTGTTGCTTAGAATGCATGTCGTTGTAAGTAACAAAATACAAATAGAAGACTCGTTATCTGACTTTGTCTATAACGTTTCCAAATATCCTGACATACAAGATTTGTATCTAATTACAGATATTCTAATTACAGATTATTCATCTGTGATGTTTGACTTTGCCAATACCGGAAGGCCAATGATCTTTTATACGTTTGACCTAGAGAAATACAGGGATAATTTGAGAGGCTTCTATATGGACTTTGAAAACGAAGCACCTGGTCCTTTAGTTTATGATACTGATGAAATAATAGAAAAAATTAAAAAAGTGGGCCTTGTACGGGAAAAATATAATGAAAAGTATATGGAGTTTCGGAAAAAATACTGTCCTTTAGAAGATGGATTAGCTTCCAAAAGGGTAGTGGATCGTGTATTTCATGTTTAAATTTTGCCAAAAAGCTTGTAAAAGGGTGAAGTTTGACTGAACTGCAAGCTTTTTGGTTCACCCTCTCGGTCAAATCTTTTTGAACTCTTTTCGTTTAAACGTTTAAATTAAAATGGAGGAAATTGTAGGCGACCGCTTCAACTATTGATACCACGTCGATCAAGAGGCTTCGTCGATAACCTCATCATAAACAAAAAAGTCTATCGTTTGTACAAAGAGCCGGGTATCTTGTGGCCAAACGCAAAAAGAAGGTCCTAGCCCCCATGAAGCTGCCACGAACAAAACCTATCTTAGTATAAAGGCTTTATTAATAATGAAATATCTTATCTATAGTAATGAATTCTTGTGAAATGTTGTGAGAGAGTGAAAAAAGATGTCTAAGTGGAAAAAGGAAATTATTTTAGGATTATACTTTTTGTTGATCTGTGTAGTGATGGGCCTTAATTCTACTGTGATAGTTGAATGGCTTAATAAAAGTTTATTTGTAGATTTTTCTATGGATGCAAATTTTCGTGTAAATGAATCTTTTTACAATGGGGTTTCATTTGTATTTTTGATCTTCTTAATTATGTATGCAATATTTGGAACTTTTATTGTTAGTATATTAATGACAAATTTACTTTTCGGTGCCCTTGTCTTTGCAAATCAAATTAAAGTAAAAGAGAGAAATGAATTTATTACATTTAAGGAATTACAAACAATTGGATCGCCAAAAGAACTATTATCTTTTATTGATGTTCCGATGGGAACGGCTTTATTAATTATTATATCTGTTATTTCACTACTTGCTATTCTTCACTTCATCAGTAAAGGAATATCCAAAAAAATGAATTTCCGAATCGGAACCAGAGCTAGAGTGGGGATTCTTTTAATTGCTCTTATTCCGTTATTCATCATTTTTACAGAGCCAAGTATTTATAATAAATACGTACTGAAATATGAAGATGCGCATACCCATAATTTTAATCCTGTTTTACGGGCTCAACGAAATGGTTTTATACCCAGTTTTATTCAAACAGTTAAACCTAATTATATGAATAAACCAGCTCATTACAATAAAAAAAATATGCTTAGGATAAACGATAAATATACCAAGATAGCAGGAAAAATTAATGAAAACCGAAAAAAATCATTGAATGATTCCCAAACGATTTTTTACTTAAGCGAATCATTAATGGATCCGATGGCATTACCAGGATTAATAAAAAACGAGACTCCAACCCCATATATTTCTGGAATAATAAAAAATCATATCGGCGGAAAGATGTACAGCCAGTATGTTGGTGGAGGGACTGCAAATATCGAGTGGTCGGTTTTAACTTCTTTTAGTCTTGAAGTATTTAATGAACCATTGTCCATTACACCTTATTCTGACTTCTATGTTGAAGCCAAGAACCATCATACTGCATTAGATTTTTTTCAAAAGGATAAAGTGGCAATTCATCCGTTTACAGCTAACTTATATAAGCGGCGTTCTGTGTATAGTGCTATTGGTTTTGATGATTTCTTATATTTGGACAATGGAATTAAGCATACAGGAAAACTCGGGACTCATAAGAGGGTGGCAGATAAAGAATTCCATAAAGATATATTAAGAGTCGCTAGTGATGATAAGGTTGGCTTCATTCATGCCTTAACAATGCAAAATCACTCTCCCTATACGGGAGAGATTCCAGAAATGGACTATCGACCGGAGATTAATTTTAAGATTTATCCTAAAAAAGAAGTGAAAGGATTAGTAAATTATCTTCAAGGCTTAAAAGCCTCGGATGGAGCTATAGAACAGCTTGTAAAAGAGCTTGCCTCCTCCGATAAAGAAATTAACCTTGTACTATATGGGGATCATTTTCCAAGTTTGTTTAGAGGTCTGGAAGAGCAATTTCCAAATGACCAACTTCATGAAACACCTTGGTTTATTTATATGAATCATGGTCGAAGTGATGGTGGTGTAAAGCTGGATGGTATATCTCCAATTTTTTTCACGACTGTATTATTAAGAGAAGGGAATTATTATGTAACACCTTTCCAAGGTTTGATGGATGAGCTATTGGATCAGGATGTTAAAAGGGTAGGGAATAATTTCGTCGTAACAGACCAAGGCAAAGTGATGGATGAAGACTTAGCAGACGATATCCTTGAAATGGTTGAAGATTACAGGAGCATTGTTTACGATGCATTATTTGGTGCTGATTGGTTACCGGACCAGTTTTTCACTTTTACAAGAAAATGAGGTAATAGTTTTATACAATTATTTTTATTAGTTAGATATTGCAGAAACAGAAATTATGAATGTTGAGAAGAAATTTGGTAATAAAAAATCTGTAATTAAAAGAAAAACATTATTAATAACATTAAGCAACTAGACACACGAATTCAGGAGGCTGTGCAAATGAGTTGACAACAACTGGGCAGGTATTGGAAAGCGGAGGCTGTTTTTAAAGTCTCCGCCTTTTCTCTTCTATTTGAAATCGAATTAGTTCATGTATATAATTTTTAGGATGGCATTGTTATAGAAACAACGGGGAGCTATGATGTTCATGAAAAGATTACTTCATAGGATAAATCAAAGATTGATTCGCCTACGCCGAGGTGTTTTTGTTCAGAAAACTTATAGACTAGCTTTTTTGATTTTGGGGAAATTACCCAGAAAGAAAAACGTTATAATGTTTGAAAGCTTTCATGGAAAGCAATACAGCGACAGCCCAAGGGCAATATATGAATATATGAAAGAAAATAAGCTGCCATACGACATGTACTGGATGGCAGACAGGCGCCACTTATCCACCTTTGAAAAGTTACCGGATGTCCAATATGTAAAAAGGCTTTCTTTGAAGTGGATTTTTCTGATGGCAAGGGCAAAGTATTGGGTGACAAATGCCCGGCTGCCATTATGGCTTCCGAAACCGAAAGAAACGGTATATGTACAAACTTGGCATGGAACTCCGCTCAAAAGGCTTGGGGTCGATATAGAGGAAGTCCATATGCCCGGAACCGATACTCAAAAATATAAGAATAACTTTCTATTTGAAGCAAGCAAGTGGGATTACTTGGTTTCCCCTAATGCATACGCTACAGAAATTTTTAAGCGTGCTTTTGGATTTGATAAAAAGGTGATTGAATCAGGTTATCCAAGGAATGATTTTTTAATCAATCACAATAACCCTGAGAAAGTGGCAGAATTAAAAAAAACTTGCGGATTGCCAGCGGATAAAAAGGTTGTTCTATATGCACCAACCTGGCGGGATAATCAATTCTATGCAAAAGGAAAATATAAGTTTAATCTTAAAATGGATCTGGAACAAATGAAGGAAGAAATTGGCGATCAGTATGTAATTGTATTAAGGATGCATTATCTAGTTGCTGAAAATCTTGATTTAACAGGATTTGAAGATTTTGTCTTTGATTTCTCCAATCACGAAGACATAAGAGAACTATATCTAATTGCTGACTTGCTAATCACCGATTACTCCTCGGTCTTTTTCGATTACGCTAACTTGAAGCGCCCCATGATTTTCTTTGTATATGATATCGAAGAATATCGCGATAATCTTCGGGGATTTTACTTTGATTTTGAAAAGAAAGCTCCGGGCCCATTGGTCAAGACAACCGATGAGATCATTAGGGAGATCAAGGATATAGATGAAAATGGTTTTACTCTTACTAACAATATAGAAGAGTTCTACAATAAGTTCTGTTATTTGGAGGATGGCCATGCAAGCGAAAGGGTTATAAGAGAAGTGTTTGAAAAGTAATGGAAAAGGCAGTTGTTTTCACCAACTTTGCGATGGGAACAACTGCTTTTCATCTTTTATTGTCTTTTCCCCTGCCTACTTGTATAATTTATAAGGATATTGAGGTTTGCTTGTACTTGAAAAACTAGTGATCTTTTTTAGGGAGCATCAAGAGAAGATCAGGCTTTTGAAAGGACACATTTAATGAAATCTGCAATTCTAGTAATAAAAGAACAAATAGAGCATTTCTATTTAATTAGAAGATTATCCGTGTATGAATTAAAAAGTAAAAATAAAAGTAATTATTTGGGAATGGCTTGGGAGATTATTAATCCAGTCATCCAGATCATGATTTATTGGTTTGTATTCGGAAGTATTCGGCAGAGAGCAGATATTGAAGTAGTGCCGGGTTTTGAAGTCCCTTTTATTCATTGGCTTCTTGGGGGATTTGTCCTATGGACTTTTTTTACCAATCAACAATCCAAGGGTCAAAGTCTATATACACAAGACTTCGTATGTTATCAAGAATGAACTTTCCTATGAGTGTGATTCCTAACATTGCTATATTTTCACAGTTTTACACTCATCTGGTTTTATTAGGGGTTACCTTTATAATTTTTCAGATTTCGGGTTACTATGTGAGTGTGTATTTTCTTCAAATTATTTATTTTGTTTTTGCAACATTTTGTTTGGTATTTGCTATTTCCTTAATAACCTCTACTTTATCAACCATTATCAGGGATGTTCATATGTTTTTGAATGCGACTCTCAGGATGTTATTATACCTATCTCCAGTCCTTTGGCAGCTTACAATATTGGATGAGCCTCTGTCGACGATCATGAAAGTGAATCCTCTGTATTATATTATAGAAGGATATCGAGCGGCATTCTTTGGTACCGAGTGGTATTTTATTAACCATTGGCAGTACTCCTTATATTTCTGGGGGCTTGTTGTCGTTTTACTATTGTTGGGATCGAAAATTCACGTGAAATTCAGAAGGCATTTCATTGATTACTTATAGATGGTTGGGATCAGCATGGAGAAAGCCATTATCGTTAAAAATATCGTAAAAAAGTATAAATTGTATAGCGGAGATAAAGAGCGGATTTTGGATCTTCTTTTACCCAAAAGTTATGGGGAAGATTTTTATGCGTTGGCGGGTGTAAGTTTTGAAGCTGAAAAGGGAGACGTCATCGGGTTCGTCGGAATGAACGGATCGGGGAAGTCAACGCTTTCAAATATCATTGCAGGTATTGTTCCCGAGACATCTGGCTCTGTCCAAGTGAATGGGCAAGCGGCATTAATTGCTGTAGCAGCCGGCCTGAAGGCGGATTTATCCGGAAGAGATAATATTGAGCTGAAGCTGTTGATGTTAGGATTTTCGAAAGAGGAAATCAAAGAACTGGAGCCCGAAATCATTGAGTTCTCTGAGCTTGGGAAATTCATTGACCAGCCTGTTAAATCTTATTCGAGCGGCATGAGATCGCGTTTAGGGTTTGCTATATCAGTAAATGTAGATCCAGACATTTTAATTATTGATGAGGCACTATCAGTAGGAGATAAAGCTTTCGCTGAGAAAAGTCTGGATAAAATGAAGGAATTCAAAAAGCAAGGGAAAACGATGATTTTCGTCAGCCACTCCATAGGACAAATGAAGCGGTTTTGCGATAAGATCCTTTGGCTGGAATATGGCATGGTAAAAGATTTCGGTCCAGTAGGTGAAATCATTCCAAAATATGAAAAGTTCTTAAATGAATTTAAAAAGCTTCCAGGCAAAGAAAAAGAGAAGTACAAGGAAGAAGCAATGAAAAGGCAGCAAGAGGCTTTATTAGAAAAAGTCTAATCAATTAAAACTGCCTCACTATGGACGTGCAGGCAGTTTTAATTTTGTAGCGAAAGGAGCATTCGTTAGCTCTGCGTCACATTTGCATCGAAATTGAATGATTTTGCGATTCGAATTTTAAATTGCCAAAATGGATTATACTTCCAGCTTATTAGGGTAAGAAATAAAATAAGCGTACCTTTTCGGTACGCATAGCGAGGAACTGCTGTGAAATAGTATGCGTTGTTTAATTGGGGGAGTACTGAAGGTTAATAAGTAATCGCTCGTTTTGCTTGGTTTCCCCACAATTTATTGAATTTCGTCTTACTGATCTTCACATCTTTTTTGTTTGTCCAAGGATCATTATAATAATAATACTTTTCATCAAATCCCGTGAGGGTCAAGGCATGAACCGTAAATCCGTGAATAGGCGAGCCCCAAATGACAATGGGCTTGTTTTTTAATAATTGCTTCTCCAAGTTTTTGTTGCTGGTCCCTGTGAGATTTTGCGCACTGCCCGCATATTTCTTCACAAGGCCGGTTAAAGCTGAGGGATATATGGTCCAGCCGGATCTTGAATAAGGATTTCCGACATATCCCAAGTTTGGATTCCAAATATGCTTTGGCATCTCATTGGCCAATTTTATTTTATTAATATTTTTGATGTCTTTATACTGCAACATCATCGTTACTGCTGTGATCTCGCAGCCTGTTGGCAATTCAGGCAGCTGGCTGATGATCGGGACGTTTAAGATGATGCTGTTTATTCTCGACCCGTGTCCGCCGTATACAGTGTTCGGCTTGTATTTATATTGGGCAAGGGCCTTTTTTGTTCCTTTCTGTCTTTTCACAGCCTTCGTCAAATAGCCTTTATTGTTAAGGTATAGAATGTATTTAATATTGTTCGCGTGGCTACCGTACTTGGTGCCCGCGTAATATTCATACCAGGAAAGGACTTTTTTAGACCCCTTCTCTCTTTTAGCCGCTTTCGTAATATTTCCTTTGTTGTTGAGATAAAAAATATACTTAATATTGTTCGCGTGGCTACCGTACTTGGTGCCTGCGTAATACTCATACCAGGAAAGAACTTTTTTAGACCCCTTTTCTCTTTTAGCCGCTTTCGTGATATTTTCTTTGTTGTTAAGGTAGAAAATATATTTAATATTGTTCGCGTGGCCTCCGTATTTAGCACCAGCGTAATACTCATACCAGGAAAGGATTTTTNCTCCGTATTTAGCACCAGCGTAATACTCATACCAGGAAAGGATTTTTTTAGAGCCTTTCTCTCTTTTTTCTGCTTTCGTGATATTTTCTTGACCGTTGAGGTAAAAAATATATTTGATATTGTTTGTATGGGCTCCATATTTGGTTTTTGGATAATATTCATAGTACCTGATAACCTTTTGGTCATGCTGACTCCATTGTTCGGAGCTAGTTATGTTTCCGATCGAATCCAGATTAAAAACATACCTAACCTGTTTATCAACGTCATCTATTTTTGTACCGGGATAGAATTCTTTTATTTGAATGACTTGATTTTCCTTATTATAAACCTCGGCGTATTTGATTTCCCCTTGTTCATTTAAGTAATACTTTGTATCTTCGATCGTTACTTCATTTTCAGGCATTTCCAAGGATTTAAGTTTGATAGAGTCACTTTTATCTTTTTCATCAATCGTTTGTTCCTCCATCTTTTCCATTGGGTCCATCTCTTCAGCTGGACTGTCATCTTCAGTTACAGACTTATCCTTGTTTTCTTCCTTAGCGGGCATATCCGTATGTTCTTTGTCTTCCTGATCACTTTGCTCGTCTTCCGCCGGTTCGGTTTCGCTGTCGCTTTCCGTGTTTATTTGTTGATCTTCATTCAATATTTCCTCATGCTGTTCAACGTTGTTTGTTTCTTTATCGTACTGAGCAGAATTCATCTCAGCAGAAGCTGATATACTTAAGAGAGAAAAGACCAGCGTGGAACTTAGCATGAAAACTAGTATTCTTTTAACCATTTGTTCTCCTTTCAAGTAATATGAAATGTTTTCCAACAATGACAATTTTACTATAAACCAGTATGTTTGTAGATATAAAAATAGATTTATATAAAATTATTTGGAAAAGCAAAAATAAAGGTCAAAGCAGATTTAAAAAATGTTCTAAATCATATTAGGTATATGCAGAAGATGAGGGGAAGTTAAATTAATGGATGTGTGTAATAAAAGGGTGATAAAAAAGAAAACCTCGGGGAAAGAAAATCCAATTTCCCTCGAGGTTTCGATCTGTTCGTGACCACACTCATAACCCGCTTTTCCAGGCTCATAACAATCCATCTGCGGATTATATTACTCTTCCTTCAGGTCATATATGTGAAGTTTGGATCATATACCTAATTTTCCGGATCATAAATAGCAGTTTCCGCTTATATCCAGTCACAGCAGTCAGGAAGGGATCGTCACTTCACAATCACCCCAAAGTTATCCCCAATCGTCGTATAAAAATCAATTTTCTTACCGCCATGTTCAAAAATCCGCCGCGTGTTCATTTTGATATGCAGTTTCCTGTAATCGTAATACCTGATAAACATCGTATGGCTTGCGGTATTCAATTGTGCCAGTAAATCCAGAGGGATTTCGACTTCAAACAAATTCTCTTCAATTCGCTCGACGGGCAGGACGTTCTCATTCATTTCATTATCGCGTTGGCGAATCACAAAGCAGTTGATTTTATCCAGATAGTCACCGTAGACGTTGACCCTTAAAATATATCGATCCCCTGTTTTCATATGCTCTTTATATACCGCCAGCATGTTGATTCTTGCCCACTCATAAGGTTCCTCTAGCGGAAGCCAGTAATACGGCAGGCCATCTTCCCGGATCACTGTTTCTTTTGTCGTATCTTTCAAGCTCCATTCAATCAACTTAACGATGTCGTCATAGCGCTCCCGTTTGAAAAGATCGACGAGCACCCGATGCCATGGTTCAAAGAAGTTCTCTGTAAAATCGTATCGCAGACCCTTAGTCGTCTCCAGAACTTCTGCAAACTTCTTATAATACTTATCTTTTCGAGTGGACCTTAGAAAGTGATGCCTGTTAAATAACCGGGTAATACAATCGAATTCGTAGAGACGGTTCAAAACCATCCGCTCAATTTCCTCAGGGAGCTCCTTCTGGATGACATGCTTGATGACAGCCAGGTTCGTATCGGTTTTCTCAAAAATGGTCGTTGTTCCTACAAGACTTTTATTATCTTTAAAACGGTTGACGTAATAGATAACATCCTTTGTTGTTGAGATGCTCGGGCAGTTTGTTAGGACATCGATGAAAAACTGCTTGTCTTCTGCGAATTTCATATGGGGAAACCGGCAGTTATGATCTCGCAAAAACTGTGTCCGCATCATTCTGGCTGTAGGGCCCAGGTGTTGGAAAATATGCGGAATTGTGTAGGGATTGATCGACTCCCGATATTCGCAGCTATTGTACTCCCCCGCGACGACAAACTTATTGTCCTCCACTTTTATCGTCCTGCCGATGGCATACGGGTCTCCGGTTTTTTCGAGCAGTTCGTAAAGGGCTTCGATTCCCCCTGGGCTCAGCCAATCATCAGAGTCAATGAACATGGTATATTTGCCCCTGGCAAGGTCAATCCCCACGTTTCTAGGTGTGGCCGGCGAGCCGTTGTTAGTTTTGAAAAAAACAGGAACGATGTTTGGGTAAGATCCCGCGTAATCCAGGATAATCGAGCGGGAACCGTCCGTCGATTTATCGTCAACGATGATGAACTCAACCTCTTTAAAACCGATTGTTTGATCAATTACGGAATCAATTGTTTTCCGAAGTGTTTTTTCTGCATTAAATACAGGCATGATCAGGGAGACTTTAGGATTAGCCGGCCTGTTTGTCGGATGAATATAATAACCTTCTTGATTATAGGTAAATGAATTGTTGGCTGGATCCGTAGCCTGTTTCTTAAAAATCCGGGTTAAAAAGGTAAGCATCTTAAACCTCCATGCAATTAAAGTGGCAATATCTATTATTTTCCTTGGACAATTTTTATAAACGTAAAATGATTTATGTGCTCATTCATTGGACATACTTTTGATATGTATATCATTTGTTGTGGTGATCATTTATGAAAAAAAAGCTGAGGAAACGTCTGAAAAAAGTATATAAAAAGCTCTTCAAATTCATGGCGGTCACATTGCCTAAAAACCCGAAACTTATTATCTTTGAAAGCTTTCAGGGAAAGCAGTACAGTGATAATCCGAGGGCAATTTATGAGTATCTTCAGAATCATTATTCGGATTATACCATGTACTGGAGCATTGATAAACGAAAAATTCAGGATTTGGAGGATTATCCGATTAAAATCGTCCGCCGTTTCTCTCTCAAATGGCTTTTTTTAATGACGAGGGCGAAATATTGGGTGACGAATTGCAGGATGCCGCTTTGGGTCAGCAAATCCCCCCAGACGGTCTATGTCCAGACATGGCACGGCACTCCATTAAAACGGCTGGGGCTGGACATAGATGAAGTTCACATGCCCGGAACCAATACGAAGAAATATAAACGAAATTTTACGAAGGAATCGGCAAAATGGGATTATTTGATTTCACCAAATGGCTATTCCACTGAAATATTCAGGCAGGCATTTGATTTTAAGAAAAAAGTGATTGAGTCCGGGTATCCGAGAAACGATTTTTTAATCCAATCCAATAACGCTGTGGCGTCCGCCAAGATCAAGAACGCCTGCGGGCTTCCTATTGATAGGAAGGTGATATTGTACGCCCCGACATGGCGGGACAATCAGTATTATTCCAAGGGGAGATACAAGTTTGATCTGCAGATTGATCTGGATACGCTGAAAAAAGAATTGGGAAATGAGTACGTCATTTTGCTCAGGCTCCATTATCTTGTTTCGGAAAACCTGGACTTGTCAGGAATGGAAGGATTCGTGTTCGATGTTTCGTCTTACGGGGACATCCGTGATTTGTATCTCATTTCCGATGTGCTGGTCACTGACTATTCATCCGTATTTTTCGATTACGCCAATCTGAAGCGGCCGATGATCTTTTTCGTTCATGATATCGAAGAGTACCGCGATCAGCTGCGCGGGTTTTATTTCGATTTTGAAAAAGAAGCGCCGGGTCCGCTCGTTCGGACGACGGAGGAACTGATTGCCGAAATCCGCCGTATAGAACTAAACGGATTCTTGCTCTGCGAAAATTTTTATAAAAAATTTTGCCATCTGGAAAACGGGAAGGCCAGTGAACAGGTCGTGAAAGAAATATTCCAATTGTAAAGAGGCGGGATTTTTGTGAAATCTGCCGTTACCGTTATTAAGGAACTCATTGAAAATTTTTATTTAGTCAGAAGGCTGTCTCTTTATGAACTAAAAAGTAAAAACAAAAATAATTATTTAGGGATGACCTGGGAGTTTTTGAATCCCGTCATCCAAATACTAATCTATTGGTTCGTGTTTGGAAGCATCCGTCAGCGGGCTGATATAGAAGTAGTGCCGGGATATGAGGTTCCTTTTATCTATTGGCTTCTCGGCGGGTTCATCTTATGGACATTTTTTTACCAGTCAACCATCCAGGGATCAAAATCCATTTATACAAGACTGCGGATGTTATCGAGAATGAATTTTCCGATGAGCGTCATTCCCGCCATCGCGATTTTTTCACAGTTTTATACACACGTTATCCTGCTGGGAGTCGCGTTTGTGATTTTCCAGCTGGGAGGCTTTTATGTCAGTGTGTATTTTCTCCAAGTGATTTATTTTATTTTTGCATCCTTTTGTTTAGTCTTTGCTATTTCTCTGATCACGTCAACTTTGTCCACGATCATCAGGGATGTCCATATGTTTTTAAATGCGACGCTGCGAATGCTGCTCTATCTGTCGCCGGTCCTTTGGCAATTTTCCATTTTGGAGGAGCCATTGCCGACGATTCTGAAATTGAATCCGTTGTATTATTTGATCGAAGGCTATCGTTCTGCGTTGTTTGGAACAGAGTGGTACTTCCTTGAGCACTGGCAATATACCCTTTATTTTTGGGGTATTGTTATGGTTTTGTTATTATTCGGAGCAAAAATCCATGTGAAATTCCGCAGGCATTTCATTGACTATTTATAGGTGTGATACGTATGGAGAAAGCGATTATCGCGAAAAACATCACAAAAAAATATAAGCTTTACAGCAACAATAAGGAGCGTATTTTGGATCTCCTTTTTCCAAAAAGCTATGGGGAGGACTTCTATGCGTTGGCAGACGTGAGCTTTGAAGCGGAAAAAGGCGATTCTGTAGGCTTTATCGGCATGAACGGATCAGGAAAATCGACTTTGGCTAACGTTATTGCCGGCATTGTTCCGGAAACATCTGGAAGCGTAGAGGTGAATGGACAGGCGTCTTTGATTGCAGTGGCCGCTGGATTGAACGCCGATTTAACAGGCAGGGATAATATCGAACTGAAGTTGCTCATGCTTGGTTTTTCAAAACAGGAAATTGTTGACCTGGAGCCGGAAATCATTGATTTTTCAGAGCTTGGGAAGTTCATCGATCAGCCAGTCAAATCCTATTCCAGCGGAATGCGGTCCCGCCTCGGATTTGCCATTTCAGTCAACGTCAATCCGGATATTCTGATCATCGACGAAGCCCTCTCTGTCGGAGACAAAGCATTTGCCGAAAAAAGCCTGGACAAAATGAAGGAATTCAAACAGGAAGGGAAAACCATGATTTTTGTCAGCCATTCCTTAGGGCAGATGAAAAGATTTTGCGATAAAATTTTGTGGCTTGAATATGGAATGGTGAGGGATTACGGATCTGTTGAAGATGTGCTTCCAAAGTATGAGCAGTTCTTGGATGAGTTTAAGAAGCTGTCGGGAAAAGAAAAAGAGGCATATAAGGAGAAGGGGATGGAGAGGCAGCTGGAGATGCTGACATTAAAAATCTAAAAATTTTAATCCAAATTGATAAGATTCCCAAAAATCGAAAAAATTATATGCCGTATGATGAAAAAATCTATTATAATAGTCTCATATCTAGTAATATTTTACCAGTTTGAAAGGGTGGGGAAATGAAAAGGCTGAGAAAATTACTTATTGGGGTAATGGTTTTATTATTAATGATGCCAAGCATGGCAGGTGCCCAAGAAAAAATTGAAAAGGAAATAAGGGCAGGGGAGATTTCTATAAATTTGAAAGAGGATTCTGCCCCGAAAAGGCAGGTGGAAGGGGAGAAGGATCAATACCTTAATCCTGATGATTATCCGTTGATCAATGAAGGTGGATTTGTAGATTCCTTGATTGATAACAAGTATGCCTCTCATAGAATTACATTTGAAAATGTATCAAGTGAAACAAGCGATAGGATGATTTTTAATATCGAGTATATGTCCAGTTCCGCAACTTACAAAGACCGTTATATGGATTTGAATTTTTATGAGGAATTAAATGGCTCATTGTACTATGTAGGAAGCTCGGATTTTGATACATATGGCTATAGCAGCGCTAGACTTGGCACCCGCATGTCCAAGTCGCTTTACGATGGGCAGCCGTATATTTACGTAAGGCTTGGGGTTTATGGCAGTCTGTCAGACCAGTATTATTCCGATTACACTTTATTTAAGGTTAAAAATCCTTTTTATGCTTCCAATGAAGATCCGCCAAAGCCACCGGCTGAAGGTAAATACGCACTGATCAGCAATGAATCGGTGGTGGGGTCCAATTATCAATATACGGGCAGCTTTACAATTAATAATGATCAATATTCATTGGATAAAAGGCTGGATCCTGAGGCCTATCAGCTCGATGTGGACATTCCATTTGACTATGAAAAATACGCCGATAAAAAAGTTCAAGAAAAAGCGGCAAAAAGATCACTAAATGTAGTTGGGGACAGTAAAGCATTCTGGGTGGTCAATTTTACTACGGACAGAGATTACCAGATTCAAGCCAAGCTTTTATATACCGGTACGAAAGCGAATGTGTGGGTCCATAATAATCAAATTACATCTGAGGCTGCCAGAAAGCTGGGACAGGAATTTGATCAAAAAATCCATCCGGTTGTGACGGAAAACTTTGCAAAAGAATCAGATGTGGACAGGGATGGAAAAATTAATATCCTTTGTTTTGATATTCAGGATGGTTTCTATGGTTACGGGGGATATATTGCCGGTTATTTTTATAGCAGGGACCTGTACGATGTACCGGGCTCAAATAAATCGGAAATATTTTACATCGATACTTATCCGTTAATGGGAATGGGGTCTACAAAGGATGTCAGTGCTGCGTATGATACACTGGCCCATGAATTTCAGCATATGGTCAACTTTAACCAGAACGTATTTGTTGAAAAGGGCCCTTCCATGGATACGTGGTTGAATGAAGGGTTGTCAATGGCTGCCGAACAGATCTATTCCGGTCAAGTATTGACTAATCGTATTGACTATTATAATAGATCAAGTTCTATTACAGCCGGACATTCGTTATTATATTGGGACAATAACGGCGATACTCTATCCAATTACTCTTTGTCCTATCTTTTCGGCCAATATGTCAAGGCGCAAGTGGGCCAGGGGAACAGGGTTTTTAAAGAAATACTGGCCGATAAGAATAATGATTACAAGGCAGTTGAAAATGTCGCAAAAAATTATATCGATCCATCGATTACTTTTGGGAAGCTTATGACGAATTTTCGGGGTGCGCTCTTTTTGAAGGAAAAGACGGGTGTTTTTGGATTCAAAGGAGATCCCGGGTTTAATGGTCTGGAACGGAAGCTTTACTCAGGTTCTTCAACTTTTCTAAGGGGTGGCGGGGCTATTGTCAGGGAATCTGCCGGCAATAATACCATTCCAGCATATAAAGGCGATGATATCACATATACATTTTTTGATGAGCAGGTGGATCAAACGCCTCCTGCTAAACCGGTCGTACAGCCGGTAAGTGATCAGGATACATCGGTGAAGGGAACTGCAGAAGCAGGTTCGACAGTTTTTGTCAAATCAGGAAGCAGAGAATTGGGCCATTCAACGGCTGCTGCTGATCAAACTTTTTCTGTCACTATTCCCGGGCAAAAATCAGGAACAAAATTAACAATTTATGCAGTTGATAAAGCGGGCAACGAAAGTGACTATGTGACTATCACTGTCATAGATAAGACGCCGCCGGACATGCCCGTGGTTTCACAA
>NZ_QYTU02000054.1 GCF_003605365.2 Siminovitchia fortis
ACCCGTTCACACGGGTGGTTTTGATTTCCGACATTTTCATATTTCAAGGGCTTGTTCTATTCCCTCCCACAAGCACATAAATATGTAACAAAATCCGTGCGAAAAAGAGGGATGAAGATGAGCCAATACTATGATCCGAATCAAGCCGGAAAAGGGACTGTACCTGATCATGACCTTGTGATGCGGGGACGCAGATTAATTGATATTACAGGTGTGAAGCAGGTGGAAAGCTTTGATAATGAAGAATTTTTGCTTGAAACTGTCATGGGCTTTCTGGCAATCCGGGGCCACAGCCTGCAAATGAAAAACCTTGATGTCGATAAGGGAATCGTCTCAATTAAAGGGAAAGTCTATGACATTGTCTACCTCGATGATCATGACGGAGGGAAAGCTAAAGGGTTCTTTGGCAAGTTGTTCAAATGAGTCTTCCTGTCCAATTTTATACCCTGCTTGCCATGATTGGAATGGGAAGCCTCTTTGGTGCAACGCTTGATACGTATCAGCGGTTTTTAAAACGGGGCAAAAGGAAAAAGTGGATCGTCTTTTTAAATGATCTCCTGTTTTGGTTCATACAAGGGATCATCATCTTTTACGTTCTTTTTCTGGTAAATTACGGGGAGCTGAGATTTTATCTTTTTCTGGCACTGCTTTGCGGCTTTTCAGCCTACCAGGCCCTTTTTAAAAAAATCTACCTTAAGCTTCTGGAATCGCTGATCCAATTGGTTAAGGCCGTCGCCAGATTGATTTACAGGACCTTTTACTTATTGGTGTACAAGCCCGCCAGAGGACTGTGCATTCTGCTGGCTGCCATTATTCTTTATGTATATGGGCTGTTATTGTCTCTTGTAAAAATAGTCTGGATAATGGTAAAATGGGTGCTAAAGACCGTTTTTAAGCCATTTGTATGGATATTGAAAAAAGTGATCCCCGAATCAGTGGAAAAATTTGTCGTTCAATTGCGAAAAACAATAGCAGGATATTTAAAAGGCAGCAAGAATACAATCATTAAAGTTATGAATTTCTTTCGAAAAAAGAGATAGGAGGTTTATGGATGGGCGTTAAGCCAAAAAACACTGTTACTTCACTGGAAAATAATTATATGCTTGAACAAGAAGTTTCTGCACGTTCGGCAGCTAGAAGAAGGAAATTGCTGGTCCGCCGCCTATCCGTTTTCCTTGTATTCACAATTGTCGTTTGCACCTTGTTGATCTCAACCCTTGTCTCAAGGGAGTCTGCCTTGAAAGCGAAGGAAGAAGAAAAAGCCCGGGCAGAAGAAAAATTGGCCAAGCTTGAGAAAAGACAATTGATGCTTGAAAACGAGATTGTCAAACTGAATGATGATGAATATATTGCCAAGCTTGCTAGAAGTGAATATTTCCTCTCTGATAAAGGTGAAATCATTTTTAACATTCCAAAGGACAAAGACAAAGATAAAGAAAAGGATTAAAAGGGCTCATATTGACACTTTTTTTTTAATTTCGCTATAATATAAAGTAAGGTTTATTTTGTAAACACTTTAAGGAGGATAAATTTTTTTATGTCGATTGAAGTAGGCAGCAAGGTACAAGGTAAAGTAACAGGCATCACTCATTTTGGGGCATTTGTTGAGTTGCCCGGGGGCTCGACAGGTCTTGTTCACATTAGTGAAGTGGCCGACAATTATGTTAAGGATATCAATGAACATTTAAAAGTTGGCGAAGAAGTGCTTGTAAAGGTCTTAAATGTTGAGAAGGACGGAAAAATTGGGCTGTCAATCCGAAAAGCCAAAGATCAGCCGCCTTCCCGTTCAAGACAAGGAAGAGCGAACGATTTTCGCTCAAAGGAAAGTTTTGAGCAAAAGATGAATCGCTTCTTGAAAGAAAGTGAAGACCGGTTGTCATCTTTAAAGCGCAACACCGAGTCTAAAAGAGGTGGACGCGGCTCCAGACGAGGATAACTTGCTGTCTCTTTAACATATAGGCCGGACGAATCCTTTCGGATCTAAAGAAAAGGACAATACTGGACTTATTCCATTTAAAGAATGAAAAGCGAAAGAACCATGAAAAAGTTCTGTTCGCTTTTTTGCTTTTTCTGAATCCCTCCAACAATCTTCATGTAAAGTATCTTCTATTTGGGGCCTTTCGACGCTCCTTTCTCCCGCTCGACTTTCCTAGGCTGATTGCTCATCTTATTGCCCAATTTAGTCGAACGAATCTTGGGTACACATCCTTTAAAGTGACAAAGTTTTAGGATTTGTCCCCTTATAATGGGTAACAATTATTTATTTGCGGGGGAGAGATGAAAATGGAAAAGGGAGATCAAAGCATGGTCGAATCCGTCGGGACTGCAAGTTTACAAGGGACAGACCTTGATTTTTCAAGCGGGTTAAAGAGATTTCAGCAGAAAATGGAGTATTTGTTTCTTCAAAAAGGGCTCGCGCTGCTGATTGTAAGTGTCTTGCTTGGACGGGCGCTGATTTTATCACAATTGACTCCGTTCGCTTTGCCATTTTTTGCAGCCATTTTTATGACAAGAAGAAAAAACGCACCTCTTGTGCTGTTTGGCCTGTTGGCTGGCTCTCTGACAATTTCCTTGGGAAACACATTATTTATTTTTTCAACCTGCGCCATTTTTCTTGTGAGTTTTCGCTTGCTGGAAAGGCTGCACGTCATGCCGATCAAAGCAATGCCTTATTATGTATTCTTTATTTCCTTCTTTACAAAGTGCCTTTTTATATATGCCGGAAACGGACAGGCCTTTACGAACTATGATGTATTCATGGCCGCTGTGGAGGCAGGCCTTTCATTGGTCCTTGTCTTTATCTTTATCCAAAGCACTCCTTTCTTGACGACAGGGAAAAGAGCCAAGCCTTTAAAAACGGAAGAGGTCATCAGCTTGATTATCATGCTTGCATCCGTCATGACGGGAACAATCGGCTGGGCCATTTACGGTTTATCCATTGAACATATTTTATCCAGATATCTTGTGATCTTGTTTGCTTTTACAGCCGGTGCCACTGTCGGGTCGACTGTCGGCGTAGTGACCGGACTTATCTTCAGTCTGGCCAGCATGTCCAGCTTTTACCAAATGAGCCTGCTTGCGTTTGCAGGACTGCTGGGTGGATTGCTGAAAGAGGGCAAACGGGCCGGTACAGCGATAGGTCTTCTTGTTGCCACTTTGCTCATCGGAATTTATGGAGAAGGAAGCGGTGCGCTGACCTTGACAATGTATGAATCGTCCGTGGCCGTCATCCTCTTGCTCCTTACTCCGTATACATTGATAGAAAAACTGGCACGCCATATTCCCGGCACGGCCGAGTATGCCCAGGATCAGCAGCAGTATGCCAGAAAAGTCCGTGATATTACTGTCCGGAGAGTGGAACAGTTCTCTTCTGTTTTTGAAGCGCTTTCGGACAGCTTCTCTGAACCGGAAAAATGGAAGGATTCCGCTGATGACGAACGGGAATTCGATCTGTTTTTAAGCAATGTCACAGAGAAAACCTGCCAGATGTGTTTCAGAAAGGATAAATGCTGGGGAGAGAACTTTGATAAAACATATGACCTGATGAAAAATATTATGCATGAAATAGATGAAGAATCCGGGGGGCTGCCGAGGCCCGTCCATCGCAAGCTGGAAAAGCACTGTAACAGGGCAGGGAATGTAAGGAACGCTGTTCATCAGGAACTGGCCGTTTACCAGGCGAACCAAAAATTGAAACGGCAGGTTCAGGAAAGCAGAAAGCTTGTGGCGGAACAGCTTCTCGGTGTTTCAGAAGTAATGGGTGATTTTGCAAAAGAAATCAAGCGTGAGCAGAACAATCACCACAAGCAGGAAGAGATGCTGCTGGATGCCTTGCAGGATTTCGGGATTGACATTGAATATGTAGAAATTTACAACCTGGAGGCCGGCAGTATCGATATTGATGTGATGATTCCGGATTGGTACGGAAATGGCGAATGTGAAAAACTGATCGCCCCGCTCATTTCTGACATCATGGGCGAAACGGTAGTTGTCCAAAACAAGGAAGACGTGGAATATCCCAATGGATATCATTACGTGACGCTGCGTTCGGCTAAAGCATATGTGGTTGAAACAGGGGTAGCCCACGCGGCAAAAGGAGGGGGTTTTCTTTCAGGGGACAGTTTTTCAACGATTGAACTGGGAGGAGGGAAATATGCACTTGCTATAAGCGACGGTATGGGAAACGGAGAGAGAGCCCATAAGGAAAGCAATGAAACATTGAAATTATTACAGAAGATCCTTCAGTCAGGCATTGAGGAAAAGGTGGCCATAAAATCGATCAACTCCGTCTTATCGTTAAGGACCGATGATGAAATTTTTTCAACCCTGGACTTGGCCATGATTGATCTGCAGACAATTGAAGCCAAGTTTTTAAAAATCGGTTCAACACCGAGCTTCATCAAGCGGGGAAATAAAATTAAAAAGATTGAAACCGGCAATTTGCCTATCGGAATTTTAGAGGAGTTTGATTTCGATGTCGTTACCGAGCAGCTTCGGGATGGAGATTTGATCGTCATGATGAGTGACGGTGTATTTGAAGGGCCGAAGCATGTGGAAAATTATGAACTATGGATGAAAAGAAAGCTGAAAGAGCTGCAGACAGATGATCCGCAGGCTGTTTCCGACCTTATTATGGAAGAGGTGATCCGAACCCGTTCAGGTGTGATACAGGACGATATGACGATTGTCACGGCAAAAATAAAGCGGAATGTGCCAAAATGGGCAGCAATCCCGGTTAGAAAGAAAACGGCCTTGTCCGGAGCAAGCTAGTTTGGGGATGAGCCCCCTTTACCGCATTAAAGCAAGGTATAAAAACCTCCTAATCCGGCGAGGATGATAGCATGTCAAGCGGCCGGCGGCCGCGAACGGAAACGGAGGAAAAGAAAGTGAAAAAAGGCACTTTAAAACAAATATTACTAATTACGGACGGCTGCTCCAATCAGGGGGAAGACCCGGTAGCCATGGCATCGCTTGCACAGGAAAACGGCATTACCGTCAATGTGATTGGCGTGTTGGAAAATGATGTGATAGATGAAAAAGGAATGGCAGAGATCGAAGGAATTGCGATGGCCGGCGGCGGAATCAGTCAAATTGTATACGCGGAAAAATTGTCTGAAACTGTTCAAATGGTTACAAGGAAAGCGATGACGCAAACTTTGCAGGGCGTTGTGAATCGGGAGCTGCGGCAAATATTGGGAAGCGATACATCCCTTGAAGAGCTTCCTCCTGACCAAAGGGGCGAGGTGATGGAAGTGGTCGATGAACTGGGGGAAACATCCGATTTGGAAGTCCTCGTTCTCATCGATACAAGCGCCAGCATGAAATTCAAACTTCCGACAGTGAAAGAGGCGCTGCTTGATCTGTCCTTGAGTTTGAATGCGCGGTCAGGGAAAAATTCTTTTTCTGTGTATGTTTTTCCCGGTAAAAGAGAAGAAGTAGGGCTGCTGCTGGACTGGACGCCTCAGTTGGACAAGCTGACCAGCGTTTTTCCAAAATTGGCTGCAGGCGGGGTTACACCTACGGGTCCGGCAATTCGCGAAGCTGTTGCCTCTTTCCCAAAAAACCGCTCATTAAGGGGGCTTCTCCGGAGAGATGAAGAACAATTCCTGGACGAAACAATGTAGTTTTCCGCCGGGGACCCTTGTAAGCGGCAAATGGCACAGACAGCATTATACCATCATCAGACAACTTGGCAGCGGGGCAAACGGTGTTGTATACCTTGCGAAAGGAAAAGATGGATATGTTGCTTTAAAAATGAGCGGCGACAGCATGTCCATCATATCGGAGGTAAATGTGCTCAAAGCTTTTTCAAAGGTCCAGGGGCCAGTCCTTGGACCTTCTTTGTTGGATGTGGATGATTGGGAAAGAGGAGGGAAAAAGACAATCCCCTTTTATGTGATGGAATATATCGAAGGGCCAGTCCTGCTCGCTTTTGTCCGTGACAAAGGACGGCATTGGGCAGGGATATTGATTATACAGCTGTTGGATATATTGGAACAGATGCACAGGCAAGGCTGGACTTTTGGCGATTTGAAACCTGAAAATCTCATCGTATCCCATCCCCGGACAAGAATTCGCTGCATTGATGTGGGGGGAACAACGAAAATGGGGCGCTCGATCAAGGAATTCACGGAGTTTTTCGACAGGGGCTATTGGGGGCTGGGCTCCAGAAAGGCGGAGCCCTCCTACGATATTTTTTCAACAGCCATGCTGATGATCAATGTATATTATCCCTCCAGGTTTACCAGAAAAGGGAGCGGATTGGACCAATTGAAGGAAATGATTAAAAAAGAGCCGGAGCTTCGCTGCTTCGAGCCCGTTTTGATTAAAGCGCTTGAAGGGAAATACCGGAACGCCGGAGATATGAAAAACGAGCTGCTTGGAAGGCTTTCTTTTCGGAACTCCAGGTCCCAAAAACATTCAGCGAAAAAGCGGCAAGGCCAGGGAAGAAAAGGCTCGCTGCATGAGACAGCGGGTGTTCTTCTTGTCACGTCATTTTTGTATGGCCTATACATATATTTATTTTTATTATAGAAGGGAAGTTGCGTGAGGTTCCTTTGCGAAAATGGTAAACTGATGGATATAACAAGCGTTTTATTTATAGGAGTAAGGGAATAGATGACAGATGCTGGACTTTGAGAGAAAGACATTGAGCTTTATTAAAAGACACGGGCTTTTGGACCGCGGAGACTTTGTGCTGGCTGCTGTGTCCGGAGGCCCGGACTCGATGGCCATGCTTGATTTTTTGGTAAAAAGAAAAGGGTTTTTCAACATCAGGCTGGCGGTGGTCCATGTAGATCATATGCTCCGGGGCGAAGAGTCTGCCCAGGATCTGGAATTTGTAAAAGCCTACTGTAAGCAGAATCAATTGGAAATGAAGGCATCTTCCATCGATATCAAACAGAAAATGGAGATGGAGAATAAAGGGATGCAAGAGACAGCGAGGAAGCACCGTTATCGTTTTTTTGAATCGGTCATGAAGGAGCATGATGCAGATAAGCTGGCTGTTGCACAGCATGCGGATGACCAAATCGAAACGATTCTCATGCGCTTGACGAGAGGAAGCAGCGGTAAGTCACGTGCCGGAATCCAGCCAGCCAGGCCATTTGGCAACGGAACATTAATCCGCCCGCTTCTCGGGGTGACGAAAGAGGAAATCGAGGAATACTGCGCTTTTCACCAATTGAAGCCCAGAATTGACCCCAGCAATGAAAAGCCGGCCTATACAAGGAACCGTTTCCGTTTAGAAGTATTGCCGGTCCTCAAACGAGAAAATCAACAAGTTCATGAACATTTTCAACGTTTCAGCGAAGATTTACTGGAAGATGAAGCCTATTTGGAAGCACTGGCCGAACGGGAAATCAAGGGGGCATCCGTGTTTGAAAATGGAAAAATACAGCTTGATATTCCTTCTTTTTTACAAATGCCTTTGCCTTTACAAAGGAGGGGTATTCATCTAATATTAAGCTATCTTTATAAGAAAAATGTAACACATGTGACCGCATGGCATGCCGGGTTGATCAGGGAGCTGCTGCAGGGGGAAAACCCTTCAGGCAGGCTGGATCTTCCCCTTGGATTACAAGTCGCCCGCTCCTATGGCCACTGCGTTTTTTCGTTTAATGATACAAAACGGGCGACTGGATATGAGTATGAATTAAGTGCCGGACGGGAAATTATCCTTCCGGACGGAGGGACCGTCCGTATGGAGAAGGACTCGGACATTTATGCAGGCGGCGATGAAGATTATATTGTATTGAATGAAAAAGAAATCAAGCTGCCGCTTATCGTACGGACCCGGAGGGCGGGAGACCGGATCCGGGTTAAAGGAATGAATGGAACGAAGAAATTAAAAGATCTGTTCATCGATGAAAAAATCCCTAGACTCCAGCGGGACTGCTGGCCGGTCATAACCGACCGGCGAAATCAGATACTATGGGTTCCGGGATTGAAAAAATCCATATACGACGCGGGACCTCAATGCCATGGACATCGATATATATTGTATTACAGAACCTCTGGGGGGCAGCAAAGGCAATGAAAAATGACATTGAAAGGATATTGATTACCGAAAAGGAAATTGAAGAGAAAATCCGGGAGCTCGGTAAGCAGCTCACAGAGGAGTACGAAGGCCGATTTCCTCTCGCCATCGGCGTTTTAAAAGGGGCCATGCCATTCATGGCAGACCTTTTAAAAAGGGTCGATACTTATTTGGAAATGGACTTCATGGATGTTTCAAGTTACGGCATGTCCACAACCTCTTCCGGAGAAGTGAAGATCTTAAAGGACTTGAATACGCCTGTTGAAGGCAGGGATATTCTGATTATTGAGGATATCATCGACAGCGGGGTTACGTTGAGCTATCTTGTAGATCTTTTCCGTTACAGAAAAGCGAAATCGATCAAAATTGTGACGCTGCTTGATAAACCGGAAGGAAGAAAAGCGAATTTAAAAGCGGACTATGTGGGCTTTGTTGTTCCAAATGCTTTTGTTGTCGGTTACGGGCTCGATTACGCTGAGAAGTACCGGAACCTTCCATATATAGGAGTTTTGAAACCAGAGGTATATGGCAATAATGACAAATAGTGAAAGATAGGCAAAATTGCAATGGTGAATTGTTGTAAAGTCCGAAATGACTATGATACTATTGAATATAGTTTTTTGACCGCGGGAGGAGGCTAGGGATGAACCGGATCTTTAGAAATACAATTTTTTATTTACTTATCTTTCTCGTTCTCATCGGCATTGTGAGCTGGTTTAACAATACCAATGAAACGACACAAAATATATCGTATAAAGAATTTGTCACGCACTTGGAAAATGGGGATATTAAAGAATTCTCCATACAGCCCGAAAGAGGCGTTTATGAGGTCGTAGGCCAGTTGAAAGGCGCCAAAGAGGGCGAGCATTTCATGACATATGTCATGAATAATCCTGCAATGCTTGACCGGATCGATGCGGCTGCATCGGAAGTGGAGGTTATGCCGGCAAAAGAAACGAGCGGCTGGGTATCCTTTTTCACAACGATCATCCCATTTATCATCATCTTTATTTTATTTTTCTTCTTGCTCAATCAGGCACAAGGCGGCGGAAGCCGTGTCATGAACTTTGGAAAGAGCAAAGCGAAGCTGTATAGCGAGGAGAAGAAGAAAGTCCGCTTTAAAGACGTAGCGGGTGCTGATGAAGAGAAGCAGGAATTAGTGGAAGTCGTAGACTTTTTGAAAGACCCCAGGAAGTTCTCCGAATTGGGAGCACGTATTCCTAAAGGGATTTTGCTTGTTGGACCGCCTGGAACAGGTAAAACGTTGCTTGCGCGGGCGGTTGCAGGGGAAGCGGGCGTCCCGTTTTTCTCAATCAGCGGTTCCGATTTCGTGGAAATGTTCGTAGGTGTCGGTGCATCGAGGGTTCGTGATTTGTTCGAGAATGCGAAAAAAAATGCACCTTGTATGATATTCATTGATGAAATTGACGCTGTCGGCCGCCAGCGCGGCGCCGGCCTTGGCGGTGGACATGACGAGCGGGAGCAGACGTTGAACCAATTGCTCGTTGAAATGGACGGATTTGGTGAAAACGAAGGGATCATCATCATTGCGGCCACAAACCGCCCGGATATCCTCGATCCGGCATTATTGCGCCCGGGACGTTTTGACCGTCAAATTACGGTTGACCGTCCTGACGTCAACGGAAGAGAAGCGGTTCTCAAGGTTCATGCGAGAAATAAGCCGCTTGATGATTCGGTTGACCTCAAATCGATCGCCATGAGGACACCGGGCTTTTCAGGCGCCGACTTGGAAAACCTGTTGAACGAAGCGGCCTTGATTGCAGCCCGCCGCAATAAAAAGACAATTGACATGGATGACGTCGATGAAGCGACAGACAGGGTCATAGCGGGACCAGCCAAGAAAAGCAGGGTCATTTCCGAGAAAGAAAGAAATATTGTTGCCTATCATGAAGGCGGACATACTGTCATCGGATTGGTCCTTGATGAAGCCGATGTTGTCCATAAGGTAACGATTGTTCCAAGGGGGCAGGCGGGCGGCTATGCCGTCATGCTTCCGAAGGAAGACCGCTACTTTATGACAAAGCCGGAGCTGCTTGATAAAATCACCGGCTTGCTCGGCGGCCGGGTGGCGGAAGAAATTACATTCGGAGAGGTGTCTACCGGCGCTCATAACGACTTCCAGCGGGCAACAAACATCGCACGCAAGATGGTTACTGAATACGGAATGAGCGATAAGCTTGGACCACTTCAATTCGGCCAGGCTCAGGGCGGCCAGGTATTCCTGGGCAGGGATTTGCATAATGAGCAGAACTACTCAGATGCCATCGCTTTTGAAATAGACCAGGAAATCCAGCGCATCATCAAAGAATGTTATGTCCGTGCCAAAGAAATTCTGACGAAGCATCGTGACAAGCTGGAAATAATTGCCCAAACCTTGTTGAAAGTGGAAACGTTGGATGCTGAACAGATCCGAAGCCTGTTCGATACCGGCAAATTGCCGGAGCGCTCTTCGAATTTAGATAAAGAAAACAACGATGAGCCTAAAGTGACGCTTCTCCCGAAGGAAGAAGAACAAGATAATTCTTTGGCTATTGATGAAAATCGTCCAAAAGATCCGTTTGGCCCCCCTGAGAAAATGGGACCTACAAAACCATCTGATCCAAATGATGCGGATCCGGATAATAAAGAGTAAACTCATCGAAGACACTGATATAGATCGGTGTCTTTTTCTTTTAGGCCGAATGGCTTTAGTGGTATGATGTGTGAAGAAAAAGTCTTGTAAAAGTTGGTGAGAAGGTTGATTTTTGTTTTGGATGTGGGAAATACAAATACGGTCCTCGGTGTTTACGATAATGACTACTTAAAATATCACTGGCGGATTGAAACAAACCGGCATAAAACGGAAGATGAATATGGCATGGTGATCAAGTCTCTATTTGAACATGTGGGGATTCGCTTTGACCATATAAACGGCATTATCATTTCTTCTGTCGTACCCCCGATTATGTTTACGATGGAAAAAATGTGTAAAAAGTATTTTAAGGTTAAGCCTTTGATTGTAGGGCCTGGCATAAAGACAGGATTGAATATAAAATACGAAAATCCCCGCGAAGTCGGTGCAGACCGGATTGTAAACGCAGTGGCAGGAATCCAGGAATATGGCAGCCCGCTGATTATCGTTGATTTTGGGACAGCGACCACATTTTGTTATATCAATGAAAAAGCCGAATACACAGGAGGGGTGATCGCCCCGGGTATCGGCATATCAACGGAGGCACTATACTCCAAAGCTGCCAAGCTTCCGCGGATTGAAATTACCCATGTGGACGAAATTATCGGCAAAAATACGGTAGCGGCCATGCAGGCGGGAATTTTATTTGGATTTGTCGGACAAGTTGAGGGAATTGTAAACAGGATTTTTGAGAAGAGTAAAAAGAAACCGACTGTCATTGCCACCGGCGGGCTGGCCAGTCTGATTTCATCTGAAACGAAATTGATTGATATTGTTGACTATGACCTGACATTAAAGGGCCTGCATTTAATTTACAAAAGAAATATTTAAGTTAAGAGGTGTACTGTGATGAGTGATTATTTGGTCAAAGCTCTGGCCTATGATAAACAAGTCCGCGCATATGCGGTCAACAGCACGGAGACGGTTGGGGAAGCGCAGCGAAGGCATCATACTTGGCCGATAGCTTCCGCGGCCCTTGGCAGGGCAACGACAGCGGGTGTCATGATGGGCGCCATGTTAAAAGGGGAGGAGAAGCTGACCGTAAAGGTGGAGGGCGACGGCCCGATCGGACCGATCATCGTAGATGCAGATGCAAAAGGGCATGTGCGCGGATATGTGACAAATCCTCTGGTTCATTTTGATTTGAATGACAAAGGCAAGCTTGATGTGAGGCGGGCAGTGGGAACAAACGGCACATTGACTGTTGTGAAAGATATCGGTCTCAGGGAAAACTTTTCCGGGCAGGTGCCAATTGTCTCCGGGGAATTGGGAGAAGATTTCACCTATTATTTCGCTGTATCCGAACAGACCCCTTCATCCGTCGGAGTTGGTGTGCTCGTAAATCCGGATAACTCCATTCTTGGAGCTGGAGGCTTTATCATTCAATTGATGCCGGAAACGGATGAAGAGACGATAAGTAAAATTGAGGAGAGCATCAATAAGACACCGCCTATCTCCAAAATGATCCAAGCCGGACTGACGCCTGAAGAAATCCTGAACCGGCTGCTTGGTGAAGAAAATGTCCGGATTATTGAAAAAATGCCCGTGGAATTTAGATGCACCTGTTCCAAAGAACGGTTTGGGCGGGCAATTATGAGCTTGGGTAAATCGGAAATCCAAGATATGATTACGGAGGACGGAAAAGCCGATACGCAATGCCATTTTTGCAATGCAGAATATCATTTTACAAAAGAAGAGCTGGAAGAAATATTGGAAGAGGCCAAAAAGGCGTAAGTATTTTTTACTAAAATAAGAAACATTCCCGTTGACAGAGGGACCGCAACGTGGTAGTTTTAAATAAACCAATAAAATTACTCGGAATTAGAGGTGGAGGAAAAATGTCACGAATTGCAAACTCGATTACGGATTTAATTGGCAACACCCCGATTGTGAAGCTGAACCGCCTGGTTGATGAGGACAGTGCTGAGGTTTATTTAAAACTTGAATACATGAATCCCGGAAGCAGCGTAAAAGACCGTATTGCCTTGGCAATGATTGAAGCTGCCGAAAAAGAAGGGAAATTAAAAGAAGGAGATACGCTGATCGAGCCGACAAGCGGAAATACGGGGATCGGCCTTGCGATGGTTGCTGCGGCCAAAGGATACCGTGCGATTCTTGTCATGCCTGATACAATGAGCATGGAAAGGCGCAATCTTTTGCGTGCCTATGGAGCGGAATTGGTGTTGACTCCTGGTGCGGAAGGAATGAACGGCGCGATTAAAAAAGCCAATGAATTGGCGGAAGAACACGGCTATTTTCTTCCTCAGCAATTTGAAAACAGTGCCAATCCAAAAATTCACCATGAAACAACCGGAAAAGAGATCGTTGAACAGATGGGCGACCAGCTTGATGCTTTTATTTCCGGAATCGGTACAGGAGGAACCATTACCGGTGCGGGTGAAGTATTGAGAGAAAAATATCCTGACATCAAAATTTATGCTGTTGAACCGAAGGACTCTCCTGTATTGTCCGGAGGAAAGCCAGGTCCCCATAAAATCCAGGGCATTGGCGCGGGATTTGTTCCAAAGGTATTAAATACGGATATCTACGATGAAGTGATTACGGTATCGAATGAAGATGCATTCGAAACAGCCAGGAAAGCAGCCAGAGCAGAAGGCGTTCTTGGCGGTATTTCCTCCGGTGCTGCCATTAATGCAGCATTATCCGTTGCCAAAAAGCTCGGAAAAGGCAAAAAAGTCTTAGCCATCATCCCAAGCAACGGTGAGCGCTACCTAAGCACCCCTTTGTATCAATTTGAGGATTAATAGAAAGCGAAGGCGCCCGCTTAGCGACGTACAAACAGCTTGGTGTTAAAAGGCAAGTCCGAATAAGGGCTTGTCTTTTATTTTTCATTTATCAATTAAAGAGTTACACTTAAAAGACGTTGAAATGAAAGAATGAAGGTGAAACAATGATCATCCACTGTGGAAAGTACAAACTGGATTGCAATCAAAAAACGTTGATTATGGGTATTTTGAATGTCACTCCCGATTCCTTTTCGGATGGCGGGCGTTTTAATGCCTTGGACAATGCAGTTGGGCACGCAAAGAAAATGGTGAGAGATGGCGCTGATATCATTGATGTTGGCGGCGAATCCACCCGTCCCGGCCATGAACCGGTCTCAGCCGAAGAGGAGATCGACAGGGTGCTCCCTGTGATTCAAGCGGTCGCAAACGCTGTTCAGGCTCCAATTTCCATCGATACATATAAAGCGAAAACAGCCGATGCCGCGGTGATGGCGGGCGCTCATATCATCAACGACATATGGGGAGCGAAGAAAGATCCTGAGATAGCGGCCGTGGCGGCTGAGCGGGATGTACCGATTGTTTTGATGCATAACAGGGATAACCGTGACTACACAAACTTTATCCGTGATGTACTGAATGATTTATATGAGAGCATCTCCATTGCCAAAAATGCAGGTGTTCCGGACGGCAGCATCATCCTTGATCCCGGAATCGGATTTGCAAAGGACTACCATGAAAATCTTATCATGATGAGAAATCTTGATAAACTTGTCGGCCTGGGATATCCGGTACTGCTTGGGACTTCCCGGAAGCGGATGGTCGGAACTGCACTTGATCTTCCTGTTGAGGAACGAATGGAAGGAACGGGCGCAACTGTCTGTTATGGAATTCAGCAGGGATGCCATATCATGCGTGTTCATGATGTAAAAGAAATAAGCCGCATGTCCGCCATGATGGATGTCCTGTTGGAAAAGGGGGAGCAGAGTGGATAAAATTTACCTGAACGAAATGGAGTTTTACGGCTACCACGGCGTCTTTCCGGAGGAAACTGTCCTTGGACAGCGTTTTCGGGTGAATGTCGTAATGGAAACGGACCTGCGGGCCGCCGGCCGTTCGGATGATCTGGAAAAAACGATCAATTATGCGGACGTTTATACGCTTTGTAAAGAAATCGTTGAAGGTAAAAGATTCGATCTCGTCGAAGCGGTGGCTGAAACTATTGCCGGTGACATTTTGGGCCGGTTTGATTCCGTTGAGCGGGTCCACGTGAAAGTGATCAAACCGAATCCGCCGATCAAAGGGATTTATGATTCCGTTGCTGTTGAAATTACGAGGGACCGACATGAATAATATAGCCTTTTTATCGCTTGGCTCCAATATTGGTGACAGGGAGAAATGGTTGAAAGAAGCAGTCAGGGAATTGGACCAGACAGATGGAATTAAGGTTGAAAAAGTATCTTCCATTTATGAAACGGACCCTGTCGGATATACAGACCAGGACCCCTTTTTAAATATAGCTGTTAAAATTAAAACCTCACTTTCAGCCCGTGAACTTTTAACCCGATGCCTTTATGTTGAACAACGGCTTGGGAGGGTAAGAGAATTCAGATGGGGCCCCAGAAAAATCGACCTTGACATTTTATTGTATAATAACGAAAATATTAGGATGGAGGACTTGCAGATTCCTCATCCTCGAATGACCGAGCGTGCATTTGTCCTTGTTCCGTTATTGGAGATTGATGGAAAAGTGAGACTCCCGCATCAAAATGTTTCTTTGGTTGAAGTGCTAAGCGAAATACCTGATAAAGAAGGTGTTCGGTTATGGAAACAGATAAATGGGGGAGGCGGATCCGGGCTTTTCGGAAGCTGAAGGGGCGCACCCAGGAAGGTCTGGCAAGAGAAATTGGAATATCCGTATCGGTTTTGGGAGAAATTGAACGGGGAAGCCGTCTTCCGTCAGAACAGATACTCAAACAAATTTCCGATGTGCTTACAGTTCCTATCGAGGAATTGACGCCGCCGGATGAGTTGGATAAATAACTGCTAAAAATTGGCGATATCAAATGAAGTACAGGTTGTCCTGGCTCTCAATGGTTTTTCGGATCAACCTCGAGCCTTAGCGGCCGCAGCTGGACAATAAAAAAGAGCTTTGCTGCCATTAGCTGGCAGTTTTTTTTATAGAAAGATGCCTAGCTCTTTAATTTTAGGTACAATATGAAAATGAGGAATGGCTTTATTATAAGATTGGAGTGGAAAAGATGAGTCAGGAAGAGTTGAATGATCAACTTCAGGTAAGGCGCGACAAAATGATATCTTTGCGGGAAAGT
Source organism: Siminovitchia fortis (assembly GCF_003605365.2). GTDB lineage: Bacteria > Bacillota > Bacilli > Bacillales > Bacillaceae_C > Siminovitchia > Siminovitchia fortis. The sequence goes on from NZ_QYTU02000054.1 coordinate 15,805, forward strand.
GGGATCGATCCGTTCGGTAAACGGTTCGAACGTACCGAATTGACAAAAGATATTAAAGATAAATATGAAGCAAAAACAAAAGAAGAACTTGAGGAAATGAATCAGTCGGTGACGATTGCCGGCCGGATCATGACGAAGCGCGGAAAGGGAAAAGCCGGATTTGCCCATATCCAGGATTTGACGGGCCAAATTCAGATATATGTCCGCCAGGATGCGGTAGGCGAGGAACAGTATGATATTTTTAAAACAGTCGACCTCGGGGATATAGTCGGTTTAACAGGGACTATTTTCAAGACAAAAGTGGGCGAACTGTCTATAAAAGCAAATGAATTTACCCTGCTTACGAAGGCGTTGCGCCCGCTTCCGGAAAAATTCCACGGATTAAAAGACGTAGAGCAGCGTTATCGCCAGCGATATCTCGATTTGATTACCAATGAAAGCAGCAGGGAAACTTTTATCGCACGAAGCAAAATCATCCAATCCATGCGCCGCTATTTGGATGGACAAGGATTCCTGGAAGTGGAAACGCCGATGCTTCATGCTATTGCCGGGGGAGCGGCTGCCCGTCCTTTCATTACCCATCACAATGCGCTGGACACGCAATTTTATATGAGAATTGCAATTGAGCTTCACTTGAAACGATTGATTGTCGGCGGCCTTGAAAAAGTGTACGAGATTGGCCGGGTTTTCAGAAATGAAGGGGTGTCAACACGGCACAACCCGGAATTTACAATGATGGAATTGTATGAAGCCTACGTGGACTTCAACGATATTATGGAACTTACAGAAAATATGATCGCCTTCATCGCAAAAGAAGTGCTTGGTACAACTTCTATCAAGTATGGTGAACATGACGTGAACCTGGAACCGAAATGGCGCCGGCTTCATATGGTGGATGCTGTAAAAGAACATACAGGCGTGGACTTCTGGAAAGAAATGTCCGATGAGGAAGCGATCCAGCTTGCGAAAGAGCATAATATTGAAATTACGGAACATATGACATACGGACATATCGTCAATGAATTCTTTGAACAGGCCGTTGAAGAAAAGCTCATTCAGCCCACATTTATATACGGGCATCCGGTGGAGATTTCACCGCTTGCGAAAAAGAACGATGACGACCCAAGATTTACAGACCGTTTCGAACTTTTTATTGTCGGCCGGGAACATGCAAATGCATTTACAGAATTAAATGATCCGATCGATCAACGTCAAAGATTCGAAGCACAATTGGAAGAAAGAGAACAGGGAAATGACGAAGCGCATGAAATGGATGAAGATTTTATCGAAGCGCTGGAATACGGAATGCCGCCGACAGGAGGACTGGGCATTGGAATCGACCGTCTCGTCATGCTGCTGACAAATTCTCCTTCCATAAGAGACGTACTTCTTTTTCCGCTGATGAGACAAAGGGATTAATCATTGGAACCCTGCCGTGCCGGCAAGGGTTCTTTTTGATTGTTGAAAGGGTAATAAAAAACAAAAAAACTATTGCACGTAAAATAAAAAGGTGATATATTTAATATCGTTGCTCGCGAGAGAGCAACAAGCAATAAAAAAGTTTTAAAAAAGTGTTGACTTTAAACTGGTTAACATGTTACATTAGGAAAGTCGCCTCAAACAAGGTTGAAAAATAATTTTAAAAAAGTTGTTGACAACCTGGAATGAGCGCGGTATAATAGAAA
>NZ_QYTU02000055.1 GCF_003605365.2 Siminovitchia fortis
AACAAACTACGTCACGGATTCAGGTATTTATAAAGCATTGATTATATTTTTATTTTGGGGTAAGGTAGTAAATGTTTTGATAAATTTGCGAAAACAGGTGAGATCAAAGATATTATGTGGTTTATTTTTTCTATACTAACAGCTGTGTCCTGGGGAGCAGCAAATCTTTTTTACAAAAAAGGTTCTGACAGCAATGACAGGTTCAGCCATCTTAAGATTGTAACAATGGTTGGATTTGTCATGGGAATTCATGCAACTTTGTATATGCTTATTAAAGGAGTCAGCTTTGACCCTTTTGATATGATCCGATACTTTCCGGTTTCGGCCATGTATATTTTGTCGATGACCATTGGCTATATCGGACTAAGGTATATAGAATTGTCAATTGCCGCCCCGGTTCAAAACTCTTCGGGTGCTGTCAGTGCAGTTTTATTATTTTTATTTTTTCCGCGGGAAATGAGTTTCATAGAGATTTTGGGAATTGTCGCCGTTACAGCAGGTGTCATAGGACTTGCTGTTTTTGAAAAGCAGGCTGAAACGGCTGCTTTACAAGCGAGCAATGAAGTTATTGAACGAAAATATCAAATTGGTGTACTGGCGATTACATTCCCGATCCTATACAGCTTGATTGATGGGCTAGGGACATTTGCGGATGGGATCTATTTGGATGAATTAAAGCTTATCAGTGAAGATTCAGCTTTGTTGGCGTATGAATTTACCTTCCTTATTGCGGCAGTCATTTCATATTTTTACGTTAAAATAATCAAGAGGGAATCCTTTGTCATTTTCAAAGAACATGATAAAGGATTGGCTGCCATACTGGAAACGATTGGTCAATTCTTTTATGTGTTCGCAATGGCTGGCAATGCAATCATAGCGGCACCGCTTATTGCTGCACATGGAATTTTTTCAGTGCTTTTATCCCGCTTGTTCTTAAAAGAAGTCCTGACATGGCGCCAATATATCATGATAGCAATAGTCATGCTGGGAATCATATTATTGGGGACGGCGGAAGGCGGATGATTGTTTAATGCCTTTGTTTATTTGATATGATGATAAAAATGAATGATGTGAAAGGAAGATATTATGCTGGATTTATTAACATCCCACGCTTCAGTCCGGAAGTATAAGGATGAGCCGATTTCAGATGAAACGTTTCATAAGATGCTCCATGCTGCCCAGCATGCGGCCAGCTCCAACTTTGCTCAGGCGTATTCCGTTATACAGGTGAAGGATCCGGTTAAAAGAGACAAGCTGGCAGAGCTGTCAAAGAACCGGAAACAATATGATTCGGCCGCATTGGCACTTGTTTTTTGTGCTGATTTAAGAAGGCTTGGACATGCGGCTGCCCTTCATGGAAAAAAGATTTTGGGCGGCACAGCGGAAAACTTTCTGGTTGCAGTAATTGATACTGCATTGTTTGCCCAAAACTTTGTTGTGGCTGCTGAATCGAGGGGATATGGCATCTGTTATATCGGGGGTGTCCGGAATAACCCGGAGCCAATCAGTGAGCTGCTGGAACTGCCTGATCTTGTCATCCCATTATTCGGCATGACAGTAGGGGTTCCTGCCGAAAAAAATGAAGTGAAGCCGCGCTTGCCGATTGAAGCGATTTTACATGAAGATACATATGACGAAAACAAATACGATAAAATTCTTAAAGAGTATGATTCGGTCATGGAAGAGTATTACCGCAACCGTTCCGCCAACAGTAAAAGCAATGGGTGGACGGACGTCATGGCAGCTTTCCTGTCTGAGCCGCGCAGGACCTTTATGCTGGATTTCCTGCAATCAAAAGGGTTTCTGAAAATTGAATAGTTCGAAAGACCCGGTCTATTTTGGGCCGGGATTTTTTTTGGCCGTAAAATTGTATTTTGTGTAAATTTATAGGCGCAAATTCATATAATTTTGTCAAAAGGGTAGGAATTTTGTCGTATTTTGTTATAATAACATTTGTAATCATTGCATTGTTTTCCAGATAAAGGCAAACTTATTGAAAAATAAGGACGCAAAGCTACGGGCCTAAGGCTATTTGCTATGGTGGCCGAGTTACCAAAGGAAATTGGACACTAAAGGTGGGCCCTTTTTTCCTGGGCCCGCCTTTTCGTATTGGGAAAGGGGGTATGAAGTTTGTCTTTTAAAAGTTTTATCCAAACTGAACAGTTCTATCATTTTTTTCAACCGATTTACGATTTGGAAAACAGTAGAAAGGTTGGGTATGAGGCGCTGTTAAGAGCTAAGACATATCCAAGTCCCGAATTAACTTTCCAAATGGCCAAAAAAGAAAATCAGCTATATGAATTGGATTCACGTTCCATCCAAAAAGCTGTTTTCAGCTTCAATGAAGTATGTCCATCGGGAGAATACGGAGGCTTGTTTTTAAATGCCTTCCCGTCGACTATTTTAAATCCAAGCTTCCCTGCTTTTCTTAACAGAATGATGGCCGGTACCAATCTGAAAAATCAACGAATAGTCCTGGAGATATCTGAATCCGAGGTTATCGAAGATCTGCTTAACTTTAAACAGCGGATATCTGAACTTAGGCAGGATGGATTTTTAATAGCGATAGATGATATCGGGACAGGTTATTCAAACGTTGAATCCATCATTGAATTGGAGCCCGATTATCTGAAACTTGATCGATACTTCGCCCAAGATTTACATATGTCCCAAGGAAAGCAGGAGTTCATCTCAGTTTTTAAAAATTATTGTGAAAAAACAAAGAGCGGGCTAATTTTAGAGGGGGTGGAAACGGAGGAGGAACTCCAAGCGGCAAAAGCATTGGGGATTTCGATTGCCCAAGGCTACTTTCTCGGAAAGCCTGCTTTGTTATGCAACTCTGAATTCAACTCTCCTATTTTAGTAGATCAACGGAACAACAGTAATAAGGAGTAACAGATGTCAGCAATTAAAGAATATGACAGATATGATATACTGTCATCGCAATTCCCATTTAAGAAGATTCCAGTTGACTGTTCAGAATATGATTCGCTAAAGAGGATATTTCATTTTCTGCTTGAACATACCGACATTTATTATCTCGTTTTTTTAAAAGAAGAAATGTTGGTTCAGTATCTTAAGTATCATCAATCAATGCATTTTAGACTGATCTCTTTTGCCCAGGCAGTAAGTGACATTAAAATTTTTACACTTTATCTGCGAAATAATAAAAGAATCAATAAAGAGTTAAAGCTTGATGTATCATTGCAAAACTACAATTTCTGGATAAACCTGTAAGAGTTCTCTTCCTCCGGAATAGTGCCGGTCCAAATGCGTTGGGATTTCTATCTATGGCTTTTTTACTATTTAGAAAAAAGACGTATTCATCATTCTCTGTAAAGATCATCAAAAATCAGCCGATACATAAAGTTGTAGATAAAGAATCGTACATGACCCCGGGATATTAGGCCTATTAAATGAAAAAATATTTTTGAAAACGCAACCGGCTAAGAGGAGGACGAAACATGAGTTTGTTTGGACTGGGCAAGTCAAATAAGAAGAAGGAAGAGAAAAATAACCATAACGAAATCGTAAATACGAAAGTGGGCACTAAAATAGAAGATGCTTCTATATTGGATAAAATCAATATGATTCAACTTACTGAAAAAGATTTGAAGCTCCTCAAAAGCATCCAGCCTTTGGTAGAAGCAAATATCGACAGGCTTGTTGAAGATTTCTATGCAATTGTCATGAAGGTTGATAAATTAAAAGCGATTATTGACAATCATTCCACTGTCGACCGGCTTAGAAAAACATTAAGGGCCCATATTACTGAGATGTTCGATGGGAATATAGATCAAAGTTTTATAAATAAGCGTTTGAAAATTGCGAAGGTCCACTATGTAATCGGGTTGGAACCTTCATGGTATATGGGATCATTTCAAAGCATTCACGATACGATCACTCATTTAACCTTCAAAAATATAAAAGACAGAAGAAAGCTTCAAGCTGTCCTTTCCGCCGTCAATAAAATATTAAGCCTGGAGCAGCAGCTCGTCCTTGAAGCGTACGAGCGGGAAAATATGAAAAAACTAAATGCGCAGTTTGAAGAGGGGAAAGCCTATCTCAAAAACAAAATGACTTCTGTCAGTGAAGGACTGGTTGCCCTGGCCGAACAGACCCAGGCATCTGTTGTTACGTTGAGCACTAACATCCGGGAAGTGAACCAAACGACAACCGAGAGCAGTGAGCAGGCAATCTTGGCTAAAAATTACGCAGATGACGGCCAAAACAAGCTGAGGGAATTGTTGGATAAAATCAGCGTGATGGATAAATATTCAAGGGACATGATCGAAAGCATCCACCGGCTGGGTGAATCTTCCGATAAAATTTCCAGCGTCATTCACATTGTTCAGGATATCGCCGAACAGACTAATATATTGGCGCTGAATTCCGCTATTGAAGCGGCAAGGGCCGGAGAACACGGAAGGGGTTTTGCTGTACTTTCCCAGGAAGTGCAAAGCCTTGCTGAACAAACGAAAAATTCCATTTCGCAAATTCATGAACTGATTTCCAATTCCAATCTATATAAAGAACAGGTGATAAAGTCGCTGAAGCATGTGGAAGAAGCGTTGATGTCCGGCATCGCCACTTCTGAGCATACGCATGAGGCTTTTCAAAATATTACCCGGTCCATCCAGCAAAACAGCATGACAAATATGAAAGTGCAGGAACAAATGGACCAGCTCGTTGCGGTTATGAATGAAATTGAAAATGCTTCAGCTATTGTGACGTCATCGGCTGAACAATTGAACGAAGCGGCAATGGCCTAGATTATAGAGGTACGGAATTAATCGGATTGAATCAGAATTCACAATCAAATTATTTTTACCCCTCCTGGGGGTTTTTTTATGGATCGGCTTAAAAGGAATCGAGAAGACATCATAAAATGACAGCCTCCCAAGTGAGGAAATGGAAGAATTTTAAGTAAAGGGTGTTGTAGAATGCGCTGGTTTGTCAATAGAAAAACTTCATTTAAACTTTTATCGTCATTTATTGTCATTGCCATGATCCTTGCAGCGGTAAGTATCTATGCAATGAACAGTATGAAAAAAATCAATATAATCGCTGCGGAGATGTATACTGCTGCATTAAAGCCTATGGAAAATATGGCTAATGCCCAAAATGAACTCCTGCAGTTAAGGATTGGCTGGCGTGACGTCGCATTGGCTGACTCTGATGCTGCAATTGATACAAAGGTAGAAGAAATAAAGAAAATCAGGGAAGATGTTGCAAAAAATATTAAGATTTATACAGATTCCTATGAAACTGAAAGTATCGAGGCACAGCAGGAGGCACAGGAATTTTATAACAGATTCATGTCGGATTTTGAATCATATAACAAAGTTTATGACCAAGCGGTCCAACAAGTTAAAAAAGACCGCAGCAGCTTTCAAAAACTTGATGCTGAGTTGAATGGATATCATGATCGCTTAACTACATATCTTAAAGAGATCTGGGACGTAGATATGTCCATTTCGGAAGATGAGTATCACAACTCTGAAAATAAGTACACCACCACTATGAAAATCATGATTGCCATCGTCATTCTGACACTGGGGATTTGTATCGCCCTCGGTCTTTTCCTCACCAAGATCATTGCCCGCCCTCTCAATGAGATGGCAGAACTGATGGAGAAAGTGGCTGAAGGTGATTTGACTGAAAAGGCTCATATTCAAACGAAGGATGAAGTTGGCATACTCGCCCAATCCGTCAACCATATGATAGATAATTTTAAAGGGATGATCAAAAATATTTTAAACGCCGCGGAAAATCTTTCGGCTTCTTCTGAACAGGTTTCGGCCAGCACCGAAGAGATTGCGAGCGCCAGTGCCAACCAGGCAACATCGGCACAGACCATGAACGAGCTGTTCCGGGAATTATCGGGGGCAATCAATGCGATTGCACAGAATACAGAACAGGCGGCAGAACTTGCGAATCAAACGATTGAAATTGCCCAAGAAGGGGAAAAAGTGGTCCTGTCTTCAGTGGAAGGGGCCAATCTTGTCAGTGAGCAGATGTCCCGTTTGGAGGAAGATTCCAACAGAATTGGGGAAATCATTGAAGTGATCGATGATATTGCGGATCAGACAAATCTTCTTGCCTTGAATGCAGCCATCGAAGCGGCCCGTGCAGGTGAGCAGGGCAGGGGATTTGCGGTAGTTGCAGACGAGGTCCGGAAGCTGGCTGAGCGAAGCGGTGAGGCGACGAAGCAGATTTCATCCATTATTAAAGAAATGCAAGAGGCCACTTTACTGAGTGTCAAATCGGTTGCTGAAGGTGTCACATCAACCCGGCAGTCTGGGGAAGCCTTTGAAAATATTATCAACATGGTGAATGATACAGGCAATAAGGTGACGGAGATTGCAGGTGCCAGTGAGGAACAGACGGCACAATCGGCCGAGGTGTTAACGTTTATTGAGAGCATTTCTGCCGCAACTGAGGAAGCGACGGCAAGCAGCGAGGAGACAGCTGCTACTGCCAATGCATTGATAGAATTGGCAGAGGAATTGAATGCTTCGGTGGCAGCTTTTAAAATCAATTGAAAGTAAAGCCCAGGTCCTGGACCGGGGCTTTCATCTTGTAGCGTTAAAAAAGCTGAAAAGTGAATTTTCAATGACGTATATAAAAAAAATCATGAATATGCCGATAAAGAAGGTATCGGTTATTATTAAATTAGTAATGAAAGAATCCCAATTTTTAACTAAAAATGGACTTGGGTGCATCAAAAGTCCTGCGTGCATCCTGACAAGTTTCGATGATAATGCCGTTTGTCCACCTGATGCAGGATGACGGAGATTTTGACTATCACTACAGCTTTTGAGAGGAGGTTATAGCGTTGGGTTCGAAAGATGAACAATACGTCGTATTTGCCATTAACCAAAATCTTTACGCCATTTCTATTCATGATGTTTCAGAGATCATTCGGATGCAGACTGTCAAATGGGTTCCTAATTCACGCGAAGAGTTTCTGGGTGTCATTCATCTGAGAGAACATATTATTCCCATCATCAGTCTGCACCGCATTTTTTCTGAAGATGAAAAAACAATCGATTCAAAAACAAGAATGATTGTTTTGCAGACCAATGGCCAGGAATTCGGATTTGTGGTGGATGAAGTGGACCATGTCATGTTTTTATCAGAAAAACATATCAGTCCCGCACCGCACTTATCGCAAAGCGAATGGATCACCGGAGTGTACCACCACAATGAAAAAACGATCGCCTTGCTGAATTTACAAACCTTATTGCAGCAGGTTGATGTTCAAAAAGCTTTGGCTTAATACAACTTAATAATGAGGAAGTGTCTAAAAGTGAAATTTTTTAACTGGTATTACAATTTGAAAACAGCAACTAAGATTTTATCAGTTTTTGTTATCATTGCTTTCATTCAGATAGGCGCGAATCTATTCGGATTGAGCAATTTGGGCAAAATGAACAGCAGTATAGATGACATGTATAATGAAAGAATGCAGCCGATGGACTACATATATGATACCAGATTTCTGTTTCAAGAATTGAGAGTCAAGTGGCGTGATGCCAATACGAGTGATTCAAGTGAAACGTTTTTGAATGAGGTCAATGATATCAGGGCAGACATGGAAAAAAATATTGAGACTTACAGTAAATCAGCCCTGACGAATGAACAAAAAAAACTGGTGGATGACTTCTGGCCTGAATGGGCGGCTTTTAATGAAACGTATGACAAGTCTGTCCGTGAAATCATTGACGGAAAAAAAGACATCCAAAGCTATGATGTCTCTGAACTGGATACTCATCAAACGAAGATAATCGGGATGCTCGACCAATTGAAAGAATCAGGCCGCGCTGTTGCCGAACAGGAACATAAAAATGCAGATCATATGTATTCCAGTACAAAAGTGGTCATGATTATTATCCTCACACTTATCTCTCTCTTCAGTATTGTCATGGGCCTGTGGACCTCCAGGGTTATTGTCCGCCCGCTCAGACAGGTCGTCGGCCTAGTTGAACAAGTCGCTGACGGCGATTTGACAGAAACAGCGGACATTCGAACTAAGGACGAAGTTGGAATACTCGCCCGGTCTGTTAATACGATGGTATTAAATTTGAGGGAAATGGTCCAAAACATATTGGGTGCCGCTGAAAATCTGTCGGCTTCATCAGAACAGGTGTCGGCAAGCACAGAAGAAATTGCCAGTGCGAGCTCTAATCAGGCCAATGCTGCTCAAACTATGAATGAACTGTTCAGGGAATTGTCGGATGCAATCAATGCAGTTGCCCAAAATACGGAACAGGCGGCTGAACTTGCCAATAAAACGATGCAAATTGCGCAGGACGGTGAAAAAGTGGTGCTGTCTTCTGTGGATGGTGCCAATGTTGTAAGTGAGCAAATGGCCAGCCTGGAGCAGGATTCCAACAGAATCGGAGAAATCATTGAGGTTATTGATGACATCGCGGACCAGACAAATCTGTTGGCCTTGAATGCGGCGATAGAAGCAGCACGGGCAGGCGAACAGGGACGCGGATTCGCGGTTGTGGCCGATGAAGTGCGCAAACTGGCGGAACGAAGCGGCGAAGCGACAAAACAAATCACTGCCATTATCAAAGGCATGCAGGAAAATACGGCGCTCAGCGTGAAATCCGTTCAGAAAGGGCTTGCCTACACACGAAAATCAGGCGAAGCTTTTGAAAATATCATTCATATGGTAAATGACACAGGAAATAAAGTGACGGAAATTGCCGGCGCCAGCGAGGAGCAGGCGGCTCAGTCTGCGGAAGTCCTCACGTTTATCGAAAGCATTTCCGCTGCAACCGAGGAAGCGACGGCAAGCAGTGAAGAAACAGCTTCTACAGCACAGTCGCTCACCGATTTGGCGGAAGAATTGAATGCATCGGTTGCGGCTTTTAAAATCAATTGACGTATATTCACCCCCAATGATCAATTGGGGGTGGACTGTAAATGATGAAAAATATAAAGCAGGTGGGAATATGGGGGAAGCAAGCCAGGAACAATACGTTGCCATCGGTATCGGTCCCGAGAAATATGCAATCAGGATTCATGATATCGAAGAAATAATACGAATGCAGGATATTACGAAAATACCAAATGTCCAGGCCCATATTAAAGGGGTGATCAACCTTAGGGGAAGGATCATTCCAATTGTCAGCCTGCGCCATCGGTTTGGGCTGAATGAGGAAGAGTATTCAAAAGATACACGCATTGTTGTCGTGAAATATAAAGATGAAATGATCGGTATTGTTGTGGACAATGTCAGCCAGGTGACCACGTTCAGTGATATTCAGCCTCCGCCCGAAACGTTCGGGGATGTAAAAGGCTCATTTTTCTCCGGAATCGGGCATGTGGACAAGGAACTGGTCAGCATACTAAATTTGGATAAAGTTCTCCAGCAATAGGTGGTGAAAAATAAATGGATACATTTGATTTAAGCGAGTTTTTGGGAGTTTTTATAGATGAAGTCGATGAGCAGTTGGATATCATCGACCAAGAGATCCTTGTGCTGGAACAAGAGGGTGAATCGCCGGAAGTCATACAGCGGCTATTCCGCGCCGCACATACATTAAAAGGTTCCTCCGCGACAATGGGTTTTGAGGATATGACAAAGCTGACGCATGAAATGGAGCATTTGCTTGACCATGTCCGCAATGGCAGGTTATCCGTCACTCATGATTTGATCAACCTTTTATTCAAGTGCCTGGATGAATTGAAGCAGTTGAAGGAAGAGATTGTTTCGGGTCAGGACCCAAGAACGGACATAACACCGCTTATTGAAGAAGTGGAGAATTTTTCTAGCAGAAAGCAACCGGAGCAGGAAGAGGAAACAGCTTCAGATGAACAGTATTCATCAGAAATTCAAGCGGACATTGATTCATACAGGGAACAGGGACTGCACATTTATGAACTGTCCATCAACATTTCCGCTGAATGTGAAATGAAATCCGTTCGGGCTTTTTTAATTAAAAACCAGCTGGAATCAGCTGGGGCCGATATTATTCAATCTATACCGGATTTTGATCAACCGGATAATCAGGAGGAAGATTACGAGAAAATAAAGTTTCTCATTGCGGCGCAGCAGAGCAGTTCGGAAATTTCCGGACTTGTGGAAATGATGACTGATGTCGATCAGGTAGCCGTAAATGACTTTGGACAGGAAGCTGCAGTAAAGGAAGCGGCTGCTGCAACTGGGACGGAAGCTGTGGAAAAAGCCGAAGTGCCAGTCGAACAAGAGAAAAAGGCTGGATCGGCTCCCAAACCCGAACCGCCAAAAGCTGATGAGAAAAAGCCTGCCAAAGGACGGCAGGCGGCCCAAACGATCCGGGTGGATGTCGGGCGCTTGGAGCATCTCATGAATCTGGTGGGGGAACTGGTCATCGATCAAACGAGAATCAGCCAAGTGAGCGGATTGCTTCATAACCGTTATACGGAAGATGATACCGTTGATGATCTGGTGCAAGTTTCCGATCACGTCGCACGAGTGATCGGGGAGCTTCAGGAAAGTGTCATGAAAGTGAGGATGCTCCCGATCAGACAGCTGTTCAGCAGATTCCCGAGAATGGTCCGCGATCTTGCACAAACGCTGGATAAGGACATAGACCTTGTCATTGAAGGGCAAGAAACGGAATTGGACAGAACAGTTATTGAAAAAATCGGCGACCCTTTGATTCACTTGATTCGAAATGCGGTTGACCATGGGCTGGAATCAAAAGAGGACAGGGCTAAGACAGACAAGCCCCCTAAGGGTGTTTTGCGCATCACTGCCAGCCATGAAGAAAATCAGGTAGTCATCACTGTTGAAGATGACGGCGCAGGAATAGACCCTGATAAAATGAGAGCTTCAGCGCTGAAAAAAGGTGTTATTACTGCCGAGGAAGCTGAGAAGCTGACTGATGATGAAGCGGCCTACCTCATTTTCCGGCCGGGTTTCTCCACAGCCAAAGAAGTGAGCGATGTTTCCGGGCGGGGAGTTGGGATGGACATCGTCCGCAGCCATATCGAAAGCTTGAACGGAATCATTGAGCTTAATACAAAACTGGGTCAAGGCACTTCTTTTAAAATTAAGCTTCCATTGACATTGGCCATCATTACTGGGCTGATCATCAGATTGGCTGACAGGACCTTTATTTTGCCAATGAGCAATGTCGTTGAAATTGTCCGGATTCACCCAGATACGATTCAAACGATCAAAGGCAAATCGATCGTGGTTGTCCGGGAACAGGTATTGCCTATTGTCTGGCTCCACGATCTGCTCCAAATTCCGCGGACCGATCCCGGAAATAGGCAGCTGCCGGTTGTGATCGTAGGTGTGGGTGAAAAAAGAATTGCTTTGATCGTTGATGAACTTCAAGGCAACCAGGAGATTGTCGTCAAGTCATTGGGCAAATATGTCGGAAAAATCAACGGAGTTTCCGGAGCTACCATTTTAGGGGACGGCCGGGTGGAATTGATACTGGAAGTGGCCGGCATCAACAGAATGATCAATAATGTATAAATTCATAGATTGGAAGTGAATATATATGAAAATCTTAATTGTAGATGATGCAGCGTTTATGCGGATGACTTTGCGGAAAATGCTTGAAGAGTTCGGGCATGAGGTGATCGGAGAGGCTGTTGATGGGAATGACGCTGTGGAAAAATACAAGGAATTGAAACCGGATTTGGTCACGATGGATATCACCATGCCGAATAAGGATGGGATCACTGCTACGAAAGAAATTAAGCAATATGACCCGAATGCGAAAGTTCTTATCTCTTCCGCGATGGGACAGGAATCAATGGTAAAAGAAGCGATCATCGCAGGGGCTGTTGATTTTATTGTAAAGCCGATCAATCCACAAAGGATGATGAACGCGGTAGCCAAGGCAGGAAAGAGCTAAGAGTTATGTTTGAAAAGTAATATAGGCTGAAGGTGAAACAATGCTTGAAGTATTGGATAAAAACCAAGATTACGATTTGTTTATACAGAGAATCAAGAGACAGACAAACATAGACCTGCATGCGTATAAAGAAGACCAGATGAAACGGAGATTGACTTCCTTAAAAAGCAGAAAAGGGTTCCGGACATTTGATGATTTCTACAAAGCGATGATGCAGGATGAAATGCTCTATGAAGAGTTTTTAAACCATATGACGATCAATGTCACAGAGTTTTTTCGGAATCCTTCGCGGTGGAATATTTTGGAAAAGAAGATTATTCCAGAACTTTTGGAGGATAAAAAGAGGATTAAATGCTGGAGTGCCGCCTGCTCTACAGGGGAGGAACCATACAGTCTGGCCATGCTGCTTTCTTCGTTCCTGGATTGGAAAGATATTCGGATATTGGCGACGGACATAAATCAAAAGGTGATTGATCAAGCGAAATCCGGCGTATTCAACACAGGGACGCTGAAAAATCTCTCTCCCCAGTACCGGGAGAAATTTTTTGCCGATCAGGGAAGACAGCATGTGATTTCAGAAGAGGTAAGAAAAAGTGTCCATTTCAAACAGCAGAATCTCCTGTCTGACCCTTTTGAACAGGGATTTGACTTGATTATCTGCCGCAATGTCCTTATTTATTTTACGGATGAAGCGAAAGATTATCTGTTTCATAAGTTCAGCCGGGCATTGAATAAGGGCGGATACCTTTTTGTCGGCGGTTCCGAGCAGATCTTTCAGCCGCAGAGGTACCAGTTGAAAGACGCGGACACATTCTTTTACAAAAAGATGTAGGTGAGATGTTATGGGAAAGATTAAGGTCCTTATTGTTGATGACTCCATTTTTATGCGGAAACTTATCGCCGATTTCGTATCAAAGGATGATCGTTTAGATGTCGCCGGGACAGCGAAGAACGGTCGTGAGGCTATCCGGCTGGCAGAAGAACTGAATCCTGATGTCATCACAATGGATGTGGAAATGCCTGAAATGGACGGGTTGACAGCACTGCGGCATATTATGCAAAGATTCCCGACTCCAGTTCTCATGGTAAGCTCTTTGACCGAAAAAGGGGCTTATGAGACGATCAAGGCTTTGCAGCTTGGTGCAGTCGATTTTGTTCAAAAACCGTCCGGATCTGTCTCTTTGGACCTGTTCCGGGTAAAGGAAGAACTGATTGCCAAAATCAAGGCGGTCGCAAACGCACCTCTGTCGAAGACAGAACCCCTGGTTCTTAGTGAAGCTGTACAGCCTAAAACAAAACCGGCCATTCAAAAAATAGAAAAACCGCTGAGAGTTGTGACCGGTTTTAAACAGCTGTTTGCCGTTGGGACTTCAACAGGGGGGCCGAAGGCGCTGGAAACAGTCATCACTGGTTTGCCTGCCGGCTTTAAGGATCCTGTTCTTGTCGTACAGCACATGCCGCCAAAATTTACGGAATACCTGGCCAAAAGGCTGGATGGCATTGCAAATGTAAATGTAGTCGAGGCGCAGAACAATCAGGTCATTAGCGGTGGAACCGTTTATATTGCCCCTGGGGATTACCACATGGAAGTACGGCAAAGAGGCAATGAATACAGGATTGTTTTAAATAAAGAAACGCATTGCAACGGGCACCGCCCTTCCGTTGATGTCTTGTATGATTCCGTCAGCAAGCTTGCCGGATTGAAACGCCATTATATCATTATGACAGGAATGGGCGGGGATGGTGCCAAGGGCATGAAAAGGGCAAAAGATTCCGGTGCAGCCGGTTCGACCATTGCTGAGTCCGAAGAGACATGCATCGTTTACGGAATGCCGAAAACGGCTGTCAATCTGGGCTGCGTCGATCATATTCTGCCGTTAAATCGTATTTCTTCCAAAATGATAGAGTTATCGAATTAAGTTACATAACTTGGTCTGCTCTCGGTATTAGCCGGGAGCCTCTCTTTATCATGAATTTTTTCACTTTTGACTTTGTTTGGAATTGTTGCTTTGCATGTTTTAAAAGGGGGGTATGAAGAATGAAGTTTTTTTCGAGGTTCCTGAATTTAAAGACATCATTGAAGTTGATATTCGCTTTTATTCTTATTGCTTGTATCCAGATAGGCGGCGGGCTTTTCTCCGTATATAACATGGGGAAACTGAATGAGAACACGGAGAATATGTATGATGAAAGTCTTCAGCCCATTCAATATTTGAATGAGACGAGATATCTTTTTCAAGAGTTAAAGGTGAACTGGCGCGATATTTTTATCAGCGTCTCCAGCAAAGAAAGGATAAAACTTTTGGATGACGTTAAGGCGGCGAGAGATGATATCAATCGGAACATTGAGCTGTACAGCAAAACTTCATTGAATAAAGAACAGAAAGAATTGCTGGAAAGATTTGAAAGTGAGTTGGAGAAGTATAACAGGGAGTACGACAGATCCATCGATGTCATCATTGAAAATGATACGAAATATTTTAATCAGATGAATCTGAACAAACTGCAAATCGAATTGGGGATCATTATTAATAAATTAATCGAAATCAATGTTGCCGAAGCGGAAAAAGAGAATATAGATTCCGGCCAAACTTATACAATGGTGAAAAATATCACCTTATTCAATATCACGCTGACTTTTATACTATGTATCGTATTCGGAATTCTCATTTCACGCGTCATTTCCAAGCCGCTCAATCAAGTGGTCGGCCTGGTAGAAAAGGTGGCTGACGGCGATTTGACAGAAACGACGGACATCCAAACGAAGGATGAGATCGGAAAATTAGCGCAGTCGGTCAACCGGATGGTCGTCAATTTGAGGGGGATGATTCAAAACATATTGAGTGCTGCTGAAAATCTGTCGGCCTCCTCAGAGCAGGTGTCCGCAAGCACTGTAGAAGTTGCCAGTGCCAGCGCCAATCAGGCGAATGCCGCACAGACGATGAATGAGCTATTCGGAGAATTGTCGGATGCGATTCACTCTGTTGCAAAAAATACGGAGCAGGCAGCAAAGCTTTCAAATGAGACAATCAGAATCGCGCAGGACGGGGAAAAAGTGCTGCTGTCTTCCGTTGAGGGGGCCCATGTTGTCAGTGATCAGATGGGCGATTTGGAACAGGATTCCAATAGAATCGGAGAAATTATCGAAGTGATCGATGATATCGCCGATCAAACGAATCTATTGGCATTGAATGCGGCAATTGAGGCGGCCCGCGCAGGAGAACAGGGAAGAGGTTTCGCTGTTGTGGCCGATGAGGTCCGCAAGCTCGCAGAACGAAGCGGGGAAGCGACAAAGCAGATTACCTCCATTATCAAAGAGATGCAGAATAACACGGCGCTGAGTGTAAAATCGGTACAGGAAGGTCTTGTTTACACACAAAAATCGGGCGAAGCCTTCGAACAAATTATCAAAATGGTAAAGGAAACAGGCAAAAAAGTAACGGAAATAGCAGGTGCCAGTGAGCAGCAGGCGGCCCAGTCGTCAGAGGTTCTGCATTTCATCGAAAGCATTTCGGCTGCGACGGAGGAGGCAACTGCGAGCAGCGAAGAAACCGCTTCCACCGCACAATCATTGACAGAGCTGGCGGAAGAATTGAATGCGTCGGTGGCCAATTTTAAGCTGGGCGACTGATTTCTCCAATATAATAGAACGGCAACAGAAAGAAGGCTTGCTTGCAAAAAGCAAGTCTTTCCCGCTTTATTTTGATAAAATAGAATTGATTGCATACCCCAAATAATAGATGAAAGAGTTGAAGAGGATGGAGACACTGAAAATAGCGGCCATTCCGGGGGATGGAATCGGCCCCGAAGTCATTGCGGAAGGAATCAAAGTTCTGGAAAAAGCTGCTCAGTTGGACGGGAGAGTTCAATTTGAATTTACCTATTTTCCCTGGGGCTGTGAATATTATCTTGAGCATGGCAGAATGATGGATCAAGACGGTATAGACCAGTTGAAGAAATTCGATGCCATTTATTTGGGGGCTGTCGGCTATCCCGGCGTCCCTGACCATATATCCCTTTGGGACCTGCTTTTGCGAATCCGAAAAAGCTTTGATCAATACGTGAATATCCGCCCTATTCAGCTTTTGAATGGAGCGCCTTGTCCCTTGAAAAATGGCAGCAAACAAAAAATCGATATGTTGTTTATCCGGGAAAACAGCGAAGGCGAATATTCGGGGGCAGGAGACTGGCTCTTTAAAGGAAAGCCTGAAGAGGTAGTCCTGCAGACAGGTGTTTTTTCCAGAAAAGGAACTGAGCGGATTATCCGCTATGCCTTTGAAACAGCAAAAGAATCCGGAAAAACGGTGACAAGCATCAGCAAGGCTAACGCACTCAATTATTCCATGGTCTTTTGGGATGAAGTGTTTGAAGAAGTAAGCAAAGAGTATCCTGAAATCCAAACTTATTCGTATCTGGTGGATGCTGCGGCCATGCATATGATCACGGATCCGGAACGCTTCGAAGTCGTAGTCACATCAAATTTATTCGGGGATATTTTAACCGATTTAGGCGCCGCGCTTGCAGGCGGGATGGGGCTTGCTGCCGGTGCGAATATCAATCCTGAAAGGGAATATCCATCCATGTTTGAACCGGTCCACGGATCGGCTCCTGATATCGCCGGGAAAGGGATTGCCAACCCGTTGGCGGCAGTCTGGTCAGCCAGCCAGATGTTTGACTTTTTCGGCTATAATGATTTGGGAGAGAAGCTTTTACAAGCGATAGAAAAACTTTTGGAAGAAAACGAGGTACTTACTCCCGATCTCGGCGGGAATGCTTCCACTTCGGAAGTTGGGGACCGGGTTACCGAAATTTTGTGTGAACTCATATAATTTCCGTTCTTATTAGCGAAAGGCCAATGCCCGCGTATGGGGTTTCCCGGCGACTGTGGTCACTGGCGGCTGGAGCCAATGCCCGCGCCCGGTGTTTTCCGCCGCATGCGGTCACTGGCGGCCGGAGCCAATGCCCG
>NZ_QYTU02000056.1 GCF_003605365.2 Siminovitchia fortis
TTTTTCAACACTATAATCCGAATACCCGAAATTTGATAGACTATTTAATAAAAGTCAAGGCTAGAATGAAATAAGCAGAAAAGACAAATCGAGTTTACACCGTAGAATTGTTATTTCAAATAATAAATTCCAAAACTCTACTTAATTCACAATGTATGAAAATCATTGAAGCCTTCAAACCAAATATATAAATAATTATAAAAAAGAACTAAAAGAATTTTTCTACAAGCTATTATTAGAAAGAAGGATAGGTTATAAGCTGTTATATTAAGTTGGGGGCATAGATTGACAATATCGTAGTAATGTGTCTGCATAATAATATATAAGAGAAGCATTACCATTCATAACGAGAGAAATGGGGTTTTATAGTCACGATTAGAGCATTTTCAAGAAGTTCGACTAGCTGCTATAATATAATAGCCCATGCATTATACTTGGAGTTTAACAACATTCAAGTTATTATAGATAAATAAAATCCTTAATTAGGGTGATGATGAATGAAGTTTTCAAAGGCTACAGATTATGCTCTACATACGATGCTTTTTCTTACTGCAGCGACTCCGGATAAACCTGTGGGCGTTCAGCTGCTTGCTGAGAAGCAAAAGGTGTCACCAACTTATCTGTCCAAGATACTGACCAAGCTAGTAAAGGCTGGTATGATTGAATCCATAACAGGAGTGAATGGTGGATACAGACTGAAACGAAATTGGGAGGATATTTCGTTTCTTGACATTATTCATGCGATTGAGGGATCTGCCTCTTTGTTTGATTGTAGTTTCGATCACGGACCAGATTGTCCGATTCAAAGAGTAGTATTGGAAGCAGAGGAAAAAATGGAAGAGCATTTGAGAAATAAAAAAATGTCCGCTCTTGTGCGGGAAACGAACATCGTTTTCTAGCACATATTCTTTCAACCAATTATAGATAATAAGTGTCTCTATAGTCTTTAATGAAATTATAATAAAAAATTAGGAGAATCCAAAAATGAACATGTATAAAAGGACCGTATAAGTTGATTCAAGATACAGCGATTTTTAATCCGGTATTGTGAAACGATGTCCCCGGAAGATTATAGGAAAGAGATCGAAAGTTAAGGAAGAGTTTCTGTACGTAGTCTGCATATTCATATCGCTGACTGTCATCGAATTTTACTAGGGATTTATGACTGAAAAATCTATATACAGAGTAAAATCAGCGCCTATCGATGATGTTTCAAAGATGTGCAAATTATTTAAAAGTCGAATGAGCTAGTGGATAAGTTCTTATGTAAGGAGGTGATGCCAACATGTAACATCGTAGCAGAGTGAGAATACAGTATTTCAGTAGTACTGGTTAGGTCTTAACTACATATGAGATGTACAGAGTAATTATTGGGCGTATACACATTTGGAAAGTTAAACTAATAAGAGGAAGGGAGTTAATCATGAAGGAAGTTGATGTTGTTATTATTGGAGGAGGTCCTGCTGGTTTAAGCGCTGGACTTATACTAGGACGGGCTAGGAAGAAGACGTTGATTATCGATGAGGGGCAACCGCGTAATGCAGTGACTAGAGAGGCTCATGCCTTTTTAACACGTGATGGCATTAGCCCACATGAATTTAGAAATATTGCTAAATCGCAGCTTCACACTTATCCGTCAGTTTCACATTTGGAAGATACTATCGAGTTGATAGAAGGTGAAGATGGTCAATTTTTGTTGGAAACTGCTTCAGGGTTGAAGATAGCCACTAGAAAACTGTTGTTTGCTATCGGAATGAAGGATCGCGATCTTGGCATACCAGGGTTGGCGGAGGTCTATGGTAAGAGCGCATTTGTATGCCCGTATTGTGATGGCTGGGAACTAAGAGATCAGCAATTAGTTGTCATAAACAGAGGAGCAGCGCTAATGCATTTTGTCCCATTGCTTTACGGGTGGACAAAGCAGTTTGTAGTTTGTACAAATGGTCCCAATGAATTGAGTGAAGCAGAACGTGAAGAATTGCGTGCGCATAATATCCCGTTATTTCATTCACCAATTCATTCCATCCAATCAAATCAAGGCATGGTAAGGCATGTTAAGCTTGAGGATGGAACAGTAATTCCATGCACAGGAATTTTCTTCAAGGCAGAATTGGTACTTGGATCGGAATTACCTGTCGCACTTGGTTGCCGGATGTTGGATACTGGAATAATTGAAGTCGATGAGTTTGGAAAAACAAGTGTACCTGGTGTTTATGCAGCTGGGGATGCAACTACACACTTGCACCAATCTATTGTTGCAGCTGCTTCAGGAGCTGTATCCGCAGCCGCAATAAACGGAGAATTAAATCGAGAAGAATGGCATAAGAACAACGTTTGATTCAAATTCTAAATATATTTATAAAGAGGACTTTAAATTTATAATGTACCCTTTGTAAAAGCCACTTTTATAAGGCCAAGCTACTTGAAGAAAGTGATTCCAGACTATGAAATACTCCTCATTACCATTTATGAATCAACTCTTTAGAAAAGGTGGCAGGGTCACTCCTGCACGATTTGCCACTGTGCAAAATGGTCCTAAAACAGGTCTGTCAATAAATTTGTGGAATTGATCGTAAAAATATTTAGTCGGTGTGGAGGATAATCCTGTCCACGAAGCGGATAGACAACCAGAGGTGCGATTATTTCCACAAAAAAGGAGCCATTCCTTCTTTAAACTGTACCCTTTGTAAAGGACAATCATAAAAAAGCTAGGCAGACTTAAGAAGGTGATCTCTGTATTGAATAGGGGTCATCTTTTTTAGGTTCCATTGATATCTGTAACGGTTATAGTAAATCATGTATTTTAAACATGACTTTTGATACACTGTTTCAGGAGGTGTTTTTATATGACTGCCAAGGGCAAAATAACATTGCCACAAAAACGTACAGTTATTTTTACCGTAACTATTCTTTATACTATTTTGATACTATATTTTATTTTTTTCGCTTTCGGCAGAATAGGTGCATCTGCAAGCACGACTGGGGTCACCTTTATTTTTTTTCCGATTGAGTTCTACCATTTGCCAAAGATTTCTGATTTTCTGCATCCTACTCTGATGGATTTCGTAGATCTAGGAAATGTGGCAGCCTTTATTCCATTCGGCATATTGATTCCATTGTTATTCCGTGTGAAGTTTATTCGTTTCTTTTCATTGTTCTTCCTGTCTATTCTCGTGATCGAAACCATACAGGCACTAACTTTGCTCGGAAGCTTTGATATTAACGATGCCATTCAAAACTCTCTAGGCGCAAGCATCGGATTCGGAGCGTACAAACTAGGGTATCGAACAAAAAACTTTTGGCTAAATATGGCTATTACCGGTATCACGTGTATTGTTATTCTAATCGGGGTATTAGCAATTTGCGGAATTGTGGAGAAAACGTTCACCAAAGCAGAGGGTCCCTTTATAGCTTTAAATGAACTGAAAAATAGTTCCGGGCATACAACAGCGGGAACAAAACCGTACAGCTTTAAAGTTAGCGGTCAAAACGTCGAACCTGGATATAATATATTTGGCGCCAAAGGCAAAGGAAGTGAAACCTACACTTATACGTCCAAGAAGGAGATTATTTTTTCATTTTATTATGGAATACCGGACTTAATGGATAGGGATGGAAGTATACGAGTTTTAGTCGATGGTCGTGAGGTATTATCCGGCTCTGGAACGGAGCAACTGAATTATCCGGAATTGTTTCCACAAATGTTTGAAATTCCACTTGAACGTGCAAGTAAGATTACGATAATCGTTAAGGGGAATGAAAAGCTTTGGGATGTAGGGTTTAGGGAAATGAAATATTTCTGGAAATGATCCAAACGTTTTGTTCAAGATAATGGTCTTTTTTCTTTTTCCCACCCCAAACATGTGGTGCTAGTATATTTTCATGGACACATCCTAGTTAGTTTCATAATTTTTGAGGAATAAGATTAAGAAGAGGTGTGTCCAATGAAAGGCCATAATAAAAACCAAAATAAATTTAATGAAGATTTCAAAAGGATGGTTGTGGAATTATATCAATCTGGCACTCCAGTCAAGCAATTAACCAGCGAATATGGCGTATCTGATGTCTCCATTTATAATTGGGTCAAAAAGTTTTCTCCCGTCAAATTTGAAGATGGAACCGTGGCAACGGCGGATGACTATACCAAGATTCAAAAGGAGCTTCGCCGGCTGCAGGAAGAAAATGAAATCTTTAAAAAGGCTATGGCCATATTCGCGAAAAGGTAAGCCAATCTGCAGTAGCTTCCGTGATTGATCAACATAAAGACCAACATCCCATCCAAACTATGTGCGAAGTCTTGGAATTGCCGCGAAGCTCCTACTACCTAACACTCCAAGAAACCGAATCCAAGCGTGAGCGGGAAAACAAGGAGCTGACAAAAAGGATCAAAGAGATCCACGAAGAAAGCAAAGGGCGTTATGGAGCCCCAAAAATTCACCAATATCTCTGTGCGGAAGGATATAGAGTAAGTCTGAAACGTGTACAGAGACTGATGAAAAAAGAGGGCATCCGTTCCATCGTCATTAAAAAATATCGGCCAATACCAAGCAAAGAAACAGTTATCGAACGCGAGAATATCCTGGCCAGGGACTTTTCTACGACCACCATCAATGAAAAATGGGTGGCCGATATTACGTATATCCATACATTAAAGGATGGCTGGTGCTACCTTGCTTCTGTGATGGACCTGCATTCAAAGAAAATCGTAGGCTATTCCTTTTCTTGTACAATGACAACAGACCTGGTGATTAAAGCATTGGATAACGCCTATGCCACGCAGCTACCACCAGAGGAGTTAATTCTGCACAGTGACTTGGGTTCCCAATATACGAGTGAGGCTTTCATGGAAGAGGCTGAGTCAAAAAAGATCAGACAATCATTCAGTCGAAAGGGCTGCCCGTACGATAACGCCTGTATTGAATCCTTCCATGCTATTTTGAAGAAGGAAGAAATACATCACGTAACTTATCTGGATTACGCCTCTGCAAAGATTCATCTCTTCCAATACATTGAAGGCTGGTATAATCGAAAGCGAATGCATGGCAGCCTTCAATATAAGACCCCACAACAGGTTGAAGATGAAATCCGGGTGGCGGCTTAGTCACTGCATCATGTCTGAGCACGGCGCTTTACATGGAGGGGGAAATGTTAGGCTCGTCCGCCTGCGAAAGGATTGTTTGACCCTTTCGCCCTTCGCAAGACACCCATGCCCATAGAGGCTCCATGTCAAGCGACATAGACCAACCCACTCTTATGAAATGGAGCTCTGTCCAATCCACCATCTATTTTGTGTCCAGAATATTGACGTAGATCCAATTATACGATTTACAGTGCTATGAACATTAATTTATTTAATAGGGTTTTTCAACACTATAATCCGAATACCCAAAAGAAAAAGAAATTCAAAGAAGTTGAAGCTACTTTCGGAAAATTGTTACCTGATCAATTCCCAAATTGGGGTCAAATAGGCTATGAATGGGTCTATGAAGAAATCTATGGTGCTGACTTTTCCACACTAACTAAAGCAATGGAGGAGGGTTATTTTTAACCCTCTTTCTACACTATTTTCCGATTACCCCATAAAAATATAACCAAATAAAAATCTTAAATAAAGTGTTTGAGCCTCAATTAATTTTCAAAAGTCATTGCATATGCATGTTAAAACCATGGATAATATTTCCCATACTTGGAACTGGAGATAAAAAGAGGACATATAACGTTGATTTATCGTGGTATTAATAAAACCATATTTGAAAAGTTCGATTAAAATATAATAAAAACCTGGTTATAGCTATTTTCAAGTACTTATTTTTTTATCAATTAATTCACTTACTATTGGCTATATTATTTAATATTTCTTAAGCCTTACGATAAACATTATTCTACTTGAACACCTTTAATTTGATACTATTTTCCGATTAACCAATTTCTTTAACCCCACCATTATACTTATAGATGATAATAATTTCTGATTTTTGGAAAGTGGATGATGACCTTCGTATATTTCCCATCTTCTGAATGAATGGAAAGGTCATGTCCTAATTTAAGAGCCATTTCTTTTGCAAGGTAGAGACCTAAACCGGTAGATTTGGCATGACTTCTCCCAATAGATCCTGTAAATCCTTTTTCAAATACGCGGCTGATATCCTCTGGCTTAATTCCAATGCCTGTATCTTGAATCTGTAGCCGCTTTTCTTTTAGATCTTCCTCAAATTGTACGGAGATTTCCCCGCCTTCACCTGTATATTTTAAAGAATTTGAAAAAACTTGATCCATAATAAAACCAAGCCATTTACTGTCGGTATGGACAACCTGTTCAATATTGTCCATATGAAAACGAATTTGCTTGTTAATAAAAGATTTGGCAAATTTCTTTACACTGTTTTTAGCGACTTGATCCAACACTACCTCGGAAATAAAATAATCTTTGGAAAAAGAATCAATGCGAGAATAATAAAGAGCCTGCTCCACGTAATTTTCGATTCTATCCAACTCATCTTCAAACTTGTCCACAAGGTATTCAACAGTTCTTCCATTACTGTTTTCCATAAGCAAGCGACCTGCCGCAATCGGAACCTTGACTTCATGAATCCAAGATGTAATAAAGTCTTGATGATCCATTTTTTCGTTATACAACTTTTGTAATTGATCGCCATGCACACTATTTACTTTTTTTAATAACTCAAGATATAACAGTTGTTCATCGTTTCGCGGTTTAGGCAGAGTTGCGAGAAATTCTTCATGATTACTTTCAACCAAATCATTTAATTCCCGATAAAATTCTCTATTGTAATAGTATTCGATGATTACGTATATAGCTACAATAAAAAAGATAACCACATTGGTATATACGATATTACTTACAGTGTTTCTGGGATCTGTGCTCACAATCGTCATCAAAGAAACAAAGAACATAATGATCACGTTTAATATAAAGAAATTCCGTTTATCTTTTAGATATTGAAAGAAACTCATTGGATAATATAACCTTGTCCTTTCTTAGTCATAATGAAGTGTTCTTTTCCAAGTTCAGCAAGCTTTTTACGCAGACGAGCAATATTAACCGTCAATGTATTTTCGTCTACGAAATTTTCATTCTTCCAAAGGCTACGCATCATTTTCGTACGACTGACGATGGTTCCTTTATTTTTCATCAGGATTTTCAAAATAAGAAATTCTGTTTTCGTGAGTTCCGACTTTCGATCTCCATGTAAGGCCTCTCCGTTCTCAAGGTTTAATATAATTCCATCATGTTCGATTGTCTTAGACTGTGTTTCCATGTAGGAATACGTTCTGCGGAGGAGTGCATTAATTTTTGCAATCAATACATCCATATGGAAAGGTTTTTGAATATAATCATCTCCTCCCATGTTTATCGACATCACTATATCCATTGGTGTATCACGGGAAGAGAGAAAGATCATAGGGACCTTTGAAATTTCTCTGATTTTATTACACCAGTAAAATCCGTCAAACGATGGCAAATTGATATCCATGACGACTAGGTGAGGATCATGATTAAGAAATACCTGCATGATTTGGTCAAAGTCTTCGATCTTAACGGTTTCAAAACCCCACTTTTCTAATGTTTCCCCTACCATATCACGAATGGTCAAATCATCTTCCACAATCATGATTTTCATTCCTCTTCCCTCCAAACAATCATCCTTCTTTAACATCATATTAATTGAATATCGACCAACATACAAAGAAAATATCGTGTTTAAACATATTTTTTATCAATGTGACGAAAATGTAAGGTTACGAGATCAAGCTGTAAGTTTATATAAAGGGCACCTATTGTAAAATAAAAACGTAAAACAAAACAACTCTGAATGGAGGATTTAAATATGAAAACTATTGTCGAAGCAAAACAAATAAAAAAAGTCTATGGTGCAAAGGGAAATGTATTTTCAGCTTTGGAGGATATAGACTTAACCGTCATGGAAGGTGAATTCGTCGGTATTATGGGTCCCTCGGGTGCTGGTAAATCAACTTTACTAAATATATTGGCAACAATTGACGAGCCGACTGCTGGTGACATCGTGGTTGACGGAATCAATTTGACAAAGATGAATGAAGAGCAATTATCTGCCTTTCGCCGTGACAAACTTGGTTTCCTTTTCCAAGACTATAATTTATTAGATACTCTAACTGTGAAAGAAAATATTATCTTGCCGTTAGCCTTGGCAAAATTGAACGTTAAGGAATTGGAACGAAGAGCAGATGAAGTGGCAGATAAGTTTGGCATTCGCGACATTTTAAATAAGTACCCGTATCAAATTTCTGGGGGACAAAAGCAACGCACGGCAGCATCACGCGCGATTATTTCAAAGCCAAACCTAATATTGGCAGATGAACCAACAGGTGCGTTGGATTCGAAATCAGCAACAGACTTATTAGAAAGTTTAAAGGATCTTAATGAACAAGACAAGGCAACAATTTTAATGGTTACCCATGATGCTTATGCGGCAAGTTATTGTAATCGCGTCCTATTTATTAAAGACGGTAAAATCTTCACAGAACTTGTGAAAGGGAAAAGATCCCGCAAAGAATTTTTCAACAAGGTGTTGGATGTTCTATCCGCACTGGGGGGTGGAGCAAATGACGTTATTTAGTTTAGCAAGGAAAAATATTAAAGGTAACTTCAATAATTATTTTGTCTATTTTGTTACGCTCGTCTTCAGCATGGTTATTTATTATACGTTCACTTCCTTGCAATATAGCGAAAAAATTCAGGAAAGCATTGAATTGTCGGATACAATGAGTTTCATGTTTGGGGTATCATCAATTATCTTAATTTTATTCGTAGCAATCTTTATTTTGTACTCCAATTCATTCTTCACAAGAAAAAGGAAGAAAGAAGTCGGATTGTACGCCATACTTGGTTTACGCAAGAAAACCATTGCAAAAATGTTATTTTATGAAAATTTGATTATGGGAATCATTGCAATAGTTATTGGAATTATTCTTGGAACCTTACTTTCCAAATTATTTGCAATGATTTTAATAAAACTTATGGGTTCAATTGCCGAGGTGGACTTCGGTATTTCCATTCAAGCGATTACCCAAACAGTCATAGTCTTTATGGTCATTATTTTATTCACTTCCGTTCAAGGTTACCGTTTGATTTATCGTTTTACATTAATCGAATTATTCTATGATGAGAAAAAAGGAGAACAAATTCCAAAGGTTTCACTTATATCGGCTATTATCGGAGTTATATTGCTTGTCGTTAGTTACTGGCTGATATTAAAACCATTTCCTGACGAATTTACTACGGAATATTTAATGAAAAATTATGGTATTGCTTTTGTTGCTCTCGTCATTGGCACCCATTTATTTTTTCGATCTGTAACGGTCTATTTATTAAGATTATCACAAAAAAATAAGTCGCGTTATTACAGAGGAACTAGAATAATTGAAATATCTCGCTTACTGTTTCGTATTAGAGGGAATGCACGTACCTTTACAGTCATTGCATTGTTGAGTTCTGCAACGATCTGTTTCTTAGGTGCAACTTACAGTGGGTATTACAGCAACGAAAAAAGAGCTGAGGAAGTTGTTCCGTTCAGCTATTCGCATTTGTCAAAAGGTTCAGAATTTGATTCGCAGGTGGAGAGCATAATAAAAGCAGATCATCGACATCCAATAAAAGCCCAACTAGACATACCCGTCATTCAGGTAAAAGGAATACTCTCATTTCAACTGGATTATGACATAAATCCTGTGCAATTAATCTCAGAAAGTACATTTAATAAAGCAGCGAATGCTTTAAATAAGGATGAAACAGTCTTACTATCAAGAAATCAAGCAGCAGTAATCCAGCCAAGGTTTACTGAATATACGAAGTCGGTTTTTAAAGGAGAAAATATAACGATTCAATTGCCTCAAGGAAGCAGCGAACTGCCATTTGTTCATATGGTTGAAAGTAATGTGCTACCTTTCGATTATCCCGATTTCTTTCTCGTAGTCAGTAACGAAATGTTTGCTGAGATAGCCAAAAAAGAGGCTCCATTAACTTATAAAGTGTATGAAGTGGAAAATGAAGTAACGGCACAAGCCACATCAAAGAAAGTAAATAAACTGGTTGGAAACGATTTTCAAGTTTCTTCATCATTTTATACGGAGTATAAGCAAGGTAAAGAAGGAAACGCAATTACTCTCTTTATTTTTGGATTTTTGGGGCTTGTATTTTTAGCGGCAAGTGGAAGTATCATTTATTTCAAACAGTTAACAGAAGCGAATGAGGCGAAAGGACACTATGAAATCCTTAGAAAAATCGGTGTCAATAAAAAGGATATACGTAAATCAATCAAAAGGCAGTCATTATTTGTGTTTGGATTGCCACTAACCGTAGGAATATTGCACAGTTGTGTGGCATTGTACTTTACTAGCAACTTTATTTCTAATCTCATTGGAATCAATCTTATCTTCCCTATTCTAATGGCTATAGTCTTCTTTGTTATCATCTATGCAGTCTATTACGTATTAACTGTTAATACGTACAATCGCATTGTAAACAAATAAGAGCGAAACATCTCTCGAATGTTCGGTTCGGGAGGTGTTTTTTCATGTATTCCTTTGTTAAAAAAATCCTCATTACTCTGGAATCTAGACCGATTATATTATTGAAGATCAAATTGAACATCCTTAAATCTTCTAACAACAAAAAATCGAATGATTGGAAATATGATAACTCCTATACAAAATGTATCGCCAATAGAAACACAATTCAGTCTGTAATATCAGAAATGATGCCATATTCTTTCATTAATTTATTTTTAACCATGTAATATTCTTTCTTGGTAATTAATTTACGGGTTAGCAGTTGTTTTAACATAGCAATTTGCATACTATATAGAATCAAATTCTGTTTCAAAAAACACGTCCCCTTATAATTAATCAATTAAAATCAGATGGCTGTTGGTGCAGCTCCACGGGAATTTCACCCCTGCAAGTATTTCTTCCAGCCCTACTCATAGCTTGCGACGC
Organism: Siminovitchia fortis; assembly: GCF_003605365.2. Lineage (GTDB taxonomy): Bacteria > Bacillota > Bacilli > Bacillales > Bacillaceae_C > Siminovitchia > Siminovitchia fortis. Next base: position 10,996 of record NZ_QYTU02000056.1, read on the forward strand.
TTCAAACGCTCGAACCATGACGGTAGGGGAGTATCATTATCCTAACTGATGGGTTATCGCCAACAATCCACCACGATTGCATTAGACTCATAGATTATCGCTCGTTTCTAAAAAAGTCATGGCGTATGAATCAGATGGCTCGCCATCAGTTGAATGTATCTGATTTTTTAGTTTATACTGCACAGCGTTATCTTCCGTGCTTTCTTTGTCAAAGAACAAATTATGATTAATGAAAGGGAAAACCTAACCATTCTGTATTCAAATTTTGAAAGCTAAAACAGATTGCATAAGCTTCGCTCGTAAGCGTTCACGTGTATCTTCATCGATGCCCCAATAAGTGTTTCCTTGTTCATCACGGAGCTTACGCATGGATAGGCTTGTCATATAGCTTCCATAATGTAGAACAACTACTTTCATTGCTTCTGGCTCACCCTTATTTGCAGCTAAAATAATTGGGTACGGCAATAAACCACGCTCGTTGTTTCCAACATTAGAATTAATCACTCCATTCATCTGCATGTTCCTCCAAAAATCGTCTTAACCTTTTGAAAGAGCTTGTCCTCCTATACTGAACGGGACTACGTGGAATATCGAGTAGTTCAGCTATTTCTACATCTGATTTGTCAAAAAAGTAGTATAAAAGGACAGTCTTACGCTTTTCTTTTGGCAAAGTACGCAACGCTTCAGCGAGTAATTTCGGAGTTATTTTCTTTCCAGCCACTTGAAAACTTTGTCCTTCTTCTCCTTCATATTGCTTATCTAAGGTATAGAGTTGATTTTCTTCTTGTGGTGTGAGATCAGAAAATGTCATCTCCTTTGCTTGTCGTTGTTGTCTTTCGTTGAAAATATTAATTGCTTCATTCTTCAATACACGTTTACAAAAGGCATTAAATGCACAGCGAACTTGCCACTCGGTACGATCTGGTTCGATCATGCATTTCCTCTCCCTTCGCAACTGCAAAGGTGGGTGATGATTTCCCCTTTCATAACCTTCAACAAGATTTTTTATGAAATGCCAAAAATAAAAGCAATATTTTTAAAAAAATATTCATTAAATACAAAAAAGCCCAACTGAACATAAGCCAGGTGGGAGTAAAAATTTATACATATTATTAAATGGAAAATTCTATTTAAAAAAGTTGAAAGCCTTAGTTCAAGAAGAAAACAAATTACGACAAAACAAAAAGTAAAAGTAGTATATGAGCTAAGGCACGATTATCCTGTGAAGGCATTACTCAAAATTGCCGGTATTCCACGTAACACTTATTATTATAAAATTAATACTTTTAAGCACATCAGATAAAAATCCAAAGTAGAAAAGGCTCATTAGTTCTATTTTTGAGAAGCATAAGGGCAGATATGGTTATCGTCGTATCCTCTTTTCTTCTTTAAAACTCACCATCCCTAAAGAATCTTTGACACAAAGGGAATCTGCCTAATTATATAACCTAACAAGAAGCAAAGTGGTATCGTGATCAGAATCGTAGCTAGAAATATGAAGGATGGTGGAAAGTGGATGACCTTCAATCCAGCCATAACAATAGCGATAATCGGTATATGAATGATATAAATCACGAAGGAATGGGCTGACAAGAAGCTCCAACCTTTTCCTTGATGAAAAACTCTTTTGCGAAAGAATATGATTAATCCGAGAATGACGCCAACACAAAATAGAGCTTCCCACAGAGAATAAACCAAAGATGTCCAGTTCCAGCCGCCAGAAAACTGTAATCCGTCTACCCCAAATATCAAGACTAAGGGAAGGAGAAGAATCGATGCTCCAATTGCAATTCCAAAACCCGCCCTCCCCATAGAATCAGGAGTATTTCGAAACCAATTGCGTTGGTAAGCGATGATGCCCAAAATGAATAGCCCGACATATTGTGGGAGATCATAGCCGCTTGCTGTAAAAAGTCCAACGAATGATTGAACCCCGGGAGATCCACCGGGTAAATCAAGAGCAGGGACCCACAGTCTTATGATGAAGTATCCTACTGCTAATATCATGACAAAGACTGTAAACATCCTGTAGGTGGGTGGCGTACTCTGACGAACTACTGATAGCTTATTTTTACTCATAAATTTCGCCCAGACTGCGTATAAACAAACGAATACGAAAAGTAGCTCGACGTACCACATCGGGCCATAGGTTAAATGTGAAAAATAGGTTTGCCATGTAAATGGCTCCTGGTTAAGCATATAGACTTCAATTGATTGAACTTGGCTAAGAATGAGAACGTAGAAGATAAACGGGACTAGGAACCGGATGAATCTATCTTTGATAAATCGGGTTGCTCCATTACGTTCAAAAGATGAAGGAACAAAATATCCGGAAATAAGAAAAAACGTACCCATGAAAAAAGTCTGATTAAAAGCAAGGAATAGAAGGCCCATAACAACCCCAATAGACCCTTGTGATAATACCTCGTTATAGATGGAAAAATACACTAAATGATGTAGCACTACTAACATTGTAAGAGCTGCCCTTAGGTTATCAATAAAGTATAACCGACCTTCCTTTTGGAGAGACGAGCTCCCTATATGTCTTGAATCCATAATAATTCTTATGTTCCCCTCTATGAATATTTAAAAATATATCTCAACGGAGCATCCGCCAAATAGGACGGCTATGTATAAGTCGTCCTATTTGCTTTATATTTTAATTTTCTCTTTTAGTTGATCCGTCTATTTTCCAAGAGGCTAAACCTATGATTCCGCCAACTACAATAAATATAATGTCCATAACAATTTCAAATCCCTGAAACGCATCAATATAATTTACCAAAAACCAACTTTTTCCACCATTAGTCAAATGATTGATTAATCCGCCTACTCCCTGTATAACAAAAAGTAGACCAAGTCCACTGATAATTTCTTTCATGATGAACACCTCATTAATAATTTTTTTAATTTAATATGCCTCTAAGACCGATGTTGAAAAAAACCGCACCTACTACTCCTATCGCTGCCAAGAGTGAGGACATCGGAGCTTCATTTAATTTTGATCTAATTTTATTTAGAAATTGTTGCAGTCTCTCTTTAAACATAATATTAACCCCTAACAAAAGAAGAGAAGGAAGCACCATTACAAGATTGTAGCCAATTATAATAAAGATAGAAGAGGAAGGCTCAATTGTTAGGTGATTCATTAACAAAATTGAATAAAAGTAAGGCAACGCAGTTACAAATTCAATTAGAAAAACAATGATACCTAATATGATCATCCCTCTCATCGTTGTTTTTTGGGGTATAAATGAAATTAAACGTTTTTTTGTAGTATCATTTGGTTTACTGAAGCTAATTAGAACAATAACTGCTCCAAAAAGGATATAAAACCAATTGATAAAGTCAAATTCAGATAACTTTCCGATTCCTTTCAATAGTGAATCTCCACCAAAGTATAGTAATAAGCCCACTATGAAGTAGCCAAACTGTGTAATAAACAAAAAAACAAGCAAGCGAGAAGATAATTGATTAGGCTGTGTCAATAATAAATAGGCTGTTACAGCAAGTACACCAGGACTTAATATATCAATTAATGCGCAAATAGAAATAATTAGCAAAGCTATCGATGTGTCTATTGATGAAGAAGGCATTAATGCTTCAATACTTTCGATCAAATATAGAGTCCCTCCTTTTTATATGTTATAATTTAAATAACACAGTGTGTTAAAATTATAATAGCACACTGTGTTAAGAAAAGGAAGTGATTTTTTATGCCAAGGATTGTTAATCATGAAAAAAAGAGGAAGTCAATTGCTGAGGCCGCTTGGAATATTATTAAGAACGAGGGAATCGAAAAGGCATCTATAAGAAGAGTTGCTATTGAAGCAGGCATGTCTGCTGGGGCGTTAAGACATTATTTTTCAACTAAGGATGAAATGTTATTATTTATCATGGATTATTACCTGGAAGAAGGGAAAAAACGTTCTCAAAGTAAAAGTTGGTCAGACAATCCATTGCAGGCAGTCGAGGAAGTTTTATTGGAGCTTGTACCAATTGATGAAGAAAAGAAAATCGAAACGAGTGTATGGTGGATCCTTGCACTTCAGTCACTTACAAGTGATACATTAAAAGAAAAAAAAGATGAAATGACTAACGGTACGTATGAATTAGCAAATTCAATGATCGAGATATTAGTTCTAAAAGGGATTTTATCTGATTCAACTAATGTAAAATTAGAAAAAAGTAGGCTAGCGGCATTAATTGATGGATTGTCCATTCATGCTCTGTTAAGACCTGATGTCTACTCTCCAGAAAAGGTGAAGGAAGTAATCCGTTATCATTTAGAAACACTCTGCGATGAAAGTAAATTGAGTTAATTGATCATGTATCTGAAGTTATAGTCCATTTGTGTTATAACGAGATGCACTTCAAAGGGGCATTTTGTTGAACAGTTGCATGAAGTAGGCTTTAGTATATTACAGCTTTTCCTTCCATTACAGGCATAGCCGTCATATTTTTAGTAAAAATACAGTTCACGGATAAGCTTGTAACTAAGTTAAAAATAAATTATTTTAGAATGGCAGTAAATTAGATGAAAAATTCACATTTTTAATCATAGGTTTAAAAAATAGTTACTTTTCAATAAAAATCTGATAGGAAGTGTGAAAATATGTTGGATACTATATGTTTTTTCTGCAAAAATAAATTTACGATTAATCATTCTGATTCACAATATTATAAAATCAAAAAAGGAGAAAATAAATATTATATATGTAAAAGTTGCAATAATTTGATGCTAGTATAGTTTCATGGACACATCTAAGTTAAATTTATACAATGACTTTTAAGGAGGATGT